>NZ_JCAFVP010000005.1:0-315913 GCF_059372495.1 Stenotrophomonas sp. YJH_SMC_80
CACCGTGAAGCCACGCTCGATCACCTGCTTCACCGCCTCTGCCCGGAACTCATCCGTGTACTGCTTGCTGTTGCCCATAAACACCTCGGTCATTGCCATCAATTATGGCAACCGGATGTCTACGAAAGGCTGGCCGGTCCATGGCCAGCGCGCTCAACCGGCACTGACGCCGCCGGGCGTGCGTAACCTGTTGGAGCGTGATTTCAGCGCCTTGGAGCCGGAAACCAAGTGGGTGACCGACATCACCGAGATCAAGACCCAGCAGGCCAAGCTGTATCTATGCGTCGTGCTGGACCTGTTTGATCAGCGCATTGTGGGCTGGCCCATGCATCATCGGCAGGACCGGCAGATGGTTATCAGAGCGGTGCAGATGGCGGTTTGGCAACGGCAGGAGCGGCATCCGCTGATCCTGCACTCCGACCGCGGCAGTCAATTTCGTAGCGGCGATTACCAGGGCTACCTGGCCGCCAATGGCCTGCTTTGCTCGATGAGTGCTGTGGGGCATTGTGGTGACAACGCCGCCTGCGGAGGCTTCTTTGGCCTGCTCAAACGCGAGCGGATATATCGCACAACGTATCCAACACTCGATGCCGCCAGGTCCGATGTGTCCGAATACATCGAGCGCCGCCACAACCCCAGGATGCGACGGCGCCGGGTCAAACAGGATCAGAAGTTTTCAGCCCTTTCCAAACAGTCCGTGATTTCGGGGTAGAACCCCTGTGGCGCGATGGGAGTTGTGTTAGTAATATTACTACTTCCCATCTGCCCGTCTGTCCACCCCCATCCTAGTGAGATGGGGGTAGAGCCCTGTTCAACTTGTCGTGGGAGATCCAGAGATTGAGTCGAGGCCGGATGTCTTGAACACTATTCGTGTCGGTCTATGGGCTGACTAGAGCAGTCCGGAGCAGGTCTGGGGAGGATGAAATCAGCCCATGCCTGCATCATGGGGCGTCGTTGCTCCAGCAGATCGGTGCGGTGATAGGCAGCTTCGACCTTGTTTTGGACAGTGTGGGCCAGCGCGCGTTCAGCAAGATCCCGAGCATAGCCTTCCTCGCTGCACCAGTCGCGAAAGCTTGACCGGAAGCCGTGCGCGGTGGCTATCCGCTTGTCGCTATCGCTGTGGGCCTTCAGGCGGCGCAATAGCGCAGTTAGGGTCATGTCCGAGAGGACTGTTCGGGACTGGATCGATGGGAAGACCAGATGATCGTGCTTCCCTGCCTGTACCTGCAGCAAAGTGATGGCTTGCTCAGAGAGTGGGACACGATGGGTCTGGCTGGCTTTCATGCGATCGGCAGGAATGATCCAGACTTTGTTGCGCAAATTGACCTCATCCCAAGTCATTCCCCTGACTTCGCCAGAGCGCGCAGCGGTCAAGATCAAAAACAGCAGCGCACGTTTGGTGACATCTAGCTCGTTTGTATCCGCCAGTCTGGTTTTTACAAACGCTGGGATGTCGGCCCAAGGCATGGCCGGTTGATGCTCTTGTCTGACCGTCTTGCTGGGTTGTACCGGCAACAGATGTGTGACTACATCCACGGGGTTGGCTTGGTTGAACCCGTGTGCCCAGCCCCAGGCCATCACGGCATGCAAACGCTGCTTTACCCTGGAAGCGGTCTCTGCTTTTTCCAGCCAGATCGGGCGCAAGACATCGGCCATATGACGAGGCTGAAGTTGATCCATCGGTAGGGAGCCGATCTTGGGGAAAACGTATTCGGTAAGTGTGTTGATCCACTGCTGTGCGTGCTTGGCATTCTTCCAGCCTGGCTTCAGTTCGGCGTGTACCTGTTTTGCTGCCTCTTGGAAGGATGGCATCACCGGTGCGGCCACAGGGGTCTCCTTGATCGCCAGGGGGTCATGCCCCAGTGCAATCTCTTCGCGCATCTCGCGAGCCAGCTTGCCGGCAAGAGCGACGCCCACGTGCGGGTAGCTGCCTAGGCCGGCGTTGCGCCGCTTGCCAGTGACAGGGCTTACGTAGCGCAAGACCCACTTGCCTTGGCCCTTCTGGGTGCGTGAAGGAAGCAGACTCAGGCCGGTAACTCCGCCGTGTGGCAGTGCTGCGCTTCCGGGAGTGATGCTTCGAGCTTTGATGTCGGTTAGCAGTGCCATGCGTGCCTGGTATGCCATCTGGTATGCCATCCAGTATGCCATCTGGTATGCCATTTCGCGTTGGGTGGTGATGGGCGTTGCTGGACGGTGCTGGATGATGTCACTTGTAAGTCATTGAAATTAAATGGCAAACATATTTTTTTTGAAATGCCACTGGATTTCCTTGGACGAATCTATGGCAGTCCCCCTCTCCGCCAGATAAAAGAAAAGGGCTGCCGAAAGGCAGCCCTTTTCTTTTATCTGGCGCGGGACACGACGCGCGTTTCGCGCGTCGCCCCACACGTTGCGTGGCAACGCGTGGGCCCCTCCCTTTGTCTGCCTCTCCCCGCCCCTGTCGGGGCAGCCCCTCAACAGAGGGGCTTGCTTCTCCAGATGGTTCCGGGCGTGGATGCGGCATTGATGACTTCCTTGTCTCTGCGGGAATAGAAGAGGGCTGCCGAAAGGCAGCCCTTTTCTTTTATCTGGCGCGGGTCGCGACGCGCGTTTCGCGCGTCGCCCCACACGTTGCGCCGCTCGTTGCCCGCTGGGTGCATCCACGCACGGCGTGGAAGGCAAGGCCATTCGCACAGGGCGGGGATCCATGCCCTGTGCGAATGGCGTGTGCTCAGAACGTGTAGCCCAGCCCCAGCTGTATGCCGTTCTGGGTCTGGCCGTCGCGCCGCTCGCCCACGTAATCAACCATCACCGACAGGCGCTTGCTGGCACGGCTGGTCACGCCCAGGTTCCAGGCCAGGACCTGCTCACCGACGGGCTGG
The DNA here is from genome assembly GCF_059372495.1 of Stenotrophomonas sp. YJH_SMC_80. NCBI lineage: Bacteria > Pseudomonadati > Pseudomonadota > Gammaproteobacteria > Lysobacterales > Lysobacteraceae > Stenotrophomonas > Stenotrophomonas sp. YJH_SMC_80. The sequence continues at coordinate 2,862 of NZ_JCAFVP010000005.1, forward strand.
CTGCTGGCACTGAACAGCAGGTCCGGGGCGGCGGCGAAGCCGTTGCTGTAGCGGGCCTGGGTATCGCCCAGCTCCTTCTGCCAGACCACGCGGGCCCGCGGGGTGATGCGCTCGCCGTTGTTGCCGTCGAAGGTCTTGAACAACTGCAGGCCGGCGCCTACGCGGATGCTTTCCAGGCTGCCACTGCGGCCGATGAGTGCGGCTGCGTCCTGGCCTTCGTTGAAGTGCGTGGCCGAGGTGCGCATGTAGTCGATCACCGGCAGCAGCGGCTGTATCACCAGGCCGTTGCCGGTGGTGAACGAGAACGCATGCTCCACGCGCGCGGAAATCGCGTCGTTGCTGTACTTCGCATGCAGCGGTGCCTGCAGGCCCTCGATCCCCTCGATGCTGCGACGGGTATCGTGGCGAAGATCGGTGTAGCGGACAGCGGCGGACAGGTAGCCGCGCGAATAGAGCGCGTCCACGTAGCCGCCGATATCCAGCGCGCGGACATCGCCGCTGAATCCTGCACCTTCGCTGGACCTGGTCGACATGTCGGCCGCGGCAAGGCTCACGCCCAGTGTCACACGGTCGTCTGCCAGGCGGGTATCGGCACCAAGTGCGATGCCGCCGATGGTGTGGCTCAGGCCGGCGACGCCGGCATCACCCTCGATACGGCCGTGGCTGCCGAAGCCCCGCGCCCAGAAGCTGCGGTTGCGTCCGGCGTCGCCCGCATCACTGCCCGCATCCGCCGGTGCGACCAGGTGCATCGCCAGCTGGTTGAACAGGCGATTGCCGGTCATCGCAGATTGTGCCGAGGCCGTCTGTGCGGCCTGTGCAGCCAGGCCGTCCGCATCGCCACCGCTGCGTGATGCTGCCTGGTGCTGCTGCACGACGTTGCCGATGCTGCCGACCAGTGCGGAATCGGCCAGGCGCAGGCTGGCATGCCCGTCGCCACGCAGTGCTCCCGCCTGGCGCGCGATGTCATCGCGGTCAGCGAACTGCAGGGCGCCCAGCAGTCCGCTCATCGAGGAAGTGCGCTGTGCAGCCGCCTGTTGCAGTGCGATGCCCAGGCCGTCGCCGGACGGGGCATTGCCGAACAAGCGTGTGTCGTCGAAGGAGGGATTGGCGGTCAGCCACAGGCCACTGCCGGTCTGGTTGACGGTGAAGCTGAGCAGTGAATTGTGGCGAGGGCGGAATACGGCGCCGGGAGCGGTGAGGTCCACCGCGCTGCCGGCCTCGCCACTGCGCTCGACGTACTGGAAGCGCCCTTCGATGAAGTCCGACACCGGCGCTGCGCGGGTCAGGGTATCGGGCGTAGCGGTGCGGCACCACAGGCCAGCGTACTCACCGTTCGACGCGCTGCAGGGGGCGATGGGCAGCTGCAGGGCGCTGGCATCCACCTGGGTTCCCACCAGGTGGTTCTGCTGCCCGGCCGGGAAGAACGCCTGCTTGACGTCCAGCGTCAGCCTGGCGGCGGGGGCAATGCTCAGCACGGCGCGGTTGATGTTGCCGAACAGGTTGTAGTCCCCCGTCTGCCGGTCCTCATCGACCAGGAAGTAGCGGGCTTCTTCCAGCGTCAGTGCCGGTGCAGTGCGCTGGCTGTCGACCTCGAAGGCCAGGTTCGCACCGTCATTGAGGTTGATGTAGCGACCCTTGCCGATCCGGAAGCGCTCACTGGTGAACACGTCGTCGCCACCCGGTGCGAGTGCTTCCAGCGAGTAGGGGCGCATGACGATGCCGGACGGCGCGAGCGTTCCGCCCTCGTTGATGTCGATCGTGGCATTCAATGAACCGTGCCCGGTCAGCACGCCGCCGCGTTCGATCACGGTCAGGCTGCGCAGTGCGCCCTGCTGCAGTTCGATGCGCCCGCCATTGCGGGCGCCGATGGCTTCGGCGTGGTGGATCCAGCCATTCTGCTGCAGGCGCAGGGTGCCGCCATCGGCGACCACATACTGGGCGGCGGAAGCGGTATCCAGCGACCAGACCCCGCCCTTGCCGATACGGATCACACCGAAGGCGTCGTCCAGCCGGATGTCCGGGGCCGACTGCTGGAAGTAGCGCAGGTTGGCCAGCGCATTGGTGTAGCGCCCGCGCACGGCCAGGTTCGGATTGAGGTCTCCGCTCACGTCCTTGTCGACGGAAAGCACGTCGCCGGTCTGGACGTAACCGGCTTCGGTGACGACGCGATCACTGTAGAAGGTCACACCGGGATACGCGGTGCAGTTGCCTGCCGCGCTCTGGTCGCGGGTCGGGCAGAAGCGCGTGGCCACGGCCGCCACGTTCGGGTCGAAGTAGCGCAGGAAGCCCGACTGCTGGGTCAGTTCATAGTGCGCCTGGACGATGCGCGCTTCGATGACCGCGAAGTCGGTCGGGCCGAACATGTCCCGGTAGTACTTGATGTACTTGTCCTGCCCCGGGTACGGGGTAGGGCCGTTCGGGCCGGATTCGCCATGGATGCCCAGCACCGTCTCCGTGTAGTTGCCGTGCGCCGGCAGCAGGCCGAATTGCGTGACCTTGCGCTTCACGCCGGCAACGAAGGCGTCGGCGCAGGCCGAGTAGCAGCCGCCGTCCAGCACGGTATCCAGCCCATGCTGGCGGATGATGGCGCCCATGCCCACGCCACCGGAGGCGGCCCCGCCCGGCGAGTTGCGGAACACCACCTGGCGCAGCGGCGTACCACGGGCCTGCGCGGCGAGGATGTAGGCCTCCAGCGTCTGCGGATCGGTCGCCAGCACGTTGCCGGTGTAGTAGAGCGTGTCTCCATTCACGTGGAAGGCACTGGCATGGGCCTGCGGCGAGGCAGCGATGCCGAGAAGCGCTGCAACAAGGGCACTGCCGAGGACGGTGGCGCGACGGGTGGGGAGGGCGGGATATCGATGCATGCGGAGTTCCACGGAAAGGAGTGAAGTGCGGTTGCCGCCCCTTTTTCGCTGCATGAACACGCTGATGCGGCGTGGTTTCAACACGTTGCAGCGTGGGCAGGGCGGCGGGTCGCGCGCGCTCGGCCGTTGGACTGGCCGGGCGAGGAGGGCGACAGGCCGCCTCTCCAGACCGCTAACGCAGCTGCGGGGGGTTCTCCCCCAGTCATCGCGCTCGGCTGACCATGCAGGCGCCGGGGCGCAGCGTTTGCGCCGCGCGGGTTACCATGTATGCATCACCTGCTGGAGCCTTCCCCCATGAGCGCTGAAATCCTTGTCCCCGTGTCCTTCGGCGAGCTGCTGGACAAGATCTCGATCCTGCAGATCAAGTCCGAGCGCATCAGCGACGAGGGCAAGCTGGCCAACGTGCGCAGGGAGCTGTCGGCGCTGGAGCAGACCTGGATGGCGCACCCGGCGGCGGTGAAGGACATCGCCAAGCTGCGTGCCGAGCTGAAGGCGGTCAACGAGCAGCTGTGGGACATCGAGGACGACATCCGCCTGAAGGAAAAGGCGCAGGCGTTCGACCAGGGCTTCGTCGACCTGGCGCGCAGCGTCTACCTGCGCAACGACGAGCGTGCGCGCATCAAGAAGGCGATCAACCTGGCGCTGGGCTCGGCGTACGTGGAAGAGAAGTCCTACCAGGATTACGCGCAGCGCGCGTAATCCCGGCGGCCAAAAGGGGGAGGTCCACGCCACGCGTGGATGAAACCGCAGGGCGCAGGCCAACGCCCGGCCGGCCCATCACCCCAGATGATCGGCCACGTAACGCTCGAAAGCCGCGATGCCGTCTTCGACAGTGATCAGTTCCATCACATCGTCGAACTCGATCTTGGTGCCCCATTTCAGATCGGCAGCCTGCTTGGCCAGGTACTTGCGTGCGGCGTCGTCGTAGCGGTCCACGCAGTAGCGGCGGTCCGAGTACGGTCCGCTGCGGTTCGGGTTGCTGGCCGCATGCAGGCCCAGCACCTTGGCGCCCATCGCGTTGGCGATGTGCATCGGGCCCGAGTCCGGAGTCATCACCAGGTTGGCGCGGGCAAGCAGGGCAGGCAGCTGCTTCAAGGTGTCCTTCCCGACCAGGTCCAGCGCCGGCGTGAGCAGTTGTGCCTGGATGGCATCGGCCATGCTGCGCTCCAGTTCGCTGCGGCCACCGCACAGCACCACCTGCCAACCACGCTGCGCGGCGTGGTTGGCCACGGCTGCATAGCGGTCTGCATACCAGTTGCGGCGCACGTGGCTGGAACAGGGCGAGATCATCAGCACCGGGCGCCCATCGTCCTGCCATTGCGCAGCGGCCCAGTCATATGCGGACTGGGGCACGGCCAGGTCCCAGCTGACCTCGGTCTGGCGCAGGCCCAGCGGCTCGCAGAAGCTGCCGATGGCATCCAGCACATGGACGCCGGGGCGGTCGGGAATGCGCTCGTTGATGAAGAGCCCGTGCAGGTCCTTGGAACGGCTGCGGTCGTAGCCGATGCGTCGCTCGGCGGGAATGAACGCCGACAGCAGGTTGGCGCGGAACGCCACCTGCATCTGCAGCAGCGCTTCAAAACGCCCCGGTGGCAGCTGTTTGCGCAGCTCCTTGACACCTGCCATGCCGCTCTTCTTGTCGTAGGCGTGGAAAGTGACGCCGGGCAGGCCATCGAGCAGTTTGTGGCCGACCTTGTCGATGATCCAGTGGATCGGCGTGTCCGGACGCGCAGCCTGCAGGGTGCGCACCAGGGGCACCACGTGGGTGACATCGCCGAGTGCGGACAGGCGCAGGAGGCACAAGGAGGAGGACGCTGATGCCATGTGTTGTTAGACTCAATGAAATGGTCGCATTCGACGCCAATGAAGCGCTGACGCCATGCCGCGAGGGTCGCGGCATCGGGGCCATTCTGTTCGACCGCGAGCGGCTGCGGCAAGCCGAGGTTGGCCTGTTCTCCCCCCAGCACTGGGGCAGCAAGGCCCGGCCGGTCGGCGAGGGCGGCCGCGGCAGCGCCTGGTTCATCGATGCGCCGTTCGGCGCCAGCGTGCTGCGCCACTACCTGCGCGGCGGCCTGGCAGCGAAGATCAGCCATGACCAGTACCTCTGGCGTGGCTCGGACCGGACCCGGAGCTTTGCCGAATTCCGCCTGATGCGCGCCCTGCGCGAGAAGAAGCTGCCGGTGCCCCGGCCGATCGCCGCGTACTACATGCGCGAAGGCCTGCGCTACCGGGCGGCAATCCTGATGGAGCGGATCGAGGGCGTGCGCTCGCTGGCCGACCGTGCGCTGGTCGCCGGACGGGGCGCGCCCTGGGAAGAGACCGGGCGGCTGATCGCCCGCTTCCACCGTGCCGGCCTGGACCATGCCGACCTCAACGCGCACAACATCCTGTTCGATGGCAACGGCCATGGCTGGCTGATCGACTTCGACCGTGGAGTGATCCGCATTCCGGCCACCGCCTGGCGCGAACGCAACCTCAAGCGCCTGCTGCGCTCGCTGATCAAGCTGCGCGGCGAGCGCAGCGTGGAAGACGTACAGAAGGACTACGCGCGGCTGAGGCGCGCCTATGACATGGCCTGGAACCGGGGCACCTGATGGGCTGGTCGTTGCGTTTCCTCGGCGTCGGCAACGCGTCGGCGGTCGAGCTGGGGTCGCCGATGTCGGTGATCGAGCGGGACGGGCGGCCGTGGCTGACGATCGACTGCGGCGGCGAAGGCCTGACCGCGTTCAAGGCGCACTACGGGCACATGCCGCAGGCACTGTTCGTCACCCATGTGCACCTGGATCACGTGGCCGGTTTCGAGCGGCTGTTCGTCGATTCCTTCTTCAGTACGCAGCGCCGCGGCAAGGTGCGCCTGTATGTGCCTGCCACCGTGGTGCCGCTGCTGCACAAGCGCATCGGTGACTACCCGAACGTGCTGGCCGAGGGCGGTGCCAACTTCTGGGATGCGTTCCAGTTGATCGTGGTGGGCGAGGCGTTCTGGCACGAGGGCGTGCGCCTGGAAGTATTCCCGGTACGCCACCACTGGCCGGAGACGGCGTACGGCCTGCGCCTGCAGGGCGCGCTGACTTGGAGTGGTGATACCCGGCCGATTCCGGAGATGCTGGCCCGCTTCGCCAATGACAACGAACTGATCGCCCACGACTGCGGCCTGCACGGCAATCCGTCGCATACCGGTGTGGACGACCTGGAGCGCGAGTACAGCGCGGAACTGCAGGCGCGGATGATGCTCTACCACTACGCCAGCGTGGCTGATGGTGTGGCGCTGGCCGCGCGCGGCCACCGCGTGGCGCAGCCGGGGCAGTGCGTGCCGCTGGCAACCCCGACTGCACCGCACGTGCTGGCGCAGGATCCGCCGTGAGCGGTGCCGGCCTGCCCGCCGACGCGGCGCTGGCCGCCGGACTGGAGGTGCTGGAGCGCGCGCTGCATGCGCCTGCGGTGCGGGCCGATCCTGAGCGCCTTGACGCATTGCTGGACGAGGATTTCAGCGAGATCGGCAGTTCCGGGCAATGCTACGGCCGTGATGCAGCCTTGCAGGAGATCCCGTTGGAGCGCGCGCAGGTGCTGATCGAATCGGAACAGTACGCGGTGTGGTTGCTGGCCGACGGTCTGGCCCAGGTGCGTTATCGCAGCCGCCATTACCTCGACGGCCAGCCGCAAGGCTGGGTGCTGCGCAGCTCGCTGTGGCGCCGGCACGGGGATGGATGGCGCATGCTGTTCCACCAGGGCACGCCCGAGGCACGGTAGGACCGGGCCATGTCCGGCGAAGGGCGCCAACCAGGGGTGGCACCTGCCAGGGGCGGGGCGTCGCCGGAAAAGGCGATGGCCCCGCCGGCTGACCTCGGCGCCCGCGTCGATCGATACCGTTGCTGCCTTCCGGCCCTGGCGGGGTTTTCGACCTAGCGTCGCGAGGGGCCGACGGGGCCACCATAGAGACGTCGGCCGCCCGGAGGGCAGCCAGTTCACGGACCAGGGGAAGCAGCGCGCGATGCGCCAGAGACCACAGCCGGACTGCGCATCGGCTGGCCGATGGCAGACGCGTAGTCTAGCGCAGGCAGGTGCATCGACGCCAGCTTCACGCGCTGAATCCGCTGTAACCCGTTCCCGCCCATGGCGGCCCGGGCCACCCGCCGTTGCTAGAATGCCGGCCAGGAGGAACGGCCTCCCCCACATCGGGAATCAAAGACCAGGACGGCCTGGCCCTACCAAGAGGAGGGCCGTCATGGCCTGGATCTATCTGTTGTTCGCCGGCCTGCTGGAAATCGTCTGGGCCGTGTCCATGAAGCAGTCCGAAGGCTTCACCAAGCTCACCCCCACCGTGGTCACGATCGTCGGCATGATCGCCAGCTTCTGGTTGCTGGCGGTGGCCATGCGCAGCCTGCCGCTGGGCACCGCCTATACGATCTGGACCGGCATCGGCGCGGTCGGTGCGTTCGTGGTTGGCATCGTGTTCCTCGGCGAGCAGGTCAGCCCGATGCGGATCGGTGCAGCGGTGCTGATCGTTTCCGGCCTGGTGCTGATGAAACTCTCGAGCAGCTGAATGATTTACTTATGGCGGGGAAAGGAATCTCCGCTTCCAGCAGATATATGCATTTTCGGCAAGACCATTTTGTCCGCCCGTTTTATTTGACGTACGTCATGAAAATAACGAGCGTGATTCACATGCCGCTGGCACCGACGGTCGCACAGTGCCGCCATTCGTCGGGCGAAACCGGGGAGTTTTCGCCTTGAGGGACACGCTGTCGTACCTGTCGCCGGGTGCGACGGCGTGAAGATGTGAAGATTTTCAGGAGTTAATGCCTTCGAACCTTGTTTCCGCATCGGGAGCCGGGGTGGGCCGCATTGTCTCCAAAAAACCTGCCAGCTGTGCCATCCGGTCTTTTCATGGAGATTTACCGATGAACCGCATTTACCGTCTGGTTTTCAATCGTGCCCTTGGGGTAATGCAGGTTGCTTCGGAGGTCGCCCGGAATCCCGGCGGAAGCGCGGTCAGCGCAGGGCGGGTGCCGCGATTGCGGGCGCATCAGCTGGCGGTGGCACTGGCGGCCACGCTGGCCAGTGGATCGGCGTTTGCGGCCTGCACTACCGCAGGTACGACGGTGACCTGCGCCACCGGCTCCAATACCAATTCGCTGACCAACAGCATCAACGGCGTGACGCTGAATATCCAGACCGGCGCCGAGCTCAGCGTGCCGCCGATCGTTGGCGGAAGTGCAGTGAATTTGAGTGGTAACGGCATCACCGTGAACAACCAGGGCACGGTCGATCCCACCATCAACGGTGGCCTGAGCCTGGCAGCGTCGGGCATGGTGCTGGGCAACAATACCGTCGGTGGAAACACCATCAGCGTCAACAATCAGGCAGGCGGGGCGATCAAAGGCCTGGTCAACATCGGCTCCATCCTCGGTTTCGGCGGACAGGCGCTGGTGGTGCAGAACGCTTCCGGCGGTGTCAGCAACATCGTCAATGCCGGTAATGTGGACATGTCGATCTTTGGTGCAGGCCTGTTGACCACGGCCGATGCGGCATCGATCGTAAGCTACGGTGGTGCGCAGACCACTCTCAACAACACCGGCACCATTACCGGCCGCATAGGGTTCCAGGGTTCGGCCACGGCGGGGGCCGGCAATACCTTCCTCAACGCGGGAACCATCAACGGCAGTGTGAACCTGGGCAGTTCGGTCGCCGGCAACACCTTCACCGCCGTGTCTGGTTCCAGCGTCAATACCGCCGGTATCGGCGTGGCCGGGCAGGTCGGCGCGCTTGCGGTGAATCTGGCCGCGGCCGGCATCGTCGACGGTGGCTCGGCGTCCAACAACAGCCTGGTGCTGCAGAACAGCGCCACCGTCCCGGGCAGCGGTACCGGCGGAGCGGTAACCACGCTGGGCTGGAACCAGTACATCAACTTCCAGAGGCTCACCGTCAACAGCGGTACCTGGAACCTGCAGGGTGCGTGGGCGGGTGCGGGCACGACCACGCTCAACGATGGCCTGGTCAATTTCAATAATGCGGGTTCCTTCGGTACAGGGCTGTTCACCGCCAACGGCGGTGCCATTGCCGCCTCCACGGCCGGTCTGAACCTGACCAACGCCTTCAACCTTGGCGGCAACCTTTCCCTCGGCGGGACCAATGCGTTCAGCCTGGGTGGCGTGCTGTCCGGTACTGGCGGGCTGACGGTCAACAACACCGGCATCGTCACGCTCGGCGGCGCAAACCTGTTCTCCGGCGGCGTCAACCTCAATGCCGGCGGCCTGGTACTGGGGAATGCCGGTGCACTGGGCATCGGCAACCTGACCGTCGGTGGCAGCGCTTCGCTGGATACGACGGCGGGCTTCAACCTGGGCAACAATCTGGTGGTCAATGGCGGGGGCTCGCTGAACCTGCTGGGCAGCAATGCGCTGACATTGAGTGGCTCGATTTCTGGTGCCGGCAACGTGACCAAGAACGGCGCGGGCACGCTGACCTTGAATGGCGCCAATTCGCTGACCGGCGCCTTCAATCTGGCCGGCGGCGCATTGGCGCTGGGCGCGGGTGGCAGCCTGTCGCCCACCGGTGCGATCACGCTGGGCGTTGGTACCAGCCTCGATCTTTCAGCGGCGACCAACCAGACCATCGGCTCGCTGGCCGGTCTCGGCGGTTCGGTCAATCTCGGCAGCCACACGCTGACCCTGGGTGGGCTGGGCAATACCAGCTACAGCGGCACGTTCGCCGCAGGCACCGGTGGCCTGATCAAGCTCGGTACCGGCGTGCAGACCCTGTCCGGCGTCAACAACCTCAGCGGCGGTGTTGCGCTCAACGCCGGCGGCTTGTTGCTGGGCAATGCGGCCGCGTTGGGCAGCGGCACGCTGTCCGTCGGCGGCAATGCCACGCTGGATGGCACGACCGGGTTGGCGTTGACCAATGCCGTCAACCTCGGTGCCGGGGCCAGCCTGAATCTGCTGGGCAACCAGGCGCTCACATTCAACGGCGTGATCGGTGGCGCTGGTGGCCTGATCAAGAATGGCGCGGCAACCCTGACGCTCAACGGCGCCAATACGTTCGGCGGCGGTCTGGCGCTCAATGCCGGCAGCCTGGTGCTGGGCAACGGCGGTGCACTGGGAACCGGGGCGCTGAACGTCGGCGGTGCGGTATCGCTCGACGCCAGCGCCGGCCTCACCGTGGGCAATGGCATCACGCTTGGCGCCGGTGGTTCGCTCGATGTGCTGGGCTCGAATGCGCTGACGCTGGGCGGTGTCATCGGCGGGAGCGGCAGCCTGGTCAAGAACGGCGCCTCCACGCTGACGCTGGGCGGCGCGAACACGTTCACCGGTGGGCTGGCGGTGAATGCCGGAACGGTGTCATTGGCCAGTGGTGGCAGCCTGGCGGCGACCGGCGCGGTCAGCCTGGCCGGCGCTGGCAGCGCACTGGATATCTCGCTGGGTGGCAACCAGACCATCGGTGCGTTGTCCGGCGTGGCTGGCAGCACCCTGTCGCTGGGCAGCAGCACGCTGACCTTCGGTGATGCCACCAACCAGACCTTCGCCGGCGTGATCGGCGGCACCGGTGGCCTGATCAAGCAGGGCACCGGCGTGCAGACGCTGACCAGCGCCAGCACCTTCAGCGGTGGGGTGAATCTTGCCGCCGGTGGCCTGGTGCTGGGCAACGCCGGTGCGCTGGGAAGCGGTGCGCTGACCGTCAGTGGCAACGGTTCGCTGGACGCCACTGCTGCACTGAACCTGGGCAATGCGATCAACCTCGGCGCGGCGTTGACCCTGCCGGGCAGCCAGAACCTGGCCCTGGCCGGCAACGTCACCGGCACCGGCAGCCTGGTCAAGAATGGCGCGTCGACACTGACCTTGAACGGTACCAACACCTTCAGCGGTGGACTGAGCGCAAACGCCGGCAGTCTGCTGCTGGGCAACAGTGGCGCACTCGGTACGGGAGTATTGGGCATTGGCGGCAGCGTCTCGCTCGATGGCGGCGCCCCGCTGAACCTGGCCAACAATGTGTCCCTGGGCGCGGGTGCCGCGCTGTCGCTGCCGGGCTCGCAGGCGATCACGCTGGGTGGCGTGGTGTCCGGTGCCGGCAGGCTGGTCAAGAATGGTGCCACCACGTTGACCCTCAACGGCGCCAACAGCTTCGGTGGTGGGCTGACCGTCAACGGCGGCGGCGTGTTCCTGGGGAACGCCGGCGCACTGGGCACCGGTGCACTGTCGGTGGGCGCCAATGCCACGCTGGACAGTTCAGTAGCGCTGAACCTCGCCAACGACCTCAACCTTGGGGCGGGCGCGGCGCTGGATCTGCTGGGCAGCCAGAACGTGTCGCTGGGCGGTCTCATCAGTGGTACTGGCAGCCTGGTCAAGAACGGTACGGCGACGCTGGCGTTGAACGGCGTCAATACGTTCAGCGGGGGCGTCGGCCTCAACGCGGGCCTGCTGCAGCTGGGCAATGCGCAGGCGCTGGGTACCGGCCAGCTGGACGTGGGCGGCAACGCTTCGCTGGAGGCCACAACGGCGCTGGCGCTGGGCAACACCATCGGTCTCGCTGCCGGTGCCAACCTTTCCGTGCTGGGCAACAATGACCTGACGCTGGCCGGTCCGGTATTCGGTGCCGGTGGGCTGATCAAGGACGGCACGGCGCGGTTGACGTTGTCGGGCGCCAATACCTACAACGGAGGCACCACCATCAACGCCGGCACGCTGGCGCTGGGCGCAGGCGGCAGTCTCGCCGCAGCCGGTGCGGTGAATCTTGCCGTTGCGGGCGCGACACTGGACATCTCCGCAGCCGGTGCGGCACAGACCATCGGCGCGTTGAATGGCGTGGCGGGCAGCCAGCTGGCGCTGGGCGCGCAGTCGCTGACCTTTGGCGGTGCCAGCAATGGCAGCTTTGCCGGTGTGATCGGTGGAACCGGTGGCCTGGTCAAGACCGGCACGGGCGTGCAGACGCTGTCCGGTGCAAACACGTTCAGTGGTGGCCTTGCGCTCAACGCGGGCGGGTTGGTACTGGGCGATGCAGGTGCGCTTGGTACCGGTGCGCTGGGTATTGGCGGCACCACCACGCTGGACAGCACGGTGGCATTGAATCTGGCCAACGCGGTGAACTTCGGTGCCGGCACCCAGCTCACCCTGGGCGGAACCAGTGACGTTGCATTCGGAGGCGTGCTGAGCGGCAACGGCAGCCTGGTCAAGAATGGTGCGGGCCTGCTGACCCTCAACAACACCAACACCTTCGGTGGCGGCCTGACCTTGAACGGTGGTGGCCTGGTGGTCGGCGCGAATGGTGCGCTCGGTACCGGTGCGCTGGCGGTCAATGCCAGCACCACGCTGGATGCAGGCACTGCAGTGACGCTCGGCAATGCGGTCACGCTGGGCTCGGGCGTCGCACTCACGCTGCCCGGCAGCAATGCGCTGACGCTGTCGGGAGTGGTAGGCGGCAATGGCAGCCTGATCAAGAATGGCGGCACCACGTTGACGCTGTCCGGTGCCAACACCTACACCGGCGGTACCACCATCAACGCCGGCACGCTGGCGTTGGGCACGGGTGGCAGTCTCGCCGCAGTCGGTGATGTCACGTTGGGCGCAGGCGCAGGCTTCGATATCTCCGGTGCCGGCGGCAACCAGACCATCGGCGCGCTCAACGGCGCGGGCGGCAGCACGCTGACGCTGGGCGGCAATTCGTTGACCTTCGGTACCGCCGGCAACGCCGCGTTCGATGGCGTGATCAGCGGCGGTGGTGGCCTGGTCAAGGTGGGCGCGGGCGTACAGACCTTGTCCGGCGCCAATACCTTCGGTGGCGGCGTGACGCTCAATGCAGGCGGACTGGTGCTCGGCAATGACGCAGCGCTGGGCACGGGCGCATTGACCGTCGGTGGTGCTGCCACGCTGGATACCACCGGCCTGGCAACGCTGGCCAACAACATTGCGCTCAATGCCGGGCTGACCGTAATCGGGACCAATGCACTGACGCTCAACGGCGTCCTTTCCGGTACCGGCAGCCTCACCAAGAATGGCAGCGCGACGCTGACGTTGAATGGCGCCAACACCTACACCGGTGGCACCAACATCAACGCCGGCACGCTGGCGCTGGGGGCCGGTGCCAGCCTGGCCGCGAGCGGTACCGTCAATCTTGCCACCGGCGCCACGCTGGACCTGTCGGCCGGCAGTGGCACGCAGCAGTTCGGCACGCTGGTCGGCAACGGTACGGTGAACCTCGGTGCCAACTCGATCGAAGTGGGCGGCGCCACCGATGGCACCTTCAGTGGCTCGATCGCAGGCACCGGTGGCCTGACCAAGGTCGGTGCCGGCATCGAGACGCTGACCGGTGCCAACACCTACACCGGCGGCACGTTCATCAACGCCGGTACCCTGGCGATCGGCCCCGGCGGCAGTCTGGCCGCGACCGGTGCGGTGAGGCTCACTGCGGCAGGCACGGGCTTCGATATCTCGACTGCCGGCGCCAACCAGACCATCGGGGCGTTGAACGGCGTGGCGGGTTCGACGGTGAGCCTGGGGGCGCAGACGCTGACCCTGGGCGGCGTTGGCAACAGCATCTTCGATGGCGCGATTTCCGGCACCGGTGGCCTGGTCAAGAATGGCGCCGGCATCCTCACGCTGGGCGGTGCCAATCTGTTCAGTGGTGGCGTTGCACTCAACGGCGGTGGCTTGGTGGTCGGCAACAATGCTGCGCTCGGCAGCGGTGCGTTGACGGTCGGAAGCAACGCAACACTGGATGCATCGACCGCTGCCAGCCTGGCCAACAACATCAGCCTGGCAGCGGGTGCCAACCTCGACCTGCTCGGCAGCCAGGCGCTGGCGCTGGGCGGTGTGATCTCGGGTACAGGTGGGTTGATCAAGGACGGTGCGGCCACGGTAACCCTGAGCGGTGCCAACACCTACACCGGTGGTACCACCATCAACAGCGGCACGCTGGCGATCGGTGCCGGTGGCAGCCTCGCCGCGACCGGCGCGGTGAATCTGGCCGGTGCTGGCACGCTCGATATCTCCGCGGGCAACCAGACCATCGGTTCGCTGGCCGGCGTGGCCGGCAGCACGGTGGCGCTGGGCGGCAGCACGCTGACCCTGGGCGGCACCGTGGACAGCACCTTCAACGGTGCGATCAGCGGCAATGGCGGGCTGATCAAGAACGGCGCGGGCGTGCAGACGCTCAATGGCGGCAGTACCTTCAGCGGCGGCGTGGCGCTCAACGCCGGTGGCCTGGTGGTCGGCAACAATGCTGCGTTGGGCACCGGTGCGGTGACGGTCGGAGGCGCTGCGACGCTCGATTCGAACACGGCGGTCACCCTCGCCAACAACTTCACCCTCAACAACGCGTTGACCGTCCTCGGCAGCAACAACCTCACCCTCAACGGCATCCTCAGTGGTACCGGCTCACTGACCAAGGAGGGTGCCGCGACGCTGACCTTGAATGGTGCCAACACCTATACCGGCGGTACTTTCATCAACGCCGGCACGCTGGCACTGGGTGCTGGCGCCAGCCTGGCCTCCTCAGGCATCGTCAACCTGGCCTCGGGTGCGACCTTCGATCTGTCGGCGGGCAGCGGCACGCAGCAGTTCGGTACCCTGATCGGCAACGGTACGGTGAATCTGGGCGCCAACACGCTGACGATCGGAGACGCCACCAATGGCACGTTCAGTGGTTCGGTGGCCGGCTCCGGTGGCCTGATCAAGGAAGGTTCGGGTACCCAGACGTTGACCGGCACCAACACCTTCACCGGTGGAACCACCATCAACGCCGGTACGCTGGCGATCGGCGCCGGTGGCAGCCTCGCGGCGACTGGTGCGGTGAACCTGGCCAATGCCGGTACCGCCTTTGACATCAGCGCGGGTGGTGCGCAGGCGATCGGTTCGCTGGCAGGCGTGGCAGGTTCGACCGTGGCGCTGGGCGGCAGCACGCTGACCCTCAATGGCGTGGGCAATACCACCTTCGCCGGCACCATCGGAGGGGCCGGTGGCCTGGTAAAGAACGGCGCAGGCATCCAGGGCTTGACTGGCGTCAACGTCTTCACGGGCGGCGTGACCCTCAATGCCGGTGGCCTGCTGCTGGGCAACGGCGGTTCGCTGGGCATCGGCGCGCTGACCGTAGGCGGCAACGCCAGCCTGGATGGCACCAGTGCGCTGACTCTGGCCAACACCGTGCAGCTGGCCAGCGGCACGCTGACTCTGGTCGGCAGCAACGCGCTGACCTTGAACGGACCGATCAGCGGTGCCGGTGGCCTGCTGAAGGATGGCGCGGCGACGGTCACCCTGGGCGGTGCCAGCAGCTATGCCGGCACCACCACCATCAACAGCGGCACGCTGGCGGTAGCAGCCGGCGGCAGCCTGTCCGGTGCCAGCACGGTCAACCTGGCCGGTGCTGGCACACTGGATATCAGCGCCGGTGGCAACCAGAGCATCGGCGGCCTGGCCGGTGTGGCCGGCAGCACGGTGGCGCTGGGAGGCGCAACGCTGACTACCGGCGGCAACAACGCCAGCACCGTGTTCGCTGGCGTCCTCAGTGGCACCGGCGGCCTGGTGCAGGGAGGTACCGGTACGCTGACCCTGAGCGGCGACAACACCTATACCGGCGGTACCACCATCAACGGTGGCAGCACCCTGCAGATCGGCAACGGTGGCAGCACCGGTTCGGTGCTGGGCGACATCACCAACAATGGCAGCCTGGTCTACAACCTCGGCACCACGGCAACCGTGGGTGCGGTGGTCAGTGGCAATGGCGGTCTGACCCAGGCCGGCAGCGGCACGCTGGTGCTGACCGGCAACAACACCTACACCGGAGGGACCACCATCAATGCCGGCGGCGCGCTGCAGATCGGCAACGGTGGTGCGACCGGTGCGATCGTCGGCGACATCACCAACAACGGCGCGCTGGTGTCCAACGTGGCCGGCAACACCACGCTCGGTGGCACCATCAGCGGCAGTGGCGGCCTGACCCAGGCCGGCAGCGGTGCGCTGGTGCTGACCGGCAACAACACCTATACCGGCGGCACCACCGTCAATGCCGGTGGCACCCTGCAGGTGGGCAATGGCGGTGCGACCGGTGCGATCACCGGCAACGTTGCCAACAACGGCAGCCTGGTATTCAACGTGGGCGGCAACACCACGGTCGGTGGCGCGATCAGCGGCAGCGGTGGCCTGACCCAGGCCGGCAGCGGCGTGCTGACCCTGGTCGGCAACAACACCTATACCGGTGGCACCACGATCAATACCGGCGGTACGCTGCAGGTCGGCAACGGCGGGGCAACCGGCGCCATCGCTGGAGACATCACCAACAATGGCGCGTTGATCTCCAACGTGGCCGGCAACACGCAGCTGGGCGGCACCATCAGCGGTACGGGTGGCCTGACCCAGGCGGGCAGTGGGTCGCTGGTGCTGACCGGCACCAACACCTACACCGGGGGTACCACCATCAACGCCGGCGGCACGCTGCAGCTGGGCAATGGCGGCGCGACCGGCTCGATCATTGGCGATGTCACCAACAACGGCACGCTGCTGTCCAACGTGGCCGGCAACACCACGCTGGGTGGCACCATCAGTGGCAGCGGCGGCCTGACCCAGGCCGGCAGCGGCACTCTGACCGTGACCGGCAACAACACCTACACCGGGCCGACCACGATCAATGCAGGCGGCACGCTGCAGGTCGGCAACGGCGGTGCGACCGGCGCGATCGGTGGCAACGTCACCAACAACGGCAACCTGGTGTTCAACGTGGCCGGCAATACCACGGTCGGTGGCGCCATCAGCGGCAGCGGTGGCCTGACCCAGGCCGGCAGCGGCACGTTGATCCTGGGCGGCAACAACACCTATACCGGTGGCACCACCATCAATACCGGCGGCACGTTGCAGGTCGGCAATGGCGGCGCCAGCGGTGCGATCGCCGGCAACGTCAGCAACAACGGCAGCCTGGTGTTCAACGTGGGCGGCAACACCACCGTCGGAGGCACCATCAGCGGCAATGGTGGCCTGACCCAGGCCGGCACCGGAACGGTCACCCTGACCGGCAACAACACCTACACCGGCGGCACCACCATCAATGCCGGCGGCACCGTGCAGGTCGGCAATGGCGGCGCCAGCGGCTCGATCACCGGCAATATCACCAACAACGGTGGCCTGGTCATCAACACCGGCGGCACCACCACGCTGGGCGGCACCATCAGCGGTGGTGGCAGCATCGTGCAGGCAGGCCCGGGCGGCCTGAACCTGGGCGGCAACAGCGGCGGCTTCAGCGGCACCGGCCAGGTCACTGGCGGTGGCCTGAATGTCACCGGCAACATCGGTGGCCAGTGGACCATCGGCAGCGGTACCACGCTGTCCGGTACCGGGACCATCGGTGGCACGGGTGGCGGCGTGACGGTGTCCAGCGGCGGCGTGCTGTCGCCGGGCAATGGCCCGGGCAACGGCAGTGGTGCGGGCAATGGCACCGGCACGGTCACGGTGGGCGGCAACCTGACGTTGTCGCCGGGCAGCACGCTGGGCGTCGACCTGGGCGCCACCGGCAGCGATACGGTACAGGTGGGCGGCAGCGCCAACGTGGGTGGCAGCATCGTCAAGGTGAATACCATCTCGCCGAACACCAGCTACCAGCAGGGCCAGCAGTACACCGTGATCAACGCGGGTGGTGGCGTCAGCGGGCAGTTCGCTTCGGCGACCTCGCCGTCGGCCTTCCTGACCATCACCCCGGTCTATACCGCCAACACGGCCAACCTGCAGATCGACGTAGCGCAGACCGCGGCATTCACCACGGCGGCGAAGACGCGCAACCAGTACAACACCGCTGCAGCGCTGGACAGCCTGCCGCAGAGTGGTCCGGCACTGGGCCTGTACAACACGCTGCTGATGTATGACGCGGGTACCGCGCGTGCGGCGTTCGACCAGTTGTCCGGCGAGGTACATGCGGCCAGCCGTGCGGTGCTGCTGTACGACAACTACCTGGAAGAGGGCATCCGCCAGCGTCTCGGCAGCGAACTGCCGACCGTGCGTGGCGAGCGTGCCTCGGCCTGGCTGGCCGGCAGCGGCAAGGTGTTCCGCCAGGACGGTGACGGCAACGGCGATGACATCCGCTCCAACCGCAATGCACTGATGGCGGGCGTGGACTGGCAGCTGGGCGAACACGTGGTGCTGGGTGCGGCCGCAGGCAACGAGCGGCTGGATACGCGCCTGTACGATCGCAGCTCGCGGGCCCGCCTGCGCGGCAACACGTTCGGCCTGTATGCGCAGGGCCAGTGGAACAACGGCTTTGCGGTCGGTGGCAGCGTATCGCGCGGTGACTACCGCACGCGTACCACGCGTGAGGTGCCGCTGCTGGGCCAGACCCTGTACAGCCGCCAGGACTCGGATGTGACCATCGCGCAGGTGGAGGGCAGCTGGACCTGGACCCATGGCAGGACCCAACTGCAGCCGTATGTGCAGTTCACCAGGCACTGGGTCGACAGCGATCGTGCGGTGGAGCAGGGCGGCACGGCTGCGCTGGTGCTGGAAGGCGGCAAGGACACGCTCAATGTCAGCACCGTGGGCGTGCGCGGCCGTTGGGATGTGGGCAGCGGCGAGCGCTTCCCGGCGCAGCTGACGGTTGGCCTGGGCTGGCAGCATGCATCGGGTGATACCGATGTGGCCAGCCGCAACCGCTTCGCGGTGGGCGGCAATGCCTTCGACGTCTACAGCGCGGTGATGGCACGCAATGCGCTGGTCAGTCAGGTGGGCGTGGCGGTGGGCCTCGGCCGCAACAGCCAGCTGTCGATGTTCGTGCAGGGCCAGCACGGCGATGGCCGCCGCGACGTGGGCGGGCAGATCAACCTGCGCGTGGGCTTCTGAGGAGAGTGGGGCGAGGTTGGATCCACGCCTGCGTGGATCCAGGGCGGTGCGGAGGGCTAGACCCTCCGCTCCATCTCCACGGCATCGATCCCGGCGCCGTGGCCATTGGAAACGATCCGCGTCACCTGGAAGCCCAGGCCAGCATAGAAGCCCTGGGTGTGCTGGCTGGTACTGAGCGTGATGCGCTTGATCGAGGGATCCGCTTCGGCCTGGCGCAGGCGTGCCAGCGCCAGTTCCCGGCCCAGTCCATGCTGGTGCAGCGCGCGCTGTACCATGCCCCAGCAGAAACCGGCACTGCCGTCGCCGCGTCGCGACAGGCCGCCGCAGGCCACGATGCTGCCATCTCGTTCGATGACCTGGAATGCACAGTCCATGGCCTGTTCTTGCAGGAAGCGCTCAAAGTCGCTGCGCTCTTCGGGCGCGAAGTAGGTGGGTACGTTGCTGTCGAAAATCGACAAGCAAGCGCTGGCATCGGCGGGGCGGTAGAGGCGGAGGTTCATGGAAAATGCCTTGGCGTTGCCCGGGCGCATTTCAACCGTCCAGACGTTGTCCTTCTCAAGGGGGTATCGCGCGACGAGGCCGCAGGAGCCGCCGAAGTGCTCCAAGGTACATGGAGCGGAGTCGATCTTCTCACGGATGATTTCGCCCACCTCGAATGACTGTGCGGAACACAGGCGCCTGCACCAGGCGGGTGCGTCGGTGGCGGGTAGTGGCGAGGCGGATGCGGGCGCGATGGCGTGCAGCGGGGCGCGGCGGCTCTTGGGCTATGCTCTCGACACGTGGGACTGACCGCGCGGCAGGATCCGCCGGCCCCATTCGTCTTCCTGCCTGCAACGGAGCTGCCCAGCGATGCCCGACCCTTCTCTTTCCCGGACTGCCCAGGTCATGCGCGGTCTGCTGTTTGGCGCGGTGGGGCTGTTGATCCTTGCCGTGGCCGCCTTCGAAGTGACGCATCGCCTTGAGTTCCTGCAGATCGCGCATGCCGTCGATGGCCAGGTCGAGCGCCTGAACGCGGGCGGATCGCATCCGCAGATTGCGTTCACCACCGCGACCGGCCAACACGTCTCTTACCCGCAGGGCGGCATGATCTTCGGCTATGAGCCTGGACAGCCGGTACGCGTGCTGTACGATCCGACGCAACCGCGCCTGGAGCCGGTCCTGGATACGTTCGGTGCGCTGTGGGGAATGACGGTCGTGTGGATGCTGCTGGGGCTGGCGTTCGTCGGCGTCTGCGTGCGGGGACTGCTCCGGCGCAGGTGACTCGCAGCGGTCGCGCGCTGTCGCCGGGCGGACCGTTGGACCTGCCCCTGGCGGCAGAGCCTGTTCAGTCCGGTACCTAGCGCGCTTCCCGCCAGCCAAATAAAAAAAGCCGCCCAGTGGGCGGCTTCTTCATTTATCTGGCGGAGAGAGGGGGATTCGAACCCCCGAAGCGCGGTTTAGACGCTTACACACTTTCCAGGCGTGCTCCTTCAACCACTCGGACACCTCTCCGGATCCCTGCCATCGGCAAACGCCTCAGCAGGGGCGCAGATTCTAGCGGGCTGCGCGGCACTTCACAAGCACCCCGGCCAGGAACCCGCGAAAGATGTGCCGGAGGCGAGGGGGCTGGACAGGCATGGCACAATGGAACATCCGATGGAAAACGGTGGCCTGATGTCCTATCTCGTCCTTGCCCGCAAGTGGCGTCCAAAGCGTTTTGCCGAGCTGGTGGGCCAGGAACACGTGGTCCGTGCGCTCAGCAACGCGCTGGACAGCGGCCGGGTCCACCATGCGTTCCTGTTCACCGGCACCCGCGGCGTGGGCAAGACCACCATCGCGCGCATCTTCGCCAAGTC
Organism: Stenotrophomonas sp. YJH_SMC_80; assembly: GCF_059372495.1. NCBI lineage: Bacteria > Pseudomonadati > Pseudomonadota > Gammaproteobacteria > Lysobacterales > Lysobacteraceae > Stenotrophomonas > Stenotrophomonas sp. YJH_SMC_80. Next base: position 23,364 of record NZ_JCAFVP010000005.1, read on the forward strand.
GCTGAACTGCGAACAGGGCACCAGTGCCGATCCCTGCGGCCAGTGTGCAGCCTGCCTGGATATCGACGCCGGCCGCTACATCGACCTGCTGGAAATCGACGCCGCGTCCAACACCGGCGTGGACGACGTGCGCGAGGTGATCGAGAACGCGCAGTACATGCCTTCGCGTGGCAAGTACAAGGTCTACCTGATCGACGAAGTGCACATGCTGTCCAAGGCGGCGTTCAATGCGCTGCTGAAGACGCTGGAAGAGCCGCCGGAGCACGTGAAGTTCCTGCTGGCCACCACCGATCCGCAGAAGCTGCCGGTCACCGTGCTCAGCCGCTGCCTGCAGTTCAACCTCAAGCGCCTGGACGAGGACCAGATCCAGGGCCAGATGACCCGCATCCTGGCGGCCGAGGAGATCGAGGCCGACGGCAGTGCCATCGTGCAGCTGGCCAAGGCCGCTGATGGCAGCCTACGGGATGGCCTGTCGCTGCTGGACCAGGCGATTGCCTATGCCGGCGGTGCGCTGCGCGAGGACGTGGTGCGTACCATGCTGGGCACGGTCGACCGCACCCAGGTGGCGGCGATGCTCGATGCGCTGGCTGACGGCGATGGCCCGCGCCTGCTGCAGGTGGTGGCCGCGCTGGCCGAATTCTCGCCGGACTGGAGTGGCGTGCTGGAAGCGCTGGCCGAAGGCCTGCACCGCATCCAGGTGCAGCAGCTGGTACCGGGTGCGGCCGTTGCCGAAGGCCTGGATGCCGCCGCATTCGCCGAGCGCCTGCGCCCGGAAGTGGTGCAGCTCTGGTACCAGATGGCCTTGAACGGCCGTCGTGACCTGCCGATGGCGCCGAGCCCGCGCGCGGGCTTCGAGATGGCCGTGCTGCGCATGCTGGCGTTCCGCCCGGCCGCGGCGGTCCCGCCGGTGCCGAAGTCGGTGGAGGGGGCAGGCAATGCGCCGGGTGGCAATGCTGCCGGTGGTGGCACCGGTGCGGGGACCCACGAAGCGACGCCGGCGACTGCCGCCGCTTCGGCAAGCCCGGCCGTGGTGGCGCAGGTGGCCGCTCCGGTGCAGGCCGCGCCGCGCGAACCTGAACCCGAACCTGAGCCGGCCCCGCAACCCGAACCGGACCCGACGCCGGAGCCCGAGCCGGTTCCGGTGGAAGAGCCGGTGTCACCGCCGCCGGTGAAGGCCGAAGCAGCGACGCCGCCGTCCGTTGAAACAGAAGTGGGCGACGACCTGCCGCCGTGGGCCACCGACGAAGCCGAGGCACGTGACGAGGCGCTGGCGGCCGAGATGGCTGGGCCGGAAGCTGCCATGGTGGCGCCCTGGCATGAGCCGCCGGCTCCCGTCGCGGCTCCCAGCGAGCCTGCACCGCCCGAGCGCCCGTTCCGCACTGAAGGCATTGCCATCGCGCCGGTCGAGCCGGCGCCAGTGCAGGAGAATGCGCCGCTGGAAGGTGTGAGCGACCTGGCCAGCGCCGAGGACTGGCTGGATCTGGTCGCCAACAGTGGCCTGAGCGGCCCGTCGCGGCAGCTGGCCGCCAACGCTGCCTTCATCAGTTGCCAGCACGGGACCTTGAAACTGGGCCTTTCGCCCGGATTTGAATACCTGCGCTCGGAGCGCGCGCTGGCCGCCCTGGGCGAGATGCTGGAGAAGGCCCTCGGCCAGGCGCCGAAGATCGTGGTCGAGACCGTGGAAACCGAACACGTTCCGGCCGAGACTCTGCACCAGCGTGCCGACCGCCAGCGTAGTGAGCGGCAGCAGGTGGCAGAGGCCGTTTTCATGGACGACCCGGAAGTGCAGGTGCTGATCCAACAGCACGGTGCCCGGGTTGTTTCCGATTCCATCCGTTCTTTTGACGAGTAAGACACCATGCGCGGAAACATCGCCCAACTGATGCAGCAGGCCCAGAAAATGCAGGAAAACCTGCAGAAGGCCCAGGAAGAAATCGCCAAGATCGAAGTGACCGGCAGCGCCGGCGGCGGCATGGTCAGCGTGACCCTGACCGGTGCCAAGGAATGCCGCAAGGTGCGCATCGACCCGTCGCTGACCAGCGACCCGGAGATGCTGGAAGACCTGATCGCCGCCGCCTTCAATGATGCCTCGAACAAGATCGATGCCGAGTCGAAGTCGAAGATGGGGTCGGCCACCGCCGGCATGCAGCTGCCGCCGGGCATGAAGCTGCCGTTCTGATTTCCCAGGGGGCGCCTGCCGCTGCAGGTGCCCGCTCCAACCCTCGGTCGAGCATGGTTCGACTCTACAGACAGCTGTCGAGCGTGCTCGACGCCATGAAAGCATGCCGCCGTGTCCGCACCCCTGCTTGAACAATTGATCGACGCATTGCGGGTGCTGCCTGGCGTCGGCCAGAAGACTGCACAGCGCATGGCCTATCACCTGCTCGAGCGCGAGCGCGAAGGTGGCCAGCGTCTGGCCGAGACACTGGCATTGGCGGTGGAGCGAATCGGCCACTGCGTGCAGTGCCGCGATTTCAGCGAAACCGAGCTGTGCCCGACCTGTGCCAACGGCAGCCGCGAGCGCAGCCAGCTGTGCGTGGTCGAATCGCCGGCCGACCGCCTGGCCATCGAGAACGCCACCGGCTTCCGCGGTGTCTACTTCGTGCTGCAGGGGCGGCTGTCGCCGCTCGATGGCATCGGCCCGCGCGAGCTGGGCCTGGAGCAATTGGAGCGACGGTTGGCCGAGGGCGAGGTGCAGGAGCTGATCATCGCCACCAGCGCCACTGTGGAGGGCGAGGCCACCGCGCATTACCTGGCGCAGCTGGCGCGCGCACGCAAGGTGCAGCCGAGCCGTTTGGCGCAGGGCCTGCCACTTGGCGGTGAACTCGAATACGTCGATCGCGGCACGCTCTCGCACGCGTTCGGAACGCGCAGCGAATTCCGCGATTGAATGCCGGCCGGGCATCCCCCGGCGCGGCCGGCCTACAATGCGGATGACATCCCCGCCGAGGCCGACCATGAGCAACGAAACCCTCTTCAGCAAGATCATCCGTCGCGAGATCCCGGCCACCATCGTCTATGAGGATGACGAGGTGCTGGGCTTCAAGGACATCGCACCGCAGGCACCGGTGCACGTGCTGTTCATTCCGAAGAACGAGATCATTCCGACCCTGGATGACCTGCAGCCGTCGCAGGCGCACCTGATCGGCAAGCTGGCGCTGGCTGCCGCCGAGTATGCGCGCCGCGAGGGCTTCGCACAGGACGGCTACCGTATCGTGATGAACTGCCGCGAGCATGCCGGACAGACCGTGTTCCATATCCACATGCACCTGCTGGCCGGTGCGCCGCTGGGGCATTTCGGTGCGCCTGGGCGTTGAAGCCCCTGTCCACGCCATGCGCGGATGAAAAAGGCCGCCCGAGGGCGGCCTTTTCCGTCATGCCTGTGCGGTGACGATCACCACCAGCCCCAGCGACCATAGCCGCCCCAGTACGGACCATACGGGCCCGGGCCCCACGGGCCATAGGGGTAGGGCACCACGTCGACCTGGCGCTGTTCCGGCCACAGGTAGATCACATCGGCCGACAGCTTGGGCAGGCGGTAGTCGTACTCGCCGATGCGGGTGTTCTGGTAGCCGTCGATCTTGCCGATGAAGGTCACGTCACGACCGGCTTCGAACACGGCCGGGTCGTAGAAGCCGGCACGGCAGGCGATGAAACGACCGTCGCTGGCGTCGGACGAGGTGGTGTTCGGGCGGCCACTGCCATTGAGCGGGCGCGAGATGATCTGGAAGCAGGTCTCGCCCTGGCCGGGCTTGGTTTCGATGATGCGACCGCCCCAACGGACCGGCGTGCCGACCTGCTGGGTAGCGACCGAGTCGCGCGGGGAGACCAGGCTGAACTGTCCCTGCAGCGGCTTGGGGGCCGTGGCGCAGGCCGACAGGGCCAGCGTGGCCACAGCGGTGAGAAGGAACTTGGTGTTCATGGGGAGGCTCCGGAAGTCGGGCGATGCCTGCGCAGGTCCCGCAATAATGAAGCGAGGTCGGTGCAAGTTCCAGCGTAGCGCGCGTCGGCGAAACGCTGGCTGAGTGCGAGCAGGGCCGGGTCAGGGCGCTGCCGGTGCACCCGCTGGGCCCAGTCCTGTGCGGTTTCGTGCGGTTCACGGGCCAGGCCGAGGCGGGCGTAGCGCCGTCCGAGCCGGTGCCAGGCGCGCAGCAGCGGGTCGCGTTCGCGCTCGCCACGGGCCAGCAGCCAGGCCATCCACGCCAAGGCCAGCATCGTTGCCACCACGAAGCCAGCGACAAGTTGCGTGGGGCCCAGATCATCCAGCCCGAACGGCGTGAGCAGTTGCTGCTGGCGGCGTGCATCGAATGACAGCACCAGGTCGTTCCAGCCGCGGCGCAGCCAGTCGCCCATCTGCCCCAGCTGCTGCCAGCGTTGCTGCAGTGGTGTGTCCGTACCGGCCTGCAGGCGGTCGTCCAGTGTGTCCAGGATGCGTTCCGGTGCCACGGCTGCGGTCGGGTCAACCCGTACCCAGCCGCGCTGCGGCAGCCATACCTCGGCCCAGGCATGGGCGTCCATCCGCCGCACGATCCAGTAGTCGCCAAGGCGGTTGTAGGTGCCGCCGGCAAAGCCGGTCACCACCCGTGCCGGGACGCCGGCGTTGCGCATCAACACCACGAAGGCCGAGCTGAAGTGTTCACAGAAGCCGGCCTTGTAGCCGAACAGGAACTCGTCGATCGGGTCGCGCCCTGCCGCAGGGGTGTCCAGCGTGTACGAGAAGTCGGTGGTGATCCACTGCAGCGCGCGGCGCACGATGGCCTCGTCATCGCTGCCAGCCTGCTGCCGCCATTGCTGCGCCAACGTGGCGGTGCGCGGGTTGAAGCCACTGGGCAACTGCAGCGCGGCCCGTCGCAGATAGGGTGACAGCGTGCTGTCGAAGCGTTGTGGTGGCGCCGAATGCAACCGCCAGCGGCTCAGCGACGCCAGTGACCGCTCGCTGCTCAGGCTCATGTCCGCATCCAGCGTGCTGCCTGCAGGCGCGCGGCTGGGCAGGTCCAGTGCCACCAGCTGGCGCCGGTCGGTGGGTTCGTAGTCGATCTGGTAGTCCCAGCCCTGCGTGCCGGCCTCGACCACGGCCGCCGGCCGTCGCTCGCTGGCGCGGTCACGTGTCCAGCGCCGGCCATCGAAGGCGGTCAGTACCGGTCCTCGCCAGTAGCGTTGCATCGGCTCGGGTACCGCGCCGAAGAACTGCACGCGCAGCGCCGGGCTGTCGTCGGCCATCAGGTCCAGCCACTGGCCGGGCTCCATGCTGTCGGACAACCCCGGCGTACCCACGGCGCGCTCGGGAACACCCCACAGTGGCGTGGCCAGGCGCGGGAACAGCCAGAAGCAGGCCAATGCCAGCGGCAGGCCGATCGCCAGCAGGCGGCCAACGCCGCGCAGCTGCCCTCGCAAGGGCAGCTGCGCGGCGTGGCCTTCATCCCCGGCCAGCCGTTGCAGGGCGAGCAGCGCGCTGATCCCCGCCAGTGCGGCCAACACCGTGGTCAGTGGTCCTTGGTCGAGCAGGAACGCCGCAAACGGGGAAAATAGCGCGAACCCGAGCAGGCTGCGGGCATCGCGCCGGCTGCGCAGTTCGCTGGACTTGATCGCCAGCATCGCTGCCAGCAGGGCGCAACCGGTATCGCGCCCAGGTCGGACCATCCCCATCTGCCAGGCGATGGCACCGAGCATGGCCAGCACCAGCAGCAGGCGCACCGGCATGGGCAGCACCTTCCGCCACGACAGGACCGCAGTCACGAGCGCTGCGGCCGCGATCACGCCCGCCAGCAGGGGCGGCAACTGCAGCAGCAACGGCAACAGCGCCAACGCCGCGCTGGCCAGGGTCCAGTTGCGGGCATTGCGGTCGAGCGCGGGCGTGGTCTCAGTCATGCGGCATCAATGCCAGTGCACGCAGGCACAGGTGGTGGTGGCTGGCGCCCTGGCCTGGCCCGAACGGCGGGTGTGCAGGCAGCAGCAGGGTGTAGCGGCGGCCTTCGCGCTCGGCCATGTCGACCCATCGCGCCAAACGCGCGATGCGTGCTTCATGGCCCAGCGGGGACAGCGTGCGCCAATCGAGGATGACTTCGATGCCAACCGGCTTTTCGTACTCGCGCACCAGCAGGCTGTCGCGGCGTGCCGAGTGCTTCCACGAAATGCTGCGTGGCGCATCGCCCGCACGATAGGGCCGTAGCTGATGCAGTTCCTCGCCACTGGCATGGGCGCGCGTGTGCAGCGGATCGTTGCCGCTTTCCGGCAGTGCAGGGGCCAGCGCCTCGGGTTGCGGATAGACCAGCAGCGGTTGTTCCGGCCACACCCACGACCATGCCCGCACCAGGCCCAGTGGCTGGGTGGTGGAGAGGCGGATGCGCGGGAGCTCCAGCCAGCCGCGGCGTTCGCTGGGAACCTGCAGCTCCACTTCACCGCGGCCGTGTGCAGGCAGCGAGGTCCAGGCTTCGCTGTCACCCACCTGCAGGTTCAGGCCGTGGCGTGCGCGCGGATCACGCAGTGACAGGTCCACGCGCAGGCGCAGTGGTTGCCCGGCAGGAACCGGCTCGGCGGAGATCGCGTCGATCTGTACGCCGGACAGCTGCAGGTGCGCGGCGATGGCGCTGGCGATCGCCGCTGCCGCCAGCAGCAGGGCCAGCAGCAACGCCGGGTTGTTGTTGTAGTTCAGTGCGCCCAGCAGCATCGCCGCCAGCAGCGCGGCGACGAACAGGCCGAAACGGGTGGGCAGCACGTAGATGCGATGGCGGTCCAGGCGCTGCGGCAGTGCTTCAGGCCTGCGCGGGCGTGCCAGCAGTTGCAGTCGTGCCCAGCGCGTGGCCACCCTCAGTCCACCGCAACGGTCTGCAGGATGGCCCGTGCCAGTGCCGGCCCCGAGCTGGACTCGGCTTCGGCCACGAGGCGATGACCGGCCACCGCCACGAACAGGGTCTGCACGTCCTCGGGCACCACGTGGCCGCGGCCCAGCAGAAGTGCATGCGCCCTGGCCGCGCGCAGCAGCGCAAGGCCGGCACGCGGTGACAGGCCCACGCGCACGCCGGCGTGCTGGCGGCTGCGGGTCAGCAGGGCCTGCACGTAGTCGACCAGTGCATCGCTGGCATGGACCTGGCTGACGGCTTCACGCAGCGCGCGTACCTGGGTGTCATCCAGCTTCGGTACGGCACGTGCGATCAGGTCGCGGCGGTCTGTACCTCGCAGCAGTTCGCGTTCGGCCTGCGCACTGGGGTAGCCCATCGCCAGGCGCAGCAGGAAACGATCCAGCTGCGAATCCGGCAGCGGGAAGGTACCGGACAGGTCCACCGGGTTCTGCGTGGCGATCACGAAGAACGGATCGGGCAGGGGATGGGTCTGCCCATCCAGGGTGACCTGCTGTTCGGCCATCGCCTCCAGCAGCGCGCTCTGCGTGCGCGGCGGCGCACGGTTGATCTCATCGGCCAGCAGCACGTGGGTGAACACCGGCCCCGGATGGAACTGGAACTGGCGGCTGCCGGCCTCGTATACCGAAACGCCCAGTACATCGGCGGGCAGCAGGTCGGAGGTGAACTGCACGCGCTGGAAACTGAGGCCCAGGCTGCTGGCCAACGCATGCGCCAGCGTGGTCTTGCCCAGGCCGGGCAGATCCTCGATCAGCAGATGGCCACCGGAAAGCAGGGCGACGAAAGCCAGCCTGACTTCCGGCACCTTGCCCAGCACCAGTGCGTTTACCTGATCCTGTGCCTCCCGCAGGGCCTGGCGCAGTTGATCGGTTAGCATGCTGGGATTGGGGGACGAGGCTGGCATGATCGTCTCAGGTCTGGAATCCATTCGATTATCCATAGAGCAATGCAGGGCGAACAGCGCGCGCGGACAATATTTCTCTGGTTATGGACGCTGGTCACAGCGGCCAAGCTGGTAGTGGCTGCGCGGCTGCCACTGTTTGTTGACGAGGCGTTCTATTGGCAGGAAGGCCAGCATCTGGCCGCTGCGTATTCGGACCTTCCCGGACTGACCGCGTGGTTGGCGCGCCTGGGTGTGGAGATCGGTGGCCAGCATGTGCTCGCGTTGCGCCTGCCGTTCCTGGCCATCGGCGCGCTGCTGCCGTTGCTGGTGGTGCGCACGGCCACGCGCTGGTTCGGCAATGTGGCCGGTTGGCAAGCGGGCAGCCTCACGCTGTTGATGCCGTTGTCGGCGACGCTGGGCCTGCTGGCGGTGCCGGATGTGCCCATGGCACTGGCCGCGGTGATCTGCCTGCACGCCGGTGCGCGGCTGCTGCACAACGTTGATGCATCGTCGGCGATGAAGCTTGCGCTGGGCCTGTCGATCGGTGCGCTCAGTCACTACCGTTTCATCGGTGTCATCGGCGTTGGCTTCATCGCGTTGCTGGCGCTGCCGCAGGGGCGGCGCATGCTGGCCGATCCGCGCGTATGGGTCGCGCTGGCGGTGGGCGTGCTGGCGTGGCTGCCGTTGCTGGCATGGAACGCGGACAACCACGACGCCGGCCTGAAGTTCCAGGTGGTCGAGCGCCATCCCTGGACGTTCGAATGGAACGGGCTGTGGTTCCTGGTGATCCAGCCCATGCTGGTCACCCCGATCCTGTGCATGGCGATGTGGAAGGTGGCGCTGGCCGGTACCCGCAGGGGCGGCGGCACGCGCGTGCAGTGGCGCTACTTCGGCCTGGTCGGGGGCGTATCCACGCTGGGCATCTTCCTGCTGGGCTTCTTCACCGACGTCGAGCGGATCAGTTTCCATTGGCCGCTGCCGGGCTACCTGGCCCTGCTGGTGGCGGTGCCGGTGGTGCTCAACGGCTGGCCACGCTGGCTGCGGCGCACCGGCTGGTGGCTGGCGGGCGCAGGCATGGTGCTGGCGTTCGGCTATTACCTGATGGCCTCCACGCCTGCGTTGCGCGAGCAGCTGGCAGGCAGCAAGTACTACCCGCGCAATTTCGCTGGCTGGCAGCCGTTGGCGATGGCGGTGCGCGAAGAGTTGCAGCAGATGCCGGCGGGCACGCGGGTGCTGGCGGGGAACTTCAAGGTGGGGGCCGAGCTGGGCTTCCAGCTCGGCAATGGCGATATCGAAGTGCTGCCGCATCCGCTCAACGACAAGCATGGGCGCACCGCGCAGCTGGCGCAGTGGGAACTGCTGCATGAGGGCAAGCGCTCGACGCCGATGCTGCTGGTGCTTTCACCCAGTGACCAGCGTTATCGCGATCTGCTGGCGCGCTATCACGCCATCTGCGGACAGGTGGGGCCGCTGCCGGCGCCGCGTGTGGTCAGCAGTGACCATGGTTTCCAGCGTTTCCTGCTGTTCCGGCTGCCGGCGCGGCGCGCGCCGGGGGCGTGCGTGACTCCGGCAATGGCATGGCTGGATACCCCTTCCAACGGCGAAAAGGTGTCTGGCACGCTGGCGATCAAGGGATGGGCGTTCAAGGATGGTGTCGGCCTGGCACGGGTTGAGGTGCTGGTCGATGGCCGCTCGATGGGGGATGCGCGCTATGGCCGCGCATTCGACGTGCGCCAGACCTGGCCGGACAGCACCGATCCGCAGCATCCGGCGGTGGGCTTCGATGCTTCATTGGACACTAGCACGCTGGCGCCGGGACGGCATTGGCTGGGCCTGCGCCTGCACGGTCGCGATGGCAGCGTGGAGGAATGGCAGGAGCAGCCGTTCGAGGTTCGCGGGCGCTGAGGCGGAGCGCGGTCCAGGTGGTCGCGCGCCAGGTTGGTTGGGTGCTCCATGTTGGTAGAGTCGACTGTTAGTCGACTGCTCTTCCAGCCGCCGGCAGAACCCCGCGCTGCGCGCGATGGTCGACTGACAGTCGACGCTACCCGGCTCAGGTCCTACCCGGCCCATGTCCGGCCTGTTTCCGCGATCGGTGCCGGCAGTCAGTGTGTCGCCTTCAGGGCACCGCGAACCCTGCCTGGCGCAGCAACCCGCACAGCGCGATCAGCGGCAGGCCGATCAGCGCGGTCGGGTCGCGGTTGTCGATCGCTTCGAACAGGCTGATGCCCAGGCCCTCGCACTTGAAGCTGCCGGCGCAGTCCAGGGGCTGTTCGGTGGTCACGTAGCGTGCGATCTCCTCATGGCCCAGCGCGCGGAAACGGACCTCGGTCAGATCCACGGCACTGAATGATTCTCCGTCTCGCGTGAGACTGATGGCGGTATGGAAGCGTACTGTCTGCCCGGACATCGCCGCCAGCTGCGCGCAGGCCGCCCCGGCCGTGCCCGGTTTGCCCAGCGGCCGCCCGTTCAGGTCCGCCACCTGGTCCGAGCCGATCACCCAGGCGCCGGGGTGGCGGGCGGCGACTTCGGTTGCCTTGGCCGTGGCAAGGCGCGTTGCAAGGGCCAGCGGCGTCTCACCGTTCAAAGGGGTTTCATCCACCTCCGGGCGCGCGCAGTCGAAGGGCAGGCCCAGCCGCTGCAGCAACTCGCGGCGGTAGCGGGAGGTGGAGGCCAGGACCAGTGACATGCGAGAATACCGGGGCAGGGTGCGGCAGTCTGGCCTGTGCGCAGCGCCAGCAGCAAGTGCTGTATGGCGGGCATTTGACAGCAGCCCCCCCGATCCTTAGTATTCAGCGGCTTATGTCCGCGAACGTGCCCGAATCGCTGGATGCTTGGCGGATGGTCGTAGCGCGAAGGCGCTTCGACGGCCAGGTCTCCCTGGCTGAATTGACCCGCCTGCAGGGGCTGGTCGCAGATACCGACGGCGAGTGTTCCTACTCGCTTGAATTCGGTCGCGACGAAGTCCTGCGGGTATCCTATGTGGAACTGACCATCGACACCGCGTTGCCGCTGACCTGTCAGCGCAGCATGCAGCGATTCCTGTTGCCGGTGAAGGTGACCCAGAGGCTTGGCCTGATCCGCGACGAGGACGAGGAATCGTCCCTGCCGGAGGAGTACGAGGCGTTGCTGGTGCCGGAAGACGGCCAGCTGCGTCCGCTGGACCTGGTCGAAGACGAGTTGGTGCTGGCGGTGCCGGTGGTACCGCTGTCGCCCGACGGTGAAGCAGTCGACAAGGACTGGGCGCCGAGCGAAGAAGAAACAAAGAAGGCCAATCCGTTCGCGGCATTGGCGGCATTGAAGAAACAATAGCAGCCGGATTGTCGTCGGCGGCTGCGGCGAAAGCGAAAGTGTGCTGGGCGCTGGCGTCCTGCGCGACGATACGACGAAGCAAAACGAACCGAGTTTGGAGCAATCCCATGGCTGTGCAGAAATCCCGTGTTACCCCGTCCCGCCGCGGCCAGCGCCGTTCGCATGACGCCCTGAGCGCCAAGCAGCTGTCGACCGACCCGACCACCGGCGAAGTGCACCTGCGTCACCACATCACTGCCGACGGTTTCTACCGCGGCAAGAAGGTCATCCAGACCAAGACCTCGGCCGTCGAAGAAGATTGATGTGCCGGGAAGGCCGCTGCCCCCGGGCAGCGGCCTTTGCCTTCTTTCCCGGGCGTGCCGGTGATCGGCGGCCCGCGCAACAGGAAACATGATGAGCAAGCGGATCTATTCGAGGATCGCGGGCACCGGTAGCTATTTGCCGGAAAAAGTCCTGACCAACGCCGACCTGGAAAAAATGGTCGAAACCTCGGATGAGTGGATCCAGTCGCGCACCGGAATTCGTGAACGGCACATCGCGGCCGAAGGCGAAACCACCAGCGACCTCGGCTACCAGGCCGCGTTGCGCGCACTTGAAGCGGCCGGTATCGACGCTTCGCAGCTCGACATGATCGTGGTCGGTACGACCACGCCCGATCTCATTTTCCCCTCCACCGCGTGCCTGATCCAGGCCAAGCTCGGTGTTGCGGGGTGCCCTGCCTTTGACGTCAACGCCGCCTGCTCGGGCTTCGTGTTCGCGCTGGGCGTGGCCGACAAGTTCATCCGTTCCGGCGACTGCAGGCACGTGCTGGTGATCGGCACCGAAACGCTGACCCGCATGGTCGACTGGAACGATCGCACCACCTGCGTGCTGTTCGGCGATGGCGCCGGCGCCGTCGTGCTCAAGGCCGACGAGGAAACCGGCATCCTCAGTACCCACCTGCATGCCGACGGCAGCAAGAAGGAGCTGCTGTGGAACCCGGTGGGCGTCTCGACCGGCTTCAAGGACGGCGCCAACGGTGGTGGCACCATCAACATGAAGGGCAACGACGTGTTCAAGTACGCCGTCAAGGCGCTGGACTCGGTCGTGGACGAGACCCTGGCTGCCAATGGCCTGGACAAGTCCGACCTGGATTGGCTGATTCCGCACCAGGCCAACCTGCGCATCATCGAAGCCACCGCCAAGCGCCTGGACATGTCGATGGACCAGGTGGTGGTGACTGTCGACAAGCACGGCAACACCTCGTCCGGCTCGGTGCCGCTGGCGCTGGACGCCGCGGTGCGTTCGGGCCGCGTCGGGCGCGGCCAGCTGCTGCTGCTGGAAGCCTTCGGCGGCGGCTTCACGTGGGGTTCGGCCCTGCTGCGCTATTGATAGTGCAAGTTACGACAATGTGAAGTTTTGTCGTTACGGCCCCTCTGGGGCCGTAACGCGTTTAAAGGAGTACACGTCATGGTTGAGCCCATCGTCATCGAAGGGCAGCGCGCCTGGCTGAAGCAGTACGGCAAGGGAAGCCGCGCAGTGGCCCTGGGCCTGCTCAATTTCGTTGCCCGTCGTTTCCATCTGGACGCCCTGCGGCCACCGCCGCACCGTGGTGGTGATGCCGCGCGAGAAACCGAAGCCCGTCGCCTGGGAGAACTGCAGGCGCAGGGCGTGAACGTGCCCGACGTGCTGGGCACCGGCCATGCCGCGCTGGTGATCGGCGACAACGGCAATTCGTTCAATACCTGCCTGCGCCAGGCCGATGAGGCCGGTCGCGACCGGCTGGTGATGGCGGCGATGCAGGCCATCGCCGAGGCGCATGGACGCGGCGCGTATTTCGGCCAGCCGCTGCCGCGCAACCTCACCTGGGATGGGCAGCAGGTGGGCTTCATCGACTTCGAGGAAGATCCGCTGGAAGTGATGGATCTGTCCGAAGCGCAGGCCCGCGACTGGCTGATGTTCGGCTACGGCGTGGCCAAGTACTACGCCGACCGCCCGGAGCAGCTGCAGGCGATGATGGCCGAGGCGATGGGCGATGCCCAGGCGCCGGTGCGCGAGCACGTGCACGCAGTCAGTGGCCGCCTGCGCAGCCTGGCCCGGGTCTGCATGAAGCTGGGCCGCTCAGCGCGCGCGCTGGCCCATTCCATCTTCATTGCCCACGGCGCCAGCACCGCCGGCGTGCTGCTGCTGGTCGGCCTGTGCGTGGATTTCCTCGCCGACGGCGACCTGGACGTCCTGCAACTGTTCTGCTGATGGCAGGTTCGCGCTGCTGGCAGGTTGGCGCTGCGGTAGAGTCGACTGTCAGTCGACTTCCGCGCGCAGCGCGGGTTTTCAGCGGCTGATCGAAGGGCAGTCGACTGACAGTCGACTCTACCTGGGCGGGGACACCGCGCCGGATGCCGGGTTGTCCCGCGGCCGCGCTCCATACGCGTGCATACGCGCACGTACAGACGACACGGCATGTTCCCCCTTATCATGGGCCGCTTCGATTGCAACAAGCGGATGACCGCGTGACCGTATCCACCCTCGCTTTTGTCTTCCCCGGCCAGGGCTCGCAGTCTGTGGGCATGGTGGCCGAGCTGGCCGAACTGCACCCGCAGGTGCGGGACGCCTTCACCGAGGCATCCGATGGTGCCGGCGTCGACCTGTGGGCGCTGTCCCAGGGCGGCCCGGAGGAAATGCTCAACCGTACCGAATACACCCAGCCGGCCCTGCTGGCCGCAAGCATCGGCGTGTGGCGCGCCTGGAACGCCGTCGGCGGTCCGCGTCCGTCGGTGCTGGCCGGTCACAGCCTGGGCGAATACACCGCACTGGTTGCCGCTGGCGCGCTGAGCCTGCATGACGGTGCGCACCTGGTGCGCCTGCGCGGCCAGCTGATGCAGGAAGCCGCTCCGGCTGGCGTCGGCGCCATGGCTGCGGTGCTTGGCGCCGAGGACCAGCTGGTGCTGGACGTCTGCGCCGAAGCCGCAGGCAGCCAGGTGGTGGTGCCGGCCAACTTCAACTCGCCCGGCCAGATCGTGATCGGTGGCGACGCCGATGCAGTCGACCGCGCGCTGGCGCTGCTGGCCGGGAAGGGCGTGCGCAAGGCGGTCAAGCTGGCCGTCAGCGTGCCCTCGCATACCCCGCTGATGCGCGAAGCCGCCAACCGCCTGGCCGAAGTGATGGCCGGCCTGAACTGGCACGCGCCGCAGCTGCCGGTGGTGCAGAACGTCGATGCCCAGGTCCATGACGGCATTGACGCGATCCGCACCGCACTGGTGCAGCAGTTGTACCAGCCGGTGCAGTGGACCGGTTGCGTGCAGGCGTTGGCCGCCCGTGGCATCACCCAGGTTGCCGAGTGCGGCCCGGGCAAGGTGCTGACTGGCCTGGTCAAGCGCATCGACAAGGCCATCGATGGCCGTTCACTGGCCACGCCGGGCGACTTCGAAGGCGCCCGCGAGGCATGGTCGGCCTGATACCCCCTGTTCTGCCGACCGTACCGGTGGCCGCTGCAAGCGGCACGGGTGCGGCGGCCGCCCCAGCCTGAGGAAAACATCATGAGCAAGCCCCTGCAGGGTGAAATCGCACTGGTCACCGGCGCCAGCCGTGGCATTGGTGCCGCCATCGCCGATCTTCTGGCCGCCCAGGGCGCCACCGTGATCGGTACCGCCACCACCGAATCCGGTGCCGCTGCGATCGGTGAACGCCTGGCCGCCCACGGTGGCCACGGCCGCGCACTGAACGTGACCGACGCTGCCGCGCTGGACGGCGTGCTGGACGGCATCGCCAAGGAATTCGGCCCGATCTCGATCCTGGTCAACAACGCCGGCATCACCCGCGACAATCTGCTGATGCGCATGAAGGATGAGGACTGGGCGTCGATCATCGACACCAACCTGACCAGCGTGTTCCGCACCAGCAAGGCGGTGATGCGCGGCATGATGAAGGCGCGCAAGGGCCGCATCATCAACATCGCATCGGTGGTGGGCGTGACCGGCAATGCCGGCCAGGCCAACTACGCGGCCGCCAAGGCCGGCATCATCGGCTTCAGCAAGTCGCTGGCCAAGGAAATCGGTTCGCGCGGTGTCACCGTCAATGTGGTCGCTCCTGGCTTCATCGACACCGACATGACCAAGGCGTTGCCGGAAGAAGCGCGTACCGCGCTGATCAACAGCATCGCCCTCGAACGCCTGGGTTCGCCGGAAGACATCGCCCATGCGGTGGCCTTCCTGGCCAGCCCGGCTGCCGGTTACATCACCGGCGAAACCCTCCATGTGAACGGCGGCATGTACATGCCGTAAGCAAGGGGCGCAGGGATTGCGCCGCAAGTGGTTGATCTGCTGAGGTTTTTGCTGCAATGCAAGGCCGCGCCGGTTTCCACTACACTATCCCACGGCCATCGCCTTTGATGGCGACCACTTTTGAACCACAACTCCATCTGGAGCGAGATCCCATGAGCACCATCGAAGAACGCGTCAAGAAAATCGTCGTCGAACAGCTTGGCGTCAAGGAAGAAGAAGTCACCAACAGCGCATCGTTCGTCGATGACCTGGGCGCTGACTCGCTGGACACCGTCGAGCTGGTGATGGCCCTGGAAGAAGAATTCGAGTGCGAGATCCCGGACGAAGAGGCCGAGAAGATCAGCACCGTGCAGGCCGCCATCGACTACGTCAAGGCCCACGTCAAGGCCTGATGTCAGACGGCAGTGCGCGCGCGGGTTGATCCTCGCCGCGCACCGCACCCCATGGGGCCGCTGTTGCGGCCCCGTGTGTTTGGGCATCACATCGAAGCAAACCGAGTTACCCGCAGAAATCATCCGGGTCAGGAGAAACAGCAATGAAGCGTCGCGTCGTCGTAACCGGCCTGGGTATCGTCTCGCCGTTGGGCAATGATCTGGCCAGCAGCTGGGAAGGCATCACCCATGGTCGTTCGGGCATCGGTCCGCTGACCAACGTTTCTGATGCCTACCTGGACCGGTTCACCACCAAGATTGCAGGTGAGGTCAAGGGATTCGACATCACCGCCGACAATGAACTGTTCGGCAAATTCCGGGTCAGCGGCAAGGATGCCAAGAAGATGGACCCGTTCATCCATTACGGCCTCGGTGCCTCGTTCATGGCCCTGCACGACTCGGGCCTGGAGATCACCGACGCCAATGCCGAGCGCATCGGCGCCATCGTCGGCGCCGGCATCGGCGGCCTGCTTGGCATCGAAGAGCAGACCATCGAGTTCCACGAGGGCAAGAAGATCTCGCCCTTCTACGTGCCCAAGACCATCATCAACATGCTGCCGGGCCAGCTGAGCATCATCACCGGCCTGAAGGGTCCGTCGTTCTCGGCGGTCTCGGCGTGCGCGACCTCGAACCATTCGATCGGTACCGCGATGCGCATGATCCAGTACGGCGATGCCGACGTGATGGTGGTCGGTGGTGCCGAGCGTGGCTCGTCGCCGACCGCCGTGGGCGGTTTCTGCGCGATGAAGGCCATGAGCACCCGCAACGATGCTCCGGAACAGGCCTCGCGCCCGTGGGACAAGGACCGTGACGGCTTCGTGCTGGGCGACGGCGCCGGCATCCTGATCCTGGAAGAGTACGAGCACGCCAAGGCCCGTGGTGCGAAGATCTATTGCGAACTGGCCGGCTTCGGCGCCAGCTCCGACGCTTACCACATGACCGCGCCGAGCGAGAACGGCGAAGGCGCCGCGCGCTGCATGGTCATGGCCATGAAGGACGCCGGCGTGAGCCCGGAGCAGGTGGGTTACCTCAACGCGCACGGCACCTCCACGCCGCTGGGCGATCTGGGCGAGACCATGGCGATGAAGACCGCCTTCGGCGACCACGCCTACAAGATGATGGTCAGCTCCACCAAGTCGATGACCGGCCACCTGCTGGGCGCTGCCGGCGGCGTGGAAGCGATCTTCTCGGTGATGGCGCTGCAGGACAACGTCATCCCGCCGACCATCAACCTGCAGCAGCCGGGCGAAGGCTGCGACCTGGACTACGTGCCCAACGAAGCACGCCAGGCCAAGGTGGACGTGGTGATGTCCAATGGCTTCGGCTTCGGCGGCACCAACGGCACGCTGATCTTCAAGCGCGTCTGACCGGTGCGGTAGGTTGTAGAGTCGACTGTTAGTCGACTGCCTTTCGATCCGCCGCGGTGATCGTTGATGGGAAAGCAGTCGACTGACAGTCGACTCTACCCATCGGCAATCCGACAAACGGATCAACGCCGTGCACCACGGAGCCGCCGCAAGGCGGCTTCCGTGCATCTGAACTCCCGAACTGGCTGCCATGACCCACGCACCGCTGATCCACCCGCTGCCGCACCCGATCGATCTGCTGGCCCTGCAGCAGCACGACCCGGCGCGCTTCCCGCTGCTGATGGAATCCACCGCCTCGGGCACCGCCCAGGGCCGCTGGAGCCTGCTGCTGGTCGCGCAGGGCGATGGCCTGCGGCTGGATGCCGACGGCCAGGTGCGCGACCAGCACGACCTGGTGCAGCCCGGCACGTTCCTGCAGGCACTGGATCGCGCCTGGCAGCATGAGCGCCTGCCGCATGACGGCAGCCACAGCCTGCCGTTCCGCGGCGGCTGGGCGTTGATGCTCGATTACGAAGTGGCCAGCCAGATCGAACCAGTGCTGCCAGCGCGTGCTCGCGGGGATGGTCGCCCGACCGCGCTGGCGCTGCGCTGCCCGGCGGCGGTGCTGCATGACCACCACAACGATGCCAGCTTCGTCATCGCCGAAGCCGGCGAGCAGGCGTTGCTGGATGCGCTGGTGGCACTGGCCTCGGCCGTGCTGCCCGAAGCCGGGCTGGGCTGGCAGCCACCGCAGGCGGTCGGCGAGGACGCGCCGCAGCGTTTCACCGATGGCGTGCGTCGGGTGATCGAGTACCTGCGCGCCGGCGACGTGTTCCAGGTGAACCTGTCGCGGCGCTGGAGCGCGCAGTTCGCTGCGCCGGTCAGCCCGCAGGCGCTGTACGCACAGCTGCGTCGTGCCAACCCGGCGCCGTTTGCCGGCCTGTTCAGCGCGCACGGCCGCCATGTGGTCAGTTCCTCGCCGGAGCGGCTGGTGTCGGTGCACGCCGGCCATGCGCAGACCCGTCCGATTGCCGGTACCCGTCCACGCTTCGAAGGCGACGACGATGCCGCGCGCATCCAGGAACTGGTCGGCCACCCCAAGGAGCGCGCCGAGCACGTGATGCTGATCGACCTGGAGCGCAACGACCTGGGCCGCATCTGCCTGCCGGGCACCGTGGTGGTCGATGAGCTGATGACCGTGGAGAGCTACGCGCACGTGCACCACATCGTCAGCAACGTCAGCGGCCATCTGCGCCCGGAGGTCACGCCCGGCGAGGTGATCGCCGCCACGTTCCCGGGTGGCACCATCACCGGCTGCCCGAAGGTGCGCTGCATGCAGATCATCAGCGAGCTGGAGCAGGTGCCGCGCGGTGCCTATACCGGCGCGTTCGGCTGGCTGAACCGCGATGGCGACCTGGACCTGAACATCCTGATCCGTACCGCCGAAGTGGATGGCCACGAGGTGAGCTTCCGCACCGGCGCCGGCATCGTGGTCGATTCGGACCCGGACAAGGAGCTGGACGAGACCCGTGCCAAGGCCCGCGGCCTGCTGCGCGCACTGGGCCAGCAGGGGTAGTGCCGGCCGCTGGCCGGCAACCTCATTCGTCCACGATCCACGCGATTGCCGGCCAGCGGCCGGCACTACCGGTACCGGCGGGTGCCGTTGTTCCGGTGGGTGCCGACCGTTGGTCGGCACGGCTGCGTGGCCCCGGTCATGACCCCAATCCACCGGCACGGTATCCTGCACGACGGAATCGAGTTCAGAGGTAGTCCATGGCGGGAGCCAAGCGCGGGTGTCTGTTCGTGGTAACGCTGGTGGTGGTGCTGGGCGCCGTCGTGGCCGGCGTGGGCGCGTGGTTCTTCTACCAGCAGACGCGTTTCGCCGATGCCCCGATCACCCCGACCGCCGAGAGCGTGGTCATCGCCAGCGGCGATGGCATGAACAGCGTGCTGCGCAAGCTGCGCGATGCCGGCGTGGACGAGGGCCAGGACGCCCAGTGGCAGTTGCTGGCGCGCCAGCTTGATGCCGCCGGCAAGCTGAAGGTGGGCGAGTACGCGCTCAGCGCCGAGCTGACCCCGCGCGAACTTCTGCTGCGCATGCGCGCGGGCAAGGTGCTGCAGCACCGCGTCACCATCGTCGAGGGCTGGAACATCCGCCAGCTGCGTGCTGCGCTCAAGCGCGCCGAGCCGCTGCTGCACACCACCGACAATCTTGATGATGCCGCGCTGATGCAGCGCCTCGGCTTCGGTGGCCAGCATCCGGAAGGCCGCTTCCTGCCGGAGACCTATGTCTACCAGCGTGGCGACAGCGATCTGGACGTGCTCAAGCGCGCCCATGCCGCAATGGAAAAGGCGCTGGATGAGGCCTGGGAAAGCCGTGCGCCGGACCTGCCGATCAACACGCCCTACGAGCTGTTGACGATGGCCTCGATCATCGAGAAGGAAACCGCGCTGGCCAGCGAACGCCCGCAGATTGCCGGCGTGTTCATGCGCCGCCTGAAGATCGGCATGCGCCTGCAGACCGACCCGACCGTGATCTACGGCCTCGGTGCCGCGTATGACGGCAACATCCGCCGTCGCGACCTGACCACCGATACGCCCTACAACACCTACACCCGTGCCGGCCTGACCCCGACCCCGATCGCGATGCCCAGCCGCGACGCGCTGATGGCGGCCGCGCAACCCGCGGCGGGCGACGCGCTGTACTTCGTCGCGGTGGGCGATGGCAGCGGCGCGCACGTGTTCTCGCCCAGCCTGGACCAGCACAACGCCGCAGTCGCCCGCTACCTGCAGCAGCTGCGCCAGCAACGTACCCAGGAGACCCCGGCGCAATGAGTCCCGCGCTGCTTCGCCACCCGCGTTTCGTCAGCCTGGAAGGCGGCGAGGGCGCGGGCAAGACCACTGCCATCAATGCCATCCGTGACTGCCTGCGCAGCCACGGTCATGAGGTGGTACTGACCCGCGAGCCGGGCGGTACGCCGCTGGCCGAGCGCATCCGTGGCCTGGTGCTGAAGCCCGATGCCGAGATCGCCGCCGAACCGCTCAGCGCCGAAGCCGAGCTGCTGCTGGTGTTCGCCGCGCGCGCGCAGCATGTGCGCCAGGTGATCCAGCCGGCGCTGCAGCGCGGTGCCTATGTGCTGAGCGATCGTTTCACCGATTCCAGCTATGCCTACCAGGGCGGTGGCCGTGGCCTCGACCCGCAGTGGATTGCCGATCTGGAGCGCCGCGCGGTGGGCCTGCTGCCGGGCCTGACCCTGCTGCTGGACGTGGACGTGGCCGTCGGCCGGGCACGCGCCAATGGCCGTGACCTGTGGCCGGACCGCATCGAGAGCGAACAGGATGATTTCTTCCAGCGCGTGCGCGAAGTGTTCCGCAGCCGCGCACAGCAGGACCCGCAGCGCTTCGCGTTGATCGACGCCGGCCAGGAGCAGGCGCGCGTGGCCGCCGATGTGGTCGCGCGTGTCGAGCGCTGGCTGCAGGACGGGGAGGGCGCATGAGCACGTTTTCGCCTTGGCAGCAGCGCGCGTTCGACCAGACCGTGGCCGCGCTCGATGCGGGTCGCCTCGGCCATGGCCTGCTGATCTGCGGGCCGGCCGGGCTGGGCAAGCGTGAGGTGGCGTTGGCGTTGGCCGACCACGTGCTGGCGCGCGGGGACGCCGCGCACGCCACGCGCACGCGCCAGCTGATCGCCGCCGGTACCCATCCGGACCTGCAGCTGGTCAGCTTCATTCCGAACAAGAGCGGCGACAAGCTGCGTACCGAGATCGTCATCGAGCAGGTGCGCGAGATCACCGACAAGCTGGCGCTGACCCCGCAGTACGGCGTGGCGCAGGTGGTGATCGTCGACCCGGCCGATGCGATCAACCGCTCGGCGGCCAACGCGCTGCTGAAGACGCTGGAAGAGCCGCAGCCCGGCCGCTACCTGTGGCTGATCAGCAGTGACCCGGCACGCCTGCCGCAGACCATCCGCAGCCGTTGCCAACGCCTGGAATTCAAGCTGCCGCCGCAGCACGAAGCGCTGGCCTGGCTGCAGCAGCAGGGCCACAGCGAAGCACTGGCGCGCGAAGCGCTGGAGGCCGCCCGCGGCCATCCCGGCCAGGCCGACAACTGGCTGCGCGAAGACGGCCTGAGCCTGCGCCGCGAAGTCGGTCGAGATCTGGAACAGCTGGCCGCCGGCAAGACCGGCGCGGTGGAGCTGGCGCAGAAGTGGTGTGGTGACGACAACGCGGCGCTGCGCCTGCGCTTTGCCGCCGATCTGGCGCTCGCCCAGGCCAGCACCGATGCCTTGACCACGCCGGAGCGATTGCACAAGCTTGCAGCCTGGTTCGATGCGGCCAACCGCACCCGCGACCTGCTGCGCACCACGGTGCGTGCAGACCTTGCGGTGGTCGAGTTGCTGCTGGCCTGGAACAAGGTGAACGAGCGGCCTGCCGCAAGGGGAAATCGATGAGTGCCAGCAACGCCCGCCAGGGCATCCTGTCCCTGGCCGTGAAGGACAAAGCCGCGCTGTACAGCGCGTACATGCCGTTCGTGAAGAACGGCGGCATCTTCGTGCCCACGCCCAAGCGCTACTTCCTGGGCGACGAGGTGTTCCTGCTGCTGACCCTGCCCGATTCCAGCGAGCGCCTGCCGGTGGCCGGCAAGGTGATCTGGGTGACCCCGGCCGGCGCGCAGGGTAACCGCACCGCCGGCATCGGCGTGCAGCTGGCCGACGGTGCCGAAGGCGAGGGCGTGCGCCACAAGATCGAGACCCTGCTGGCCGGCCTGACCGGTTCGGACAAGCCGACCCACACGATGTGAGGTAGCGCCCCGGGCCATGCGGCTGCATGCCTCGAAACGCCCGTGAACACGAATGTGAAAAAGTGTTGACGGCCTCTGAAAAGCCCCTATAATGAGCGGCTCAGCAACACACCGGGCGGTTAGCTCAGCGGTAGAGCATTGCCTTCACACGGCAAGGGTCACAGGTTCGATCCCTGTACCGCCCACCAAATAATCCCTTGATATTTAAGGGTGAACGTTGAAGCCGGCCTTGAGCCGGCTTTTTCGTAAGTGCAAGGTAAGTGCGGTTTGAAGAAATTAGACAGCCTTATCCCACTGGAGGAGGAGCATGGAAATGCGTAATCGTGATGAAGCGGTTTTCGGTGAACTCCTGGCACTTAAGATGATGGTGGCCGTAGCGCTTTCCGTTGCCAATCGCGACAAGGAAGACGCTCGTTCTGCTCTGGCGGAAGCCTTGCAGGCCTGCAAGGAACAGATTCAGGAAGGTATCGCTGCTTCAAAAGCTGAGTTGCAGGCCGATGAGCTCGACACTTCAATAGTGTCCGATGCTGCGTTGGGGACAGTTGATTTCGTCTCTGCGGCTGCCGACAGCCTGCTTAAGTCTATGGGGCATTAAGCCCCGTCATCGCGCGTTGAGCGCTGCCCTCAACGCGCTGCCACCTTTACCAGCGCGTCATCGCCAATCGGTGATGGAGCACAACAGGTCCCCGGCCATGGCCGGCGCGTGGCCACCCGCCAGCCAGCGCGTCGAAGCAGTCCTGGGCTTGCTCCCATGGGCGCCTCGTCGCGAGAAAGATATCCACAGGCTTGTCAATGGCCGGCGGGTTATTTATGCCCTTAGACTGATGACATCAGCTAACGGACAGGCAAATGCACGCTTTCAACGTCTACATCGATGAGTCAGGAGACGAAGGTTTCCAGTTCAGAGACAACAACCGAGGTAGCTCTCGTTGGTTTGTGTTGTCTGCCGCCATCACAAGGACGGATACCGATCTTGAAACGGTGAAGCTGGTCGACCGTGTTAGGACTCAGCTGGGTAAGCCAGCGCGCGCAGATCTCCACTTCCGAAAACTAAACCACGGGCAGCGGCTCCCTTATCTCGCGGAGATATCGGGCGCACCATTACGCACGGTGAGCGTGCTTGTTCACAAGCCATCCCTACAGAGCGATGCGTACTCGGAAAAAGGGCTGCTCTACAACTATGCGACCAGGCTGTTGCTAGAGCGCGTGTCTTGGCTTTGCCGAGATGCGAGGCGTGATGCCCAACACAAGGCGAAGCTGGTTTTCTCGAATCGTAGCAATATGTCCTACACGGAGCTGTGCGCCTACCTGGCTAGGCTGCAGCAGAGGCGGGATGTTCGAATTGATTGGTCAGCTGTTGATTGCCAAAACGTAGCAATCTTCGAGCACAGCAAACGAATGGGTCTTCAAATTGCGGATGCGGTTGCATCGGCAGTTTGGAGTGGCGTCAACCCGAATGGCTATGGATTCACCGAGCCGCGCTATGCGGAGATGCTGCGGAGAACGATGTATCGCCACAAGGGGGCACGATTCGGCTACGGATTAAAAGTCCTGCCGGCGGAGATCATCGCAAACACTCCGCCCCCGGGAGCGGAGTGGCTCCAAGGGGCGGATTGGGCTTGAATAGGGCAGGCCCCGAGAATCAGGATCCCACGTCTTAGACGCTGCCGCCCGAAAGCGACCTGATTGAGGTCTCGCGCATGCCTGCACTGGGAACTATACAACACACCATTCTCATGCCCGATGAGATTTTGGAGGACTGGCGGATGGTCAGTGGCCCTCATTCATCAGGGGTCGCCGCATGGCGAAAGCGACGCCATGGCAGCCAAGCCTTCACTCGATCCCAAAGCGACCTGCCCACGATGGAGTCCAGCAGATGCGCCATTTCAAGCGTGTCCATTGAGATCTCGTTGACCATCGCGGTTATGAGACGCCTTCTCCCGAGGATCCTTGCTCCATTGATGACGGAGGATGGGCTCGGGGTAGCGGTCAGCTCAGAATGAAGCCTTGCGAGTCTGCGCGCGGCACGGTTGATGATGGTCATCAATCGCAGGTCAGGCACGGCTTCCATGGGCACAGAGCGGAGCTGTTCGAGCACTGTACCAACAAGCATTTTCGTCTCGTCGGAGCTGGGGTCCTCCAGTGCCATGAACAGGGTTTGCTCTGTGTGCGACATGAGGCCGATGCAGGCATCAGCCTTGCGACGGAACGCAAGCCTCTCTTGTTTGGCTGCGATTCGGGCAGCGGCGTAGATCGCCAGCGCGGAGAGGAGAGCTTGTGCCCAGGCAGCCCAGACCTCCGGCTTGAGACACGGAAATCCCAAAACCCACGGGCAGTACAATGGGTCAGCCATCTGGAGTTCCTTTCCGGAGAGAAGGGGCAAGCATGAAGGGCGGCCGCGCTACCAGCAAGCAGGCCATCACCCATCTAAGTCGGCTGATCCTTGATGGCTACGTTCAAAGCTGGTCCTCCGCCATGATGCCACCGCTGATCACTGCCGAGCCCACCATCATGCCCTTCTGGTCGTGGCCGCCGTAGGCGACCGGCACAGGATTGCCTTGGGCTTGGGTGTTAACGGTGCCGTTCATGCTGTAGCTCGGTCGGTTCTCGGCACTGTCTTGGGAGCCCAGGCCTTTCGGCTGCGGCCCCAGCATCTGAGCAACGCCACCAATGACCATACCCACGCCGGCATTGATGAACGGTTGTCCCCAGCCACCAGCAATATTCCCGTAGATGCCGACCACAATCAGGACGACTCCAAGGATGGTCTGCAGCACACCGCCTCGCTTGCTGCCAAGCAGCACCGGCGCTATGCGGATGTCTTCATTTCCCGGCGGGTCCTTCAGCTGCTCCTTGGAGAGGTTCTGCCTGCCGATGAAGACAGCGAAGGCCATGCCGTTCCGCTTGGCGCCGTGGAGATACTGCTCGAAGCCCGGGAGGATCGCGCATAGCGCGCGAACGGCCTCGGCGGGGCTGCTGACGGCCAGGCGGAACTTCCGCCCGAAGCGCGCGCCGAGAACGCCGTAGAGTCGGACTGTTCGGATGCGATCGGTCATTTTCAGTTCTTCGCAGGGGAATGAGGAAATTGGCCAACTGCTGCAATCTGAGTGAGCTGCTGATCTGGAGAGATGATGGCCAATCGCACAGCGGGATCGGGCGTTCCTAAATCAACCAGTAGTACTGCGGCGTGGCCTGCCGCGGCCGCGACTGCCATGCGCGTGATGCAGTCAAGGTCGGTGTTGGAGAGTCGGTCGACCATCAGGCGAGCAACCGGCGCGGCGGCGGCTGCGAACGTTGTCGCGGCTATCTGCAAATCTCTGGATATGACGAGCGCGGTCATCAGGTGGCCTTTTTCAATGTTTGCTGGGGCTCCCATCCCGGCGCCATGCCGGCTGTATCCGTTCCGAACCCATCCTCTTCACCAGACGGTCGATGGCGATGTAGGCCCCATAGGCGATTTTTTGGCGTGCCTAGCCAACGGGTGGCTTGGGGCAAAGCCTTGCTGGATGGGGTTTTCGGGGGGGAACTCGCCCCCCAAAAAACGAATTTTCTGAATTGACGGTGCAAAAAAATGGCTGAGCGGCCGGTGTCCGGAGGGAGGGTTTTGAACTTTCACCCTCCCCCTCCGGGGCCTGCGCTTGCCGCTTACGGGCTCGGTGCCAGCGTGAACTTGCGCACTGCCTTCACATCCAAAACTTCAAGGCCGGCGCGCAGCTCGCCCAGGATCTTCACCAAGTTGCGGATGAAGTAGTCGGCGTGCGTGTTGGTGGCGCTGATGCTCATCTGCTCGCGGTCCAGCACGGTGACGAAGCTGGTATCGATCACCAGGGCAGTGCCGGCCGCCAGGTTGGGATTGGTCACGATGCGGCTGTTCCACAGTGACGGCGGCACCGGCATGGTTGGGGAGCCGAAAACGTACTCATCGTCCTGGTCGTTCTTGCGGGTCAGCTGGATGCGGAACCAGTCCATCGGGTTCATCACCACCAGGTTGGGCAGGTAGCCCTCGTTGGCCATAGTGACCAGAGCCTCGCCGATGCGGTCCGCTGGCGTCTCGCCGATAGCGGGTGCAAAGGCGGTGGCCTGGTTCAGCAGGCCGTTGATGCGGCCATCGCCACCAGGGCCATTGATGATCTGGTTTTCCAGGCGGGAGAAGACCTTGTGCGCGATCACCCGGTCGATCTGTTGGGACAAGGCCGACTCGTCTGCAAGCACCTGCTTGGAGGCGGTAGTGTGCCCTGCGATGGTCACGATGTTCGCCTTCTTGAGCGCGCCGCTGAACTCCAGCTCTGCCTTCTCGTCGCCTTCCTTGATCTGCTCTTCGGCATCGCCTGTCGCGTTGAGCTGGACAAACTCCACAGTGTTGCTGCTGGTCGGGCGGCTCGGCAGTACGCTGAGCAGACTGAGAGGTGCCAGAACCGGACCCACTACACCACGTCGGTCGGGGTTGGTCGGGATCGAGGTGTCACCAGCCTGTCCCACGCCCACATTGGTGAGCGCCGCTCGGATGGAACTGTCCACGTTGACGCGGGCCGAGAACTGGCTGGGCTTCATGCCGCGCTCAGCGGTCTCTGCAGCGTTCGCAAAGGATGCATCTTCACGCAGCTTCGAGGCAGCCACACTACCCACGTCGGGTGCCGATGCGCTGAAGCCGCCGCCGCCGTTGGCATCGATCTTGGCCAGCACCTGCTGGGTGCTCTGCAGATCAGCGCGCATGCCCTGCACATCCTCGCGCAGAGTCTGAACTTCTTGCGCCGTCTTTTCGCGGTAAGCCTTCACCTCGCTGCCTACTTCCTTCACTGCAGCATGGACCATGCTGTAACCGTCGTTTTCCATCGCGCTCTCCTTTGAGCCAAATTTCTCGTTCAGCAGGTCCCGTGCGGCTGCCTGCAGGCTTGGGCTTGAGGACAGTGCCGCGCTGGCACGGGCGCGGTACGCGAGCAGGCCATCGACGCACGCCAAGGGGATGCCATGGCGCGCAGCGAAACTCTTAATGTGCTTGTGCTCTTCGTCCACGTTGCAGCTCCTCTTGCCTGGCTGCAGTTTTACGCGTGCGCGTGGGTGGTCGAAATGCTTTCGATACGCGGAGCAGGGGGTTTAGCTACGCTACGCGGTGATCTTCGTCGGACCAGTCGATCAGGGCCACGCCAAGGCGCATAGCTTCGATCTCGGTCAGTACGTCCAGTAGGATGCGGCGATTGCGAACCGCCTTCTGCTTGCAACGGTTGCTGCAATAGCGCCTGGGCCGACCGGTGGCTGCGATGGCCACCGGTCGGCCGCATGTTGCACAGGTCGGGCACGCTTCAGTGAGAAGCTTGGCGCCCATCAGTACAGCAGCCTGCCAATGGCAGCGACAACGCGGCGCACGTCATCCAGCAGTGCCTCATCGGCTGGGACGCGGTCATGCTGCTGCTCAAGCCATTGCTGAGCTTGCAGGTACTGTTGGTATATCGGGCGAACGTCGTTTCCGGCGTCATGGTGCACCTGGCACTCGGCGATTGCGGTGCTTGGGCTCCAGTGGTCCGGCGGCTGCCAGGCCGTCTGCAGTTCGAAGTGCGTCACTGCAGCGCTCCACCAGTGGCGGGGATCGTCATGATGCGCTTCATCTGCTGATAGTCATCGATGGTCGACCACCAGATGCATGGTGCTGCCGGGTTGATCTCTAGTGCCAGCACCATGCGTTCGCCACGCTCCAGGACGTTGGCAACCTTCGCCGTCAGCTCGGGGTCGGTCGTTTGCAGCTTGGCCAGCATTGCCTCGGCCAGGGTGGATGCCGCAGCGTTAAACGCCCGTGCGGCGGTTTCGATGTCGGTATCGATGCTCATGGTTTTGTCTTCTCCGTGGTGGTGGCCACTTTCCAGGCAATTGCCGATTTAACGGTCAGCGGTAGCTTTCGCCAGCGCTCCCTCTGTGTGAGGCGGGACACGACTTGCTCCGCCTCCTGTTTTGGACAGCCAGCACGCATCAGCTGCTTTGCCAGCGCGCGCTTCGTAAGTGCGCCGATCAGTGTCACTTTGGACATGAGGTTTTCCATGTTTGAGACTGGATGACGCCGGCCATTGCTCGGGGTCGCCGAGATCCGAGGTGTGTGTGCATACGGTCCCGGTGTGGTCGCGTATGGATTCTGTTGGCAGTGGTGAGCGGCGCGGCCTGGTGAACGTGCTTCATCGGGAGCGCCCGCTGCAGCCCTGCGCCCGCTGCATCATTTGTCAGCCGTGACGTGGCGTCACCCGTGGGCAGCGCGCGGCCGGCCCGGTTGAAGGGTGCAATCTGCGACATGGCAAAGGGTGCAACCAGCCGTAGTGGCGAAGGGTGCAAGGTGATGCATGGATGGTGAAGCGGTGGAGCCAAAGCTCGGCTCCGCTCCGCTACCGCCTGGTAGTAGTTACCTGTGTAGTGCGTAGCGCTACGGTTTATGGCCATCTGTTGCTCCATGCGTAGCGCCAGACGCTACGCTTTGGTTAACTGATCGTTACGCTGCCCTGCTGACGTAGTGCTGGGCGCTACGGTCCGTAGCGTCTGGCGCTACCGCGTTTTTTCCGCAGTCGCTGTCGCTTGGCCTCCAACGCATGTACGTCCTCTTTGCATCCACGTCGTCACCGGCCGGGCCGATGTTCGTAAGGAGGAAGGATCTTGCGCGGCCTGTGCCTGTCTTCTGATCGAAGCTGCCGGCCTTCGCCTCCTCAATCCAGCCGCGCTCCAACAGCGCCTTGAACGCGTTCTGGATGGGCCTTTGCGTGACTCCTATGCGCTGCATGGCTTCGCGGACGCTGAGGAACACTTCCGCGCCAGTGGAAGGCCTGTACAGCGCGCGCAGATGCATCAGTAGTACGACGGCCACGGGTTCGAGTGTTCGAAATGCCAGGCTTTCCATCTCCCATAGGTAGATTCGGACGTGCGGCGAGACGGGGACATAGACGCTGCTGGCGCGTCCCGTTGCCCGCGCGCGCCGCTTGGCCTGCTTGCGGGCTTCTCGCTCACTCATCTGCCTCCCCTACAATCACGATGGCCACCTTCTTCCCGATGTAATGCCTCGGCAGAACGGTGAACGGGAGGCAGGCGCCTACCTGCGAGCGATACACAACGTCCGCCGTTGGGACAGCGGCCGACGTTGCGGATGACCGCCGGCTTGGGGGCGCGCTATCTGAGCTGTCGAAGAGATCTCGATCCATGTCAGGCCTCCACCGCGGTTGCGAGTGCCGACGCGTAGGCCTGCTCGATCTGCTCGGCAAGGGCCAGGCCCCGCCGGAATTCGACAACCTGCTTTACCGCTTGGCTGTGGACGCCTTGGAGCGCCTCGCGGGAGACTGGGTTGGCGGCCAGGGCCTTCAGGTCGGCACGCTCGATCATGCGGAGGGTGTCGTGCATCACCTCTTCGACTGATCGTTCGGCGGAGCTGCGGCGGGCAGGCTTGCGATTGCGGAAACGCTTCATCCGACCCTCCGCGTGGTGGTGGCGTACACGACCATCCCCAGGATCACCAGCAGTTCGGCGGCGATTGGGTAGGCGGCGCCGGGATCGCTGCGCGTGGACACGTACAAGCCGCCTGGGCGGGCCTGGATGAATCGAATGGACTGCTCCCCATCGATCTCCACCGCATAGCACGCGTCGCCCACGAAGTAATTGCGGCGGAGGTCAACGTGTAGCACGTCGCCCGGCTCATACTTCGGAGCATTGAGGCTGTCTTGCACCAGCACCTGGCCCCAGCGCGCGGTGTCAGAGAAGTCCGGCAGAGCGGCGGGGAATTGCCCGATTGCGGCCGGCAGTGGTTGGTGTACGATAGGCGTCATGGTCAAGTCGTTCCTTGCAAGGGTTCGGCGGTGACTTTTACGGCTCGTCCCGGCTGCAATCCGGGCGGGCCGTTTCTCTATCTGAGGTTTGAGCATGTCGACCTCACGCGGCCGCGCCGCTGCTGGATTCCTTCTCCCTGGCCTCGATGAACTCGCGCAGCGCGCGGGCCGACACCATGCGTCGGCGGCCAACCTTGAAGGTTCGGATTTGGTTCTTCGAAATCGCGGCGTAGAAGGCGTTTCGGTTGAGACCCGTTACTGCGCACGCCTCGTCCGTGGTGTAGCTCAAGCGCTCGGCTTGCTGGTTCATTGCAGGAGTTCCTCGGTTGGGATAGGGCGCATGCCACTACCGTAGGTGCATCCTGACGTGCACCTATTTTAGTGTCAAGTAGTTTGACTCTGTTTTAGTGGCATAATTTCTGAATGAGCCAGCCCGAAATGATCAAGACCCAGCTCCGCCTGCCAGCAGACCTTCATCAGCGATTGGTGAAATTCACCGGAATCACCGGTCGGTCGATGAACGCAGAGATCGTTCACCGGTTGGAGCAATCTCTGAATCCGATGGCCCAACTCGGGAGCATGGGGCTGCGCGCGCAAATAGCCGCCGAGCGGGAGTTGGCTCAGTCCACTGTTGAGATGCTGTCCCGGGCTGTCGATGAACTGCGGGGACGAATCAAGAGCGGCGGCACGGGTAGCTACCCCAGGCAGGCGGCGGGGCGCTCTGTCGAAGAAGCTCTAGCAGATGCCATTGAGGCGAGGGACATGTTCCAGAACACCGTAGATGCGGCGACGGTGCTGCTGTCGGAGCTGTCCATTGCAGAGGTCAAGGGCGAAGACTCCGCCGTGGATGAGATCCGCGACCGTGCTGAGAAGTGGGGGTTGCTGGTACAGCGTTAGAGGAACTGCACCTGCGCGAGCTTGTCCCGAGCGGCACCCTGCACCAGGTGGCCGTAGTGCTTCTCGATCATCGCCAGCGACGTACCGGCCAGCTTCGCCACCGTCAGCAGGTCCATACCGCCCACGATAGCGTCGGTGATCCAGCAGTGGCGTAGCGTGTAGAGCGTCACACCGGCAGGTAGCCCAGCGCGCGCAGCGGCATCACGGACAAGCTCGCTCCAGTCGGTAGGCGTCCACACCTTCTTCCCGTCCTGGGTGAACAGGTGCGCCTTGGGCAGCTTCCCCTTGGCCAGACGGTCGAACAACGCAGTGGCAGCGGGGGAGAGCGGTATCTTGCGGTCGTGGTCCTTGCTGCGGAACCTCACGCTGGCGGTGCGGCCGTCATAGTCCGAGCGCAGGCACAGCGACGGATCGCCCGGCCTGCAGCCGGTCAGCGCCACACACTCGATCAGGTCACGCACAGGCCCCTCAGCGGCCTCCAGCAGCGCGCGCCGCTGCTCCCGCTCCAGGTACAGGCCACGGCGCTGGCCGGCATCCTTCAGCGGCTTCACGGCGTTCCACTCGAAGGCGAGGTCGGGGGAAGCCTTGCGGCGGGCCACAGCGTGGTTCAGTGCGGCCACCAGCGTCGTGCGGATGCGGTTGATGCTGGAGCGTGCCAGCGGCTTCGCCACCGGTGGCCGGCCGCGCTTCACTGGCAGCGGCGGGAGGTCGCCTTTCTCCACCCGGTCGCGCCAGGCCTCGATGTGATCCTGGTGGAGATCCTTCAGGCGCACTTTGCCTAGCTTGTCGCCGTAGAGGCAGCGCTCAAACCGGCGCTTGGCGTCATCCGCTGCGGTCTTGCGCCCATCCTTCTCCAGGGCGGTCACGTAGTCGCGGCAGGCGTCGGCCACGGTGAGTTCGCTCTTGGGGGCGACCACGGCGAGCGGGGCGCCATGCTGGGACGCCTCCGACAGGGCGGCAAGGGCCGCGGCGCGCGCGCCGGCCAGCGTCATCACCGGGTGCTTGCCGAGCGTTCGCCGCTTCCCGCGCCCCCAGGTCACGATGTAGGACTTCACGCCAGAGGGCTGCACCCGCAGCAGCAGGCCCTTCATGTCGCTGTCGCTGATCTCGTAGGGCTTCTCGCTGGGCTGGGCCAGCTCCACGGCGCGGATCGTCAGCTTGGTTCCCATGTCCCGTAAGTGCGTCGTAAGTGCAAATTGCAGTGTGCGGCCAAATTCAGTGGGACGCAACGACACTGGAAATCAAGGGTATCTGGATGAATGCCTTGTGCCATAAGGGCCTATGCCATCCTTCACACGGCAAGGGTCACAGGTTCGATCCCTGTACCGCCCACCATGTTGCAGAACGAAAGAAGCCTCCAGAAATGGGGGCTTTTTTGTTGCCTGACCATCAGCGCGGCTTTCCGGCATCGTTGGAAGCGCGACTCACCGGCTCCCTCAACCGCGCGAAGCGCTCGGGGGACGCACTTCACCGATGCGGGCACAGGATTCCATCCATGCGCTGTTCCGTGGTTCACGGCCGGCGTACTCTCGAGGCAGTGCCGTGCCCCCATTCCCTGGAGTGCCACCATGCCGCTCGCCCGCATCGATCTTCGCAAAGGTAAATCCGCCGACTACCTGCAACGTGTCGGCGAAGCCATCTACCAGGCCATGCGCGCGGTGGGCGTGCCGGAGAACGACCGCTTCCAGATCTTCCAGCAGCACGACGCCGGCACGCTCATCTACGACCCCGGATACCTGGGCGTCAACCGCACCGACGATTTCATCTGCATCCAGATCACCTGGAACGAAGGGCGTACGCTGGAGCAGAAGAAGGCGTTGTACGCCGGCATCGCCGATGGACTGCACGCGGCGGTGGGCATCCGCCGCGAGGATGTGTTCATCAATCTTGTTGAAGTAAAGAAGGAGAACTGGTCGTTCGGTAATGGCGTGGCGCAGTACGTGAGTTGATGCGCGGAAAGCACCACGCATGGCGTGAATCTACACTTCGCTGCCGACCTGTTCGCCTTCGCTGGCCGGGGCATTGCTGGCCGCTTTTACTGCGTCGGCGCTGTTGGGTTGTTCGCATTCGATGCGCGTGACGTAGCCCTCGCTGCCGATACTGTGCTCGGCACGCTTGACCAGCCACTGCCCATCCACGCCCTCGCGGAACCCCTGCATCACCACGGTGGCTTCGGCCATCAGTGTTTCGCGGCCGGGCAGGGTGTAGCTGAGCGTCCGCGTCTGCCGTGCCTGTTCGCGATGCTTGGCGCGCGCCGCCGCTTCTGCGCTCTCCCGGTCGGCATAGGCCATGCGCAGGCGCATGATCGGTTCACCGCTGCCGACCTTCACTTCCTGGCGCTTGGCACTGCGCACGTCGCGGTAGTACGCAATGGTGGTACCGGCATCTTCGCGTGCGGCAAGGGTTACCCGGTAGTCGCTGCCATCGGCCGGGGTGAGGGTGACATCGGGAATGCGCTCGCCGCTGGCGCTGGTGGATTCGCCCCGCTTCACGAACACCAGGCGCCCGCCTCCGGGCTTGGCGATGGCATCGTGCTGTTTGGCCAGGCGCAGCAGCAGGTTCATGTCCGACTCCTGCGACTGCACCGTCAGCGGCAGCACGATGGACGCCAGCGATGCGCTCACCGCTGCGTTCAGCCCATGCTCGCCGGCCATGCGTCGCACCATGTCGCCGATCGTGGTGCCCTTCTTCCAGGTGCGTGTCTTCTGCGTCTGCAGGTCGCTCTTGCCCCCCTTGCTGGTCTCGAACGGTGCCGCCCGGGCGCGCAGCGTCATGCTGCCGGGAAAGCCGGAGATCTCCACCTCGTCGCAGATGTACAGGCCTACGCGCCGCACTTCGCCGTCATAGCCGATGAAGGCCTCCAGTTCCGCGCCAACCGGTGGCAGCTGGATCGGATCGGACGGATCGTGGTCGGCCAGCTGCAGTTCCAGCGTGTCGGACGTGTTGCCGGTCTCGTCGGTGATGCGCAGCGACTTGAAGCGCGCCATGATCTTGTCGGTGATGTCCTGGCTGTTGGCCACCACGCGGAAGGCCGGTGTGATGTTCAATCCCACAGGGCGACTCCCTTGCGCTCGCTGGCCGGGCGCTGCACCTCCGGCAGGGTGATCGCTACGCCGGCAGGCAGTACCGGGCCGCGTGCGGCCAGGCCCGGGTTGGCATCGAACACCGCGCGCAGGATGGGCGGTGACTGCTCGCCATAATGCGCGTACGCGATACGGTCTACGACGTCGCCGTCGCGGGTGCTATACGTTCGTGCCATTGCTGTGCTTCCGCAGTGAAAGGGTGAATTCCTGTTTCAGGATCGCGCTGTCGGCGGTGAACTCGCTGGCGGTGGCATCGATCTTCTCGATGACCCACAGGCCCAGGTTGCCGCCTTTGCCGGTCAGCAGTCGATGAGGCGTGCCCTGCGCGGCCAGCTTGCGCAGCTGTGAGAGCTCATTGCCGGCGCCGCGGAACTGGTAGTAGATGACGCCCGGCAGGGTCATGCTGGCTGAGCCCGGGCCGGTGTACTGCAGGGCCGCCATCTGGCCGATGCGGTCCTGCGCCTGCCAGCGATACTCGTTGGATTGCTGGATCTCCCGGAAGACCGCGGTGTTGAGGCTGAACTTGAAGCCGCCCAGCATCAGCAGCACCGGGGCGTTGCCGGAGTCATTGGCTTTGAACTGCGACAGCAGCTTGTCCACAGTGCCGGTTACGAATTCGCGTTTCATGCTCAGTTCCTGTCTGCCAGGCCACCACGGGCGGCAACCGCGTTGCGACGTTGCAGCTCATCGGCCGTGCGGCGCGCCACCGATTCGCTGGATTCACCGGGTTGCTGGTGGATGGTGATGTTGTTGGTCTGTTGCTGCTGCACGGTGGTCGGTGCGCGCATCGTGGGCGAGGGCATGTCCGGCGCACGGCGTCCCTGCGCGCCGCTCAGCTCGGCCATGCGGCGGTTCAGGCCATCGTTGTCGTTGGTGCCGACCGCGTACGCAACGCGCGCCATGTCGCCGATGCCACCACCGCCGCGCGCCTTCATGCCGCTGTAGATGTTGGCGGCGCCCACTGCGGTCTGCAGCCCGCCCTCGGCGACCTCCAGCGCTTTGTCGTTGGCAGCCCCTACGCCACCACCAAGCTTGTCCATGAACCAGCCGACGCCTTCGATGACTGGCTTGAGCTTTTCCAGGATGCGGTCGAACGCTGCGGTCGCCTTCTGGCTGATCGACTCCCAGATGTTGCCAAGGGTTTCGTTGATGAAGCCGGCGACGGTGCCGAGCATCTCGCCCAGCCACACCACCGCCCCCACCACGCCGCCGATGACCTGGATCACCAGCCGGAAGTTGGTCAGCAGCGCCTCACCCACCAGCGAGCCGATCTGGGCGACGCGTGACAATTCATTGCCGGTGTACTGCGCCGGTTCCAGCATCTTCGACAGCCAGTCCCAGGCCTGGCCGATCAGCCCGCTCATGACTTCCCAGGCGGGGCGCAGTGGTTCAACCGCGCGCATCAGTTCACCCATCGCTGCGGTGCCTGCACCGCTCAGGCCTTCCCAGACGCCGCCCAGGAATGCCTTGATCGGTTCCCAGTACTTGCGCACCAGCAGGGCGCCGGCGGTGATGGCGGCGACGGCAACGGCGATGGGGCCACCGCCGATGGCACCAATGGCAGTTGCGACGATGCGGAAACCCGATGCCAAGCGCATGGCCATCGGCCCAAAGCGCCCCAGCTGTGCCAGCAGGCTGCCGCCACGGAACAGCTGGAAGGCCTTCTGCACGCCCAGGACCGGGCCCTGCAGGAAGGTCCAGGCATAGCGAGCGCCGAGTACCGCCGCGCGCATGCCCAGCATGCCGACCACGATCTGCGTGGTGTTGGCGATCAGCTTCGGGTTTTCCTGCACGAACGAGGTAACCCCGTTCAACAGCTCGGTCAGCTTGACCGCGGCCCCCGCCGGGATCGAAGTTGCCGCTGGTCCAGATGTTCCCGCCTGCGCTGAGCGTTGCGCTATAGGCACCCTCCACATTGCGGAAGGTGAAGGAGGAACCTGACTTGAAAATGTAGCTGTCACCGGTGCCGAAGTAGATGACACCATCGGTCAGCGTGCTGCCCCAGCCGGACAGGCGCAGCGAGTTGTTGGAGATGGAAACCGCGCCGGTGAACGTCCCGCCACTCTTGTCCAT
The DNA here is from genome assembly GCF_059372495.1 of Stenotrophomonas sp. YJH_SMC_80. NCBI lineage: Bacteria > Pseudomonadati > Pseudomonadota > Gammaproteobacteria > Lysobacterales > Lysobacteraceae > Stenotrophomonas > Stenotrophomonas sp. YJH_SMC_80. Next base: position 59,089 of record NZ_JCAFVP010000005.1, read on the forward strand.
CTTCGCTTCAGGCGCGAAGTTCCCGGCATGCCACATCGGCGAGCCGTTCCAGCGCGGCGTGTCACCATGCTTGATGGTTATCTCGCTGCTGGCACTGCGGTCCGCGCTCCACACGCGCCACAGGCTGGAATTTGCCCAGCCGCCAATGAAGGACTGCTCGGCACCGGCGGCACCGAAGCCCAGCAACGGATACGTGCCGCTGATGAACTGCTGGTCGGTGAACGTGTTGCCGCCCCTGGACGCCTTGCCATCCAGTGCCGACTGCAGCCCGGTCACATCGGCAATCACATGCTTGTGGCCCACGGTGGCGAAGTCACCGGCCAGGGCGAACTCGGAGGCGTGCTTGCCGTCCAGGGTGTCGGCGTCCAGGCCGTTGCCATGCCCGGTGTCCTTCAGTGCGGCGCTCTTCAGTTCCAGCGCAGTGCGCGCCGCCGCGGTGTTCGCCGCAGACAGCAGTGTCTTCGCCAGCGCGGTCGGGGCGCTGGCGCCGAAGCGCTTGTCGGTGTAAGCGCGCACGCCACGCGGGGTAGCTGCGCGCTGGGTGTCGGTCGCATCTTCGGCTTCGGTGCTGGTGGCCAGCTCGACCACGCCGACGACCTCGGTGGTGGCCGGTGGATAGAGGAAGCCGGCATCGCCGAACTGGATCTGCGTCGTGTCGATCCCGCTGAAGCGGGTATCGGTGGCCAGCAGCAGCATCGATGCGGCCGACTTCTCCATGATCGGATCGGCCTGGCCGTAGCTGGCGAACAGCGTACCGTCAGCCAGGTACAGGCCGAAGCCGCGCAGCGTGTAGGAGGTGGCGCTGTCGTCGCGGATGGTGACGTGCACGGTGTCATCGCCCACGGCCTGGCCGCCGAAGGTGGCGACGCGCTTGATCTCGCCGGGCAGTGCGGTGAGCCCCGCGGAAGGCACGAAGGCGGTCGAGGTCAGGCCGATCTGGGTGATCAGCACGGCGTTGGTGCCGGTGTTCGGCGGATTGACCAGCTTGGCGAAGCCGGCATCGGTGATTTTCAGGCGCATGCGGGGGTTACTCTCCGATCAGTTGAAGGCGGCGGAAGGCCGTGGCGTGGGCGGCTGCAAGTGCGCCGATGGCGGCGTCGGCCTGCATGCCCTGGGTAAAGGTGAAATGCGAGCGCACCGGCTTGGTCCGGGTGATTTCGCCGATGACGTCCTCGACGAACATCGCCGTGGCGGACTGGCCATCCTGGTTGGCGATGGTCATCACCGCTTCGAAGGTGTGCGGCGCGCCCTTGGGCTGCAGCTGCCACCACTCGCGGATCAGCACCGAGCCGCCGAAGGCGGCCACCACGTCGCGCACGCTGCCGGCGGTGCCCTTGCGGCGCTGGATGGCGATGGCCGTGCGCACCCGTGCGCGTTTCACCGCTTCGGGCCAGTAGGCCTTCCATTCGTCCACCGACAGTGCCCAGGCCAGCCAGGGCAGCAGTGCGGTCGGACAGCGGTCGGCATCCCACAGCGCGGTGATGTCCACCGGCAACGGACGCGCAACGATGGCGCGGGCAAGCGCGCGCTCGGCGTGGGTGGCGTTGGCGGGCAGCAGGTTCGCCGCCGAGGGCACCACCACCTGGGCGTCACCATCGATGACCTCGCCGGGCGCCGGTGCAGCGGCCAGGGTGACCCGGCTGCCCTCGATGACGCTGCCCTGCAGCGGCTGCCGCCCCCGTGCATCGGTGCGGTACACCGCCTGCAGGCTCGCCAGCGCGCCGCCGGGGTGGCGGAAGGTGCGGTTGCGGCCATCGATCGCGCCGCGCAGCCGCGCGTTGATCAGGCGCGTGCTCGGCTCATTCATCGGTGCCGCCGTGGGTCAGAGTCACGCCGGCGCAGTGGGTGGCTTGGGTTCGGTCCACCACCACATCTGCAGCCGGATGGACGATCTCCACGCGCTGCACGCCCTCGGCATGCAATGCGGCGAACAACCCCGAACGGGTGACATCGCGGCCGAGGCGATGTGACTCGCTGATGTAGCGGTCCAGGCGGGTGCGCGCTTCGGCAAGCACGACCTGCGAATCCGGGCCGGCAAAGGTGAACAGCGTGGCGTCGACCGAGTAGGTGACGATCGTGGCCGGCTTCACCAGCACGTGGTCGGTCAGCGGTCGCACGTCATCGGCGCTCAGCTTCGCCTCGACGATGTCGAGCAGGCCCTGGGTGGCGGTTCCATCCGCTTCGCGCGACAGCACCGAGACCACCACTTCGCCGGGGGCGGGACTGGTCGCACTGGCGTCGAGCACGCGCGGGTCGGCGCTCAGCGCATGGAATACATAGGCACCTTCCGGCCCTGCCACGCTGAACCCTTCCGGGCCCAGCTGGATGCGGCGGCGGAAGTCCTCATCGCTCTCATATCGCGGTGGAATGCCTTCCTGCGGCCTGCCCGGGTCGAGCACCTGGCGGGCGACGCCGAAGATCGCGGCGAGGTGGTCCAGGTCGCTGCCACCGGCATAGGCCAGCATCACGCCACGCGCGGCGTCGTTGACACGCTGGCGATCGAGCAGGCGCAGGTAGGTGCAGACCTCCAGGATCTTGAAGGCCGGGTCCGACGGCAGCAGCGCGTCGAAAGTGGGATCCAGGGCCTGCAGTGCGGTCAGCGATTCATCGAACATGGCTTCGAAATCGAGCACTTCGATGACCGCCGGTGCAGGCAGCTGGGACAGATTGACACTGGTGAACGAGCCGGATGCCACGGTTAGCGAACCTCGATTCCTTCGATGGTGATGGCCTCGCCGTCCGGCAGGTGGATCCCGGTCACTGCCAGGATCATCACGCCGGGGGCGGGGAGGGAGACGTCGACGTTCTCGACGTGGAGACGCGGTTCCCATCGCGCCAGCGCGTCGACGGTGGCCGCGATCAGGTCCATGCGCAGCGAGCGGTTGGTCGGCGCATCGATCAGTTCAAACACGCGTGAACCGTATTCGCGGCGCAGTACGCGGGAGCCAAGGGGCGTGGTGAGAATGTCACGCACGGACTGGTGGAGATGGGCGAGCCCATCCAGTGATTTGCCGGTGTTGGCGTCGATTCCTCGCATGGCCTCTATCGTCGTGGAGTGCGGTTTTTCAGGGCATTGCAGGCGTGGCCGCTCAGGCCTGGGCCGGCGTGGTCGGGGCGGTTGGGCCCTGTGCGGTGTGCGTGTGTGCCTTCAGGCCGATGGCACCGGCCTTGACTTCGCCCGGTGTGCTGATGTCCTTGCCGGCGCTGATCGCGCCGCTGACATCCAGATCGCCGGTCGCCTTGATCGAGGGTGTATCGAGCACGATCGATTCGCTGGCGATCACCTGTGCATTCGCGCAGGTGACGATGACCTTGCCGCTGCCGACATGGACGTTGAGCGTGGTGGTTTCCTGGTCGTACTCGACGCTGCTGCCGTCGGCGAACGCGGTGCGTTGCCGCAGGCGCGAGTCGGCCGGCGGCGGAAAGCGGTCCTGGTACAGGCTGCCGAGTACAAGCGCCTGGCCGGGGTCGCCATAGGGGCACGCCAGCACGACCTGCTCGCCTGGTTCGGGCGCGCACCAGCTGCGCATGCCAGGTCCGGCGCGGCGCTCCAGCCAGGGAATCCAGTCGGTAAGCATGCCGTCGGCATCGACGCGAACGCGTCCGTTCGCTTCGTCCAGCTCGCGTACCACACCGATCATCAGCAGGTTGCCGATCAACCGCGCGTGTTCGGCGCTCATGGTGCGCGCTCCGGCAATGGCTGGTAGCGGGACTCATGGACGCGGCCGATCTCCGGCGCGAAGCTGTAGCACGCCTGCGGCACCACGCCGCCAGCGTCGTCCCAGGGGTTGTCGCCCAGCGCGACCGGCAGTGACCACTCGACGATCCAGGTGCGCAGGCCCGGCTGTGCCGCCGCGGGGTCTTCCGGCAATGCTGCAATCACATCGATCGCACCGCTGGCAACGCCGGGGAAGCGGCCGAGCTGGTGCAGCCAGGTCGCCAGGGCGAGGGCCGCGTTGCGCAGCTGCAGCGCTGTGGTTGCATCGGTCGCCGGCAGCGCAATGCGCGCTTCGAAGCGCAGCGTGGCCTGCAGCAGGCCACTGCCATCATTGTTGTCCCTGCTGCGGTCACAGCGGGTCATCGCCAGCAGGCAGGACGGCAGGGGCATCCCCTCGGCGTTGGCTTCGCGATGGAACTCGACGCTTGCAAACCCCGGAAAGCGTGCGCGGATTGCGGCTTCGATCGCGGCAATCAGCGGATCGAGCGTGGGAGGGAAGGGATCGTTCGCCATGTCAGCTCATGCAGGGAAGGGAAGAAGGGCGTGGCCCGTGCGGCGCGCGCGGTCTGCAGCCAGTGTTGCCATCACCGCGGTGGGGTGGCATTGCAGGCGTGGCCGTATCCGGCAGGCTCAGTGCGTGGGAGTGGCACTGTTGCCGCAGTCGGCGGGTGCTGCCGGCGCGGCGCCATTGATGGTGATGCCGCGCTGGCTGCCGAGGCTGCACAGCAGCGCACTCAGCTGGTCGGCCAGCGCGTGGTACTGCTGTGCGACCGCAACGTGATTGCGCAGCAGCGCGTCATCGCTGGCTGCGTGCAGGTCCGGCAGGCGGGGTGGGGGAAGCAGCTGGGCAGGTGCGATGCTGAGGTCAGCGCGGCAGGGCGTGGCCGGCGTTGGCCTCGCGCCAGATGCGCACGAACTCAGCGTCAGCGTCGCCGCGATCACGACCAGGAGTCTTGGCATGGGTCTCGATGTCCCGTTGCAGGGTGTTGAACTGTTCGGTGTGCCGGGCTTGGTGGGCCAAGCGCTGTGATTCGGCCTGCGCGCCTGCGGCGGTGTTGGCGAGGGCCTGTTGGTGCGCGCGCTGGACTGCATCGGTGCGGGCCTCCTGCTGCGCTGCCCGGGTGGTGGCAACGGCAAGGTCCGCAGTGCGGTCGCGCAGGGTCCATCCCAGCCAGGCGCAGCTCGCGTGGCTGCCGGCAAGGACCAGCAGCCCGATGCCCAACCTCAGTGCCGCGGGCGTCACTGCAGGGCTCCGCCGGCGGCACGGTACGCCGCGCGCAGTGTTTCCAGTGCGTGCTCCTTCTGGCCGTAGCCGGCGCCCGGCAGCGATGCCCAGATGCGCCGGGCCGCGGTGACGGCGGCATCGAAGCGTCCCAGCCGGATCAGCTCGTAGGCACCACACTGTTTCAGCAGGGCGACTGCTGCACGGTCCTGGGAGACTGGCCCGAAGTCAGGCAGGCCCAGTCGCGCGCGCAGGTCATCCCAGGTGCTGCGCAGGAACTGGTAGCGGCCGGCGGCGCTGGATTTGATGCCATAGCGTGGCAACGACACCAGCACGCGGGGATGGTCGCGGTAGTCGGTGAACAGCTGGCCACCGACGATGACGTCGTAGCCGCGGTCACGTGAGCGCTGGTTCGGAATGTCGGTGCCTTCGGATACCGCCAGCATGTCCAGGAATGCGGCGACGTTGGCGCCACCGAGGGCGCTGGCTGCCGCGGCGGTCATGCGGCGGCCCCCGGCTGCTTGCGCACCAGGTTCAACAGAGCGTCTATCTGTACGCTCTGCTGGGCGATCTGTGCACGCAGGGCGCTGACTTCACCGCGCAGCTGCCCGATCTCCTGGGCCATTGCCTCGCGCTCGTGCATCAGCCCATCAGCGCGTGTACGTTCGGCCGCGAGCTGTTCCTGCAGGGTGCGCAGGGTGTTGCTGGTGGCTTCATCGGCGGTGCGGTCGACCTTGGCCGACGACAACCATTGGCGCAGCCACAGCGACACCGCGATCAGCACGCCCGAGGTCCCGCCCAGGTACTTGGCCCAATCCGGCACGCCAGCCAGCAGGTCGCTCTCGTTCATGCGCGTGCGTATCCCTTGAGCAGGGCCGGGTGGACAGCCGGTGGCAACGCGGTGCGCGCACCACGCAGGGCGCGCTTGATGGTGGTCTGTGAGACGCCGAACTCGCGCGCGACATGGTCGCGTGGCATGCCGCTGGCGACCGCGCGGGCAATCTGTTCACGGCGTTCGTGCGCGCCGGCAGCGAAGCAGGATGCCAGGAACAACAGTTCGCCGCCGAAGTGCGCGACCAGCCGCTGGGCGACGTCGTGGCCAAGGATGTCGATCAGCCGGTGCTGGTCGGGCAGGGTGGAGGGTACGTAGACGATGACGCGGTGACGGCCGGTGGTGCTGGAGGTGGTCGGCGGCCAGGCACGCACCAGCGTGAGGGCTGCGGATTCGCCGATGACCTCGGCCAGGGTCTGGATGCTGTCGGGCAGGGCGTTCATGGAGGATGTCTTCAGTGGCATTGATCTCCACTGTTGCCATCCCGCATGACCAGTCAACACCTTTCATCTACTTTTATATCGGTGCGCTGAAGACGTTCAGTCGTGCGTGAGGAGGGGGGAGGAGCACGACACGCCTGCTTGCAGTGAGCCGAATCCGCTTGCTCTGGCCGCTGGTGTTTTCCTGTACATCCGTACTCGTTGTCCTCACCTGGCAGGAACAGAGGCAGATCAAGGGGATGGGGCAGGTACAGGGTGAGGACGGCCACCTGCCACACAGCCTCATGCGCCGTGTACTGGCCGGAAACGAAAAAGCCCCGGACGATGCCGGGGCTTCAGGACTGCAGGGGGCGCTGGATCAAAGATCGAACACCAGGTTGCCGCCGGTCTTGCGGGGGATGTACCCGGCGTCGCGCAGCCAGCGTGCCGCGTTGACCTGGTCCATGCGCTTGACCGGGAAGCGGTTGGCGAACATCAGGAAGCGCGCCACGGTGATCGACTCGCCCTTGCCCTTCAGGGCCGCAAGGGTTTCGACGAACCATGGCGCGGGCGGCTGCTGGCTGCCCGGGCGGGCCACGGTACGCGTCTGCTGGGCGCTGCCTGCGCCTGCCCGGGCAGTGGCCAGCGTGCACAGCGAGATGAAGATCGCATCCAGGCTCACGATGTCCTTGCTGCCCTTGGGCTGGGACTTGAACAACTCGATGGCCTTCAGGCGCGTCGACGTGAACTGTTCGACCTCCATGGCGTTTCCTCTTTGCGAAATGGGTTGGGGATGCAGGGTGACGACAGGTGTCGTCGGTGATGGGGGATGACCTTACATCATTTTCGCCGATGATGGGTCGGGGCCTGCGCTGGGTTCGGGGGATGGACCGGATGGCGGGCCGGCATTCCGGATCAGATCACACCGCGCGAACGCAGCTGGTCCAGCGATCTGCGGACCAGATCGGCCGGGGTGCTGTCATTGTCGACTTCGATGTCGACCAGCTCATGCGGCAGCGGCTGCTCGCTGGCATGAGGGTCGCTGCTGCGATGGCCTGGGCGATTGACGCGGATCACGACACCACCACGACGGCGGATCGCGCGGGCCTCATTGGCGAAGCGGACGTCGGGTACCAGCCCGCCCTCGGGCAGGCGTGCGAACAGCGAGCGTACCCACAGCTCGGGATGGACGCGGTCACGCCCCCACTCGGTACCGGCGGTCTGCATCAGGTGGCGCGGGGTGAGTTCGGCCAGCCAGTCGATGGCGTCCTCCTTGCGGTTGTCCAGTTCGTGCAGGGAGAGCCCGAGGAGGGAGGCGACCAATTGCCGCAGTGGGGCCGCGAAGCTGTCGCATGGCAGTGACAACGCCGACGCCAGTCCATTGGCGAGTGTGTCCTTGCCCGAGCGCTTGCTGCCGGCGATGCCGATGTAGAGCGGCACACGAGAGCGTGGCGCCGGCCGCAGGGCGATGCTGCCCAGTGCAGGGCCGGCACGGAACGCGGCCAGTGTGTCGGCAATCAGGCGATGACCGCTGTCGAGGGAGGCGGGAATCATGCGGAATCTACTCCTGGAGAAATGCGGCAGGTGCCGGAGGATCAGGAATCGCGACCGGCGACGCTGCGGGCGCGGAGGATGCGCTGGGTGATGCGCCCTCCCCGGGCCGCTGCGGCGATCGGGTCAAAGCACAACATGGCGGTGCGGGTACGCCGGCCGGCAGCAAGGTGGTCGCGGATGGTCCGCTCGGACAGCACCGGTACCCGCTGGTGGATCTGCTGCACGGTCAGCTGCTCACCTTCGAAGGCATGCAGTCGGGGACGGGACATGGCGGAAGCGCTCCTGGAAGGTGGCGGGCCGATACCTGCATCTTGCCCCTGTAGATGCTCCCAGTCAACACCTTTCATCTACTTGCATCATGGTGCGGTTGGGCGGGCTGGCGATCCACAGCCGCAATGCCGCTGCTGCCAGACGCTCACGCTCAACCGGGCCGCGTGCGGCCAGGACACCCTCGAGATACTGTTGGCGGTGCCGGCGCGGACTGACCGTCGTCCAGCGCCCGTCGGTGCCCACGCGCCGGTAGCCGTCCAGTTGCAGCAGGCGACGTGCTTCGCAGTGCAGGCGCCAGTCGTCGCTGCCGCTGTCAACGTCGCGACCATCATGGATGCGTGGCATCTAGAACGGGCCTGCCGCATGCTCGGCGAGAGTGCGTCTGCGCTCTGGCATCAGCCAGACTTTGGCGCGTTCCTTGCCCACCACGCGGGTGCGTACGCCATGGCGTTTGACCACGTAGGCGGCGGCCTCGTTCACCTCGCGACGGTTGGGCCTGTCGATGCCCACCGCGATGACGATCTCGGTGGCGCGGTAATGCGCGCTCCAGTGTTCGGCAGGGAGCGACCAGTCGAAATGACGATCGATCAGTTCGGCGATCGGCGAGATGGGCTCGTGTTCGCTGTTGGTGGCATTGAGCGCATCCAGTTCCTCGGCACTCAAGTGCCAGGTCTCGCCACTGCAGTACAACGCATGGGCCTCAGCCCAGACCTGCTGCATGTCGATCCGCGCCGGTTCGCCCAGCGCCACGGCGTGCACGGTCCACCAGCGGGTGTTGCCGGTGGCATCGCGGAGGAAGCGTTCGTCGTTGACACTGGCAAACAAGATGGTGCGCCGCGCATAGCGGGATTCGGTGCGCGCGTAGGGGCGACGGATCTCGTCATGGCTGCGCGAGATGAATGATTTCAGTGCCGCGATATCGGTACGGCGGAAGGTGGCATCGACTTCGCCCAGCTCGACGATCCATCTGGAGATGACCTGCTTGACGCTGTCCTTGTTGGCCGGATCCAGCACCACCCCGTCGGCGATCAGTTGCAGCTCTACCGGCGCCAGCTGCCGCGCCCAGCGTGTCTTGCCCAGGTTCTGTTTCGAAACGAACGTCAGCACGCCGCGCGCGACCACGCCATCGGGCTCAAACGCCGCAGCCACGCCGGAGATCAGCCAGCGTCGCATCAGGACTTCCTTCAGCACGCGGCCGTCGGCCATGTGCGTGGGCTTGGCTTCCTGCACGGTGTCGAAGAACGCCTGCAGGCGGGACTGACCATCCCACGGCCGTGAGGTGATCCAGCTGGCTACCGGGTTGTAGGGATTGGCTTCGGCCACCTGGCACAGGTTGGTCTCGAAGCTGGCGGTGGCCATGCCGGCGCGGTGCATGCAATCCATCACTTCGCCCGCCGCGACCTCCTTGGCGTTGTCCACGGTCGTCTGCAGCCCAGGAACCAGAATCTCCAGATCCTTGCGGATGACGTTGTAGCGCACGGTCACACCGGTACGACGGCACAGCTCGGCCAGGTTGCGGGCGGTTGGCAACGGCCGCCCGCGCGCGTTGGTATCGGGAAACGGGGTGAAGGCATCGAATGCGGACAGGTTGCCAGGCACCTGGTAGCGCGCGCTGGCCGATGACGGCGCATCGTCCAGCGCCACGTCGTCGCCCCCTGCCGGCGGCATGGGGGGCAACAACTGGGCACGCACGGTGTCCAGCCCCTCGCGCAGATGCAGGTCGTTGAAGTCGGTAGGGCGGTCATCGTCGCCATGCAGCGTGGCGAACTCGGGCCAGACCACGCGGGCATCGATGTCCGCGGCAGCCTGCGTGGCCAGGGTGACGCCAGGGTTGTCCAGCGGCTGCCGCGTCCACTGATCGTTGTCGGCACACAGCACGAATGACGCGTCCGGCATGGCGCCGCGCCAGGCTCGGGCGACCGCGCCAAGGTTGCCTGCATCCCAGGCCACCACCACGCACCAGCCCGTGGCCTGATGGATGGATCCGGCGGTGGCATAGCCCTCTGCAATGGCGATCGGTTGGCCGGTAACCGGCTTGCCGATGACATGGAAGCAGCCCTGCTTGCGGCCACCGGAAAGGAAGTCCTTGTCGCGGCCAAGTGCTGGATCCACGCGGGGAAAGATCGCCTGCAACGAGACGATACGGCCCGCGCTGTTCATCACCGGTACCAGCAGGGCGCTGTCGATGTGGCGGAAGACAAGGCCATCGCTGTTGCGCACCGGCCATGGCGCCACACGCAGGCCATGTGCGTGGATGCCCTTGCGTACGAGATACGGGTGGTGGGCATCGGCAGGAATGGCACGGTTCCACAGCACGTTGGCCGCCTTGGCGGCGGCGTCCTCGCGTTCGCGCTGATGCCGTTCGCGCTCGCTGCGGGCCGCCTCCTGGCGTTGCCTGATGGCACGCTGCTCGGCGGCGCTCAACGCGGTCGGCGATTTCGCGCACCAGGCATGGCGGGTGCCGGTCCGCCAGCTGCCGAACTCGCCGGCCGGCACGTGGTCTCCAAACAACACCGCCCAACCATTGCGCGTGCCACGACGGTCGCCTTCCACATGGAAGCGCACCAGCGTGCCATCGGCGTTGAGCGCGTCGCGGCCGCGCGCGTCCGGCACGATGCCGTGCGCGTGCATGGCCTGCAGGAACGCGGGAACGATGTCCTGCGTGGGATGCGGTGTGTGCATTCGACAAGGCCCCTGGGAACGTGGATCGGTCCACGGCGGCCGATGGCGGCCAACGTGCTGTGCAGTGTCCGGCGTGCGCAGGTCACGCAGCGGCCGACCGACGCAGTGTGGTCAGGATGTGATGGAAGTGGTGATACGGTCATGGTGTCGGAACGGGGCTTCATTTGCAACACCTTCCAGCACCTTACATCCCTGATCGCAATGGGGCCACCCAGTAAGCATTGGATCTGCGATGGCGTTCGCAGATCACTGTGATCGTGCCGATGCGTCGCAGTTGGCGAGAACCGGTTTTCGGATGATGCGATCGCCGTCAACGACGGCCCATCGTTTCTCTCCATCGCGCCTTCGGGCGCCCGTGCACAAGGAGCCTGCATGCCTGAAATCCACTGCAACCACGAACGCCGATCCGCCGCGGAATCCGCGTCGTTGACCGTCGTTGCGACGTTCTCAATCGGTGCGACCACCCCTCGATAAAATACAACCCGCATGACGGACACCATCGACGAAGCGCAGGAAATGGAAGCGCGCCACCTGCAACGCGCCCTGGCCCAGCACGCAACGCGGGCCAGCAACGTTGCCCCTCTCACTCCCATGGGGGAATGCCACAACCCGGACTGCAGCGAGGACTTCGACAACGATCCGGCAAGACTGTTCTGCGGGCCTGCCTGTGCCGAGCGTTTCGAAGCCATCCATCAACACCGCAACGCATAGGAACAGGGGACATGTCTCTGAACAGCAACGACGCTGACTTCACCGAACGCATCGCCGGTTTATCGGCCGAGCTCGCCGTGCTGGTGAGCCTGGTGGAGAACCACATCCATCTGCAGCTGGCTGATCTGGCCGACTCGGGTGATGTGGATGCACAGGAGCGATTCGCGGTAGCCGATCCGGAGCGCTGGTTGGAGAACGCCCGCAACAGCCTGCAGGCGGGTGTCATGTTCCTGGAGCGCGCGGTGCAGCAGCCGGCGCGGTTCTAGTCATCCGGTGCGGGGGCGGAAGGGGCCGGCCAGGCTGCCTTCCGTCCCCCTCGGGCAGTGGACGATCCCCTGCGCTGGAGGCTGCGTCATAACGTCGCACTGGCCGCCGGGCAACCCTGAACGTGGTCCAAGGTTGACCGCAGGCCCGTAGAATGGCCGGGTGCGTCGTTCTGTCCTCCACCGCCGGTTCCAGTCCCTGGCATGGCTTGCCATGCTGCTGGTGCTGCTCGCCCCGTTGGTGAGCCGTTGGCTGGCGCACGGTCACGTGGCTATCGCTGCGCCGGTGGCGGCGATGGACCATTCCCAGCATGCGCAGCATGCGATGGAGGGCCATCACGACCACCACGCGATGGCGATGCAGCAGGGCGAGGTCGAAAAGAAGCCGCCCGCCGATCCACACGCCGCGCATGAGATGGGCGTGGACTGCGACTACTGCCTGATCGCCGCGCGGCTGATCACCCTGCTGGTGGCCGCATTGCTGCTGTTGGCACCGATGGTATCGATATGCGGTGCGCTGCGTGGTGCAGTGCAGGCGTTGCCGCAGCGGGTCAGCGGCACATTGGGAGCGCGCGGGCCACCGGCCTTCATGGCTGCCTGAGCCACACGCGCGGTGCATTGATCTTTTTTCATGAGGTTGCCGGCCACGGCCGGTGCCCGCACGCGCGTGTCTGTCCCTTTCTGATTGCTGCCCTGCCATTGCAGGGTGGCCTTGCATGCCGTGAACAGATGAAAACGAACCCCAACTCCGCGCGCCTGCGCCGGGCGACGCTGCCTGTCCTGTGCGCGTTGCTCCTGCACACCGCCTCTGTACTTGCCGCCGATGCGGCACCACCGACCACGCTGGATACCGTGCGCGTGGTCGATACCCGCAGCGGCGAGCTGTCTTCCACCTCCAGCGCAGGCTCTGCGTTGGGCCTGAGCGTGCTGCAGACACCGGCCAGCCTGACGGTGATTTCGCGCGAGCAGCTGGAACAGCGCGGCGACACCAACCTCAATGATGCGATCAGCCGCGCCGGTGCGATCAGTGCGATGCCGCACCCGGGCAACGGCCTGAGTGCGCTGTCCAGCCGTGGCTTCACCGATGGCGCTTCCGTGATGCGCCTGTATGACGGGCTGCGCCAGTATGGCGGCGTGGGCATCACCTTTCCGTTCGATACCTGGTCCATCGAGCGCATCGAAGTGCTGCGCGGTCCGGCCTCGGTCATCCATGGCGATGGTGCCATTGGCGGGGTCATCAACATCGTGCCAAAGAAGCCGACGCGCGGTGCCATCGAGAACGAGATCAGCGTGACCGTGGGCAGCGAGGACACCGCACGTCTGGGCTTCGGCAGTGGCGGCGCGCTGACGCCCGAGCTGGCCTACCGGCTGGATGTGAGTGGCAACTACAGCGGTGGCTGGGTTGATCGCGGGCGCAGTAGTGATGCCACCTTCTCCGGCGCACTGCTGTGGCAACCGCGTGCGGATCTGCAGCTGTCGCTCACCCATGCGGAAGGCTATCAGCAACCGATGCGCTACTTCGGCACGCCACTGGTGGATGGCCGCCAGCTGGAGGCGCTGCGCCACCGCAACTACAACGTGGAAGACAGCGACATCCGCTACCGCGACCGCTGGACCCAGCTCGATGCGCTGTGGACGCCGAACGCAAGCGTCGAATGGCGCACGCGCCTCTACCAGATCGACAGCCAGCGCGATTGGCGCAATGCCGAAGCCTACGTCTACAACCGCGCTACCGGCTTGATCGATCGCTCAGGCAATACCGAGATCACCCACGACCAGGACCAGACCGGGTTGACCTCGACGCTGAGGGTACAGGGGAACATTGCGGGCCTGGCCAACAGCTTCGCCGTGGGCCTCGATGCCAACCGCGCGCACTTCAAGCACACCAACAACACCTATGCCGGCAGCTCGGGCCCGGTCGATCCGTTCGATCCGGTGCCGGGCCAGTTCACCAGCGACGCGCCGAACCTGCCGCGCTACCGTAATCGTGCCGAGCAGTACGCGCTGTTCGTGGAAGACCGCTTGGCGCTGAGCGAGCGCTGGTCGGTGCTGGGTGGGCTGCGCCACGACCGCGCGCGCATTGATCGTGCCGATCTGATCAGCGGCCAGAACGCGTTCTCGAAGACCTACCGCAGCACCGGCTGGCGTGCAGGCACGGTGTTCGCGTTGCGGCCGACGCTGAGCCTGTATGCGCAGTACTCGCAGGCGGCGGACCCGGTCAGTGGCCTGTTGATGATCAGCCCGGCCAACGGTGCCTTCGACCTGGCCAAGGGCCGGCAGATCGAGGTGGGCCTGAAGCAGGCCTTCGATGGCGGCGAGTGGACGCTGGCGGCGTACCGCATCCGCAAGACCGGGCTGCTCAGCCGCGATCCGCTGGTGCCGGATCGCCGCGTGCAGGTGGGCGCACAGACCTCGCGTGGCATTGAGGCGTCCTTGAACTGGAACTTCGCGCCGCGCTGGTCGCTCGATGCCAATGCCACGGTGCTGAAGGCCGAGTTCGAGGACTTCCTGGAAACCACCGGTTCGCCGGCGGTGCTGGTGTCGCGTGATGGCAACGTGCCACCGAACGTGGCCGAGCGCCTGGCCAATGTGTGGCTGAGCTGGCAGTTTGCACCGGACTGGAGTGCGGCGGGCGGCGTGCGTTACGTCGGCAAGCGCTACGCCGACAACGCCAACACCTTGGAGCTGCCCGGCTACAGCACCACCGACCTGGCACTGACCTGGCAGGCGGCACCGCGCACGCGGCTGTCGGCGCGGCTGTTCAACGTGTTCGACAAGGCGTACTACGCCACCGCGTACTACACCAGCACGCAGTGGCTGCTGGGTGCGGACCGGCGCGTCGAATTCACCGTCGATCATCGCTTCTGAGGAGGCTGGCGATGACGTTGCGATCCACCGCCAAGCGCTGGACCTATCTGGTGCACCGCTGGCTGGGCATCGGCGGATGCCTGCTGATGTTGCTGTGGTTTGTCAGCGGCATGGTGATGCTGTTCATTGGTTACCCGAAGCTGACACCCGGTGAGCGGCTGGCGGCGTTGCCGGTGCTGGGGGATGCTCGCGATCTGCAGGGGCTGTCGGTACTGCCTGCCGTGGTGCAGGCCGAGCCGGAGGTTGTGGCGCTGACGACGCTGCGTGGCGAGCCTGCGTACGTGGTGCGCAATGGCAGCAACGTGGGCGCCTGGTCTGCCGTGACCGGCCAGGCGCTGCTGCCGGTGTCGGCACAGCGAGCCGAAGCATCCGCCGCACAGTTCGCGGGCGGCCAAGCCTTCGTCGGCGCGACACGCGTGGATGAAGACCGCTGGACGCATTCGCGTGCGCTGGATGCGCATCGGCCGCTGTACCGGGTTGAAGTGGGCGGCGCGCAGCCAGGGGATGTGTATGTGTCCTCACACACCGGCGAAGTGGTGCAGGACGCACCGCATGTGCAGCAGCGCTGGAACTATGCGGGCGCCTGGCTGCACTGGTTGTACTTCCTGCGCATGCAGTCGGTGGACCCGGTGTGGACGTGGGTGGTGATCGTGCTGTCCGCGCTGTGCTCGGTGGCAGCGATCAGCGGCATCGTGGTGGGTGTGTGGCGCTGGCGCTTCCGCGGGCACTACCGCACTGGCGCGAAGACGCCGTACGTCGAGCCCTGGATGCGCTGGCACCATCTGATCGGGCTGGTGGCTGCGGCCTTCATATTCACCTGGATCTTCAGCGGGCTGATGTCGATGAATCCGTTGGGAGTTTTCAGCAGCACGCGTGAAGCGATGGACAGCGGACGCTATCGTGGCGGTACGGTGGCGGTGGATGGCGCGTTGGGTGAACCGGCGGCGCTGCTGGCGGCCGTCGACGACGCGCGCTTCAAGCCGGTGGAGATCCAGTGGCGACGCATCGATGGTGAGCTGTTCGCGGTGTTGCTGGACGGGCAGGGCGAGACCCGCATTGTGTCCGGCAGTGATGGTCATCTGCAGGTTGCGCGGTTGCTGCCGGCCGCATGGCTGCAGCAGAAGGTGCGGGCGTTGTCCGATGCGCCCGTGCAGGGGTACTGGGTCCAGCATGCAGCGGATGCGTACTTCTACCCGCGTGCACCGGAAGCCATGAACGGCGCAGCGGTACGCCGCTTCCCGGTGGCGGTCGCTGATTTTGACGATGCCGAGGCGACGCGGGTCTACCTCGATCTGGCCACTGGCGACCCGTTGCTGACGATGGGGCGTCGCGAGCGCGTGGGTCGCTGGCTGTTCCACTTCCTGCACAGCTGGGACCTGCCGGCGATGCTGCGTCAGGTCACCGCCCGGCTGGCGGTGTTGCTGCTGCTGAGCCTGGCTGGCGCTGCGTTGTGTGCAACGGCCACGGTGATCGGCTACCGCCGGTTGCGGATGAAACTGCGGCGCAGGCGGCGGTAGCATCCTGCCGCGAGCGCGCCGTCTGTGAGACTATCCGGAGTTCCTGGCCATGAAGGCCGCGGCCCGCAGTCGATGTCGATGGCCAGGGAGTGCAGGGGGCACCGTACTTGCAGCGTTTCAATGGTGGTCCCTGGATAGGATTTCCACACAACGTAAATGGAGCAAGGATGAACTACGTTTCGATGGGTGTTCTCGCAATTGGAATTGCAGCGGCATCTGCGGGCGCGCAGGCCAAATCGTTCCCGCGTCTCTACAACCTCCCGACCACCACCACGGCTTCCGTGTCCAATGCCCTTCCGGCGCCGGGGCAGGTGATCCAGCTTTCTGCGCAGGTCGATGGCCAGGCGCTGGGGCTGTATCACATCCCGGGCAATGAGCAGATCGGTGGCTTCGTCGAATTCAAGGTGAATGGCCAAGCGGTGGGTAAAGTGCAGGTCAGCACGACCAATACACCAATGGCAGGTCTCGTTTCCCAGCTTGACCAGGCTTGCTATGCGGCAACACGCGATGTCCAGTTCTGTACGCATCGCTATGCCTATGGCAGCCCCGCCAAGGTTGCGGTGAACTACACCGTGCCCGCCGGCTTCACCACCGCATCGATCACCGCCACCTTCAGCGGCGATGGCCAGTTCTCGCAAGGTTCGGTGTCGGCGCCGATCAACCTGCGCAACATTCCAACCTTTGGTGAGATCCGCGGCGCAGGCAACAAGTGCCTCGACGCCGAAGGCGCCAACACCGGTCCGGGTACCGCCATCCAAGTGTGGGACTGCACGCCGGGCACGCCGCAGCAGTTGTGGACGGTGAAGCCCAACACGTCGACCATCACCGGTGTGCCCAGCAACCGCGTACTCGATATCGTAGGTTACGGCACCAGTAATGGAAGCCGGATCCAGCTGTATGACGCGCACGGTGATTGGAACCAGTCATGGAAGTTCACCAATACCTCCATCGTCGGCGTGGGCGATAAGGTGCTCGACGCCATCGGCGCCTCCAGCGCCAACGGCACCAAGATCCAGCTTTACAGCAACGCACAGACTGCCAACCAGAAGTGGGAGTTCAATCCGGCCAACGGCTCGATCGTCGGTGTCGGCGGCAAGTGCCTGGATGTGGAAGGCGCCAACACGGCAGATGGCACCCGCGTACAGCTGTGGGACTGTACGGGTGTACCGCAGCAGCGCTTCGAACTGGGTTCGGATGGATCGATCCGCGGGCTGGGCGGGAAGTGCCTGGAGGCAGCCGACGGCGCAAGCCATGACGGCAATGCGATCCGCATGTGGTCCTGCAACGGCGGTGCGCACCAGTCGTGGCGCCTGGTCGGCGAGATCCGCAATCCGCAGACCAACATGTGCCTGGATGATCCTGGCCTGGGCAACACCAATGGCTCCAAGGTGCACATGTGGATGTGCCATGGTGGCGACAACCAGCGCTGGCAGTTCTCCTCCTACTGAGGAGAGCCAGGGCTGATGTCATGCTCTGGAACCGCGTGCCTTCGGGCGCGCGGTTCCGTACAGGCGTCACACCCGCAGCCAACGTGTGGACACGGCCACCAGCAACAAGGCCGTGGCCACACCGATGAACGCAGCAATCAGACCGAAATGATTGGCGGCAAAGCCGATCAACGCCGGTCCGGCAAGGATGCCGGCAAAGCCCAGCGTGGAAACGGCGGTGATGGCTAGCGCGCCGGGCATGCGGGTCTGGTGGCCGGCCAGCGAGAACAGCGCGGGCGCGATGTTGGCGCAACCGAGGCCGACCAGCACATAGCCCGCCAATGATGCCTGCCACGGCGTGACCAGGGTCAGCACCAGCACGCCGGCAGCGGCGAGCAGCGCGCCGAACACGATCGCGCGCTGGCGGCCCACGCGTGCCACCAGTGCATCGCCGAACAGGCGCGCGACCGTCATGGTCAGGGTGAAGGTCACATAGCCGACGCCGGCGAGGCTGGCATCGACGCGACGTACATCGCTGAGGAACACCGCGCTCCAGTCGAGCATCGCACCTTCGCCGAGGAAGGCGACGAACGCCAGCACGCCGATGAACAGCACGATGCCATGCGGCAGGGCCAGCATCGGTGTGTCGTGCGGCATGCGTTCGCTGTGCCAGTAGGTCGCCGACAACAGCGTCACCAGCAGCATGGTGCCGACACCGATCAGCACCGATGCCAAGGGCGGCAACTGTGCGGACAGCAGCACGGTCATGGTGGCCGCGCCGAGGAAGCCGCCAATGCTGAAGAAAGCATGGAAGCCAGACATCATCACCCGCCGTGCTTCGCGCTCGACGATGACGGCCTGCACGTTCATCGTGCAGTCCATCGCGCCCACGGCCGCACCGAACACGAACAGCACCACGCCCAGCGTCCAGGCCGAACCCGCCAGGGCCAGGCCGGGCACGGTCAGGCAGATCAGCAGGCTGCTGGCCACCATCACCCGGCGGCAACCGAGGCGTGCGGCCAGCACGCCGGACAAGGGCATCGCCAGCAGCGAGCCGGCACCGAGGCAGAGCAGCACCAGCCCCAGCGTGGCGTCATTGATCCCGGTGCGCGCTTTGGCGAATGGCACCAGGGTGGCCCACAACGCGGTGGCGAAGCCGGGAATGAAGAACGCAGCGCGGGTCGCGTGCTGTTCGGCACGCGCGCGGTTGGCAAGGGACATGAGCAGTACGGTCAGGGAGGCGTGGGGTGCACCGCGATACCGGCGGCGTGGAAGCGAGCCGCCAAGGCGGGCGGTGCGGTGGTGGTCAGCACCAGGTCGTCGATCTCGTCCAGGCTGGCGATCTGCCAGTTGCCGCGGGCACCGAGCTTTTCAGTGGTGGCGGCGACGATGACGCGGCTGCTGCAGGCCACCATCGCACGCTTCAGCGTGGCTTCTTCCGAATCCATTGCCCACACACCGGTGTCGCCGTCCACCGCGCAGGGGCCGGGCAGGTACACGTCGGCACGCAGGCGCTGCACCTGGGCCAACGCCTCGGCACCGACCGCACCGCCACCGCTGGCCAGGCGCCCGCCGATCAGCTGCACTGAAGTGCCTTCGAGCATGCTGGCGGCGGTGGCGATCTGCGGGGCATTGGTGATCACCGTCAGCCCGAGAGCGGCCGGCAGCTGCTGGGCGATCGCCAGA
Source organism: Stenotrophomonas sp. YJH_SMC_80 (assembly GCF_059372495.1). Taxonomy (NCBI): domain Bacteria; kingdom Pseudomonadati; phylum Pseudomonadota; class Gammaproteobacteria; order Lysobacterales; family Lysobacteraceae; genus Stenotrophomonas; species Stenotrophomonas sp. YJH_SMC_80. The sequence continues at coordinate 78,258 of NZ_JCAFVP010000005.1, forward strand.
TTGGTCGAACCGGCATCGAGCAGTACCACCTGGCCGGGTTGCAGCAGCGCGCAGACGCGGGCGGCCAGCTCGGCCTTGTCGCCGCGGTCGCGGGTCAGGCGCTCGCGCAGCGGCCGTTCCTTGGGCGGCGGCAGCACGGCGCCGCCGTAGACGCGCTGGCACAGGCCCTGGGCGGCGAGCTCGCGCAGGTCGCGGCGGATCGAATCTTCGGAGACGGCATAACGGCGCGCCAGTTCGGCGGCGACCACGCGGCCCTGCTGGCGCAGCTCCTCGAGGATCTGCCGGGTGCGCTGGGCGGGGAGGGGGCTGGGGTCGGCGCTCATGCCGCAAGTCTGCACGTTCGTGCATAATCATGCAACAACATGCATTGGTCGGGAGGGCACAGGGCGGCTGGACTGCCGGTGAACCCGCCCGCCCCGGGGTCTATGGATCGGCCTCGCGGCCCGGCATCATGGCGGGGCACTTGGCATGGAATCCCTGATGTCTCCCACCGTTCACCGCAAGCTGCGCATCGGCGCGGACCAGTACACCGGCCAGAAAGTGGTCGACCAGCAGTTCCACGAGTGCGATTTCTCCGGTGCGGACCTGACCGGCACCGAGTTCATCAACTGCAGTTTCTACGATGCCGACAGCCGCGCCGGCTGCCGCTTCAATGGCGCCACGCTGAAGGAAGCCAGTTTCCGCAGCTGCGATATCAGCATGTGCCATTTCAATTTCATCAAGGCGCTGGGCCTGGAGATCAGCGAGTGCCGTGCGCAGGGCGCGGATTTCAGCAACGCCAGCTTCATGAACCAGATCACCACGCGCAGCTGGTTCTGCAGCGCGTTCATCAAGAAGTCGAACCTGCGCTATGCCAATTTTTCGCGGGTAACGCTGGAAAAGTGCGAGCTGTGGGAAAACCGATGGGATGGCGCGAATGTGAGTGGCGCCAGCTTCGCCGGCTCGGACCTGTCCGGCGGCCAGTTCGAGGGCATCGACTGGAACAGCGCCAACTTCACCGACTGCGACCTGACCAACTCGGAGCTGGGTGAGCTGGACCTGCGCAGCACCAACCTGCGTGGTGCCACGCTGGACGTGCAGCAGGTGGCGCTGTTGATGCAGCGCATCGGCATCACCGTGGTGCCGTAGGCATCACCCGGCGTACGCCACCCAGCCCTTGAAGCTGAAGCCTGCGTAGAACAGCTCCACGCCGTCGAAGCCGGCCTCCTGCAGCAGCGCCACTTCCTGTTCGGGGGCCAGCAGCGGCAGCCGCTCGGCAATGGCCTCGATCGCGCGCTGTGCATCGGCGTGGGCAACGCCCGAGGCTTCGGCGAACGCTGCGTAGCGCTGCAACCAGCGCAGCTTGCCGGCCGGATCCTGCGGCACGCTGTGGTGGGCCACCACCAGCGGTGCGCCGGGCTGCAGGCGCCTGTGCAGCTCGCGCAGCGTGTGCAGGCGCTGCGCGGCGTCGAGGAAGTGCAGGGTCAGCAGGCAGCTGGCCCCATCGAAGCGCAGGTCCGGGGCATCGTCGATGTAGCCTTCCAGCAGCTGCACGCGCGGCATCAGTGGACCCAGTGTCTGCTCGGCCAGGGCCAGCATCGGCGCGGCCGGATCCACGCCCAGCAGCTGCCAGCCCGGCTGCGCCTCGGCAAAAGCCTTCAGCTCCAGCCCGCCACCGGCGCCCAGCACCAGCACACGGCCCTGCGCGGGAACGCGTTCGGCCAGCAGCAGGCGGCTCATCTGCTGCAACGCGAGGAAACCGGGCACCTGGCGCAGCGGCGCTTCGGCATAGCGGGCCACCGCCTGCGGATCGGAGAACGTGGACATGCGCGGATTCCTGCGGCGGGGGGACATACCACTGTAGCGCGGCGCGCAAGAGGCATTGCGCGCCGCTGCCACACGGGCAGGACAGGGCTCAGGCCGCTGCTGCCTCAAGCACGTCTTCCAGCCGCACCTCGCCGAGGAAGCCACCGCTGCTGGTTGCCGGCTGCTGCGCTTCGATGGCGTGGGCGAACTGCACGCCGGCGTCGTCCTGCAGGCGCTCGAACAGCTGCTGCACCCTGGGGTACTCGCGACGATCGACCACCTGGTGATAGTCGTTCCAGCGCGCGATGCCGGCGAAGTAGGCATCGGCAAAGCTGCGCTGTTCGCCCAGCAGCCACGGGCCCGTGCCGATCATCTGCTCCAGCGCCTGGTGGGCGTGGCGCACCTTGGTGGTGCCATAGGCATGCAGCGCCTCGCCTTCATCGCCTTCCGCATGCTCCAGTGCGTGCCAGAGCGGCGCGTAGGCACCGAAGAAACTGGTGTTGAGATAGGCCAGCCGATGGTTGAGGCGATCGAAGCCGGAGGTGCCCTGTGCGAAGCCCAGCCCCTGCGCGATACCCAGCGCGGCCAGGTGGTTGAGGATGGCCAGGCTCTCGCTGAGCAGCTCGCCCTGCGCGGTTCGCAGGGTCGGGGTTTCGCCCAGCGGATTGAGGCGGCGGTAGTCTTCGCCCTGCACCTGGCCGGGCATGTCGATGCGGCACAGGTGATACGGCTGGCGCAGCCATTCCAGGGCGACGATGGAGCCGAACGAGCAGCCCGAGGGCACGCCGTAGAAGAGGATCGGGGTCATGGCAGATTTCCGGTTCAAGCCGCGATGCGGCGGGTGAGGGAAGCGTGCCTGCGTGGACATTGCCCCGGAAGCCGCTTGAATGGCATCCTGAAGTCCACATCTGTGGACGTTGCGCATGCTCAACCTCAACGATCTGGCCCTGTTCGTGACTGCGGTGGAGCAGGGCGGGTTCGCCGCAGGCGGGCGCCATCTGGGCCTGCCGCGCTCGACCCTGAGCAAGCGCGTGGCGCTGCTGGAAGAGCAGCTCCAGGTGCGGCTGCTGCAGCGCAGTTCGCGCCGCTTCGCATTGACCGAGGTCGGCCAGGAGTTCTTCGAGCGCGCACGCGCAGCGTTGTCTGAGGTCGAAGCCGCCGAGGCCATCGTCCGCGACCGCCAGGCCGAACCCAGCGGCACCGTGCGGATCAGCGCTTCGATTCCGGTGGTGCAGGGGGAACTCGCCGCGTGCCTGCCCGCGTTGGCCCGCCGCTATCCACGGCTGCGTATCGAAGTTGAAGTGAGTGATCGTTTCATCGACCTGGCGCAGGAAGGCATCGACATCGCCCTGCGCAGCCACTTCGGTCCGCTGCCGGATTCCGGGTTGGTGCAGCGCATGCTCGGTAGCGAACGCATCGTGCTGGTGGCGTCCCCTGGTTATCTGGCAGCCGCGCCGGCACTGGACACGCCCGAACAGCTACGCGCGCATGCCGGCCTGCTGACCGCGCGCCATGCAACGCGCTGGACGCTGCACGGCGCCGACGCCCGCACTGTGCAGGTGGAGCCGCAGGTGGCGCTGGTCGGCAATGAATCGCAGCTGCTGGTCGCGGCGGCCGAAGCGGGTCTTGGCATCACCGTGCTGCCACACAGCCTGTGTGCTGCGGCCATCGCCGCCGGCCGCCTGCAGCAGGTGCTGCCGGCATGGCATGCCGGCGAAGTCACCACCAGCGTGCTGCTGCCGCATCGCCGCGGCCAGCTGCCGGGCGTGCGCGTGGTGGTGGATGCGCTGGTCGCGCATTACCAGCTCAACGCAGCGCGCGCGCCAGTACCTGCCAGATCCTCGGGTCCTGGCACTGCGAAACGTTGAAACGCACATAGTCGGCCGCGCGCTGCGATTGGCTGAAGGCATTGCCCGGCGCTAGCACGATGCCTTCGCGCAGGCATTGCCGCGCCAGTGCGGCGGCGTCGCGGCCATCGGGCAGCTGGCACCACAGGAACAGGCCGGCTTCCGGCTGCAGCCACGGCGTGATGCCCAGCATCTGCAGCTTCCGCAGTGTGTGCCGGCGTGCATCGGCCAGCCGCGAACGTATCGACTGCATGTGGCGGCGGTAACCGCTGTCGGTCAGCGCGATGTGCATCAACTGCGCGGCCAGATGGCCACCGCCGAAGCTGGTCGCCAGCTTCAGGTCGGTCAATGCCTCTATCCAGTCGTGGCGCGCAGCGATGTAGCCGCAGCGCGAGGCTGCCGACAGCGTCTTGGAGAAACTGCCGACGTGGATCACCCGTGACAGTCCATCGAGCGCGGCCAGCCGCGGTGCCGGCTGCAGTTCGAAGTCGGCGAAGATGTCATCCTCGATGATGATCAGTTCGCTGCGTTCGGCCAGGCCCAGCAGGCGGTGTGCGGTGCTCGCGGAAAGCACCGCGCCGGTCGGGTTGTGCAATCCGGAATTGGTGATGTACAGCCGCGGCGAATGTGCCTGCAGGGCCTGCGCGAACGCCTCCAGGTCCGGGCCGCTGTGCGTGTACGGCACGCCGATGGCCTGCACCTGGTGCGCCTTGAGCAGCGCGTGGTAGTTGAAGTAGCTCGGGTCATCGACCAGCACGCAGTCGCCGGGCTTGAGCAGGAAACGGCAGAGCAGATCGACCGCGTGCGTACCGGATTCGGTCAACAGGATCTGCTCCACCGGTGCATCGATGCCAAGCGTGGCGCTGCGCCTTTGCAGCAGCTGGCGCAACGCGGGCAGCCCGAGCGGGGCGGCGTAGTCCACCAGTTGCATGGCATCGGCACGCGCCAGCCGGCGCAGGCCGCGGCGCACGCCATCGTGATACAGCCAGTCACTGGGCATCCAGCCGCACCCTGGCTTGAGGTCGCCCGCGGGCGTTTCCAGCGATTGCCGTGATACCCACAGCGGATCCACCGCGCGATCCAGCCGTGGCTCCAGTTCGGCCAGCGCCAGCGGTGCGGCCGGGCCACTGACGTAGAAGCCCGAGCCTGCGCGCGCACTGATCAGGCCTTCGGCCGCCAGGCGCTCGTAGGCTTCGACCACGGTGGAGACCGAAACCCCCATCGTCGCAGCCTGCGCACGAACCGAAGGCAGGCGTGAGCCGGGGCCATCCACCCGTGCACTGATGCGGGTGCGGACGGTCTGGATGACCGATTCGATGCGGGTAAGCGGGCGCGGCATGGTGGAACCGTAGTGGAAGTGTGGGCAGTACAGTTACTTGCGACTGTACTGGATTGTAGCTGGGGTCTTCCCGCGCCGGATGCTTCCATGCAGGTCCAGCCGGGCATCGTCCGGCACCTTCAGGAGTATAGGCGTGGAACGGTCGGCGAGTGGTTGGATCAATGGCTTCATCGGTGTGGTGATCTTCGCCGGCTCCCTGCCGGCCACCCGCTTGGCGGTGCTGCAGCTGGACGCCGGATTCGTCACCGCTGCACGCGCCACCATTGCCGCCGTGCTCGGCCTCGGCCTGCTCCTTCTGCTGCGCCAGCCGTGGCCGCGGCGCAGTGACCTGCCCGGGCTGATAGTGGTCAGCCTCGGGGTGGTGGTCGGCTTTCCGTTGTTGACCGCACTCGCGCTGCGCCACGCATCGTCGGCGCACACCATCGTGTTTCTCGGCCTGTTGCCGTTGAGCACTGCGGTGTTCGGCGTGCTGCGCGGTGGTGAACGGCCGCGACCGGCGTTCTGGCTGTTTTCGTTGCTGGGCAGTGCCTGCGTGGTCGGCTATGCGGTGCGCAACGGCATCGAGGCATCGTTGCAGGCCGATCTGCTGATGCTGGCGGCGATCGTGGTGTGCGGGCTGGGCTATGCCGAAGGTGGTCGGCTGGCCCGTCATCTCGGCGGTTGGCAGGTGATCAGTTGGGCGTTGCTGCTGGCCTTGCCGGTGATGCTGCCGCTGACGGTGCTGATGCGCCCGACATCGTTCACTGCGGTCGGTGCCTCGGCGTGGTGGGCGCTGGGCTATGTGGCAGTGTTCAGCATGCTGATCGGCTTCCTGTTCTGGTACCGCGGGCTGGCGCAGGGCGGCATCGCCGCCGTCGGCCAGTTGCAGTTGCTGCAACCGTTCTTCGGCCTGGCCCTGGCCGCGCTGCTGCTGCACGAATCGGTCAGCCTCAGCATGGTGCTGGTGACCGTGGTCGCGGTGATCTGCGTGGCCGGCGCGCGCCGCTTCAGCCGCTGAACGAAAAAGGGGACGTAGGGGATTAAGTCGTAATCGGTCCTACTGTGCCTGAAACGACTTAATCCCCTCCGTCCCCTTTTCCGGGGCGCCCTGGAACAGATGCGCAACGGCGTAGTCGATGAACACCCGCAGGCGTGCACTCGGATGGCGCCCACCGGGCCATAGCAGCGAGAACTGCCCCTGGTGCGTGGGCAGCGCAGGCAGTACCCGTTGCAGGCGGCCATCGGCCAGCGCGTCGGCTGCGAGGAAGTCAGGCATCCAGGCCAGGCCCATGCAACCGATCGCAGCGGCAAGCACGGCCTCCATGTTGTTGCAGGTCATCGCCGTGGGAAGGCGCGCTCCGGCATCGCCTTCGATGCCCGGCAGCTGCCAGGGATGCAGCTTTCCGGTGGTGGGGTAACGGAAGCGCAGCGCGGTATGCAGGCGCAGCTCGCCCACATCGCCGGGCGTTCCATGCATCTGCAGATAGCCCGGCGCCGCACAGAGGATGAAACGAAAGCCGCCCAGTCGCCGTGCGGTCAGGCTGGAATCGGCCAGTTCACCACTGCGTATCACCGCGTCCAGGCCTTCGCTGACCACATCGACGATGCGGTCGTTGAAGTCCAGTTCCAGCTGCACCTGCGGATAGCGTTGCTGGAAGCCGGGCAGCACCGGCAGCAGGAAGCGGTACCCGATGGTGGGCAGGCCGATGCGCAGCAGCCCGCTGGGGGCGTGCTGTCGCTGCGCCAGGTCCGCCTGTGCTTCGGAAAGTTCATCTAGCGCACGCCGGCAGCGCTGCAGCAGCAGTTCGCCTTCGTCGGTGAGATGCACGCGGCGGGTGGTGCGTTGGAACAGCCGGGTGCCGAGCTCCTGTTCAAGGCGGGCGATGCGCTTGCCGACCGCCGACGCGGACAGGCCAAGTGCACGCGCAGCACCAACGATGCTGCCGGCCTCCGCGGTGCGGACGAAGGCGAGCAGGGCAGAAATGGAGTCCATGCGGGGCATGATTACGGAACATTAGGACGCAATCAACGTCCATCGAGCCTGTTTTTCAGGGATAGCGGCCCGTCCATCATCAATGCCCCTGATGGATGGAGGCCCGCATGGCCCCGGTTTCGATGCTCCCTGTACCTGTCCAGACGCAGCAGCGCTGGACCCTGCTTGCCGTCTGCCTGGCCGCACTGGCGTTGCCGTTGTCCTTCTCGGCCGGTGCGGTCGCGGTGCCCGCGCTGGCCCGTTCCGTGGCGTCGTCGCCGAGCGTGCTGGCCTGGGTGACCAACGCCTTCATGCTCACCTTCGGCAGCCTGCTGCTCGCTGCCGGTGGCCTGGCCGACCGCTATGGCCGGCGGCGGTTGTTCCTGCTGGGCACAGCAGGCTTCACCATTGCCACGATCGCCGTCTGCCTTGCTCCCACGCTACCCTCGCTGGATCTGGCGCGTGGGTTGCAGGGCGTTGCCGCCGCAGCGGCGTTGGCGTCCGGCACGGCTGCGCTCGCGCATGCCTGGCAGGGGCCGATGCGTGGCCGTGTGTTCGCCCTGCTGGGCGCCACATTCGGTGCGGGGTTGGCGCTGGGGCCGCTGTTTGCGGGTCTGCTGCTGCAGGCATTGGGATGGCGCAGTGTGTTCGCCGTCGGCGGCGTGCTGACATTCGCCGCCTTCGTACTGGGCGCGCGTGTGTTGCCCGAGAGCCACGGTGAACGCGGGCGGCTGGATGTCGGCGGCATGCTGGGCTTCAGCCTGATGCTGGCAGCGCTGACCCTGGCCCTGCTGTGGCTGGGCGAGTTCGGCCTGCATACCGTGCGCGTGCAACTGGCGCTGTTGGCGACGCTGCTGCTGGGCGCAGCGTTCATCTGCATCGAACGACTGCACCGCTCACCCCTGCTGGACCTCTCGTTGTTCTCGCAACCGGCGTTCCTCGGTGTCCAGCTGCTGCCGGTCGCAACCTGCTTCGGCTACGTGGTGCTGCTGGTGGTATTGCCTCTGCAGCTGCTGGGAGTGCACGGACAGAGCGCGACCCTGGTGGGGCTGCAGATGCTGACCCTGTCCGCGCCGATGCTGGTGCTGCCGATGCTGGCCGCGCGCTGGGCGGAGCGCGTGGGAAGTGCGCGGCTGTGCACGCTGGGACTGCTGGTCTGTGCCTCTGGCCTGTACCTGCTGTCGCGCCATGCATCGCAGCCGTCGCCTTCGCAGTGGGTGCCGTGGCTGATGCTGGTCGGTGCAGGAACGGCCTTGCCATGGGGGCTGATGGATGGGCTGTCGGTGAGCGTGGTGCCGGTACAGCGTGCGGGCATGGCCGCCGGCATCTTCGGGACCGTGCGTGTAGCCGGTGAGGGCATCGCATTGGCCGCAGTCACTGCCTTGCTTGCGCTGCTGATCGGCCATCAGCTGCAGGGCGCGTCGCCGGCATCGCTGGCGCGTGCCGGTGCCTATCTGGCCACGGGGGCGCGGGAACAGGCGCAGGCACTGCTACCGGCGATGAGTCGCATGCAGCTTCAGCATGCCAGTAGTGAGGCGCTGGCAACACTGCTGCGTGTACTGGCGCTGCTGACCGCCGCATGTGCTGCGTTGTTGCACCTGTTGCTGCGGAAACGTAAAGACGCGTTGGTCGGGCGTACTGCGTAGCAGGCTCATCGCCCGCCTTCGCCGTCATCCCGTTGTCGTGTCCCGCTCACGCTGCCTATGCCCACCCGGGCCTAGGCTTGGTCGTCCCCGTCCCCCACGGAGACCTGCCATGTGGCTGCTCGATCATCTCTGGCCTGGCCGTCGACCGCTTCCTCCCCCGGCCGCGGATGCGCCACCGGCACCGCCGCGCCGGCCCTGGCTGAAACGCCCGGCGCGGGCCGGGCGCAGCGGCATGGCGCCCTGGCAGAAGGTGGCCACCCCGCCGCGGCGCACGCGCCACTAGCCGGTGCGGTCTGATGGATGGTTGACCCCATCGCTGACCGGGATCACCCCCAACGCGAACGGGTCGATGCCTTCCAGGCAGGCCACGTTGTAGCCGTACTGGTCGGGGTTGGAGCGGCGCCGGTGATGGGTGTAGATGCCGCACACGCCACAGAAGTAGTGCTCGGCCACATGGGTGTTGAACTGGTACATCTGCAGGTGGTTCTGCCCGCGCAGCACCTGCAGGCCCTGGCGGGGGACGCTGGCGGCGATGGCGCCCCGGCGCCGGCACATCGAGCAGTCGCAGCGGCGGGGATCGACGATGCCGTCGGGCAGGTCCAGCAGCAGCTCGACGGTGCCGCAGTGGCAGGTTGCGCGGTGCTGGGGTTGGACCGGAACGCCGGCCACGGAAGTGATGCCCATCATTGCTCCTGTGTGATCCGTCTGGCCGCGGGGGCCGCCGCAGACGGTGCGCCGGTGTGCCTGAACGGGCCGTAGATGCCACGGTGAACCCGCTTGTGGCTAACTATGCGGCTTCAGGACCGCGACAGGATGCCAGTGAAAGCCGCAGGACGATGGATGACAGGAAGTGCCATGGCGCTGCTGGCGCTGTGGGTGACCGGGCTGCTGGCCTATCAGTTGCCGGGGCCGGGCTGGCTGGCCACCGGCGTCGCCGGGCTGTGGCTGCTGGTAGCGCTGTGGGTGTCGTGGCGGGTCGCGCGTGGCCGTGCCTCGCGCCGCCTGGGCCTGGCGTTCGGGGCATCGCTGGCGCTGGCCGGCCTGTGGTGGCTGCTGCTGACCCCGCGCCAGGACCGCCTGTGGGCCGATGACGTGGCCCAGCGCCTGCACGTGGTGTCTTTCGATGGCCGCCACGTCGTGCTGGACAACGTGCGTGATTTCACCTGGCGCAGCGAAACCGACTACGACGCCCGCTGGGTGCGCCGCGAGTACGACCTGGACCAGTTGCGCTCGGCCGATCTGGTGCTGTCGTACTGGATGGGCCCGGCCATCGCCCACACCCTGATCTCGTTTGGTTTCGAGGACGGTCGCCACGTGGTGTTCTCGCTGGAGATCCGCAAGGAGCGCGGTGAATCGTTCTCGGCGCTGGGTGGCTTCTTCCGCAAGTTCGAGATGACCCTGGTAGCTTCGGAGGAGACCGACATCATCCGCACCCGCACCAACGCGCGCGGCGAGGACGTCTATCTCTACCGTCTGCATGGCATGGACCGTGCGCAGCTGAAGGAACTGTTCGCTGCGTACATCGCGCAGGCCCGCGAACTGGATGCCAAGCCCGGCTTCTACAACACGCTGACCAGCAACTGCACCACGATCGTCTTCGACCTGGCCCGGCACATCGCACCGCGCCTGCCGCTGGACTATCGCCTGCTGCTGTCCGGTTACCTGGCCGAGTACGCGCAGGAGGTCGGCGCGCTCGCTCCAGGTGTGCCGTACGCCGAGCTGCATGACAAGGGCCGCATCACCCAGCGTGCGCTGGACCTGGGCAGCGGCGACCATTTCTCCACCGTAATCCGCCAGGGCGTGCCCGGCACCGAGCAGGACCCGCAGTAATGACCCGATTCCTCCCACGCCGCTGGCAGCGCCTGCTGCCGGTGTTGTTCGCTGCCTTCCTGCTGCTGGGTAGCAGCGGTTGCGCGATGGTTACCGTCAAGCAGGTCAAGTCCAGCGATTCGCTGGTCAACAAGCGTGCCGACGTGCTCAACACGGGCAAGCTCAGTCCGGCCGCGCGCGAGACGCTCAGCGCGGCAGGCCTGGACGAGTCGCAGTGCGAAAAGGACTTCCTGGTCTGCCGCAGCACGCTGCTGATGACCGACGACCTCAATGTCGAGCAGCGCTTGTCGGCGCTGTCCGAACTGTGGGTGAAGGCCGCGCTGGCGATGACGCCGAAGAAGACGGCTGCCGGCGATCCGCCGATGAGCGATGCGGCATTGGATGCCTGGCTGGAAGCGGCGCGCTATGCCTATGCCTACCTGTTCTACAGCGGCCGTTCGCCGTCCGACCGTGCCTTCGAGGATCGGCAGACGCAGGTGCGCGACTACTACAACTACGCCGCCGAGAAGGCGGCAGTGGTGCTGTTCGTGCGCGCACGCGCCGCTGCGCTGGCCGGCGAGGACTACACGAAGCCGCTCACGGTCGGCAGCTGGTCGCTGGCCTCCAACTACCAGCAGCTGAACCTGAAGAGCATTCCCGCGCAGTTGGTGCCGGCCGGCACGGTCAGCTTCGTCGGCCTGCGCAGTACCTATCGCCGCGATGGCTTCGGTGCCGAGCTGGTGATGGTGATGGACCCGCCGAAGCTGGTTGCACCGGTGATCGCACCCGAGGGCCCCAAGGCCGAGGCGCCGCAGGAGGATGAGGACGACGCACGCCGTGGCCGCCGTCATCGCCATGACGATTCGGTGCCCGAGTTCAGCGAGATGTCCTCGATCAACGTCACCGCACTGCTGCGCTTCGAGGGCAGCAACCTGGACGATGTGATGCGCACGCGCCGGGTCGAGCTGGACGCTTATTCGCCCGAAGCCACCGAGCGCATCACCCTGCATGGCGAGCAGGTGCCGCTGGCCGGCAACTTCACCGCCGCCTATGGCCTGTGGCTGGCGCAGAGCGGTTTCGCCCGGCAATCGCTGCGCACCCTGTTCGGCATGAGCGAGGGCATCGGCGAACCGCACATCTACCTGATGCAGCCGTGGGACCCGAATCGTCGCATCATCTTCATGCTGCACGGCCTGGCCAGCAGCCCGGAAGCCTGGGTGAACCTGGCCAACGAGATCATGGGCGACCCCGAGCTGCGCCAGCAGTTCCAGGTGTGGCAGGTCTACTACCCGACCAATGCGCCGATCGCGTTGAACCGCTACGAGATCGCCAACGCATTCAACGACACGCTGAAGCACTTCGATCCCAACGGCAGCACGCGTGCATCGAAGGACATGGTCTACATCGGCCACAGCATGGGCGGCGTGCTGGCGCGCCTGCTGGTCAGTGACTCGGGCGACGTACTGTGGAATGACCTGCTGGCCAACTACGACCTGAAGGGCGAGCGCCTGAAGCGGGTGCAGAACAAGCTGGGGCCGCTGCTGCATTTCAAGGCGCAGCCGAACGTGGAACGCGCGATCTTCATCGCCGCGCCGCACCAGGGCACCGACATTGCCGGCAACAAGGTCGGGCGCCTGATCGGTCGCCTGGTACGCCTGCCGCTGACCATCCTCGGCAAATTCGAGGATGTGTTCCTGGCACTGGCGCAGGCCGAACAGCAGGTCGATGGCACGGCCAAGCCGAAGATTCCGAACAGCATCGACAACCTCAAGGCCAGCGATCCGTTCGTGAAGGCCGCCGCACAGCTGCCGATCGAAGCGGGCCTGAAGTACCACTCGATCATCGCCCAGCGCAAACCGGAACTGCCGGTGGACAAATCCGATGACGGGCTGGTGCCGTACTGGAGCGCGCACCTGCCGGGTGCATTGTCCGAGAAGGTGATCATCTCCGGCCACAGCGTGCAGGAGACCCCGCAGGCGGTGCTGGAAGTGCGGCGCATCCTGCGTCGGGACATCGATGATGTGGGGGCCGGTACGCGGTAATGCCGGCCGCTGGCCGTCACCATCATGGGATTCCCGCGTGCGCGGAGGTTGCCGGCCAGCGGCCGGCACTACCGGAATCCGGCGGCGCTACACCCGTCGCGCGATCACCGTGGCCAACAGCGCAAGGCCGAAGGTGATGGCCAGGCACAGCAGGTAGCCGGTGTGCGGGGTGCTTTCCACGAACAACGCGAACAATGCGCCGGAGACCGCCAGCGCGGTGGTCACCGACAGGGCCTCGCTCAGCTGCAGTGCCGAGGTGTTGGCACCCTGCTCCCGCGGCGCCGACAACGACAGCGTCAACACCGACAGGCTGGCGTAGATCATGCCCATGCCGAAGCCGGTCACGGCCCAGCCGAGCAGCGACACCGGCAGTGGCACTACGTTGAACAGCACGGCCAGCGTGGCGGCGATGCCGACCGTCATCATCATCGTGCCGGCGCGCAGCAGCTGCTGGCGTGACCAGCCACGCTGCTGGTGGCCCTGCAGCCACGAGCCGGTGAACCAGCCCAGCGCACCGAGACTGAGTACGGCACCGGCCCAGCTGGGCGAAAGGCCACGTTCGCGCTGCAGCAGCAGTGGCAGGTAGGCCTCGCAGGCGAAGAAGGCGGCTGCCGCGATGCCACGCAGCGCGATCACGCTGGGCAGGCCACGGCGCAGGATCAGTGTTCCGGGCGGAAGCAGTCGATGTACGCAGAACAGCAGCGCCAGCACCGCCACACCGATGCAGAGCAGGGCAGGCAGGCCCTGCTGCTGGCCGCCGAAGTAGAGCAGCAGCGCCGCCAACGAGGCACCACTGGCCCAGCGCACCACGGTGCCTCGCCCATCGTCGGCGAGGCCGCCATCGGTGGGTTGCATGCGCGTAACTGCCGGACGCAGCAGCAGCGCGGCCGGAATGGCCAGCAGTGGCACGGCCAGGAACACCCAGCGCCAGCCCAGGTGCTGCACGATCAGGCCGCTCAACGCCGGGCCGACCATCGAAGGCACCACCCAGCCGGCCGAGAAGGCGGCGAACACCTTCGGCCGCAGGTGCTCCGGGTAGCTGCGGCCGACCATCACGTACAGCGAGACCGAGATCGCACCCGCACCCAGGCCCTGCAGCAGGCGTCCCGCCACCAGCATGCCCATGCGCATCGCAAAGCCGGCCAGCAACAGGCCCAGCACGAAGCAGGCCAATCCGTACCAGAGCGGCCGTGCCGGACCATGGTGATCGGCCCAGCGCCCGGCGAGGGTCATGCCGATCACGCTGGTGGCCAGGGTACCGCCGAAGGCCAGTGCGTACAGGCGCAGGCCATCCAGCGCCTCGGCCACGGTGGGCATCGCGGCCGCAACGGCCAATGCCTCGAAGGCGTGCAGCGCGACCAGCGCGACCATGCCGAGGGTGGTCGCGCGATAGCGTGCGGACAGGATCGAGGTGTCAGCCGGCAGGTGGGCGGCGGCGGGCGAGAGGGTCGGGGGCATACGGGTCAGATGCGGGCCGCGCTTGTCAACTGGCGGCGAAGATAGCAGCATGACACCTCAACAGCAGTTGAGGTCAAGCAATGGTGTCCCAGGAACTGAGCGTGGGCGAAGTCGCCCAGCGCAGTGGCGTGGCGGTTTCGGCGCTGCACTTCTACGAGCGCAAGGGGTTGATCAGCAGCCTGCGCACTTCGGGTAACCAGCGCCGCTATAGCCGCGACGTGCTGCGCCGGCTGGCGGTGATCCGCGTTGCGCAGCGCGTGGGCATGCCGCTGGAAGCGGTCGGCCGTGCCTTCGAAAGCCTGCCCGAGGGCCGCGCCCCGACCAAGGCCGACTGGGCCAGGCTGTCCGCGCGCTGGCGCACCGAGCTGGAAGAACGCATCCACATGCTGCAACTGCTGCGCGATGAGCTCACCGGCTGTATCGGCTGCGGCTGCCTGTCGCTGCAGCGCTGCCGCCTGGCCAACCCGGGGGATGTGCTTGGCGAACGCGGCGACGGCCCGATGCGCTGGGAGTGACCTGCGAAAAGGGGACGGAGGGGATTATGTCGTTTGTGCATTGACGACTTGATCCCCTCCGTCCCTTCTTTCTTACCAGACCGTGATCGTCTCGCCGCTCTGGATGCCTTCCACTGCACGCTGGAAGGCCAGCGCCGCGCGCTGCGCGCTCACCGCTTCAAAGCCCGGGAAGTAGGGTCCGTAGGCTGCCATCGATTCGATCAGCACGTTCGGGCTGACCACGTTGATGCGCAGGCCACGCGGCAGCAGTTCCAACGCGGCGGCACGCACGAAGCCTTCCAGCGCGGCATTCACCGAGGTGGCGTTGACGCCATCGCGGATCGGCTGTGCACTGACGATGCCGCTGGTCAGGGTGATCGAGCCGCCGGCGTTGAGATGGTGCTGCGCCGCCAGTGTCAGCCGCACCTGGCCCAGCAGCTTGTCCTGCAGGCCGAGGTTGAACTGCGCCGGAGTCATGTCCTGCAGCGGACCGAAGTGCAGCTTGCCGGCGGTGGAAATCACCGCATCAACCGGGCCGGTACGCGAGAACAGTTCGGCGACGCTGGCGTCGTCGGTCAGGTCCACGCGCAGTTCGCCGCTGCTGCGGCCGGCGGCGAGAATCTGATGCTGTTGGCCGAGCTGGCGGGCGACTGCCTGGCCGAGGGTGCCGCTGGCACCAACGAGGAGGATCTTCATGGCCGTTCCTTGCGTGAGGGAGTAAGCGCAGTCTGCGCCGTCACAGTGGGGTTAGGTAAGCGGCGTATGCTTTGCAGATTCCTAACTCCGGATTAGCAATGGACACCCTTCGCTGCATGCAGGCTTTCGTCGCGGTAGCCGAGTGCGGCAGCTTTGCAGGGGCCGCTGAAGAGTTGCAGGTCTCGGCGGTGATGGTCGGCAAGTACATCCAGCAGCTGGAGGCGCACCTGGGCACCGCGTTGCTGCAACGGAACACCCGCCGCCAGCGCCTGACCGAAGCCGGCAGCGCCTACCTGGCCGGGTGCCGGCAGGTGCTGGAGCAGGTGCAGCAGGCCGAGGCCGACGTGGCCGGCCTGCAGGTTCAACCGCGCGGGCTGCTGCGGGTCAGCGCACCCACCACCTGGGGCAGCTGCGTGCTGGCGCCACAACTGGCCGGCCTGCTGCGCGCGCAGCCGCAGCTGAACGTTGAACTGGATCTGAGCAACCGCCGTGTGGATCTGATCGAGGACGGCTTCGACGTGGCGATCCGGGTCGGGCCACTGCCGTCGCAGGAGGTGGTGGCGCGGCCGCTGCCACCGTATGCGATGAGCCTGTGCGCGGCGCCGTCCTACCTGCGCCGGCGCGGCACGCCGCGTACGCCCGCCGATCTGGAAGGGCATGACTGCCTGAGCCATCTGGCCTGGCGCGGTGGCCACGGCTGGCAGCTGGCCAACGGTGAACAGGTGGACTGGGAAGCGCGCCTGACCTGCAATGATGGTGTTGCACTGCGCGAAGCCGCGGTGGCCGGGGCCGGGCTGGTGCTGCAGCCGACCGCACTGCTGGCCGGGGAGATTGCAGCCGGGCGGTTGAAGCCGCTGCTGCGCGACTACCTGCCCGAACCGCGGCCGATGCACCTGATCTACCTGCCCGACCGCAGGCCGCGCCCGCGGTTGCAGTGCTTCGTCGATTTCGTCATGACCACGTTGGCGCAATAAGCATCCACGCCATGCGTGGATGATGGTAGGTGCCGACCATTGGTCGGCACACATCGGGATCAATCATTCACCGCAGACAGCAGAGCACCGTGCATTCCAGCGGCGACAGGTATCAATAGATCCACGCCATGCGTGGATGATGGTAGGTGCCGACCGTTGGTCGGCACACATCGGGATCAATCATTCGCCGCAGACAGTTCCTGCCCACGCACCTGCGCGGCGCGCAGTGCCGTATCCACCAGGGCCTCGAAGCCACCGGCCTGGAAGCTCTCGATCGCGGCCTGGGTGGTGCCGTTGGGCGAGGTCACGCGGCGGCGCAGTTCCGCCGGGCTTTCGCCAGCCTCATCCAGCATGCGCGAGGCGCCCAGCAGGGTCTGCACCACCAGCGTGCGCGCGGCGTCGGCCGGCAGGCCCTGGGCAATACCCGCCGCTTCCATGGCTTCGGCCAGCAGGAACACATAGGCCGGGCCGCTGCCGGAAACGGCAGTCACTGAATCCATCAGCCCCTCGCTGTCGATCCACACCGTGCGCCCGGCACTGGCCAGCACCTGCTCGGCCCGCGCGTGCTGCTGCGTGTCCACCGACGGTGTGGCGAACAGGCCGGTCACACCTGCGCCGAGCAGGGCAGGGGTGTTCGGCATCGCGCGCACCACTGCCAGGTCGCCCCCCAGCCAACGCTGCAGCTGCGCACTGGTGATGCCGGCGGCAATCGACACCACCAGCGGTCGGCTCGCCTGTGCCAGCGCCTGCAGAGACTGGCAGACCTCGCGCAGCACCTGCGGCTTCACCGCCAGGAGCCAGGTGCCACCCTGCGCGGCGGCATCGCTCGCGTTGTCATGCACCTGCACGCCGAAGTCGGCGGCCAGCGCCTGGCGCAGTTCGGCCACCGGTTCGGCGACGTGGATGTGCGCGGCCGGCACGCCCTGGCGGATCAGGCCGGCGATCAGGCTGCGCGCCATGTTGCCGCCGCCGATGAAGGTGATGGAATCAGCTGCCATGGAAGTCTCCTTGAAAAATCAGGCCGGGCGCGGGCGCGCGCCGAACAGGGCGGTGCCGATGCGCACCAGGGTGGCGCCCTCGGCGATGGCTTCGGCGTAGTCGCTGCTCATGCCCATCGACAGCGTGTCGATCTGCGCGTGCTGGGCAGCCAGCAACTGGAAAAGTGTGCGCATGCGCACGAATGCATCCCGACGGCGCTCGGCTTCGGGCCATGGCGCGGGAATCGCCATCAGTCCGCGCAGGCGCAGGGTGGGTTCGGCGGCAATCGCTGCGGCCAGTGCATCCACTTCTTCCGGTGCACAGCCATGCTTGCTGGATTCGTCGTCGATGTTGACCTGGATCAGCACGTTCAGCGGGCCTCGCGCGGCCGGGCGATGGCGTGCCAGCGCGGTCACCAGCTTGGGGCGGTCCACGCTCTGCACCCAGTCGAAATGGCTGGCCACGGCCTCGGCCTTGTTCGACTGCAGGTGGCCGATCAGGTGCCATTCCAGCGCCAGGTGCTGCAGCGCCTGCATCTTGGCCAGTGCCTCCTGCACGTAGTTCTCGCCGAAGGCGTGCTGGCCCTGCGCGGCCAGCGCGGCCACGGCCTCGGCCGGCTGGGTCTTGGACACCGCCAGCAGGCGTGGGTCGGGCCTGCCAGCGGCCTCGGCGGCGGCATGCAGGTTGCTCAGGATCTGGGGCAGGGGAGTGGCCACGTAACGCGTTCCGTTGAATCAGGAGGCTATACTGCCGCCCGGGGAAAGATCCTTCCAGTCGAAGCCGTTATTGGGGAGTAGCCGCTCATGGATATCGCCGAACTGCTGGCGTTTTCCGTAAAGAACAAAGCGTCCGACCTGCACCTGTCCGCAGGCCTGCCGCCGATGATCCGCGTCGACGGCGACGTTCGCCGGATCAACATCCCAGCCCTGGACCACAAGCAGGTCCATGCGCTGGTGTACGACATCATGTCCGACAAGCAGCGCCGCGATTACGAGGAATTCCTCGAAGTGGACTTCTCCTTCGAGATTCCATCGCTGGCGCGCTTCCGAGTGAACGCGTTCAACCAGAACCGCGGTGCCGGTGCGGTGTTCCGTACCATTCCGTCCGAGGTGCTCACCCTCGAGGACCTGGCCTGCCCGCCGCTGTTCCGCGAAGTGATCCAGCAGCCGCAGGGCCTGATCCTGGTAACCGGCCCGACCGGTTCGGGCAAGTCGACCACGCTGGCGGCGATGATCGACTACATCAACAAGAACGAGTACGGCCACATCCTCACCGTCGAGGATCCGATCGAATTCGTGCATACCTCGCAGAAGTGCCTGATCAACCAGCGCGAAGTGCACCGCGACACGCATGGCTTCAATGAAGCACTGCGCTCGGCGCTGCGTGAGGACCCGGACATCATTCTGGTGGGCGAACTTCGTGACCTGGAAACCATCCGCCTGGCACTGACCGCAGCGGAAACCGGCCACCTGGTGTTCGGCACCCTGCATACCAGTTCGGCGGCCAAGACCATCGACCGCATCATCGACGTGTTCCCGGCCGGCGAAAAGCCGATGGTGCGCTCGATGTTGTCCGAGTCGTTGCGTGCGGTCATTTCGCAGGCGCTGCTGAAGAAGGTTGGCGGCGGTCGTACCGCAGCGTGGGAAATCATGGTCGGCACCCCGGCCATCCGCAACCTGATCCGCGAGGACAAGGTGGCGCAGATGTACTCGGCCATCCAGACTGGCCAGCAGTACGGCATGATGACCCTGGACCAGCACCTGCAGGACCTGGTCAAGCGCAGCCTGATCACCCGAAACCAGGCCCGTGAGTACGCCAAGGACAAGCGCCTGTTCGAGTAAGGCGGGGCAGTAACGGGGCAGCGTGCGCCAGTGCGCTGCTGTTCCCGTGTTGTTTCCTCCACCGACCGTTACCTGGTAAACCGCTTTCCGGGAGCCTGCCGTGAACACCACCGCGACCACCATCGATTTCACTTCGTTCCTCAAGCTGATGGCGCACCAGCGCGCCTCGGACCTGTTCATCACTGCGGGTATGCCGCCGGCAATGAAGGTCAACGGCAAGATCTCGCCGATCACGCAGACCCCGCTCACGCCGCAGCAGAGCCGCGACCTGGTCCTCAACGTGATGACCCCGGCGCAGCGCGAGGAATTCGAGAAGACCCACGAATGCAACTTCGCCATCGGCCTGTCCGGTGTCGGCCGCTTCCGCGTCAGCTGCTTCTACCAGCGCAACCAGGTCGGCATGGTGCTGCGTCGCATCGAGACGCGCATCCCGACGGTGGAAGAACTGAGCTTGCCGCCGATTATCAAGACCCTGGCGATGACCAAGCGCGGCATCATCCTGTTCGTCGGTGCCACCGGTACCGGTAAATCGACCTCGCTGGCAGCGATGATCGGTTACCGCAACCAGAACTCGACCGGCCACATCATCACCATCGAAGATCCGATCGAGTTCGTGCACAAGCACGAGGGCTGCATCATCACCCAGCGCGAAGTCGGCATCGATACCGACAGCTGGGAAGCCGCGCTGAAGAACACCCTGCGCCAGGCGCCGGACGTGATCATGATCGGTGAGGTGCGTACCCGCGAAGGCATGGACCACGCCATCGCGTTCGCCGAAACCGGCCACCTGGTGCTGTGCACCCTGCATGCCAACAACGCCAACCAGGCGATGGACCGCATCGTCAATTTCTTCCCGGAAGACCGCCGCAACCAGCTGCTGATGGACCTGTCGCTGAATCTCAAGGGCGTGGTCGCGCAGCAGCTGGTGCCGTCGCCCGATGGCCGCTCGCGCAAGGTGGCGATGGAGATCCTGCTGGGCACGCCGCTGGTGCAGGACTACATCCGCGACGGCGAGATCCACAAGCTGAAGGAAGTGATGAAGGACTCGGTCCAGCTGGGCATGAAGACCTTCGACCAGAGCCTGTTCGAGCTGTACCAGGCCGGCGAGATCAGCTACGAGGACGCGCTGCGTTACGCCGATTCGCAGAACGAAGTGCGCCTGCGCATCAAGCTCAGCCAGGGCGGCGACGCACGCACGCTGTCACAGGGCCTGGATGGCGTGGAGATCTCCGAGATCCGCTGACCTGCAGATCTGTAGAGTCGACTGTCAGTCGACTCTCGCGCGCAGCGCGGGATTTTCCCGGCCGGTGAAAGAGCAGTCGACTAACAGTCGACTCTACCGGGCGCGTTGGCGATTGATGAATTCCAGTCATGACCAACTGCAACGCTGCCCATTCAATCGGCAGCCCCTGCAGGCGTATCGTCAGCGTTCCCCCCTCTGGAGCACGACGATGCAGACACGTGAACTCGGCCGCAGCGGCCTGAAGGTTTCCGCCTTGGGCCTGGGTTGCATGGGCCTGACCCATGCCTATGGCCAGCCGGTCGAGCGCAGCCAGGGCATCGCCCTGCTGCACGCTGCCGTTGAACGCGGCGTGACCTTCTTCGACACCGCCGAAGTGTACGGCCCGTACACCAATGAAGACCTGCTCGGCGAGGCCCTGGCGCCTTACCGCGACAAGCTGGTGATCGCCACCAAGTTCGGCTTCAGGGATGCGCGCACCGATACCGGCCTGGACAGCCGCCCCGAGAACATCCGCGCCGTGGCCGAAGCCAGTCTCAAGCGCCTGCGCACCGACCATATCGACCTGTTCTACCAGCACCGTGTCGACCCGAACGTGCCGATCGAGGACGTGGCTGGCACCGTGCGCGACCTGATCGCCGAGGGCAAGGTCGGCCACTTCGGCCTGTCCGAGGCCAGCGCCGCCACCGTGCGCCGTGCGCACGCGGTGCAGCCGGTGGCTGCCGTGCAGAGCGAGTATTCGCTGTGGTGGCGTGAACCGGAGCGCGAACTGCTGCCGGCCCTGCAGGAACTGGGCATCGGCTTCGTGCCGTTCAGTCCGCTCGGCCGTGGCTTCCTGACCGGCGCGATCAACGCCGACACCACCTTCGACGCCAACGATTTCCGCAACAGCGTGCCGCGCTTCGAAGTGGACGCCCGCCGCGCCAACCAGGCGCTGGTGGATCGCATCAGTACGATTGCTGCAGCACGCGGCGCGACCCCGGCGCAGGTGGCGCTGGCCTGGCTGCTGGCGCAGGCGTCGTGGATCGTGCCGATTCCGGGCACCACCAAGATCCACCGCCTGGAAGAGAACCTGGGCGCGGCTGACCTGCAGCTGGCGCCGGAGGAACTGCAGCGCATCGCGCAGGCGCTGGATGAAGTATCGATCGTCGGTGAGCGCTACAACGCCCAGCGTGCGGCGCAAGCCAAGGGCTGATCACCGGGTGCGGACCGAGGTGGGTGCGGACCGTCGGTCCGCACACCTCATCCAGCCATCGGCCCGCGCAGCGCATCCAGCACCGTGCGCATCGCCACCGTGACGTGGCGGCGCGACGGGTAGTACGCGTAGTAGCCATCGAAGTGCGGGCACCAGTCGTCCAGTACCGACTGCAGGCGGCCATCGTCCAGCATCGGCTGCACCTGGTCTTCCGGCAGCCAGGCCAGTCCGCTGCCGGCCAGCGCAGCGGCGCGGGTCATGCCCATGGTGTTGAAGGTCCACTGGCCGCTCACGCGCACGCTCAGTTCGTTGCCGTCCTGGCCGAAATCCCACGGCATCAGCCCGCCATGCGTGGGCAGGCGCAGGGTCACGCAGTTGTGGCCTGCCAGCTCGTCCGGATGGCGTGGGACCACGTGCTGGCGGAAGTAGCTGGGTGCACCGACCACGCGCATGCGCAGCGGCGGGCTGATCGGCACGGCGACCATGTCGCGCGCCAGGCGTTCGCCGAGGCGGATGCCGATGTCGTAGCGCTCAGCCACGATGTCGGCCAGCCCGTAGTCGGCGGTCAGTTCCACCTTGAGGTCCGGATACTGCTGCAGCAGCGGCGCCAGCCGTGGCCACGCGATGTACTCGGCGGCATGGCCGGTGGCATTGATGCGGATGGTGCCGGCCGGGCGTTCACGGTATTCGGCCAGCGCGGCCAGTCCGTCCTCGATCTCGGCCAGGCGCGGGCCCAGGGTGTCGAGCAGGCGGGCACCGGCTTCGGTGGTGGACACGCTCCGAGTGGTGCGGGTCAGCAGGCGCACGCCCAGGCGCTGTTCCAGGCCGCGCATGGCATGGCTGAGCGCGGACTGGGACACGCCCAGCTGGGCGGCGGCCTTGGTGAAGCTGCCCTCGCGGGCAACGTGCACGAAGGCCTGCAGGTCGTTGAGGTTTTCGCGGGGCATGACGGGATGATACGGCCGGGCTGCGCCCGGCACCTGCCGAATCAACGTCAACGGCAACGTCAAAAGCTGGCTTCCCGTGGGAGGCGGGGTGGCTCAGGTTGCGGGGGACGGCGCAAGTCCCCCTCCGGGGCCCGGCCCAGCCGCTGGCGGCTGTGCGTTCGGGCGCTTGCGAAGCAGTGCTTCGCAAGCAAAGCGCCCTCACCCATGAAGCTCGGTCGCGCTTGCTCGTGTGTGCTGTCCTGCGCACACGGCAAGACCGGGGTTGGTCGTCCTGCCCAACCCGCCCGAGGCATGCCTCGGGCCCATGCGGCTTACACCCCGCAACCTGAGCCGCCCCGCCTTCGACAATTTCCCGCTGCTGTTGGTGGGTGCCGACCGTTGGTCGGCACGGGATCCGGCCCCACGACGTGAGGGTGTGTCGATTTCAGGGACTGTGGTTCGTCGAATGAATGACTTCAACGGGAGCTGCACATGAGCACTGACACCAAGCCGAAAGGCCCGGCCTCGTATTTCCCCTCCATCGAGAAGACCTACGGGCAGCCGGTGGCGCACTGGTTCGGGCTGCTGGCCGGGAAGAAGGGCCTGAAACACATGGAACTGGTCAGCTTCCTGAAAAGTGAGCATGGGCTGGGCCATGGCCATGCCAATGCGCTGGTGGCGCACCATCTGGCCGGCAAGGGCTGAGCAGCGGCGGGCCGGAGATCGGGCGGGGCGCATTCAGCTGAACGATTTCATCTGCAACTGTCATGCAGATCGTGTCTAATACCGATCCCCACCTGCTGTTCCCCACCCGCATGTCCCTTCCCTCCCATGGCCCCGCGCCGTGCGACGACGCTGACGGCCACCTGGTCACCGCCGGTCCGCTGACCCCGCCGCCCGACAGCGCCGGCACCACCGCCGACGAAAAAGCGCTGCGCCACTCGATCGCCGAGGACGTGCAGGGCATGGTGCTGGCCACGATGGTGGCCTCGCTGGGCCTGGCCATCTTCGCCAAGGGCGGGCTGATGATCGGCGGCATGGCGGGCATGGCGTTCCTGCTGCACTACGCGATGGGCTGGAACTTCGGCCTGGTGTTCGTGCTGGTCAACCTGCCGTTCTACTGGGTGGCGCTGCGGCGCATGGGTTGGGAATTCACCCTGAAGACCTTCGCTGCGGTCACCGCCTGTGGCGTGTTGACCGACCTGCTGCCGCGCTGGATCGACTTCTCGCACATCAACCCGCTGTATTCGGCGATCGTCGGCGGTGCGTTGTCCGGCCTGGGCATCCTGTTCTTCATCCGCCATCGTGCCAGTCTCGGCGGCATCGGCATCCTGGCGGTGTACCTGCAGCGCACCCGTGGCTGGAGCGCGGGCAAGGTGCAGATGTCCTACGACGCCTGCCTGATGGTGGCCGCGTTCTTCGTGTTGTCGCCGTCGAAGGTGCTGTACTCGGCCATCGGCGCGGTGGTGCTCAGCCTGGTGCTGATGTTCAACCACCGCCCCGGCCGCTACATGGGCGTGTGACCGTTCAACGGGGTTCCCGGCCAGCGGCCGGCACTACCGGAACCCACGCGTAGTAACGCCGGGCCATGCCCGGCGGATATCCATCAGCGGGCGGCGGCCTTCAGCCACGGCGGCGACAGCGTCAGCAGCCGCGCATGCACCGGGCAGTCCTCGGCATGCGCACCGGGGAGGTAGCCCAGGCTCATCAGGAACTCGCCGGTGATCTCGCCGCCGGTGAAGCGGAAGGTCTTCTTGAACAGCTTCACCCAGTTGGCCTTGCTGCGCGGGTGGTGCGCGTCCAGCCACGCCGCGAAGCTGCCATGGCTGGCCCGCAGCTGCTGGATCACCTGCGCGTTGTGGATGGCCGCCAGCACCTTCAGCCGGTTGCGGATGATGCCCGCGTCCGACAGCAGGCGCTCGATGTCCTGCTCGGCGTATGCAGCCACGCGGTCCACATCGAAGCCGTCATAGGCCGTGCGGAAGCCCTCGCGCTTCTTCAGGATCGTTTCCCAGCTCAGGCCGGCCTGATTGATTTCCAGCACCAGCCGCTCGAACAGTTCGCGCTCGTCACGCTGCGGGAAGCCGTACTCGTTGGCGTGGTAGTAGTCATGCACCGGATGGCCCGGGGCGATGAGGCAGTAGCCGCTCATGGGGAAGACTCGGTGGATTCGGGTTCGGGATCGATGGCCACTGCGGGGCGCCCATCGATGGACAGCATCGGCCAGCGTGGCGGTTCGAGCGTGAGTTTGCCATCACGCAGCGCCTGGTTGATCGCCTCGGCCTGGCCGCTGGCGGTGCCGAACAGCGAACCGGCCCGGCGCCAGTGGGCATCCCTGCCACGTGCGTACAGCACGCAGTCCGGCCCACGGTGGGTGTACAGCTCGCACAGCAGCACTTCGCCAGTGCCATCGCCGTCCAGGTCGCGATGAACGATCAGGCAGTCGCGCTCGCTCTGGGCGCAGGATTCGCCATCGATCGCGCGCGTGGCCAGTGCCTGCCACCAATCGTCCGGTGGCGAGCTGGATCCCTTGGCCAGCTTCAACGCGCGCTGCAGGGCGACGACGTCCTGCGGCCCCTTGTCGAGGCGGTGGCCGTCATCCCAGCGCGAGGTACGTGCCAGCGCGGCAGCGATCACCTGTGGCGCGTTGGCATCGGCGGTGATGGCTGGGTCACGCTGCAGCTCGCGCAGCGCCTTCACGCCGCGGTGGCCAAGATCGAAGCGCAGCACGTTGACGTCACTGCTGGTGATTGCAGGCGGGTCCGCACGCAGGCGCGCCAGCTGGCTGGACAGGGTCAGCCGTACCGGGTCCAGCAGCGGCGAGTTGCCCAGCAACGCCAGTGCCAGCACCGCCCAGCACATCCAGCGGTTGACCGGCTCCAGCATCTGCAACCAGCGCCCCTGCCGGCGCAGCACCGCCAGCGCGTAGCCCGCGGCATAGCCGGCCACGGCCACTGCGACGAGTACCGCCCAGAACCGGTCCACGGTCCAGCCGTACTGCACCACGCGCAGCCCCAGTGCGTACAGGGCCAGTGCGGCGTAGGCCGGCAGCGCCAGCAGGCTGGCTTCAACCAGCCGGCGCAGCAGCAGCGGGTAGGGGGCGCTGTCTTCCCCCTGCTGGTAGACCGCGTTGGTGAACGTCACCAGCAGCAGCGACAGCACCAGCAGCAGGCCGGCGGCCGAGCGGGTCTTCCACAACGGTTCCAGCCCGGTAAGCGGCAGGCTCAGCACGAACAATACGGCGATGAACGAGAGCAGCGGCAACAGCCCACGGCAGATCGCGAACAGCACCTGACGGGTGATCTGGATGGCGCGGTGCTGGGTGCGCCCGATCAGTACGCCGAACCCGGCCAGGCTGCCGGTGGCCAGTGCGATGAACGCGTCCTGCCGGAACAGGTCGCGGAAGACGGTCACGTCGAGCAGCTGGAACAGCGCCGACCACAGCCACAACAGCAGCCAGGTCAGCCCGGTGAACAGTGCCGCCAGGGCCAGGGTCAGACCATTCTGCCAGGTGCGCTCGAACAGCTCGGGATAACTGGCACGCCAGTGCCCGTGCTGCAGCTGGAACTGCCACCAGGGCAGGACCACGAACACCGCAACGGCAATGCCCAGGGTCAACGGAAGCTGCAACGCGCCCGATTCCAGTGCGGTCTCGCCATTGAGGTTCCAGCCGATCCAGGCGGCCAGCGCCAGCACCACCGTCGAGCCGAGCACGGCCTGCAGCCACAGGCGGCGCTGGCCCAGCTCCACCAGGCTCAGCGCCACCGCGCTGGGAATGGCCAGCACCCAGGCGTACCAGCAGTAGCGCCAGCCGATATCGCGGAACGGCCACGCGTCGGACAGTTCCTGCGCGGCATACAGCATCAGGCCCTGCAGCAGGGCAAGCAGGACGATGGCGCTGCGTGCCGGCAGGGTCAGGGGCGTTGAAGACTGCATCGATGACCTTCCATGGCAAAGCACCATCCTAGCCCATCGCTGTTCGACGCCATCGCGCGACCATCCCGCCCCCAGCAGGTAGAATAGGACCATGCCTGTAACGCCGACCTCCCTTGCCGATCACCTGCTCGTCGCGCTGCCGTCGCTGCTCGACGCGACCTTCGCCCGCAGCGTCGCGCTGATCTGCCAGCACGACGAGAACGGGGCGATGGGCGTGCTGGTCAACCAGCCTTCCGAGTACACGCTGGGTGAAGTGCTTGCACAGATGGACATCACCACCGGTGATGGCGACCTGCAGGCGCGCATGGTGCTCAACGGCGGCCCGGTGCATCCCGAGCGCGGCTTCGTCATCCATGACGACGCGCGGGCGTGGGATTCCAGCCTGACCGTGGGCGACGGCCTGTACCTGACCACCTCGCGCGACATCCTCGAAGCGATGGCGCGCGGCGAGGGCCCGGCCAATGCCGTGGTCACCCTCGGCTGTGCCGGTTGGGGCGCCGGGCAGCTGGAAAGCGAGCTGTCCGAGAACAGCTGGCTGACCGTGCCGGCCGATGCCGAGCTGGTGTTCCAGCTGCCGCTGGAGCAGCGCTGGCAGGGTGCGGCCTCGCGCATCGGCGTGGACCTGTTCCGGCTGACCGACTACAGCGGCCATGTCTGAGCCCATCACGCCCGCGCCGGATTCTGCTGCCCCGGCGATCCGCCGTGATGGCACCGTTCTGGGTTTCGATGTCGGCTCGCGACGGATCGGCGTGGCCATCGGCAGTGCCTTCGCCGCGCATGCGCGCGCGGTGGCCGTGGTCGATGTGCACGGCAACGGCCCGGACTGGACCGCGATCGAACGCCTGCTCAAGGAATGGAAGCCCGACGGCCTGGTGGTCGGCGACCCGCTGACCCTGGACGGCCAGGACCAGCCCAACCGCAAGCGCGCGCAGGGCTTCGCCCGCCAGCTGCGGGAGCGCTTCAAGCTGCCGGTGGTGATGATCGACGAGCGTTCCAGCTCAGTCGAGGCCGCACGCCGCTTCGCCGTCGAGCGCGCCGAAGGGCGCAAGCGCCGCCGTGATGCGGCTGCCCTCGATGCCGTCGCCGCAGCGGTGATCATCGACCGCTGGCTGTCGTCCCCCGACGACGCCACCCCCATTCCCTGACTGCCCGACACCGCCATGACCGCCCAGCAAATCGATGCCTCCGGACGCCTGCGCCACCTGCTGACCCTGGAGGGCCTGCCGCGCGAAACGCTGCTGCAGCTGCTCGACCGCGCAGGGCAGATCCGCGATGCCGCAGTCGGCCGCGTCGGCAACAAGCGCCACGTGCTGGCCGGTTCGGCGGTGTGCACGCTGTTCTTCGAACCGTCCACGCGCACCCGCAGTTCGTTCCAGCTGGCCGCGCAGCGGCTGGGGGCGGACGTGCTGAATTTCGACGCCTCGACCTCCTCTACCCGCAAGGGTGAGACCGCCTGCGACACGCTGCGCAACCTGGAAGCGATGGGCGTGCGCGGCTTCGTGGTGCGCCACCCCGATGACGGCGCCGTGGCCGCACTGGCCGATGCGGCAGGCGAGGGCACCGCGCTGATCAATGCCGGTGACGGCCGCAGTTCGCACCCGACCCAGGGCCTGCTGGACATGCTGACCCTGCGCCAGGCCAAGGGCCCGGATTTCTCGAAGCTGAAAGTCGTGATCGTCGGCGACGTGAAGCACTCGCGCGTGGCCCGTACCGACCTGCATGCGCTGCGCACGCTGGGCGTGGGCGAGATCCGCGTGTGTGGCCCGCAGTCGCTGCTGCCGGACGACGAGACCCTGAAGGGCTGCGTGGTCGGCGATGATTTCGACGCGATGCTGGAAGGCGTCGATGCGCTGATGATGCTGCGCCTGCAGCGCGAGCGCATGGAAGAAGGCCTGGTGCCGTCGCTGGAGCAGTACCACGCGCAGTACGGCCTGACCAACGAACGCCTGGCGCGCGCGGGCAAGGATGCCGCGGTGCTGCACCCGGGCCCGATCAACCGCGGCGTGGAAGTGACCGACGAGGTGGCCGACGGCTCGCAGTCGTGGGTGCTGCGCCAGGTCGCCAACGGCGTCGCGGTGCGCATGGCCGTGCTGGAAACCCTGCTGGGCTGACCTGCCCTGGTGGGTGCCGACCGTTGGTCGGCACGGTTGATCTGTCCTTATCCGATCCGGTGGGTGCCGACCGTTGGTCGGCATGGTTGATCTGTCCTTATCCGATCCGGTGTGTGCCGACCGTTGGTCGGCATGGTTGATCTGACCTTATCCGATCCGGTGGGTGCCGACCGTTGGTCGGCACGGTTGATCTGTCCTTATCCGATCCGGTGGGTGCCGACCGTTGGTCGGCACTGAACCGTCAGTGCGGTGAAGTGCGGGCCTAGCCATGGAATGGTTCCGGGCCTACCTGTACTGACGTGATTGCCCGATAGAACCGGAGTAGCGGCAGGCGCACGCTTGGGCCCATGAGCCGCGCACGCCTACGCCTTGGCCGCCATTCCCGGATCGGACAATCCTACATCCTGACCACCGTCATCCAGGAGCGTCGACGCTACTTCGATGATGCCACTGCGGCACAGGAGGTGATGGATGTGTTCCGTCGCATTGATGCTGAGGGCCTGACGCACTCACTTGCCTATGTGGTCATGCCGGACCACATCCATTGGCTTGTGGAGATCCGTGCGTTCTCGCTGGACTACATCATGCAACGCTTCAAATCGAGCAGTACATTGCGGATCAACCGCATGCTGGGTAGGACAGGACCATTCTGGCAATCGAGCTATCACGATCACGCCATTCGTTCTGAAGAATCACTGTTTCGCCATGCGATGTACATCGTCGCCAACCCGGTCAGGGCGAACTTGGCGAGCTGCGTGGGAGAGTATCCGTATGCCTGGTGCCGATGGGAGATCGATGAGAGGTACCAGGCAATGGATTACCCCGAAGCGGAGAGGTAGTGCCGACCAACGGTCGGCACCCACCCATACCCAAGCCGACCAACGGTCGGCACCCACCAATACCCAAGCCGACCAACGGTAGGCATCCACCAACAGGTGTTTCCCAGCAGAAGCTGCGGTTCAGCGCTTCTGCGCGAACAGCCATTCCCACATTGCCGGGTCGGCGTAGGTGGCGTCCCAGGCATTGTGGTTGCCTTCCGGGTATTCGGTGTAGCGCACGTCGCGTGCGGCGGCGCGCTGGAATGCGGCATGCAGTCTGCGGTCGTCGTCCGGCGGCACCACGTCATCCAGTGCGCCGTGGAAGATCCAGATCGGCGTGTGCTGCAGGCGCTGGGCAATCACCGCGTACGGGTCCGCTTCGTGCGCGACCTGCTCGACGAACAGGGTCGGGCGTACCGCACGCGGGGCGAGCACCGCGCCGCACACGGGGACGATCGCGGCAAAGCGGCGTGGGTCATCCAATGCGATGTTCCAGCTGCCATAGCCGCCCATCGACATGCCGGTCAGGTATTGCCGCGCCGGGTCGGCGCCGAATTCGGCGATCGTCGCGTCCAGCGCGGCCACTGCCGCACGGTTGTTGCGGCCGCTCCATTCCTCGTGGCCCGGCACCTGTGGGAACACCACCAGGGCGGGGAAATCGGGATGCGCACGCAGGTAAGGCCCCAGTCCGGCGTGGGTCTGCTTGACGCCATCGGCGCCGCGCTCGCCCGAGCCGTGCAGGAACAGGACGACCGGAAGGTGGGTGGGAGCGGCGGCCTGCACGCTAGCCGGAATGAACACCTGGTAGTAAGCCGTTTGCCCGTCCACCTTCACCGCGCGTGCTTCGAAGCGGCCACGCGCGCTGTCCGGCAGCGAAGTGCAACCGCTCATCATCAGAAGGGCCAGCAGTGGCAGCCAGCGCGACAGCAAACGGACCATGGGATTTTCCGAAGCGGCGAGATCGCCTGCATCGTAGTCCGCCGACGTCGGCACGGCATCGTGCGCCGCGTCACTGCGGGCGCGGGAAGCTGGCGATGATCTCCAACTGCTCCTGTGCCTCGGCATTGCCTTCGGCGGCGGCGGCCTGCACCTGCGCAATGTCCGGGTGCAGGACCACCAGCAGTGGGTTCTCGCAGACCGGGCAGGCGTACTCGGTGGCGTCCTCGTCAAGTTCCATTTCCATGGCACGCGAGCTGCCCTTCCATTCACAGGCCGGGCAGGTGTGCTGCTGGTCGCGCCAGCCGGGCTGGAAGTAGTTTTCGATTGTCGTTGCCATGGGGGGATCCAGTTGGGATCGGGTCAGAGCGCCGCGCAGCGGGGATCCGACCCTCGAGACGGTCAGTGCAGCAGCACCAGGGTGGCCAGGCCGAGGAAGGTGAAGAAGCCCATCGAATCGGTCACGGCGGTCAGGAAGATGCCGCTGGCCAGCGCCGGGTCGAAGCCGAAGCGTTTCAGCGTCAACGGCACCAGCACGCCGGCCAACGCAGCAAACAACAGGTTGCAGGTCAACGCGATGGCGATCACTGCCGACAACCCGGGCGAGTGGAACCAGGCGAGCACGATCAGGCCCAGCACCGAACCCAGCATCACGCCGTTCAACAGCGCGACCCGTACTTCCTTCCACAGCAGGGTGCGGGCGTTGGAGGCGCCCACCTGGCCCAGCGCCAGGCCGCGCACCATCAGTGCCAGCACCTGGGTACCGGCGTTGCCGCCGAGGCCGGCGACGATCGGCATCAGCACCGCCAGCGCCACCAGTTTGTCGATGGTGCCTTCGAAGTGGCCGACCACGCTGGAGGCCAGGAAGGCCGTGCACAGGTTCACCGACAGCCACATCAGGCGGCGGCGCATCGCGCGCCAGACCGGGCTGAACAGATCTTCGTCCTCGTCCAGACCGGCGGCGCCCAGCGCCTGGTGCTCGGCCTGGCCGCGGATGATGTCGACCACGTCATCGATGGTGATGCGACCGATCAGGATGTTGTTGTCATCCACCACTGGCGCGGAGATCCAGTCATGGTCGGAGAACTGGCGGGCGACTTCCTGGTCGCTCTCGCCGACGTCGATGGCTGGCTGCTCGTCGTCGATCAGGCGATTGATCGGGGTGGTGTCCTCGTGGGTCACCAGTGCCGCCAGCGACACGCGGCCGAGGTACTGATGGCGGCGGCTGACCACGAACAGGTGGTCGGTGTGGTCGGGCAGTTCACCGCGCAGGCGCAGGTAGCGCAGCACGACGTCGACATTGACGTCGGCGCGCACGGTCACCACGTCCGGATTCATCAGGCGACCGGCGCTGTCCTCGGGATAGGACAGGACCTGTTCCAGGCGCTCGCGGTTCTCGCGGTCCATCGACTTGAGGACTTCGTCGATGACCGTGTCCGGCA
Organism: Stenotrophomonas sp. YJH_SMC_80; assembly: GCF_059372495.1. Classification (NCBI taxonomy): domain Bacteria; kingdom Pseudomonadati; phylum Pseudomonadota; class Gammaproteobacteria; order Lysobacterales; family Lysobacteraceae; genus Stenotrophomonas; species Stenotrophomonas sp. YJH_SMC_80. Next base: position 109,722 of record NZ_JCAFVP010000005.1, read on the forward strand.
GGTCTTCGACCAGGTCGGCCAGATCGTCGATGTCCAGGTCTTCGACCGCGGCGATGATCTCGTCCGGGTCCATGTCCGCGAGCAGGCTTTCGCGCACGTCGTCGCCGACGTGGACCAGCACCTCGCCGTCGTCTTCCGGATCAACCAGTCCCCACACCACCTCGCGCTTGCCCGGCGGCAACGATTCGAGCAGGTTGCCGATCTCGGCCGGGGCCAGGGTGTTGACCAGGCGACGCACCGGGCCCAGTCGGCCGCTGTCCAGTGCATCGGACAGCATCCGCAGTTGGCGCGCAGTCTTGTCGTGGCGTACAGCTTCAGCCATCGCAGCTCCCGCGGGGATAAGAAAAGCCGCGATCCCGGCAAGGATGCGGCAACAGGGGTGTTCAGCGCGTCATTATCGCAAGGCGATGTTTCAACGCATAGCCGCCGGGTGGCGGTAGTGCCGGCCGCTGGCCGGCAACCTCTTGGTCTTCGATGGGGAGGCTGCCGGCCAGCGGCCGGCACCACCCTTGGCGCTCAGGGCGTATCCGCCACCAGTGCCAGCCAGCGTTCGATCGCGCGGCGGTCGCGCGCGGCCAGCAGCTTCGGTGCGCGCGCGCGCAGCATGGCCAGGTCGGCCTCGCGGACCGCGCGGCGTACTTCCAGCAGCGTGCCCGGGTGCAGGCTGAACTCGGTCAGGCCCAGTGCCAGCAGCAGTGGGGTCATCCGCGCATCGCCGGCCATCTCGCCACAGACCGCCACCGGGATGCGGTGGCGCGCGCCGGTCTCGATCACCATCTGCAGCAGCCGCAGCACCGCCGGGTGCAACGGCGAATACAGCTCGCCCAGTGCTTCATTGTTGCGGTCGGCCGCCAGCAGGTACTGCACCAGGTCGTTGGTGCCGATCGACAGGAAATCGACCAGGTCGATGAAGCTTTCAAGCGCCAGCGCCGCAGCAGGGACTTCGATCATCGCGCCCAGTGGCACGTGGTCGGACACCATGTGGCCTTCGCCGCGCAGCTGTTCGGTCAGCTTGAGCATGCGGCGGCGCACTGCCAGCAGTTCCTCCCGGGTGCTGACCATCGGCACCAGCACCCGCAGCTTGCCGTAGGCCGAGGCGCGCAGGATCGCGCGCAGCTGGGTGTCGGCTACCTTCGGCCGTGCCAGCGACAGGCGTACGCCGCGAAGGCCGAGCGCCGGGTTTTCTTCGTTGCTCAGGGTCAGGCCGGTGCGGTCGGCCTTGTCCGCGCCCAGATCGAGGGTGCGGATGGTCACCGGTCGCCCGCTCATGCCCAGTGCCGCATCGCGGTAGGTCTGGAACTGTTCTTCTTCATCCGGCAGCTCGTTGCGCTGCAGGAACAGGAATTCGGTGCGGTACAGGCCAAGGCCGTGGGCGCCCAGCGCATGCGCCTGGGTCACGTCCTCCAGCGACTCGGCATTGGCCAGCAGGGCAATGTCGACCTGGTCGCGGGTGCGGCTGGGCTTGCTGCGCAGGCGGCCGAGCTCGCGCTGTTCGCGCGCGTGTTCCTTCAGTCGCGCGCGGTAGTCGCGCAGATTGTCGGCCTGTGGATTGGCGGTGATGCTGCCGTCGGCGCCGTCGATGATCAGCACGTCGCCATCGGCGATGCGGCTGAGCAGCTGCGGCACGTTGACGATCAAGGGCAGGTGCAGGCTGCGCGCAAGGATCGCGCTGTGCGAGAGCGCGCTGCCGGCGGCGGTGACGATGCCGACCACGCCTTGCGCCTGCAGCTGTGCCAGTTCGGAGGGCGCGATGTTGTCGCAGACCAGGATCTCGCCGGCCAGGCCTTTCACCGCTGGCGGGCGTTCGGGCTGCAGGAAGGCATGGATGCGGCCGATCACATGGTCGAGGTCGTCCATGCGGCTCTTCAGGTAAGCATCGTCCATGCCGTCGAAGACCTTGGCCAGGCGGTCGCGCTGCAGGCGCAACGCATAGCCGGCGCTGTACGGTCCGCTGCGGATCAGTTCGTCCAGCCCATACAGCAGCTCGGGATCGTCCAGCAGCAGCGCATGCAGGTCGAGGAACTCACCCACTTCCTGGTTCAGCGCTCCATGCAGGCGCTGGCGCAGCTCGTGCATCTCCGACCGCGCGGCGTCCACCGCGCGATGCAGGCACGCCAGCTCGGCCTCGACCTGGTGGGCGGCAACGCGCTGCTCGGCCACTTCCAGTGCATGCGGCAGGCGCACGCGGGCGCGGCCCATTGCCGTGCCGCGGGCGGCACCATGCCCGGCCAGCAGCAGTACCGGCCGCTGGCCGGAAGGGGGTTGGCCGGCGCGTGCGCGTGGCACGCTCAGCTGTCCTCGTCGAAACGGCGTTCGAACAGGCCGACCACCGCCTCCATCGCGGCGGCTTCGTCCTCGCCGTTGATCCGCACGGTGACCGGGGTGCCCTGGCCGGCGGCCAGCAGCATCACGCCCATGATGCTCTTGGCGTTGATCTCACGGCCTTTGGCGGCCATGGTCACGTTGCAGCGGAACGGCGCCAGGGTCTGCACCAGCTTGGCGGTGGCCCGGGCATGCAGGCCCAGGCGGTTGCTCACGGTGAGTTCTCGTTCAAGCATCGTCGACTATCGCTCCATTACGGGTACCCGCCGCGGCTGTGGCGGGCAGTTGATCCAGTCCCTGTTCCGGATAATTCATCACCCGCAGCAACATCGGCAGGCTCAGCGCCGACACCCGGCGAACCGGGGTCCCCAGCCGGGCCAGCTGCCCGGCAAGGTTGGCAGGGCTGGCGCCGTACAGGTCGGTCAGGATCAGCACACCATCACCCCCGTCAACCCGCCGCAGGGCGGCCGAGGCGAGCGGGAGCAGGGCGTCCAGGTCTGCGTCGAACGGTACTTCGAAAGCTTCGGTTTTCAGCGGCAACTGCCGCAGGAGCCGGGTCGCCACGTCAAGCAGGGCGGTCCCGACCCCGGGATGTGTTACGAGGAGAATGCCACAGGTCATTACTGCACGTTAACAGGTCAAGGTGAATTGGCGATAGCAGCAGGAGAGGGGCACTGTGTCCCGTATTCAGCGTTGCTCCCAGGGGAGGCCTTTTCCGTTGAGAAAGAGATCCGACCCCATCCGTTTTTCGATGCCTGACAGCGATTCATCCACGCATGGCGTGGATCCATCGTGTCGACCAGGGTCGACACCCACCAACAGCAGCAGAAATCTGTCAGAGGCGGGGCGGTGGGGCAGGCAGGACCGTTGGCGCCATGGATGGCGCCATCGAGCCCCCAGGGGTGAGGGCGCTTTGCTTGCGAAGCACTGCTTCGCAAGCGCCCGAACGCCCAGCCGCCAGCGGCTGGGCCGGACCGCGGAGCGGGGTTCACGGCGTGTCCTGCAGACCCACACCGCCCCGCCATCCCACGGAATGCCGCTTCTGCTGTTGCTGTTGCTGTTGCCGGCCAGCGGCCGGCACTACCGGCGGGTGCCGGGCGCAGCCCGGCCGACCCCCCTCAATCCTGTTCGCGGTGGTACGTCGCCACGTCTTCCCAGCCCATCTCGCGGGCATGCCGGGCCAGGCGCTCGGCCAGGAACACCGACCGGTGCTTGCCGCCGGTGCAGCCGAACGCCACTGTCACATAGCTGCGGGTGCCATCACCCAGCTTCGGCAGCCAGGTATCGAGGAAGTCCATCAGCTGGGCCAGGTAGCGCTGCACGTCCGGCTGCGCTTCCAGGTAGTCGCGTACACCCGGTTCGCGACCGCTGAGCGCGCGCAGGTCCGGGTCCCAGTGCGGATTGGGCAGCACCCGCGCATCGAACACGAAGTCCGCCTCGGCCGGCACGCCGCGCTTGTAGGCGAACGATTCGAACAGCAGCGACAGGCCGGTGGCATGGTCCATCGTGAACTCGGTGATGATCCGCCGCCGCAGCTGATGCACGTTGAGGCTGCTGGTGTCGATCACCGCATCGGCCTCGCGGCGCAGCGGTGCGGTCAACTCACGTTCGCGGGCGATGGCTTCGGGCAGCGACAGGCCCAGCTGGCTCAGCGGATGGCGGCGGCGGGTGTCGGCGTAGCGCTTGAGCAGCGTCTCGTCGCTGGCTTCGAAGAACAGCACCTTCACGTCCACGCCGGCGTCGGCCGCCAGCTGCCGCCAGTCGCCCAGCTGGCTCAGGTCGGCCTGGCCGCGAACGTCGATGCCTACGGCCAGACGCCGTGGTGCGCTGCCGTCGTGGTTGGCCAGCAGGCTGCGCACGAAGTCGGGCAGCAGATTGATCGGCAGGTTGTCCGAGCAGTAGTAATCCTGGTCCTCGAAGGTCTTCAGGGCGACGGATTTACCCGAGCCGGACAGGCCGCTGACGATGATCAGGGTCGGGGCGGAGGGGGTGGCGGTGCTCATGGACAGGCTCTTCGAAGGGCAGGGAAATCAGGGTGTTCGCCGTTCCAGCAGGTTGCTGTGGCGGGCGATGAACATGGCTGCCGGGTCGATGCCCTTGGTGCGCAGGATGTGCAGGCGGGTGGCCGCCTCGGTCAGCACGGCCAGGTTGCGGCCGGGCATCACCGGCAGGGTGATCAGCGGTACGTCCAGGTCCAGCACATGGCGGGTGCCCGAATCGCCGGTCAGGCGCTCGTAGCCATGCGGGGTGGGTTCGGTCATCGGCTTGGTCAGGTGGACGATCAGCCGAAGGTACTTGTTCTTCTTTACAGCCGTGTCGCCGAACATCTCGCGCACGTTCAACACGCCCAGGCCGCGCACTTCCAGCAGGTCCTGCAGCAGCTCCGGGCAGGTGCCATCGAGTACATCGGGCGCGATCTGGGTGAATTCGGGGGCATCGTCGGCCACCAGGCGATGGCCACGGCTGAGCAGTTCCAGCGCCAGTTCGCTCTTGCCGGATCCCGCTTCGCCGGTGATCAGCACGCCGATGGAATAAATCTCCATGAACACGCCATGCAGGATCACCCGCGGCGCCAGCGTACGCGCCAGGTGGTAGGACAGGTGGTTGAGCAGTTCGTGGCCGCGCTTGGGCGACAGCCACAGCGGCGTGCCGGATTCATCCGCGGCGGCGCGCAGGTCTTCCGGGCAGGCCTGGTTGCGGGTCAGCACCAGCGCCAGCGGGTGCGACTGCATGATCTTTTCGATGGTCTCCCAACGCTGGCGCGGTTCCAGCGCATCCAGCCAGGACAGTTCCTCGGTACCCAGGATCTGCACCTTGTTGGGGTAGATCGCATTGAGGTAGCCGGCCAGCGAGGGGCGCCGCGAGACCGTGTTGCCGGCCTCCAGCTCGCGCTTCTCGCCGGACTTGCCGGCAGCCCAGCGCAGCCCCAGCCGCTCGCGCTGCTGTTCGAACAGTTCACGGGCGGTGATGCTGGTATTCATGCGGCGCTCGCAGGTGGGGTCATGTCCAGCGCCTCGCGCAGCGCCCGGGCATCGCCCGCTTCGCGCAGGGCCTGGCGGATGTCCGGCGCCGAGAACAGCTCGGCCAGCTCGGACAGCAGCATCAGGTGCTGGTGGGTGTAGTGGGCGGGGACGGCCATGGCGAACACCAGGTCCACCGGCTCGTCGCCACCAAAATCGACCGGGGTGGCCAACCGCAGCAGGGCGCCGCGGGGGCGGTCCAGGGTTGGCGCGCGGCCGTGGGGAATGGCGATGCCGTGGCCGATGGCGGTGCTGCCCAGCGCTTCGCGCTGGCACAGGTTCAGATAGATCTGTTCGGCGTTGGCCTGGCGGCAGGCCAGCAACCCGGCGGCGGCCTGCAGGACGCTGTCACGGTCGGTGGCCGTGCAGAGCTGGGTCTGCACGGCCGCCAGGAGGTCAGTCAGGGGCATGTCTGCGGGGAACGGTGGCGATCAGCCACCATTGTCGCCCACCGGCAGCGGTGCGTGCTGCTGTTTTTTCTCCTTGTGCTTGATCACCAGACGGTCAAGCTTGTCCGCAAGCAGGTCGATCGCGGCATACATGGTCTGGGCATTGGCCTCGGCGTGCAGGGTCTGGCCGGGAATGTTGAGGCTGGCGTCGACGTGGTGTTCGGTCTTCTGCAGCTTGAGGGTCACCCGCGCTTCGCAGTGCTGGTCGAAGTGCTTTCCGATCCGGGCCAGCTTCTCCTCAACATAGGACTGCAGGGCCGGGGTGACTTCGACATCTTTGCCAAACGTTTCGATGCGCATCGGGTTTCTCCTGTGTTCGGATGTGCCAATGAACCTCTCCGCCGGGCGCGGCGGCGCGTCAAGCGATTCTGACCCTTTCGTGCGAGGCGGAAATGTTCATGGCTTCACGATACTTCGCCACGGTGCGTCGCGCTACTGGAATTCCCGACGATTTGAGCAGGTCAGCCAGCTTGGCGTCAGAAAGCGGCTTGCGCGGGTTCTCGTCGTCGATCAGGCGCCGGATCATCGCCTGGATGGCGGTGCTGGACGCCTCGCCACCGCTCTCGGTATCGATGCCCGAGGCGAAGAACGCGCGCAGCGGCAGGGTGCCTCGCGGGGTACGCACGTGCTTGCGGGCGATCGCGCGCGAGACCGTGGATTCGTGCAGGCCGAGCTCGGCGGCGATCTCGCGCAGGGTCAGTGGACGCAGCGCCTGCTCGCCGAATTCGAGGAAGCCGGCCTGCTGCAGGATCAGGCTGCGCACGACGCGCAGCAGGGTGTCACCACGCTGCTGCAGCCCTTTCAGCAGCCAGCGCGCTTCCTGCAGCTGGGCACGCAGGTAGCCGGCATCGGCGTCGCCACAACGTCGGATCAGCTGTTCGTAGCCGCGGTGGATCACCACCTTCGGCCCGGCATGCGCGGCCAGCGCTGCGCGCCATACGCCGTTCTGCCGCCACACCACCACATCCGGCACCACATAGGTGTCCTGCGACAGCGGCGCGATCTGCGTGCCCGGGCGCGGGTCCAGCGAACGCAGCAGCGCCACGGCAGTCTCGACCTCGTCCAGCGGCAGCTTCAACTCATGGGCGAGCCCGGTGACGCCGCTGCGCGGCAAACGTTCCAGGGGTCCTGCGGCAATCTGTCGCGCCAGGAGCAGACCGGGCGTGTCGCCGGCCAGCACATCCAGCTGCAGCAGCAGGCATTCGCCCAGCGTGCGTGCAGCCACACCCACCGGATCGAAGCGCTGGATGCGATGCAGCACGGCGAGGATCTCGTCCTCGTCGGCGTGGATCGCCGGCAACAGGGTTTCAGCGATGGTGGCCAGCGGCTCGCGCAGGTAACCGTCGTCGTCCAGTGCATCGATCAGTGCGGCACCGATGCTGCGATCACGCGAGGACAGATGCGACAGATGCAGCTGCCACAGCAGATGGTCGGCCAGTGTTTCGGTTTCGGCTACGCGCTCGGCAGCGTTGCCGTTGTCGTCGTCATCATCGAAGCTGCCACCGCTGCCGGTCGTGGTCCAGTCCAGTTCGGTCGGCGCCCAGTCGTCGCCCTCATCGCTGCGCTCTGCAGGCGCTTCGTTGTCGTTGCCATCGCTGCCTTCATTGGCGGCGCTGCTGTCGTTGCTGTCGGCCCAGTCCAGCAGTGGGTTGCTTTCCACTGCCTGCGCGATCTCCAGCTCCAGTTCGGTGGCCGACATCTGCAGCAGCTTGATCGCCTGCTGCAACTGGGGCGTGAGCACCAGTTGCTGTCCCAACGATGTCTGCAGCCGAGTCTTCATGCCTGTGCCGAAAGGAAGGAAAGGGACCCGGCGACTGCTTCACAGCTTGAAGGAATCCCCGAGGTAGACGCGGCGTACATCGGCGTTGTCCAGGATCGCCTCCGGCGAACCCTGGGCCAGCACGCTGCCCTCGGCGAGGATATACGCGCGGTCGCAGATACCCAAGGTCTCGCGCACGTTGTGGTCGGTGATCAGCACGCCGATGCCACGCTGCTTGAGGTGGGTGACGATGCGCTGGATCTCGCCGACCGAAATCGGGTCGACGCCGGCGAACGGTTCGTCGAGCAGGATCAGGCGCGGTTGTGCGGCCAGTGCGCGGGCGATCTCGCAGCGGCGGCGTTCGCCACCGGACAGGCTGGCGCCGAGCTGGTCGGCGACATGGCCCAGCTGCAGTTCGTCGAGCAGGCCGTTCAATTCGCGCTCGCGGCCGGCCGAGTCCAGGTCCTCGCGCAGTTCCAGCACCAGGCGGATGTTGTCGGCCACGGTAAGCTTGCGGAACACCGACGGTTCCTGCGGCAGGTAGCCCACCCCCTGCTTGGCGCGGGTGTACATCGGGTCGCCGGTGATGTCCTTGCCGTCGAGCACGATGCTGCCGGCATCGGCGGCCACCAGACCGACGATCATGTAGAAACAGGTGGTCTTGCCGGCACCGTTGGGGCCGAGCAGGCCGACCACTTCACCCGCATCGAGGGTCAGCCCGAAGTCCTTGACCACTTCGCGCTGCTTGTACTTTTTGCGCAGGCCCTTGGCGACGAGCATTACTTCCTGCTCCCGGCCGGCTGTGCCGGCGTGGTGGCCTTGGGCTGTGCCGCAGGCGCGGCCGGGGTCTTGTTCTTCGGCGGGATGACGGTACGCACGCGGCTGCCGTCACCACCGGAGTTCATCTCGCCGGTGCGGGTGTTGTAGACCATGCGCTGGCCGGCATTGGTGCCGCGCGCGCTGGTGACCTTGTAGTTGCCGGTCAGGGTGATGATCTCGGTCTTGATGTCGTAGTCGATGCGATCAGCCAGCGCATCCATCCAGGTGCCGTCATCAAGCTGCTGCTTCATCTTGGCCTGCTTGCCGGTGAACACCACGCGCACGGCCTCGCCGTCCTTGAGGTAGATCTCGGCCTCGGACGAACGCAGGTCCAGCGTGCCCTGGGTGATGATCACGCCCTGCGACAGCACGGTCTTGCCGTCGCCGGTGAGCATGCCGGACTGGGCGCCGGAATCGATGTGCATGTCTTCGTTGCGGTCGGTGGACTTGGCGAAGGCGGCGCTGGGGACAAGAAGACCGAGCGCGAGTACGGCGGCAAAGGGAATCTTCATCGGGGTCCGTTCTACCGGTGGGGGCCTGCCGGGCGGGCCGGGGGCGGAGGGTGGGGCTGCCGGCCCTGCGCCTGTCCGGAGACGTCGCGGGCTGGCGGCGGAATCAGCGTCTGGGCGTGTAACGGCCCTTGGACTGGCTGAGGAAATGATACGTGTTGTTCTTCGAATCCACTTCGAAGCCGACGCCGGACTGTTCCATGCCCGGGCGGGTCATGGTCACCAGGGCGTCGGTACGGGCGCGGTTCTCCTTCGGGAACACGTCCAGGTGGTCGGTGCGGAAGGTGGTCGGCACCACACCCGGGCCCGCCGGGCTGTCGCCGGCAACCTTGCCGCGCAGCTTCATCTCGTCGCCCTTGGCGCTGAGCCAGCCGGTCTCGGCACGCAGCGTCCAGTGCTTGCCATCCTTGTCCGGCATCTCGAACAGCGGGGTGGCGATGTTGATGGTCTGGTCGCCGCGCTGGCGCTCCAGCCGCGGTGCGCGAAGGGTGGTCGATTCCTTGCCGTGCTCATCCAGGGCAACGATCTGGAAGTCATGCAGGATGTAATCCACGCCGATTTCCTGGCCCCCCGTGGCTGGACCCTTGTCGCGGTTGCGCAGCGCCGCCCAGCTGCTCAGCAGGGCGGCCAGCAGCAGGCTGATGCCGAGCACGGTGCGCCAGTTCAAGGTGGGCAGGTTCATGCGCCAAACCTCGCCAGCACCGCATCCGCGCGGCCCTGGGCGGCCAGCAGGATGTCGCACAGCTCGCGCGCGGCGCCACGGCCACCCTCGGCGCGGGTCTGCCAATGCACGCGTTCGGCGATCCACGGATGGGCATTGGCCGGGGCCACCGCAAGGCCGACCGCACCCAGCGGCGCCAGATCGGGCAGGTCATCGCCCATGAACGCCACCTGTTCCAGGCCGATCCCGTGCTGCGCACACAGCGCCTGCACGCTGGCCAGCTTGTCGCCCACGGCGATCTGGGTGTCGATGCCGAGGTCGGCGCCGCGCTTGAGCGCGGACTGGCTGTTGCGCGCGGTGATCAGCACGGGGTGGATACCGTGCTGCTGCAGCAGTTTCAGGCCCAGGCCATCCTGCACGAAGTACGCCTTGCTCTCGTTGCCGTCCTTGTCGTAGTACAGCCGACCGTCGGTGAGGGTGCCGTCCACGTCGAAGCAGGCCAGGCGGATCTGGGCCGCAGCGGCATGCAGGTGGGCGGGGAAGGCGGGCAGGGGGGACCAGGGCATCAGGGCGGCAGGCTCGTTATGGGCGGGTGCGGCGTTACAGACTGAATGGGGTCTACGGACTGTCGGTTAAACCACCCGGGCCCGCAACAGGTCATGAATGTTCAGCGCGCCAACCGCGCGGCCCTGGCCATCAACCACGATCAGGCCGGTGATCTTGTGGGTCTCCATCAGGCGGGCGGCCTCGACCGCCAGCTGGTCGGCACCGATGGTGCGCGGGTTGCGGGTCATCACGTCGGCGATCTTCGCCGTGCGCACGTCCAGCGCGCTGTCCAGCGCACGGCGCAGGTCGCCGTCGGTGAACAGCCCGATCAGCACGCCGTCGGCGTCGACCACGGCGGTCATGCCCAGCCGCTTGCGGCTCATTTCCACCAGCGCCTCGCTGAGGCTGGCGTCGGCGCCCACGCTGGGCAGGTCGTCGCCGGTGTGCATGACGTCGGTGATGTGCAGCAGCAGGCGACGGCCGAGGCTGCCGGCCGGGTGCGAGCGGGCGAAGTCATCGGCGGTGAAGCCACGTGCATCGAGCAGGGCCACGGCCAGTGCATCGCCCATCGCCAGCGAGGCGGTGGTGCTGGAAGTGGGTGCCAGCGCCAGCGGGCAGGCCTCGGCCGGCACGCTCACATCCAGATGGATGTCGGCGGCGGCGGCCAGGCTGGACTGCGGGCGGCCGGTCATGGAGATCAGCAGGTTGCCCTGGCGCTTGAGCACCGGCAGCAGCATCAGCACCTCGTCCGATTCGCCCGAGTAGGACAGGGCCAGCACGACGTCGTCCTCGGTGATCATGCCCAGGTCGCCGTGGCCGGCTTCACCGGGGTGCACGTAGAACGCCGGCGTACCGGTAGAGGCCAGGGTGGCGGCGATCTTGCGCGCGATATGCCCGGACTTGCCCATGCCGGTGGCGACCACCCGCCCGCGGCTGGCCAGAATCGCCTGGCAGGCCTGCTGGAAGGCCTCGCCGAGGCGGTCGGCCACGGCATCCAGGGCCTGCCGCTCGATCTCGAACACGCGGCGGCCACTGGCAACCAGGCCGGCAGGGTCGACGGAACGGGGGGGCAACAGGGATTCGGCCATGCGGACGCCACGCAGCGGAAGTAGAATGGACCCACATTTTATTAGGAAAGCCCGTTGGACGCCGACACCATCCGCAATCTGATCGAAACCGGCCTGCCCGGCGCCCGCGCCGACGTGCAGGGCGACGACGGCGTGCATTTCGAAGCGACCGTGGTCTGCGAGGCCTTCGCCGGCAAGATGCCGCTGGCCCGCCACCGCATGGTGTATGCCACCCTGGGCGACCTGATGGGCGGCGCGATCCACGCGCTGGCGCTGAAAACCGTGACCCCGGCCGAAGCCGGCTGAACCGCAGAAGATCCCGAATACATGGCCAAGATCGTTGTGACCGGCGGCGCTGCGCTGCACGGTGAAGTGAGCATCTCCGGCGCCAAGAACGCCGTCCTCCCCATTCTCTGCGCGACCCTGCTGGCCGATGCGCCGGTGGAGATCACCAACGTGCCGCACCTGCACGACGTGGTCACCACGGTGAAGCTGCTGGGCGAGCTGGGCGCCAAGGTCACCATCGACCAGGGCACGCTGTCGCGCGGCAGCGCGATCGTGGTCGACCCGCGTCCGGTCAACCAGCACGTCGCACCGTATGAGCTGGTCAAGACCATGCGCGCCTCGATCCTGGTGCTGGGTCCGCTGCTGGCCCGCTTCGGCGCCGCCGAAGTGTCGCTGCCGGGCGGCTGCGCGATCGGCTCGCGACCGGTCGACCAGCACATCAAGGGCCTGCAGGCGCTGGGCGCCGAGATCGTGGTCGAGAACGGCTTCATCAAGGCCAGCGCCAAGCGCCTGAAGGGGGGCCACTTCACCTTCGACATGGTCAGCGTCACCGGCACCGAGAACGTGCTGATGGGCGCGGTGCTGGCTGAAGGGACCACCGTCCTCGACAACTGCGCGATGGAACCGGAAGTGACCGACCTGGCGCACTGCCTGATCGCGCTGGGCGCGAAGATCGAAGGCCTGGGCACCGCCCGCCTGGTGATCGAGGGCGTCGAGCGCCTGTCCGGTGGCCGCCACGAAGTGCTGCCCGACCGCATCGAGACCGGCACCTTCCTGGTGGCCGCGGCGATGACCGGTGGCAAGGTCACGGTCAACCGTGCGCGCCCGAACACCATGGACGCGGTGCTGTCCAAGCTGGTCGAGGCCGGTGCGAAGATCGAGACCACCGACGACAGCATCACCCTGGACATGCAGGGCAGGCGGCCGAAGGCGGTCAACCTGACCACCGCGCCGTACCCGGCATTCCCGACCGACATGCAGGCGCAGTTCATGGCGCTCAACTGCGTGGCCGATGGCGTGGGCGTGATCAACGAAACGATCTTCGAGAACCGTTTCATGCACGTCAACGAACTGCTGCGCCTGGGCGCGGACATCCAGGTCGAAGGCCACACCGCCATCGTGCGTGGCAGCGAGCACCTGAGCGGCGCACCGGTGATGGCGACCGACCTGCGTGCGTCGGCCTCGCTGATCCTGGCCGGCCTGATGGCCAGCGGCGATACCACCATCGACCGCATCTACCACCTTGATCGCGGCTACGAGAACATCGAAGAGAAGCTGTCTTCGCTCGGCGCCACCATCCGGCGCGTGCCATGATCCTGCGCGGCAAGTTCAGCCCGCGTCGCAAGGCGCTGCTGGCCCTGGTGCTGATCGTGCTGGCGTGGCTGGGCTATGCCTGGTACGCCAACATCGCCATCACCCAGGGCATCGAGCAGAAGGACATGGACTGGAACGGCGACGGCACGGTCACGCGTGACGAGATCATCGAGTCGTTCTATGCGGTCGCGGTGAACGACAGCCAGGACGGCAACCGTCATTGCCGCACCTTTGTCTGGCGCAGCACCGGCGAGCAGATCCGCGTGGACTGCCGCACCGAGTTCAAGCCGGCGGCGGCCGAGGAAAAGAAGTAAGAAAAACGCCCGCGAAAGCGGGCGTTTTCTTTTCGCGGGGCCCGGGGTCGGAGCCCATCCCCGAGGGGATGGGATCCGACCCCGGCACTCAGTTCATCGCCTTGATGGTCAGGTCCAGCGCATCGCGGCCGCTCTCACGCTGCAGCATGCGCGCCGGCACCGGGAAGTCCGGCACGATCCAGGCGATCAGCTCCTTGTTGCCATCGGCGCGCGAGACCTTGGTGGCCTCGTAACTCTTGCCGGCCACGGTGATCGATTCCTTGCCGATCACGCGGTAGGTCATGTTCTTGATCCGGCCTTCGTCCACCATGCGATAGGTCAGCGGCTTGCCGGCGGCCAGGTCACGGGCGATCGCCAGGTTGATCAGCAGCGCGTCCATGTCGCCTGCTTTCAGCGCGATGGGGCCCGCACGGTCCGGCTTGATGTCGCCGGTCCAGGTGGCCTGGTTGCTGGTCCAGTTGTAGTTGGCCTGCACGTTGCGCTTCTTCACCAGCAGTGCCGAACGGTCCTGGCTGCTGAGCGGGCGCAGCTGGCCACGCACTTCCTCGAACACCGTGCTCTGGCTGAGGTCGGCCAGCTGGTTCTTCACCTGCAGGCTGTAGCGCCATTTGTTGCTGCCTTCGCTGGCCAGGGTCATGGTGCCGTTGGCCTGCATGCCCATGTAGCTGGCCAGGTAATCCGCCTTGAACGGTTCCAGCGCCATGGCCGGCAGACTGGCCACGGTCAGGGCAGCGGCTGCGATCCAGGTGAGGGGGCGGGTCAGGGTATTCATGCTCAGACTCCTTGGTATTCGATCAGGCGCAGGTCGACGCGGTCTTCGCCGTCTTCGCGTTGCAGGATGCGCACGGGGGTGGGGACACCGTTGGCGATCCAGAGAATGGTTTCGTTTCTGCCACCGTTGGTCCGGTAGACCCGCAGCGCGTTGTAGGACAGGTCGCCGACCTCGACGTTCTCGGTCCGCGGCGCGGCCTGGTAGTCGTGTTCGCGGACCTTGCCCATGTCCACGTAGCGGTAATGCATGGTGGCGCCCGGACGCGCATCGCGCATGATCGCCAGGTTGATCAGCAGCGCGCTCTGGTCGCCGGCCCGCAGCGGAATCGGCTGCGCGCGCTCCTTCTTGACGTCGCCGGTCCATTGCGCGGTGCCGGCCTGCCAGTTGTAAGTGCCCACGGCCTTCTTGCCCAGGAACAGGCCCTTGCGCACCGTGCTCTGGCTGAGCGGTGCGTAGACGCCACTGCGCTCCTCGAACACCGTGCTCTGCTCGATGTTCAGGCCGAGCACGCTGGCAAAGCCGCGGCGGCCGACCACCTGCATGTCCACGCGCCACTGGCTGCCGCCGGTGTGGGTGACCTGCATGCTGGCATCACCCGCTTCCTTGCCCTTGTAGAAGGCCTGGTAGGTGGCGGTGAACGGCTGCAGCGGCGGCGGCTCCCAGGCCAGTGCCGGCAACAGCGGCACACTGGGCTCGTTCGGTGGCAGCGCAGCGGGTGTGGGCGGCGGTGAAGCCGCAGGCGGCTGCGCCTGGCCCCAGCCCACAGCGGGAAGCACGGCAAGCGACAACAGCAGTGAAGTGGACAGCAGCGTCGTGGTCTTCATGGAGGACAGGAACCGCAGGAGGGGGCAGGATGCCAGCCCCGCAGTCAGCGGGGCGTGTGCAAGAGCGTTACCGGTTCAGGTTTCCGGCGGAATCTAGGGCCAAGGGGCTAAACAGGGGGTGACCGTCCAGCCAGGGCTGACCCTCCCGTTCAGCCAGGCGGCCCTCGCACAGCAGCTGCAGTGTGGCGATCAGCAGCGGATGCTCCACCGCAAGCACGCGTGCGGCCAGCGCCTGCGCGTCATCGCCGGGCCGCACCGGCACGCGGGCCTGCGCCAGGACCGCGCCGGCATCCAGTTCGGGGACCACCAGGTGCACGCTGGCGCCATGCTCGGCGTCACCGGCCTGCAGCGCCCGCGCGTGGGTGTCCAGGCCCTTGTGCAGCGGCAGCAGCGACGGGTGGATGTTGACCAGGCGGCCATCGAAACGCTGCACGAAGGCCGGACCAAGGATGCGCATGTAGCCGGCACAGACGATCCAGTCCGGCTGTACCGCGGCAAGCGCATCGCCGAGCGCCTGCTCGTAGCTGGCGCGGTCGCTGAATTCCTTCGGTGCATGCGCCCAGCGCAGGCCGGCATCGACACGCAGCAGGGCCTCTGCGGCGGGGCGGTCGGAGAACACGCCGACCACCTCGGCCGGCAGGCGGCCGCTGCCGATCGCGTCGAGGATGGCCTGCAGGTTGCTGCCGCGGCCCGAGGCGAGCACAGCGATGCGGGTTGGGGCGGTCATTGCAGGCAACTCCGGCGGATCAGAGGCCAGGTCAGCAGGCTGCCGACGGTCGCCATCAGCATGTCGGCATGCGCATCCCACATGTCACCCTGCTGGCCGTTGTAGGCTTCGGCGGCATCCGGCGACAGCGCCAGCGCGATGGCCCATTCGAACCATTCGTAGACCAGGCTGGCACACATCACCGTCATCACTGCCAGGGTGAAGGCCTGGCCCAGGCGCAGCGCCGGCCACGCGTGACGGGCCAGCTGCAGCAGTGCGGGAGTGAAGCAGACGCCGAACAGGAAGTGGATGAGGCGGTCGAAATGGTTGCGCTGCCAGCCGAAGGCCGCATTCGGCGACCAGCCGGTCAGCATCTGCGCCCAAGCGTCGTAGGGCACGTTGGAATACAGCCAGCGCGCCGCCACGCAGTGCAGGGCGATGAAGCCGCAGATGGCGATGAAGGCGCCGTTGCCCAGCCAGCCGCCGCGGCGGTCGACCCACAGCAGCGCGGCCAGACCGACCACGGTCAGCGTGCTGTGCAGGGCCTGCTCGGTGGGCCACAGCGGGTGGATCCAGCTGATCGCGAAGACCGCCAGTACGGCGGCGAAAGCCCACTTCTTCGGGCCCGGGAAGCGGCGGGTGGTGGGCGAAGCAGACGTCGGGAGGGCAGGCGCGGACATGGGAAATCGATCAGGATAGGGCGCGGCGTCTGCCGCCAGGTTCAGGCACTGAGGTGATCACCGCGGTCGAACAGCGCAGCCATTTCCGGCTTGGACAGGAACACCCAGGCATAGGCGGCCAACGCCATGCCCAGTGGTCCAGCCAGCACGCCCAGCCACGCCGCGTGCTGGCACCAGGCCAGCCCGGTGCGACGTGACAGCTGGCGCGCGGTGTGCAGCTGCACGAACCCCAGCACGGCGGCCAGCACGGCGATGGACGCATAGACCGTGGTCAGCATCCAGGCATCCTCCAACCCGCGCGACTGGGCCACCCAGCCGCTGAGGCCGAGGAACGCCACTGCGGCGACCCAGTGGAAACCGGCCAGGGCGTAGAACAGCACTCTCAGTGTCTGCAGATGGCTGGTCAGCTGCAGCTGCGCCAGGGTCTGATGCGGCAGCGGCGGTGGATTGCCGGAGGCGGTCATGCGGTCGCGGCGGGAAGGTCGAAGGCGGCCTTGACCTGCGGGCGCAGCAGGGTGATCAGGCTGAACACCCCCAGCACCGTGCCGACCGGCGTGAACAGGCAAGCCAGGCCAGCCGCGATCAGGCACAGCAGATGGCGACGGCGGCGGGACAGGCAGCGGCCGGCATAGGCCACGAACGCGCCCAGCGTGATGCCACCGAGCACGACGACGCAGCCGAGAACCGTGAACACCCAGCCCATCAGGCGCTGTTCCTCCAGCGAGGAGGGCTCGCCGCCGGACTTCATCGGCAGGCTGCCGGTCAACGCGGCGATGCCGATCACGATGTGCAGGATGAAGATCAGCGAGAACAGCACGATCAGGCCACCGACCACGTAGTGTGCGATGGCCAGCATGCGCAGGTGGTCGGCATCCTGCGCGCTGAACGGCGGTACCGTCGCCAGCGGCGGCGGCACGGGGGCGGGCGACAAAGGGGGCGTTGCGTCCATGCGGGGCTCCTGGGTTGCCGGCGTCAGCCGATGTGGACGCGTTCGGCGCCTTCGGCGGTGACCACCTGGCCGATGGTCCAGTGCTCCAGGCCCTGCGCCTTGACTGCATCGGAAACGGCAGCCACCTGGTCCGCTGCGACGATCAGCACGAAGCCGATGCCGCAGTTGAAGGTGCGCCACATCTCGCTGTCGGCCACCGCGCCTTCCTTCTGCAGCCACTGGAACACCGGCGGCAGGGCCCATGACGACGCCTGGATGTCCAGGCCGAGGCCGTCGGGCACTACGCGGATGATGTTCTCGGTCAGGCCGCCGCCGGTGATGTGGGCCATGCCATGGATGGCCTCGCCGTGCGACTTCAGCAGCGACAGGATCGGCTTCACATAGAGGCGGGTCGGTGCCATCAGCGCATCGACCAGCTTCACGCCGCCTTCCAGCTCCAGATCGGCCGGGCGACCGGCGCGGTCGTAGATGCGGCGCACCAGCGAGTAGCCGTTGGAGTGCGGGCCGGAGGAGGCGATGCCGATCAGCACGTCGCCGGCGGCCACGCTGGCGCCGTCCTTCAGCTCGCTCTTCTCCACCGCGGCGACCGTGAAGCCGGCCAGGTCGTATTCGCCGGGGGCGTACATGTCGGGCATTTCAGCGGTTTCGCCGCCGATCAGCGCACAGCCGGCCTCGGTGCAGCCGTTGGCGATGCCGCCCACGACCGCTGCGGCGGTGTCGATGTCCAGCTTGCCGGTGGCGAAGTAGTCCAGGAAGAACAGCGGTTCGGCGCCCTGCACCAGCACGTCGTTCACGCACATGGCGACCAGGTCGATGCCGATCGTATCGTGGCGGTTCAGCTGGTGGGCCAGCTTCAGCTTGGTGCCCACGCCGTCGGTACCCGACACCAGCACCGGCTCGCGGTACTTGTTGGACAGGTCGAACAGGGCACCGAAGCCACCCAGGCCGCCCATCACTTCCGGGCGGAAGCTGCGCTTGACCAGGGGCTTGATCCGCTCGACCAGCGCATTGCCGGCGTCGATGTCGACCCCCGCGTCACGGTAGGTGAGGGGGGAGGGGGCGGAAGACGGGGTGTTGGTCACGGGCGTCGGCGCTGGCAGGGGTTGAACGGGCGATTTTAACAGGCCGCATTGGCGCAAAGGCCGTATTCGGGCAACAATTCCCCCGGATACGTCGAGCCAATGGATGTCCTGATGCGCCGCAGCCTGATTCTGACCCTGCTCCTTGCGCTGAGCCTGCCGGTGGCCACGATGGCCCAGAGCGGCCTTCGCACCGAGGGTGATGTCGCCACCGCCAGTGGCGCGTACGAGGCCGAAGTGCCCGTCAACAGCCAAGCCGAGGCCGATCGCAACGGCGCCCTGGCCCGCGCCCTGAGCGTGGTACTGGGCAAGCTGTCCGGCGACCGCAGCGTGATGTCCCGCCCCGGCGTGGTGCAGGCGCTGCGCAACGCCAAGGACTACGTGGCCAGCTACGACTACAAGCAGGACCAGAGCGTGGGCGCCAGTGGCGCCCCCAGCTTCCGTACCCTGCTGGTGGCCCGCTTCCGCGAGGATGATGTCGACTCGCTGGTGTCGGCGCTGGGCCTGCCGCTGTGGCCGCAGCCGCGACCGAAGCCGGTGCTGTGGCTGGCCGTCGACGATGGCAGCGGCCCGCGCCTGGTCAGCGTGCAGCAGGCCAACGCCGCCCGGCCGTTGCTGAACCGCGCCATCGAGCGCGGCTACAAGCTGGGCCTGCCCAGTGGTGGCGCCGCCGAACAGGCGCTGGCGGGTGCGATCTGGCGCCAGGACAGTGCCGCCGTGGCCCGTGCCTCCTCGCGCTACTCGCCGCCGATGCAGCTGATCGGCAAGTTGTACCGCGCCAATGGCGGCTGGCAGGCGGACTGGGTGTTCGTCGACAACGGCCGTGAACTGAACAAGTGGACCAGCAAGGACGCCAACGCCATGCGCGCGATGGCGGCCGGTGCCGACGGCGCCGCCGATGCGCTGGTCAAACGCTATGCCAAGGCCGGCGCCGCCGTCGGTCAGGCCGGGACCTACCGTGTGGTGGTCACCGGCATCAACAGCGCCGACGACTACCTGCGTCTGGCCGCTGGCCTGCGCGAGGTGCCGGTGGTGCGCAATGTCACCCCCCTGCATGCCTCGGCTGGCCAGCTGGAGCTGAACCTGGAGATGACCACCGGCCTGGCCGGCTTCAACCGCATGCTGGGCGACAACGGCGTGCTGGCGCCGAGCGCTCCGCTGCCGGCCCTGCCCGCTCCGATCGACGACACCAACGGTACCCCGGTGGCCGCCCCGGTCAGCAACGAGTACCGCCTGCGATGACTCTGACCCCGGAAGCGGAAATCGCGCAGTTCCTGCGCCGCCTGAAATACATCCTGTTCGCCGGCCTGTTCGGCTGGGTGGTGTGGCTGCTGGCGCCGATCCTGACCCCGTTCGTGCTGGCGCTGGCGCTGGCCTGGCTGGGCGACCCGCTGGTGGACCGCATCGAGGCCACCGGCCGCTCGCGCATGACCGGCGTGGTGCTGGTGTTCGCGGCGATGGTGCTGGTGATCGTGGCGCTGCTGCTGGTGCTGGTACCGATGATCGAGCGCCAGATCACCACCCTGATCGCGGTTGCCCCGCAGGCACAGGCGTGGCTGATGGAGAAGGGGATTCCCTGGTTCGAGCAGAAGACCGGCCTGGAAGTGATGCAGTGGCTGGACCCGGACCGCCTGATCGAATGGGTGCGCAGCCACTGGCAGCAGGCCGGCGGCTTCGCCACCACGTTCATGGGCTACGTCTCGCGCTCCGGCTTCGCGATGGTGACCTGGGTGGTCAACATCCTGCTGCTGCCGATCCTGGCGTTCTACTTCCTGCGTGATTGGGACAAGCTGGTCGAGCGCGTGGCCTCGGTGATTCCGCGCAACCACATTGGCACCATCAGCGCGTTGGCGCGTGAGTCCAACGAGGTGCTGGGTGCGTTCATCCGTGGCCAGTTCCTGGTGATGCTGGCACTGGGCGTGATCTATGCCGGCGGCCTGTCGCTGGTCGGCCTCAAGCTGGGCCTGCTGATCGGCCTGATTGCCGGTCTGATCAGTTTCATCCCGTACCTGGGCGCGACCACCGGCGTGCTGATGGCGGTGATCGCCGCGCTGGTGCAGGCACAGGGCTTCGACCTGAAGCTGCTGATCCTGGTCGGCGTGGTGTTCACCGTGGGCCAGCTGCTGGAGAGCTACGTACTGACCCCGCGCATCGTCGGCGACAAGATCGGCCTGCACCCGGTGGCGGTGATCTTCGCGGTGATGGCCGGCGGCCAGCTGTTCGGCTTCCTCGGCATGCTGCTGGCGCTGCCGGTGGCGGCGGTGACCAACGTGCTGCTGCGCTACGCGCACCAGCGTTACCGCCAGAGCGAGCTGTACGTGGGCGAGAAGCCGGCAATCGTGCTTGACGGCATGGTCGATGCGCCCCATATCATCGTTCCGAACGAAAAAGGCCCCGACCTGAAGTGATGGGTGTGCCGCAACTGCCGCTGGCCCTGCATTACCCGCGGGACCAGCGCCTGGAGACCTTCATCGGCGCGCCGGATGGCGCGCTGGCGCAGCTGCGCGCGATCGCGGTGGGTGCCAGCCACGATTGGGTCTACCTGGAAGGTGCGGCGGGCACGGGCAAGACCCACCAGGCGCTGGCGATGTGTTCCAGCGCCGAGCAGGCAGGGCGCCTGCCGACCTATGTGCCGCTGGCCAGTGCCGCCGGCCGCGTGCGTGCGGCGCTGGATGGGCTGGAGGCGCGCGAGCTGGTGGCGCTGGACGGCCTGGACGAGGTTGCCGGCAACCGCGACGACGAGATCGCGCTGTTCGATTTCCACAACCGCGCGCGCGCTGCAGGCGTGACCGTGCTGTACACGGCGCAGAAGGCCCCGGAAGCGCTGGGCCTGGTGCTGCCGGACCTGCGTTCACGGCTGGGCCAGTGCGTGCGCGTGCTGCTGCAGCCGCTGGATGAGGAGGGGCGGGCAGCGGTGCTGCGCGAACGCGCGCTGCGACGCGGCCTGGCGATCGACGAGGCATCCATCGAGTGGCTGCTGTCGCACACCGGGCGCGAGCTGGGTGGGTTGATCACGCTGCTGGACTGGCTGGACCGCGAGTCGCTGGCGGCGAAGCGGCGGATCACCGTGCCGTTCCTGCGCCAGGTGCTGGAAGAAGGCCGGCCCCGCTACTGAGGGTGGGTTTGTTTGCAGGGCTGCGCCCTGCACCCGCAGAAGCAACGTCAACGTCAAAAGCTGGCTATCCGTGGGGATGGCGGGGTGGATCCGGTTGCGGGGGACGCTGCAAGTACGTCCATGTAAGCTCGGTCGCCGCATCCATGCGGCTCACGCCCCCGCAACCGGATCCACCCCGCCTTCGACAGGTTCCCGCGATCTGCCGGGACTGCGTACTGCACTGCTGACTGCTGTTGGTGGGTGTCGACCTTGGTCGTCACCAGAGCAAGCGCAGCGAAGCGACCCGCTTTTGCTTTTCTTTTTTCTTTTCCGTGGCTGGACGCGCACGGAAACTGTCAGAGGCCGGTCGGGGTGGGCTGCGCAGGGGCGTGAGCCGCATGGATGCGGCGACCGAGCTTACATGGACGTACTTGCAGCGTCCCCTGCGCAGCCCACCCCGACCGGCCAAGCACGGCTTCTGCTTTCAATGAGTCCAGCCACGAGGGGCTCAGCCGTTCGCCGCCAACTCAGCATCCAGCGCGCGCAGCCGATCCACGGTGCCGACATCGGTCCAGCGCCCGCGATGGTGCTGCCCCGTCATCAACCCCTGCGCCATGAAATGCTTCTGCAGCGGCACCACCGAGAACTTCGGCGGCAGCCGCTCGCTGCCCGGGGCATCGCCGATCACCGTGCGCCAGTCGGCCACGATCGAAGGACGGTACACGCCGATGCCGGCATAGGTCAGGCACGGTCCTTCGCGATCGTGGTGCAGCACCCCCTGCGTATCGAGGCGGTAGTCACCGTCCGCGTGCTGAACCGGATTGTCGACCAGCACCAGGTGCGCCTGGCCCCGCGGCTCGCGCGGCAGCGTGGCGAAATCGAAATCGGTCCAGATGTCGCCGTTCACCACCAGGAACGGGGCATCGCCCAGCACCGGCAGGGCGTTGAGGATGCCACCGCCGGTCTCCAGCGGGGTCGCTCCTTCGTACAGGAAATGCAGGTGCAGGCCCCATTGGCTGCCATCGCCCAGCGTCGCCGGGAACTGTTCGGCCAGCCATGCGGTGTTGACCACCACCTCGCGCACGCCGAGTGCGGCCAGGCGTTCCAGGTGCCAGACGATCAACGGCTTGCCAGCCACTTCCAGCAGCGGCTTGGGCGTGTGCAGGGTCAGCGGGCGCATGCGCTCGCCGAGGCCGGCGGCAAAGACCAGCGCCTTCATCGGGCCACGCGCATCGGTGCACCCAGCTCGGCCAGCGCCGGCTTGATGCGCTCGTCCAGCAGCTGCTGCAGCGGTGCCAGTTCCCGATAGCGCGGCAGCACTTCATCCAGATAGGTGATGAAGCGCGGTGCGTCGTCGAGGTAATGGCCCTTGTTGTCGCGGTAACGCAGCCGGCAGAACAGGCCCAGGATCTTCACGTGGCGCTGGATGCCCATCCAGTCGGCATCGCGCAGGAAGGTGGCGCGGTCGGGCACCGGCAGGCCGGCGTCGCGGGCGCGCTCGTGGTACTGCGCCAGCCATTCGTCCACGCGTTGCAGTGGCCAGCTCAGGAAGGCGTCCTTGAACAGGCTCACCGCATCGTAGGCGATCGGGCCGCGCACCAGGTCCTGGAAATCCAGCACTGCGGGGCCATCGTCGACCGGCATCAAGTTGCGCGGCATGTAGTCGCGATGGGTCATCAGCTGGGCCTGGCCCAGCGCGTTGTCCATCAAGCGGCGGTGTACCAGCTGCAGCCCTTCGATCTCGCCGCAGTCCAGCTCCAGGTTCAGGTGGCGCTGCAGGAACCATTCGTCGAACAGGCCGGCATCGCGCTGCAGCAGCGCCTCGCCAAACTGGCCGAAGTCGGCCGGCACCGGGATCGCCTGCAGGCGCAGCAGCTGTTCGATCGAACGGCCGAACCATTCATCGGCATTGCGCTCGTCGAGGATCCTGGCCAGGGTCGGGCCGCCGAGATCTTCCAGCAGCAGGAAGCCGGCATCCAGATCCTGCGCCAGCAGCATGGGCACGCGCAGGCCGTTGTCGTGCAGCAGGCCGCGCATGCGCAGCCACGGCCTCGGATCTTCCAGCCTCGGCGGGGCATCCATCACGATGTGGCTGCCGCGCGTGCTGGTGGTGCGCCAGTAACTGCGCATGCCGGCATCGACCGAGGCGCGTTCGACCACCGCGTTGGCATCATCAAGCTGGGTACGGGCCCACTGCAGGCGCTGCGCGCTGCGCTGGGGATCGGAGGCGGGTTCGGTCATGCAGGCATATCCGGGCGCGCCGGGCGCGCCAACGTCGGGAACAGGAAGGGAAGGAGGGACGGGGTCAGCGACGGCCGCTGAACAGGCGCAGCACGGCCAGCACGGCCACCGCACCCACTACCGCACCGAGGAAACCGGCCGGCTCACCGGGGGCGTACCAGCCCATGTACTGGCCGAACCAGCCGGCCACCAGGGCGCCAAGGATGCCCAGCACGATGGTCAGCAGGCAGCCCATGCGGTTGTTGCCGGGCATGAAGAAACGCCCGAGCAGGCCGACGAAGAAGCCGACCAGGATGATGTAGAGCCAGCTGCTGCTGCCGAACAGACCATTCATGCGCGCGATTTCCGCCAAGGGTGGACGCAGCCTAGCAAGGCCTGGCTGCGTCCGTCACGGGTGCCGGATCAGCAGCAGCCGTGGTCGCCGTGGCGGGTGCCGCTGTCGGCAGCCACCGGCGAACCGCTGGTCTCGCCGCGCAGGCTGGCCGCGTAGTGCTCGCTGATCACCTTGGACACGCAGGCGGTGACCTTCTTGCCCATCGGGATGTGCAGGAACTCGTTCGGGCCGTGCGCATTGGAGTGCGGGCCGAGCACGCCGGTGATCATGAACTGGGCACCGGGGAACTTCTCGCCCAGCATGCCCATGAACGGGATCGAGCCGCCTTCGCCCATGTACATCGCCGGCTTGCCGAAGAAGGCCTGGCTGGCGTCGTCGATGGCCTGGGTCAGCCACGGCGCCATGGCCGGGGCGTTCCAGCCGGTGGAGGCCTTTTCCAGGTCCAGGGTGACCTGCGCGCCGTTCGGCGGGTCGCGCAGCAGCGCTTCCTTCAGCAGCTCGCCGCAGGTCTTGCCATCGGCCGTCGGCGGCAGGCGCAGCGACAGCTTCACCGAGGTCTGCGGGCGCAGCACGTTGCCGGCCGATTCCAGCGGCGGCATGCCGCCGACGCCGGTGACCGACAGCGCCGGGCGCCAGGTGCGGTTGAGCACCAGCTCGGTCAGGTCCTCGTTCATCGGGCGCAGACCGTCGACCATCGGGAACTTCTCGAAGATCTCGGTATCCACCACTTCGGCGGCACGCTTGGCCTGTTCCAGGCGTTCGGCCGGGATCTCGACGTTCATGCCGTCGATCAGGATGCGGCCGGTCTCCTGATCCTCGATGCGCGAAAGGATCTGGCGCAGCAGGCGGAAGCTGGACGGGATCACGCCGGAGGCATCGCCGGAATGCACGCCTTCGTTGAGCACCTTCACGGTGAAATTGCCGCCGGTCAGGCCGCGCAGCGAGGTGGTGCACCACAACTGGTCGTAGTTGGCGCAGCCCGAATCCAGGCAGACCACCAGCGACGGCTTGCCGATGCGGTCGGCGAGGTGGTCGACGTAGGCTGGCAGGTCGTAGCTGCCCGACTCTTCACAGGCTTCGATCAGCACCACGCAGCGGGCGTGCGGCAGGCCCTGGGCCTGCAACGCCAGCACGGCGGCCAGCGAGCCGAAGATGGCGTAGCCGTCATCGGCGCCGCCGCGGCCATACAGCTTGTCGCCGCGCAGGACCGGGGTCCACGGGCCGAGGTCGTCGTCCCATCCGGTCATTTCCGGCTGCTTGTCCAGGTGGCCGTAGAGCAGGATGGTGTCGTCGCCGGTCTCGGCGCCGGTGGCCGGAATTTCCAGGAAGATCAGCGGGGTACGGCCTTCCAGGCGCACCACTTCAACCTTCAGGCCAGGCAGCTGCTGGGCCCTGGCCCAGTTCTCCATCAGCGTGACCGCCTGTTCCATGTAGCCGTTCTGCACCCAATCGGCGTCGAACATCGGCGACTTGTTGGGAATGCGGATGTAGTCGACCAACTGCGGGACGATCTCGCTGTCCCACTTGTCATTGACGAATTGGCCGAGCTTGGCGCTGTCCATCTGAAACTCCGGTTGCATGGGCTGATCCGGCCATTCTACGCCTGTGCCACGGGTAGGGTTTTTCCTACATCACGTCGGGTATTTGGCTGGCTTACGGAAATCCGGGAAACCGATAGGCTGTGTGCATGTGGTGACGGACACTGTTCCTACCGACGGGATTGCCGGTCGGGGCGGCCAGAATCACAAGGAGATACACGTTGTGCCTTGGTTTGTCGTGTTGAGGGCACTGGTGCTGGTCATGGGGATCGCTGGGGCGCATGCCGCCGAACCGATCGACATCAACCGCGCCGATGCCCAGGCGCTGCAGCAGGGATTGACGATGGTCGGAGCCGCCAAGGCCGAGGCGATCGTCGAGCACCGGCGCAGACACGGCCCGTTTCATCGCGTCGAGGACCTGACGCAGGTGAAGGGGATAGGGAAAGCAATCGTCGAACGGAATCGACAGCGGATCACCGTAGGCAACAGGTTGTTGCCGGCGGATCCGGTACCCGGATCGGTACCGGTGCGGACCGTACCGAGGCGCTGACAGCAGGAATCGTCGGAACCGGCAGGAAGCTGGTTCAGCGGTCACGGACAGGACGGCCGTGACCACCGACCGCCGCAGGACGCGGCACCAATCACCAGGATGGTGGCATCACAGACCTGTGGAAGGGGCTGAGATACAAACAGGACAGACGCGGCCGCGTGCAGGATGCAACGCTACCCCCACAGCGCAGGATGCGAGGGGGCGGCAGCAGGCCGACAAGGACGTAACGATTGCCCGGTACGACACATGGCTGTGTCGCCGGGCAGTTTCATTTCCGGCGCCTGGTTTTGCCGCGGCCACCACAGGCCGATGGTGTACGGTGGCCGCACCGCATGGAAAGGACCCCCGCTGGATGCTCCCGCTCCGCCCCACCACCCTGATGCTCGCCCTTGCACTGGCCCTGCCGCTGCTGGCCCATGCCGCTGCGCCGACAGCGGCTGCCAAGCCCACGGCTGCCGCAGCCAGCAGCGCTGAAGTGCGCGGGCCGACCGACCTCAAGCCGGGCGAATACCTCTGGCATCCGGAAATCTCGCCGACCGGCCCGATCGTGCTGGTGGTCAGCCTCGATGAGCAGCGCGCCTACGTCTACCGCAACGGCATTGCCATCGGCCTGACCACGATCAGCTCGGGCAAGGCCGGGCACGAGACGCCGACCGGCGTGTTCACCATCCTGCAGAAGGACAAGGACCACAGGTCCAACCTCTACAACAGCGCGCCGATGCCGTACATGCAGCGGCTGACCTGGGACGGCATCGCCCTGCATGGCGGCAGCCTGCCCGGGCATCCCGCCTCGCACGGCTGCGTGCGCCTGCCGCAGGCCTTCGCGCAGAAGCTGTTCAGCGAAACCCAGCGCGGCGATACCGTGGTCGTGGCCGATGCCAAGAGCTCACCGATGACCCTGGCCTATCCGTCGGTGCTGGCGCCGGTGAACGCGCGCGGCCAGGCCCTGCCGGAGGCCGAGGGCGGAGCCCCGGCACAGGCCTGGTGGGACGACAGCGCGGCGCCGGCCGGGCAGGTCGGCATCCTGGTCAGCCTGCACGACCAGCGCCTGTACGTGCTGCGCGATGGCGTGATGATCGGCGAGTCGCCGCTGAAGGCTGACGCCCTGCCGGCGTTCCAGGGCACCACGCTGTTCGTGATGGGGCAGGGTTACAGCGACACCCCCAGCCCGCTGGACGTGAACCAGCGCCTGCACCAGTGGACGGCCTACCCGTTGCTGGGCCAGGACCGTGCCCAGGCCACGCCGGACCTGCTGGCCACGCCCTCGCTGCCGATGGCGCTGCCGGCCGATTTCGCCCGCCAGCTGTACCAGGTGCTGGTGCCGGGCACGACCCTGCTGGTGACCTCGCTGCCGGCGGTCCGCCCAAGCCCGGCTGAATCCGGAATGCAGCCGGTCTTGGAATCCGAGCCGCCAGGGTCCACCCTCAAGGGCAACTGAGTGCCCTCGTTGTGCCCATGACTGCATCCCGCCTGTGCCGGCTGGCCGCGTTCGGCCTGCTGGCGACCTCGGCCAGCGCCCCGGCGCTGGCACAGACGCCCGCCCTTGCCACCAGCGCCGATGATCTGGCTGCCCTGCTGTCGCGCAGTGCGCCCAAGGCCGACCGCCACGTGTTGCAGCTGGCGGCGCACGCCATGCGCTGTGCGCTGCAGCGGCCGGAACTGGGCATCAATGGTGATCGCCTCAGCGTGATCGACTATTCGCGCCCGTCCACCGAGCCGCGCCTGTGGGTGTTCGACCTGGCCCACCAGCGCCTGCTGTTCGAGGAGTGGGTGGCGCATGGCCGCAACAGTGGCGAGAACCGCACCGAGCACTTCTCCAACCGCGATGGCAGTTTCATGTCCAGCCTCGGCGCGTTCACCGCGCAGGAGACCTACATGGGTGGCAATGGATATTCGCTGCGCCTGGCCGGGCTGGAACCGGGCTTCAACGACCGCGCGCGTGACCGAGCCATCGTCATCCATGGTGCGCCATACGTGAACCCGGCTGCCGCGCAGCTGCAGGGGCGGCTGGGCCGCAGCCTGGGTTGCCCGGCGGTGCGCCTGTCGGTGGCCAGGCCGCTGATCGATGCGTTGCGTGGCGGCACGATGGTGTTTGCTTACTACCCCGACCAGGATTGGCTGAAGCACTCGCAGCTGCTGGCCGGCGGGTGCGGTGGCCAGGGCACGCTCGCCACGCGGTGATGCACGACGGCGCGCGGCATGATGCAATGCGCCGATGAACATCGACTCCCTGCTGCACACTCCGAGCCAGGTGATCTCCAGCCTGGACTACCGCCGCGAACGTTGGCGCAACGGCCTGGGCTGGACCCGCGAGATCCTGCGCCTGCCCGCGCAGGGGGATGACTGGGCGCTGCGCCTGTCGGTGGCCGAAATCGAACAGGATGCCGCGTTCTCTGCCTTCCCCGGCGTGGAGCGTGAACTGGTGTTGCTGCAGGGCAATGGCGTGCGTCTGCGCTTCGACGATGGCCGCGTGGCCGAAGTGTTGCCACCGCATGGGCGGGTGCGCTTTGCGGGCGAGGAAACATTGCACGGCGAACTGGTGGCCGGCATCACCCACGACTTCAACCTGATGTGGAAGCGCGAGCTGCTGCAGGCCGAACTGCTGCACCGGCCGCTGGTGGGCGCGATGTTCTTCTTCTGCGAACCGGGCGTGGCCTGGGCGCTGCATCTGCTGGCCGGTCAGGCGGAGTTTGGTGCCGACAGCGGGCTGCCGGCGCTGCAGGCGGGCGATACCGCATGGTTGGCGGCCGGCGAACGTCAGCGGCACGCGTTGCAGGGCGGTGGCGAGTTGCTGGCGATACGGGTCAGTGCAGCAGCGGGATGATTGCTGGGCGCCGGTGGGCGCCATCCACGCATGGCGTGGATCTACAGCTGTGCGGTTGTCACCATGCCTGGGCACGCCGTCATGGTGCGGCTGTGGTTGGGGTCAGAGCCCTTTCCTGCGGAAAGGGATCCGACCCCGATGGTTCGTTCAATACACATCGCGCCGGTAACGACCGGCCAGCAACAGCGCTTCCTTGCCCGCAGTACCCAACACCTGCTCGATCACCGCATCCACCGCCGGGGCCATGCCCTGCAGGCTGCCGCAGACCAGGATCGTCGTGCCTTCATCCACCCACTGCCGCAGCGTTGCCGCTTCGGCCAGCAGCCGGTCCTGCACATAGCGATGCGCGCCGCCATCTCGGCTGAACACCGCATCCAGCCGCGCCAGCGTGCCGTCGGTCAGCATCGCCTGCAGTTCTTCACCGAAGTGGAAGTCGTGCGCGGCGGTACGCTCACCGAACAGCAGCCAGGTGCGGCGCGCGCCACTCCGGGCACGTTCGTGCAGGTGCGCGCGCAGGCCGGCGATGCCGGTGCCGTTGCCGATCAGCAGCAGCGGCACATCGGCGGGCACGCCATGGAAATTGTCGTTGCGGCGCAGACGCAGCTGCACCGGTTCGTCGATGGCCGCGTGTTCGCACAGCCAGCCACTGCCGATGCCCGGTGTTCCATCGGCGCGCAGTTGGCGGCGCAGCAGCAGTTCCACCGCACCGTCGGCCATCACCGAGGCGATCGAGTACTCGCGATGCGGCAGCGGCTGCAGGGTCGCCAGCAATGCAGGCAGATCACCCGGGGGAACCAATGAGGGCAGGTGCGAGCGCGCGACGCGTGCCAGCAACGTCTGTCCGTCATCCAGCACGATGTCCGCGTCAAAGCGTTGTGTGTCCAGCCAGGCACGCACGGTGTGCGATGCGTGCTGTGGGCCGATCTCGGCGATGTCACCGGCCTGCCATTGCGCATCTGCATCGGCTGGGGGCTGCAGGCGCAACCAATACACGGGGCCGCCGGGGCTGCCGGGGTTCAGATGCTCGCGCTGCAGCAGCGTCCACGGCTGGTACTCGGCCGGACTCCAGTCGGGCAGTTCGCTGGCGTTACCGCCGAGTTGTCCCAGCAACTGCTGCCAATGGCGCAGCGCCGCCGGATCGGCGTTGTCGACTTCGATTGCATCGAACAGTGGATGCGCGCCGTGCTGGCGCAGCCATTGGTCGAGCTGGTGACCGAATCCGCAGAAGTGGCCATAGCTGCGGTCGCCCAGTGCGAGCACGCCGTAGTGCAGATGCTGCAGCGAGGGCGGCGTGGCCATCACCCCGCGCAGGAACGGCAGGGCGTGGTCGGGCGGATCACCTTCGCCGGTGGTGCTGGCAATGAACAGCGCGCGCTGGCTGCCGGCCAGCAACACGGCGTCGACCTCATGCAGTCCGCGCACGCGCGCTGGCACGCCGGCACCGCGCAGGGCCTCGGCACTGCGTTCGGCCAGTTCGCGGGCAAAGCCGGTCTGGCTGGACCAGGCCAGCAGGATGGGCGCGGAGTCTCCGCTTGCGGCATCGTCGCGCGGGCGCCCACGCCACCACAGCGCAACGCAGGCCAGCGCATACAGCGCCGTGGCGAGTACCGCGATCTGAGACTGCCGCGCCGGTGGCGCGCCATGCCACCAGGCTTCACCGAGGTGCAGGCGCAGCAGCGCCCAGCCGATCAGCGCCAGCATAAGCAGGACCAGCGCGTTGCCGAGCCACGCGCGCGACGGCCGGGTACTCATGGGCTCTGCTCGTCGAGCAGGCGCTGGAAGGCGCTGCTGAGGAATTCCTGCGGGCCGTCCGCTGCGCGTTGCAGGTAGCGCGCAGCCAGCCCTTCGCGTTCGGCCAGCGCCATGCCCTGTTCGCGGCCCAGCACGGTCAGTGCGGTGGCCCAGGCATCGGCGTGCATGGCGTCGTCGGCCACCACGGTGACTGCCGCGGCAACCTGGCGCACCGGTCTGCCCGAACGCGGGTCCAGGCTGTGACTGTAGGCCTCGCCATCGACCTGGTACTGGTGCCAGCGATCGCCGGAGGTGGCCACCGCCTTGCCCTCCAGCGCCAGCACCCGCAGCGGGGTATTGGTGTGCGCATCTTCTTCCGGCGCGGACTCCACCAGCACGCGCCATGGCTGGCCGTCCGGTTTGCGGCCGTAGCCGGCCAGTTCGCCGCCGACTTCGACCAGCGCGGCAGTGATGCCCTGTGTGCGCAGCCACGCAGCGACATGGTCGACGCCAAAGCCCTTGGCGATCGCGGAGAGATCCAGTTCCAGCCCACCCGGTTGCAGCAGCGCATCGTCCTGCCATTGCAGGCGCTGCCAACCGCAGCGATCGCGCGTGGCCTGCAGGGTAGCGTCGTCGGGCTGGCGGCGTTCACCGGCATGTGCACCGAAGCCCCACAGGGCAACCAGCGGACCGACGGTGGGATCGAAGGCGCCGCCACTGGTGGACGCGATCGCCTGTGCGCAGGCCAGAACGTGGCGGGTCTCGGCCGGCAGCACGCACCATTGGCCCGCGTCGGCGCGGTTGTAGCGGCTCAGGTCCGAACCGGGCTCCCAGGTACTCATCTGCGCGACCACTTCGTCCAGCCGCGCCTGGATGCCGGCGTGCAGCGGGTGCAGGTCGCGCTGGCGCGGCGCGACCAGCGACACGCTCCAGGTGGTGCCCATGGTGGTGCCGCCGAGGCGGGCGATGTCGAGCAGGGAATCGGTCATGGTGATGCGTTGCGGGTGCGATGCCGGGGTTGCCCGGCATCGCGGTCCGCGTCATTACTGCGGCAGCACTTCCAGCGTGGCGACGTAGCTCAGGCGGCGCTTGGCGGCCTGCTTCACCGACGTCTTGTTGTCCTCGGTGCCGGTTTCCAGCCAGTACATGCCGGCTTCCGGCCAAGTCACCTTGATCTCGCCCTTGGCATCGCTGGTGACCTTCAGCTCGTCCTGTGCGTTGCGGTAGCGGGTGGCACCACGCACGATCTCGAATTCCAGGCCGGCCGCCGGCTTGCCGTCGACCAGCACGCGGAAGGTGGCTTCCTCGCCGGCGAACAGATCGTTCGGGTGGCCGACGGCGACCAGCTCGATGCCACGGTTGGTCGGCTTCAGCGCGGTGTCGTTCGGCGCGCCGTTGGTGACGAAGGTCTCCACGCGGCCGACCGACTGGCTCACTTCCAGCTTCTTCGCGTCCTTCGGCAGTTCGCCGAAGGTGGCAACGCTGCCGCGCCAGCGCTTGCGCTCGCCGTTCTGCTCGTAGGTGGCGAACAGGCCGTCATTGACCGACGCGATGCGGTAGGTGCCCGGCTGCTTCAGTTCGATGTCGAACACGCTGCGGTACTTGCCGGTGGATGCGTTCTGCGGCTGCACGGTGCTGCCGTCCGGCGCGGTGATCACCAGCGATTCCAGGCGCAGCGGCACGTGGTTGAAGTAGAACAGGTCGTTGGAGACCGCACCGTCGACAGTGATCCACGGCGCGTTGCCGGCGATCACGGTCTGCGAGGGCAGCAGCCAGGCCTTGTGGGCCAGGGCGGAGAAGGGAAGGGCAGCGGCCAGGGCGGCGGCGAGGACGAGCGTGCGCTTCATGCGGAAGACTCCAGTTGGAAGGGGGCGGATCCCTTTCCATTGGAAAGGGCTCTGACCCCGGGGGATACGGCGATGGCGTCAGAGCCCTCCCTGCGGAAGGGATCCGACCCCGGCTCAGGCAGTTATGGTTTGACGGCGAGGGTGACCTGGCCCAGTTCGGTGGCGCCCTGCGCCTTGCCGTTCTGCGCGGCGGTGGCTGGCCAGGTGAAGGGGATCTTCAGCAGTTCGCGACCGCCGACTTCGCGCACCGCTTCCACTACCAGGGTGTAGTTGCCCGGGGCCAGCTGCTTCAGTGCCGGCTGCCTGTCGTTGAACGACAGCGCGTGCTTGCCGGCCGGCCGGGTCGGGCCGGTCACGCCATCCACCGGCACCTGCAGGGTGCGGCCGCTCTTGCGCCACCACTGGCGCAGGTCGGGCAGCCACTTGGTGCCATGGCCTTCGCTGTTGCTGGTCTGCTGATACCAGACCGACAGGTTGGCCGCGACCTTCTGGTCGGCGCCTTCCAGCCACACGGCCACATACGGGCGGTGGTATTCGGCTACGTTGAGCTTGGGCACTTCGACGTTGATGTCGAGGGTGGTGGCATAGGCCGGCGAGGTGGCCAGCAGGCCGCTGAGGGCGATGGTCAGGGTGACGCGCATGGGGCGGCTCCGGAAAGGGGGAAAAGTCAGTGGATCAGCAGCAGGGCGATCAGCAGCGGGATCATCAGGCCGAGGCCGACCAGCGGCCAGGTCATGCGCCGCTGCCGCGCATGCAGGTGCAGCAGGAACAGGCCGGTGATGCAGAACACCAGGCAGGCCACGGCGAACAGGTCCAGGAACCAGCCCCACGCCGGGCCCGCGTTGCGGCCCTTGTGCAGGTCGTTGAGGTAGGACACCGCGCCGCGCGAGGTCGATTCGTATTCCACCGCGCCGGTCTCGCGATCGATGCTCAGCCAGGCGTCGCCGCCGGGGCGGGGCAGCGACAGGTAGATCTCTTCGGGCGACCACTCGGCCGGTCGCCCGCCGATGGCGATGCCAAGCTGCGTGTCCAGCCACTGCCGGGCAGGGCGCGGAATCGGTGCGTTGCCGTCTTCGCGCGTGCCGAGCTGTCCAAGCAGCGCGGCCGGCAGTTCAAGATGCTGGTTCTGCACCTCGGGCTTGGCCTCGATCTTCGCGGCATGGTTGAGGGTCAGGCCGGTCACCGCGAACAGCAGCATGCCGATCAGGCACACCGCCGAGCTGATCCAGTGCCACTGGTGCAGCGTCCGCAGCCAGAAGCCACGGTTCTGTTGCTGCTGCACGGTGGAAGAGGCAGGACGGCTCACGGCACGGTTCGAGGCGGACGAGGACTGCCCATTACATCATTGATGAGAATAGCTCGCAATTGCGTATCGTTCTGTATCCCGGGAGCAGGCATTGCGGGTTGCCGGCCAGCGGCCGGCATTACCGATCGGTAGATCCAGGCCATGCGTGGATGAAGCGGTGCCGACCAAGGTCGGCACCCACCGGGGAAGGGCACGGCGATCAGAACTTCGCGTTCAACGAAATCCAGTAGCTGCGGCGCTGGTCCTTGGTCGCGTAGTCATCCACGCAGCTGAACTCGCTGGGATTGAGCAGCAGGCACGACTGCGAAACGAAGTCCTTGTCGAACAGGTTGTTGACCCGTGCATTGACCGTCAGCCACGGCGTAGCCTTCCAGCTGCCCCCCAGGTGGAAGATCGTGTAGTCCTCGTAATAGCGCACGTGGCGGGTGCCGGCACTGTCGATGAGGGTGTCGCGATAGCGGTCGTAGCGGCCCTCGCCGATCAGCGACAGGCTGATGGCCTCGTTGAGCTGCCAGTTCAGGCTGGCATTGGCCATGTGCTTGGCCGGGGTGGTGCCGGTGATCGGCAGCCCCTTCTGCGGGCCGCTGGTCTGCTCGCTCCTGGTCCACGTGTAGTTGCCGCGCAGCTGCAGGGTGTCGAGCAGGTCGACGTGGCCGGCCAGTTCGGCACCACGGGTTTCGGCCTTGTCGATGTTCACGCTCTGGGTGAAGGTGCTGTAGCCCAGCGCCGCCCAGCCCGGGCCGATGTCCACGCAGTAGCCGCTGCCGGCCGGTGCCACTTCGCAGTTCGGGAAGGTGCCGCCGCTGGCGATCTTGTCCTCGAACTTATTGAAGAAGCCGGTGACGTTGAAGCCCCAGCGCTGGCCTTCGTAGTAGGCGGCCAGCTCGTAGTTGGTGCTGGTTTCAGGCTTGAGGTTCGGGGAACCGACCAGAGGCAGCACGCCCTGGCCACCAAAGCCGGTGATGCCCGGGAACAACTGGTCCGGTCGCGGGGTCTTGTAGCCGGTGCTGACGCCACCCTTGAAGGTCCACGCATCGCTGGCGTTCCACACCAGGTAGCCACGCGGACTGACGTGGCTGCCGAACACGTTGTGGTCGTCGTAGCGCAGGCCGAAGGTAGCGGTGAGGGTATCGGTCAGCGCCCAGTTGTCCTCGGCGAACAGCGCCCACATGCGGTGCTTCTGCCTGGTGTTGCTGCGATAACCGGCGCCATCCATGCCGAACACGCCGTCGATCATGTCGGTGTCGTTGTACTGGCCGCCGACGGTCAGCTTGTGCGCGCCGAAGTCGAGGTCGAGCATCGTGTCGAGCACGTAGCCTTCCAGTTCCATGGTGCGCAGCGGACGCGGCAGGAACGCCTGCAGGCGCGCCATCTCGCTCGGGTTGAGCGCGGCCAGGGCATTGCCACGGCCGGCCGCACAGTTGTTGGCGGCACCGGTGCGGCGGCAGACGTCATTCCACAGCGTCTGCAGGTTGGCGCGCTCGTCCAGGGTCAGTGGCAGCGACCGACCCAGGTTGCTGCTCTTGCTGTGGGTCAGCGAGGTCTGCCAGGTGCCGAAGCTGTAGCGGCCCTGGTGGGTCAGCGATACCTGGTCACGCTCATAGCGCTGGTAGGCGGTGTAGCCCACGCGCGGCTGCACCACGCGGCGGGTGACGGTGCCGCTGCCGTTCGGGTTGGGGATGACCGCATTGCCGATGCGCCACAGGCTGGCCAAGCTGTCCAGCGTGCCGGTCTGGCCTTCGCTGTTGTCGTACTTCTGCCGCGACACGTCGTAGTCCAGCCACAGTTCGTGGTCATCGTTGACCCGGAAGTCCAGGCGCACGCCGGTATTCCAGTTGGTGTTGGCCACCGACTTGCCACCGCCGCCGA
Source organism: Stenotrophomonas sp. YJH_SMC_80 (assembly GCF_059372495.1). NCBI lineage: Bacteria > Pseudomonadati > Pseudomonadota > Gammaproteobacteria > Lysobacterales > Lysobacteraceae > Stenotrophomonas > Stenotrophomonas sp. YJH_SMC_80. Next base: position 145,131 of record NZ_JCAFVP010000005.1, read on the forward strand.
AGCCGATGCTGCGCTCCCACAGGCTGCCGTCGGGCAGGGTCAGTGCGTCCCACTCCGGATTGGAGGCCTTGGCGTCGTAGTAGCTGCCGCGGACCGCCAGGCTGAGGCGGTCCTTCAGCAGCGGGCCGCTGAGGTACAGGTCGGTGGTGCGCGCATCACCGAACTGGTCATCCTGCTGCACGGTGAAGCCCTGGGTCACGGCGCCGTGCCAGCGGTCCTGGTTGCGTCGGGTGATGATGTTGATGACGCCACCCATCGCGTCCGAGCCATACAGCGTGGACATCGGGCCGCGCACGACTTCGATGCGCTCGATCGCGTCCAGCGGCGGCAGGTAGGCGAACTGGCCGCCACCGAAGTTGTTCGGATAGATCTGGCCGACATTGCTCTGGCGGCGGCCGTCGATCAGCACCAGGGTGTACTCGGACGGCAGGCCGCGCATGGAGATGGTGGCGCGGCCGTTCTTGTCGGTGGCCTCCAGGCCGACATCGATGCCTTCGACGTCGCGCAGCGCATCGACCAGGTTGGTGTAGGGGCGCTTGCTGAGTTCTTCGCGGCTGACCACGCTGATGCTGGCCGGTGCATCGATCACCTTCTGCTCGAAGCCGGAGGCGGTGACCACCACCTTGTCCAGCGTCTGTGGCGCGCCGGTAGCGTCACCGTGGGCGAAGGCAGGGGCGGTCATGGCTGCCAGCACGGCGCTGGTCAGCAGGGTACGGGACAGGGACGAACGGACACGATGGCGCTGGGCCATGGCAGTAACCTCGAAGGATGCAGGGTGGTGCGATGCCAGGCGCGAACGGCGCGGCATGCACGGGGAGGCCCGGTCAGGGGCGGCAGGGATGAAGCAGGCAGCGGCGCGCGGGCACGACCGCGCAGGCGGTCACGCGGGGCCGTGAATCAGGCGAGCGGCGGCGCCTGGCCGCGTTGCTGGCGGCGCCCGGGCGCATCGGCCCAGGGCGTGTCCGGAGCGGCCAGCGGCCAGTCCGGGCGCACGCCGGGCATGGCCGGCGTGGCGGGTACGAGTTCAAGCTCGGTGCGCAGCCATTGGCTGGCCAGCAGCAACGGCGGGCGTGCCTTCTCGGCTGATTTCACCGGAGCGGCAGCACAGCGGCGCAGCTTGGCCGGTGCCTCTTCCTGCAAGGTGCCTTCGCCACCGCGCTCTTCCAGCGGCATCTGCACGGCCATTCCGGCCTGGCCGTGTGGCAGCAGCGGCAGGGTGCCCAGCAGCAGGGCCAGCATCGCCACCCACGCCAGCAGGCTGGCCAGCGCAGGACGCTGGCCGCGCATGGCGGTGCCCATCTTGCGATGGATGAGTGGACGAGGGCGAAGCGGGCGCAGCAAGCAGGGGTCCCCAGGGCTCTGCCGGCAGCGGCCGGCATCAACGGGGCGTGATTGTAATGAGAGCTGTTAGCTGTTGCAAATGAGAATGATTGCCAAGATGTCGCTGGCCAGCCGGACGGGGCTCAGACCTCGCTCCAGCGCCGCAGCAGGTTGTGGTACACGCCGGTCAGCTGCAGCACCGCCTCGGCGTCGCCGCCGGTCTGCCGCAGGCGCTCGATCGAGCCGTCCATTTCCCATAGCAGGCGGCGCTGCACATCGTCGCGGACCATGCTCTGCACCCAGAAGAACGAGGCCACGCGCACGCCGGCGGTGACGGGGCGCACCTGGTGCAGGCTGCTGGACGGGTACACGATCAGGTCGCCGGCCGGCAGCTTCACTTCGTGCTCGCCGTAGGTGTCGCTGATGATCAGTTCGCCGCCCTCGTACTCGTCCGGCGCCGACAGGAACAGGGTGCAGGAAATGTCCGAACGCAGCTGTTCGCCGTTGGCCAGGTTCATCACCGCGCCATCAACATGGAAGCCATAGGTGCCGCCACCGCTGTAGCGGTTGAAGCGCGGCGGCAGGTATTTCAGCGGCAGCGCGGCGCTGAAGAACAGCGGGTGCCGGGCCAGCGCGACGAGGATGATCTCGCCCAGTTCGCGGCGCAGCGGTGAGGCCTCGGGCAGCTGCTGGTTGTGCTTGGCCTGCGCGCCCAGATGGCCGACGGTTTCGCGGCCATCGGTCCAGTCGGCGGCATCCAGTCGGCGGCGAAAGTCGGCCACCTGGTCGGCGCTGAGAATGTCGGGGATGTGCAGCAGCATGCGGGACTCCTCAGAGGGACGGCGGCGCGACCAGGGCGCGGACCTGTGGATGCGGCGACGCGGCCAGTTCCGGCACGATGTGCGCCATGAACGCCGGGCTGCCGTGGGCCAGTGCGCGCCGCAGCCAGTACACGGCCTGCTCGACCTGGCCGGCCTGCAGCAGGATCGAGGCGTAGTTGGCCTGGCCGCGGAAATCACCGGCTTCGGCCGCGCGCTGGTACCAGCCCAGCGCTGCCTGCGGATCGGGTGCGGTATCCAGCCCGTCTTCGAGGTGGCGGGCCAGCAGGTTCATCGATTTGGCATGGCCCAGGTGTGCGGCACGGGTGTACAGGGCCAGTGCCTGTGCGCGGTCCTGGGTCACGCCGCGGCCGGTGGCCAGCAGGTTGGCCAGGTTGTACAGGCCCCAGTCCAGCCCGGTGTCGGCCGCGCGCCGGTACCACACCGCGGCGAGTGTCGGGTCGGGGGCGGTGCCCTGGCCCAGTTCGTGGCAGCGGCCCAGCATGTTCATCGCCATCGGCGCGCCGTTGTTGGCGGCGGTTTCGTACCAGAGCCGTGCCGCCGAGGCGTCCTGTGTGGTGCCTTTGCCTTCCATGTGCATCTGCGCGAGCAGCAGTTGTGCCTCGACCTGCCCGGCCTGCGCGGCGTCGCGCACGCGTGCGAAGGCAGCCTGCGGATCGTGCTGCAGCAGCGCGGCCAGAGCATCGCTGTCGATGGGGGTACGGGTTGCCATGGGGTGAGTATCGCCGGAAACAAAAACGGCGGCAGGAGAGCCTGCCGCCGTGGTGGAGCGCAGTTACATCAGAACTTCACGTTCAGTGCCAGGGTGGCCGAGCGACCCGGGGCGATGCTCGCGTAGTGCGAGGCATAGGCCTTGGTGAAGTAGGTCTTGTCGGTCAGGTTCTGCACGTTGAGCTGCAGGCTGATGTTGTCCTGGATCGCGTAGCTGGCCATCGCGTCGAAGCGGGTGTAGCTGGCAATCCACTTGGTGTTGGCGACGTCACCGTACTGCTTGTCCGAGTAGAACGCACCGGCGCCGATGGTCAGGCCGATCGGGAAGCGGTAGGTGGTCCACAGGTTCGCGCTGTGCTTGGCGGTGTTCGGGAACACGTTGCCGTTGTTCGGCGACGGCACGTAGACGTTGGACGGGCAGGTGCGGCCCACCGGTGCGCCACAGACGAAACCGTTGTCCTTCAGTTCCGAGTCCAGGTAGGTGTAGCCGCCGTACAGGCTCCAGGCATCGGTCAGCTGGCCGGTGAAGCCCAGCTCGAAGCCGTTGATTTCCTTCTTGCCGGCGTTCTGGCTGGTGCCATTGTCGATGGTCACGCGTGCGTTGTTCATCACGGTGTGGAAGATCGCGGCAGTCAGGTTCAGGCGCTTGTCGAACAGGTCCCACTTGGTGCCCAGCTCGAGGTTCCTGGTGTCCTGCGGCTTGAGGTCGGCCACGGCGGCGCTCAGGCCGTCCGAACCGTCGCCACCGTCCATGCCCGGCGGGGTCGAGGAGGTGCCCCAGGACAGGTAGATGCTGCCGTTGGCGGCCGGCTTGAACACCACGCCGGCCTGGTAGTTCAGGAAGTCGTTGCTGTTGCGCACGCGGGTCGGTGCCTTGCCGGCCACCGGAGTGGTCAGGGTGGTACGGAAGTCGTCGTAGCGCAGGCCGAGGTTGATCATCCACTGCTCATTGAGCTCGATGGTGTCGAACACGTAGGCCGAGGTGGTCTTGGTGCGCTGCTCGACGTCCAGTGCCTTGTCGCTGCGATAGACGATCTGACCGGCCGCCCACGGATCGTTCGGGTTCGGATTGTTGAAGTCGGTGCAGTTGTAGCCGGTGGCCGCGCCGGACACCTGGCAGCGAGTGCTGTTGGCGCTGTTTTCAAGGGGATTGGCGGTGCCCGGCGACATCAGGTAGCTGCCACGGGTCATCTTCTCGTCGCTGTACTCCACGCCCGCGCTGTAGCTGTGCTTGAGCGCGCCGGTCTGGAACGCACCGGTCAGGCCCAGCTGGTCGGCGAAGCTCTTGACGTCGACCGCACGGGTGTTGGTGCGACGCCACAAGGTGCCGTACAGGTTGGGGTTGCCCTTGCTGTCGTCCGGCTGGGTCCACAGGTAGTCGTTGCTGGTGTTGCCCAGGCGCGCGATGTTGCGCAGCTTGTGGCCGCCGAAGTCGTAGCTGGCATCCAGGGTGCTGATGTCGGCGCGGGTGCGCTGGAAATCACGGTCGACCAGGCCGTAGTAGTTGTTGCGGTCCGGCACCATCGGCCGGCCATCACCGTTCTTGGCCACGTTCGGGCCGCTGGAGAACGGATTGCTGTAGGGGAAGCCACCCGCGTCCGGCAGGTCATCGCTCTGCATGTGGTAGTGGCTGGCGATCAGCTGCGCCGGTCCGTTCAGGCCGAACGCGATCGACGGCGCGATGCCCCAGCGGCTGACGTTGGCGGCGTCGCGGCCGGCGATGTCCGATTCGTGCTTCATCAGGTTCAGGCGGGCGGCGATGCCATCCCCCAGCACGTAGTTGGCGTCCACGGTGCCGCGCGCGTAGCTGTCGGTGCCGATGCCCATGCTGGCGCTGGTCTCGTTCTTCAGCTTCGGCGTCTTGCTCACCAGGTTCAGGCTGCCACCACCGGAGTCACGGCCGCCGTAGGCCGAGCTCGGGCCCTTGACCACTTCCACCTGCTCCAGGTCGAAGATCTCGCGGGTCTGCGAGCCGACGTCGCGCAGTCCGTCGACGAACACGTTGCTCTGCGAATCGAAGCCACGGATGAAGGGGCGGTCACCGGTCGGATTGCCGCCTTCGCCGGCACCGAAGGTGATGCCCGGCACCATGCGCAGCGCATCCTGCAGGTTGGTCGCACCGGTTTCGGCGATCAGCTTCTCCGACACGATCGACACCGACTTCGGGGTGTCCAGCAGCTCGGCGGTGAACTTCGGCGAGGACGGGTTGAACCAGCTGCCGCGCACCTGCACCTTGTCCAGCTCGGTGGCGTTGCGGGAACCGGCGTCGGCGCCGTCGGCAGCCTGCGCAGCCAGCGGAGCAAAGCCCGCGGCCAGGGTGGCGGTGGCGAGCAGGGAAACGCGCGGGGCGTGCTTGCGGGACGTGATGTGGGTCATGACTGTGGGTAGTGGCTTGGATCGGGAAAGGGCGAGCGCGAGCCGGCGCAGATGGGCATGCGGCGACAGGCGGGAAGTGGGTGCTGTAGAGCCGAGCCAGGCTCGGCTGGCGGGAAACGCAATCAGGCGCACGGCAACGGCCGCAGGGCGCCTCAGCTGGCGTGCGGTGCGGGCGGTGCGTGGCCGGGGTTCAACCGCAGCGCGGGATCATGCAACTGCCAGCGCAGGGCATCGGAGCGCCACAGCGGGATACGCGCGACCAGAGCGGCGCGTGCAGGGACCAGACCGGTGCAGGGCGAGGTGCCCTCGCCATCGAACGGAGTCTCCGGTGCTGGTGCGGCGTGCTGCGGGCATTCGTCGGCTGGCGGTTGCGGCAGCGGCATCGCCTGCAGCAGATCTTCAGCGTGTGCCTGCCAGCCATGCGCAGCCGGATCGCCGCCACGCCCTTCGTGCAAGGCCGACCAGCCCAGCAGCAACGTCAGCAGCACGGCCACGAGCAGTGGCCACCCTTGGCGGGCGAGCTGGCACAGCGTGGCGGTGGGCGCGGGCGAAGCCATGGCGCAGGGGCGATGTCGTTACGAAGATGTTACGTAGAATAACATCAACGATAATGATTCGCATATGCGCACTCGGGTTGCCGATCTGGATGGCCTGGGAGGGCCCTGGAGGGCCCCTCAGTGCACTCCAGTGGGTCACCCCATGGGTGGATGCTCTCCCGCGAGGCGCCCTCTGGGGGCTCTCCGGGCCCAGCGCCGCCTCAATCCCGGTCGTCGCGGGTCCAGATCGCGTCGTGCTCGCGCTTCACCGGGAACTTGGGCACAGGGCTGTAGGCCGGGGCGCACAGGGCGCGGCCATCGCGCACGTCGAAGCGCGCGCCGTGCAGCACGCACTCCACGCTGCCTTCGGTAGTGTTGAACTCGCCCGAGGACAGTTCGAACTCTTCATGCGTGCACTGGTCTTCCAGTGCGTACAGCTCGCCGTCGAGGTTGAATACCACGATCGGCGTGCCGGTCACTTCGTCGAACACGCTCTTCATTTCACCCGGCAGCAGCTCGTTGCCGGCACAGACAAAGGTCCAGGCCTCACTCACGCGGCGGCTCCGTTCAGCGGCTTTTCCAGGATCTCGAAGCGCAGGTCGTCGCGCTTCGGGATGCCGAAGCGTTCGTCGCCATACGGGAACGGCTTCTTGATGCCGGTACGGCTGTAGCCGCGGCGCTCGTAGAAGGCGATCAGCTCGTCGCGCACGTCGATGACGGTCATCTGCATCACCGGTACGTTCCATTCGCGCGCGGCGTGTGCTTCGGCGGCATCCATCAGCTGCTTGCCGACGCCGCCGCCCTGCTGGGCCGGATCGACCGAGAACATGCCGAAGTAGCCCTTGCCGTCGACATCGGCGACGTGGGCGCAGGCCACCAGCTGGTCCCCGCGCTCGGCCAGCAGGATGGTCGAGCGCGGGCGGTCGAGGTCGGCCTGGATGCCTTCGGCGTCGATGCGGGCGCCATCCAGCAGGTCGGCTTCGGTGGTCCAACCGACGCGGCTGGCGTCGCCACGGTAGGCCGAGGTGACGAGGGCGATCAGGGCGGGGATGTCGGCCGGCGTGGCGGCGCGGAAGGTCAGGGTGCTCATGGCCCCATTCTAGGTGGGGCGTGGGCGGGCGCAAATGGGGGGAGGGGGCAGATCCCTTTCGCAACGCGGAAGGGATCTGACCCCGGAGCACCGGCTATGCTCGCCGTTCGTCGCTTTCCCGCAGGAGGCAGAAATGGATTGGCAAGGCGGAGACGGAGGCGCCATGAAGGTCGCTACGCTCGGCATGATCGTGGCGATGTCGGTCCTGCTCGCGTGCACGGATGCCTCCGTCGTGGGCAGGGACGCTTCCTTCAACAGTTTTGCCTGCCCTGGGTTCAACCCGGCACGTGCACTTCCTGTCGCCCTGGAGGAACTGCGTGCGCACCCTGTCCGCTATCAGGGCCGCTTGGTAAAGGTGCGGGGTGCCTACGTCGGAGGCTGGGAAATGTCGGCGCTGCATCCAGGACCGCCGGTACGTGACCCGTGGGCGGCAGACGGCATCTGGGTGGAGGGAATCGCGCCGGTGACGTTGCCGACGGAGCAGGCTTTTGAAATGACCGGGATCGTGTCGGCGGCGCGGCCGGATGCGGTGAGCGGCAAGGGGCATCTTGGCCAGTGGCCTGCCGAACTATGTGTGTCGTCGGTGCGGCGGCTGCAGGAGTGATCGGGTAGTTGGGGTCAGAGCCCATTCGCGATGCGAAAGGGATCTGACCCCGGTCTTCCGGGGTTACCCCAACAACTTCCGTACCTTGGTCAGCGCGGTCATGAACCGCTCGATCTCGGCGTGCGTGTTGTAGAACGCCAGCGAGGCACGGCAGGTGGCCGCCACACCAAAGTACTGCAGCAGCGGGTGTGCGCAGTGCTGGCCGGAGCGCACCGCCACGCCTTCCAGGTCAAGCAGGGTCGCCAGGTCGTGCGCATGCGCGCCGTCGATCAGGAACGAGACCACGGCGGCCTTCTCCGGTGCTTCGCCGATGATGCGCAGACCGTCGACGCGGCGCAGCTCTTCGGTGAAATGCGCCAGCAGTTCAGCCTCGCGTGCTTCCACGTTCTCCTGGCCAAGCTGCTGCAGGTAGTCGGCGGCCACGCCCAGGCCGATGAAGCCGGCGATGTTCGGGGTGCCGGCTTCGAACTTGTGCGGGGCATCGTTGAACACGGTGCCGTCGAAGCTGACTTCCTTGATCATCTCGCCGCCGCCAAGGAACGGCGGCATCGCATCCAGGTGCTCGCGGCGCGCCCACAGCGCACCGGTGCCGGTCGGACCACACATTTTGTGGCCGGTGATGGCGTAGAAGTCACAGCCGATCGCGGCCACGTCGACCTTGCGGTGCGGCACGGCCTGCGAGCCATCAACCACGGTGATGATGCCGCGCTTGCGCGCTTCACGGCAGATCTCGCGCACCGGGTTGACCGTGCCCAGCACGTTGGACACGTGGGTGACCGCCAGCAGCTTGACCTCCGGGGTCATTGCCGCGCGCAGCGCATCCAGATCGAGTGCGCCGTCAGGCGTGATCTCGGCCACGCGGATGGTGGCGCCGGTACGCTGTGCGACCAGCTGCCACGGCACGATGTTGGCGTGGTGTTCCATGCGCGTGATCAGGATCACGTCGCCGGCCTTCAATCGCGGCAGGGCCCACGAATACGCCACCAGGTTGATGGCGAAGGTAGTGCCGCTGCACAGCACCAGGTCGCTGGGGCGCACGTTGAGGAAGCGTGCCAGCGTGTTGCGCGCGCCTTCGTAGGCGTCGGTGGCTTCGCTGCCCAGTGCATGCACCGCGCGGCTGACGTTGGCGTTGTAACGGCGGTAGAACTCGTCCACCGCGCCGATCACCTGCACCGGTTTCTGGCCGGTGTTGGCATTGTCGAAATAGACCAGCGGCTTGCCGTGCACTTCACGCATCAGCAGCGGGAAGTCGAGGCGGACGCGATCCCAATCGGGCGCGCCGGTGCGTTCTTCGATCGGGCGCGGGGTGGACAGGTTCATGCCACACCCGCCTCGGCCAGGGCCTTGTCCAAACGGCGTGCCAGCTGCTCGCGCAGGGCTTCCGGCAGGATCTTCAGCGGCTCGTGGCAGAACGCGGCGCTCAGCAGTGCCTGCGCCTGTGCCTGCGGCAGGCCGCGCGAGCGCAGGTAGAACAGCGCGTTGGCATCGAGCTGGCCGACGGTGGCGCCATGCGCGGCCTTCACTTCATCGGCGTCGATGACCAGCGTCGGCTGGGTATCGATCTCGGCGTCGGCCGACAGCAGCAGATTCTTGTTGGACAGGTTCGCATCGGTACCGTCGGCGCCTTCGCGGATCTGGATGCCACCATGGAACACCACGCGGCTGCGGTTGGCGGCAACGCCACGCCACAGCAGCTCGCAACTCGTATCGCGCGCGATGTGGTCGATGCCCAGGCGGGTCTCGACGTGGCGTCGGCCATTGCCGAGCAGCACGCCGTTGGCGGTCAGCTGGGCGTTGTCGCCTTCCAGGCGCACGTTCAGTTCGTGGCGGCTGAGTGCTGCGCCCAGTTCCAGGTCGACGCGGTGGTACTGCGCGTCGCGGGCCAGCACCGCGTCGGTACGCAGGAAGCTGGTCTGGCGCGCGCTGCCGGCCTGCACGCGGGCGTGCTTGAGCACGGCATCGCGGGCGACATGGGCGTGCAGCACGGTGTTGTCCAGGTGCGCCGAATCGCCGACGCTGAGGCGGTGCTCGACCACGCCCAGGCTGGCGCCGGCACGCAGTTCGATCAGGTGGCGGTGGTGCCAGGCCAGATCGGTGTCGCCAGCGACGCTGGCGAACACCAGCTGTAGCGGCGCTTCCACCTGCACGCCTTCTTCCACGCGCAGCACCACGCCTTCATCGGCCAGCGCGGCATTCAGGCGGGCGAAGATCTCTTCGCTGCGCTCGTAGCGGCGGCCAAGGAAACGCACGGCGTCTTCGCCGGAGGCCAGTGCGGCCGACAGCGGCTGCAGCTGCACGCCGTCCGGCAGGACCTGCACGTCGCTCAGCGCGGCATCCAGGCGGCCGTTGACGAACACCAGGCGCGGTGCCGGGATGTCCTCCAGCAGCGCGGCGTCCAGCGCCGGGCCCTGCAGCGGTGCAGCCGCGAACGCACGGCGTTCCAGCTGGCGCAGCGAGGTGTACTTCCAGGCTTCGTTGCGCGCGGCCGGCAGGCCGTCACGCAGGGCCGCGTCCAGCACTTCGCGGCGCGCGTCGCTGCCGCAGAAGGCCTGGGCCATGGAGTCGAGCAGGGCGCTCATCAGACCGCCGCCTCGCGCACCACGCGATCCTTGAGGAAATCGTAGCCGTGCGCTTCCAGTTCCAGCGCCAGTTCCGGGCCACCGGTCTTGACGATGCGGCCATCGGCCAGCACGTGCACCACGTCCGGCTTGATGTAGTCCAGCAGGCGCTGGTAGTGGGTGATGACCAGGAACGAACGGTCAGCGGCACGCAGCGCGTTGACGCCGTCGGCCACGCTCTTCAGCGCGTCGATGTCCAGGCCCGAATCGGTTTCGTCCAGGATCGCCAGCTTCGGCTCGAGCACGGCCAGCTGGAAGATCTCGTTGCGCTTCTTCTCGCCACCGGAGAAGCCTTCGTTGACGCCACGGTGCAGCAGTTCGTCCTTCAGGTGCAGCACGGCCAGCTTCTGGCGCACCAGCTTGAGGAACTGCATGGAGTCCAGTTCGTCCTCGCCACGCGCCTTGCGCTGTGCATTCAGCGCGGCGCGCAGGAAGTAGGTGTTGTTCACACCCGGGATTTCCACCGGGTACTGGAACGCCAGGAACAGGCCGGCGGCGGCGCGGGCTTCCGGGTCCTGGTCGAGCAGGTCGCTGCCGTCGAACTGCACGCTGCCTTCGGTGACTTCATAGCCGTCACGGCCGGCCAGGACATTGCCCAGGGTGGACTTGCCGGCGCCGTTGGGGCCCATGATGGCGTGCACCTGGCCGGGCTTAACATCCAGCGACAGGCCCTTGAGGATTTCCTTGTCGCCGATGCGGGCGTGGAGGTTTTCGATCTTCAGCATGGTCATGGCTTGGTAGGTTTCGGGGCTGCGGGGGCGATGCGGACGATCTGCACCGTGCCGTTGCCGGGCTGCCCAGGTTGAGCGGGGAGGGCGGAGAAAACCACGATGATCTCTTCACCGGGTTCTTGCAGGCAGGAGACTGCGAGGGAGGCATGTCGGATGGATTCGGCAGCGGCGCGATCCAGCTCACGGTTGCCCGAGCTCAGGCGAGCCCGGATCGCGCCGAAGCTGCCGTCCTGCCCCGTTGTCAGCACTATCGAAAATTCTTTCGGCGCGGAGATGACCGTGCTGGCGGGCAATCTGACCGGGGTGGCACCCACCAGGTCTTCGGGGGTGCAGGACGCGTTGGCCAGGGCCCAGGGCGAAAGGCCCAGCAGCAACAGTGCGGGCAAAGACGTACGCATCATCCGACGCTGCCTTCCAGCGAGACTTCCAGCAGCTTCTTGGCCTCCACCGCGAACTCCATCGGCAGTTCGCGGAACACCTGCTTGCAGAAGCCGTCGACGATCATCGACACCGCGTCTTCCTGGCTGATGCCACGGGCGCGGCAGTAGAACAGCTGGTCGTCGGAAATCTTCGAGGTGGTGGCCTCGTGTTCGACGGTGGCACCCGGGTTCTTCACCTCGATGTAGGGGAAGGTGTGCGCGCCGCACTGCTTGCCGATCAGCAGCGAATCGCACTGGGTGTAGTTGCGCGCGCCATCGGCGTTGCGGTCCACCCGCACCAGGCCGCGGTAGGTGTTCTGGCCACGGCCGGCACTGATGCCCTTGCTGACGATCTTGCTCTTGGTGCGCTTGCCGACGTGGATCATCTTGGTGCCGGTGTCGGCCTGCTGGCGGTGATGGGTCAGCGCCACGGAGTGGAACTCACCGACCGAGTCGTCGCCGAGCAGCACGCAGGACGGGTACTTCCAGGTGATCGCCGAACCGGTTTCGACCTGGGTCCAGGTGACCTTGCTGCGCGCGCCACGGCATTCGGCACGCTTGGTGACGAAGTTGTAGATGCCGCCGACGCCGTTCTCGTCGCCCGGGTACCAGTTCTGCACGGTGGAGTACTTGATCTCCGCGTCTTCCAGCGCGACCAGCTCGACCACCGCCGCGTGCAGCTGGTTCTCGTCGCGCATCGGCGCGGTGCAGCCTTCCAGGTAGGACACGTAGGCCTTGTCCTCGCACACGATCAGGGTGCGCTCGAACTGGCCGGTGTGGCCGGCATTGATGCGGAAGTAGGTGCTCAGTTCCATCGGGCAACGCACGCCCTTGGGAATGAACACGAAGCTGCCATCGGAGAACACCGCCGAATTGAGCGCGGCGAAGTAGTTGTCGCCTACCGGCACCACGGTGCCCAGGTACTGGCGGACCAGTTCCGGATGTTCCTTGATGGCCTCGGACATCGAGCAGAAGATGATGCCCTTCTCGGCCAGTTCCTTGCGGAACGTGGTACCGACGGACACCGAGTCGAACACCGCGTCCACCGCCACGCCTGCCAGCTTGGCACGCTCGTGCAGCGGCACGCCGAGCTTGTCGTAGGTGTCGAGCAGTTCCTTTGGCACGTCATCCAGCGAGGCGTACTTCGGGCCCTTGGGCGCGGAGTAGTAGCTGAGCGCCTGCAGGTCGATCGGCGCGATCTCCAGCTTGGCCCAGTCCGGCATCGGCATGGTCAGGAAGTGGCGGTAGGCGTCCAGGCGCCACTGCGTCATCCACTCCGGCTCGTCCTTCTTGGCCGACAGGGCACGGATGGTGTCCTCGTCCAGGCCCGGCGGCAGGGAGTCCGATTCGATCTCGGTGATGAAGCCGGCCGAATACTTGCGGCCGAGCTGCTCGTGGATCTCGCGGTTGGGGGTGTCGTCGTGGGCGACGTTTTCGATGGTTTCGGTGGCCATGGGGGGCTGCCTGTGGATCAGGAGACGACGTCGACAGCGATGGTGCGGCGCTGTTCGTCATCGGCAAGGGGAAGAGGGGGCAGGATCTGGGCGAGGGTGACATCGCGCAGGGCCTCGGAGACCACGTCGTTGATCAGCCGCCAGCTGCTGCGCGCGCCGCACTTGGGCGCCATGCCGCACTGGTGGTGGTCGTGGCTGCATTCGGTCAGGGCCAATGGCCCTTCCATCGCTTCGACCACTTCGAACAGCGAGATCTCGATGGCCGGGCGGGTCAGGCGGTAGCCGCCACGGACACCGCGCAGGCCTTCGACCAGGCCGGCCTGCGCCAGCGGCTTGAGCACCTTGCTGACGGTGGGCGGCTCCAGGCCGGTGAATTCGGCCAGCTCAGTGGCACTGAGCACCTCGCCCGGACGGGCGGCAAGCACGGTCAGCACCACGGTGGCGTAATCGGTGAGCTTGGTGACACGCAACATGGGAATGCGAGCGGTTCTTAAAGCAGACTGAAATTGTACGCTTTTATTCGCCGGCATCCAACCCGGGCATTCAGCCGGCGCTGGGACGGACCGGGACGACGCACCGGGGCCACCGCCGGGGCGTCATGCTGCGCCAACGGGGTGATTTTCGCAATCACCCGGAATGGGCGAGAATCCCGGTTCCATCCGCTGCAAACAGCCCGTGCCGATGCCGAAGAAGATCCAAGCCCGCAAGTCCGCCATCCATGGCAACGGCGTGTTCGCCGTGGCCCCGATCAAGCAGGGCGAGCGCGTGATCCAGTACAAGGGCCTGCTGCGCAGCCACGGCGACGTTGATGCCGATGACAGCGGCGACGTTGAAAGCGGCCATACTTTCCTGTTCACCCTCAACGATGACTGGGTGATCGATGCCAACTACAAGGGCAACGATGCGCGCTGGATCAACCACAGCTGCGATCCGAACTGCGAGGCGGTGATCGAGGAAGACGAGGACGGTGACAGCCGTGGCGACAAGGTGTTCATCGAGGCGCTGCGTGACATCAAGGCCGGCGAAGAGCTGACCTACAACTACGGCATCACCCTGGCCGAGCGTCACACCGCCAAGCTGAAGAAGATCTGGGAGTGCCGCTGCGGCTCGCCCAAGTGCACCGGAACCATGCTGCAGCCCAAGCGCTGACCGGTACCGCGTAGTGCCGGCCGCTGGCCGGCAAGGCGCAATCCAGGTGCCGGCCAGCGGCCGGCACCACCCGGAGGCTCTCCACCTGCCGTGCACGGCAGGGTCACCGCCGTGCAAGGGCCGTTCTTCCATTCTGTCGGCACCCCCAACTGGAGTGCACCCATGGCAGAACGATTGAAGGGCAAGCAGATTGCCATCCTTGCCACCCACGGCTTTGAACAGTCCGAACTGACCGAACCCAAGCGTCTGCTGGAAGCCGAAGGCGCGCGCGTCAGCGTCGTGTCGCCTGCAAAGGAGGCAACGATCAAGGGCTGGAAAGAGAAGGACTGGGGCGACGCCGTTGCAGTGGATATTCCGCTGGATGAGGCCGATCCGGCCAGCTTCGATGCCCTGGTGCTGCCGGGAGGGGTCATCAATCCGGACACGCTGCGTACCGACGAGGCTGTACTCGGCTTCGTCCGCGCAGTAGACGAAGCCGGCAAGCCTGTGGCGGCGATCTGCCATGGCCCGTGGCTGCTGATCAACAGTGGCCTCGCCGATGGCCGCGAGCTGACGTCCTGGCCGTCCCTGCAGCAGGATCTGACCAATGCGGGGGCGAACTGGCGCGATGCCGAGGTCGTGGTCGACGGCAACGTGATCACCAGCCGCAAGCCGGACGACATCCCAGCTTTCAGCGAGGCGGTGGTCAAGGCACTTGCCGCCTGATGCGCTGCCGGTAGTGCCGGCCGCTGGCCGGCACCACCTTACTTGCCCAGCACGCCTGCCGGCACCAGGTTGCCCAGGTTCTGGTTGAAGGTGACCACCAGCTTGCCGTTCTTCACCTGTGCCGACTGCACCTGCAGCGCGCCAAGCATGCCGGCCACGGCCGGGTCCAGCTTGTAGATCGGCTCCCGCTGGGCGTAGTCGCTCAGCCAGGCGTTTAGCAGGCCGCGGGTACGGGAGTCGAGACGACCGCCCTGGTTGGCCGGGATGAAGTCATCCACGCTCGGCTGCTGCAGGTGGAACCCCTGGGTCTGCGCGTCGTAGCGCAGGCCGCTGCTGAGCTTCACCGTACCCAGTTTGGCCGGATTGCCACCGGCAGTGGCCAGTGCCACGTCCATGCCAAGATTCAAGCGCTCGCCGGCCGGGAGGCTCAGCTGGGGGTGGCTCATGGTGAGGGCGATCAGTCCGCCCAGCGCGTCCTGGGTGCGCGGGAAGCTGCCATCGAGATACTGCTGCACATCGCTGGCGCCGACCGACAGTTCGCGGCCGGAAATGGATGGGGCGGCCTGCGCGCCGATCGCGGCGGCGATCAGCACGGTGGAGGCGGCGACGCGGGTCATCAGGGAACGCAGGCGCATGGCGGTGACCGCTGGACTGGGAAAGGATGGAGGAAAGAGTAGCCGGGACGGCTGAATCGCGCGTGCATGCCGCTGCAACGGTTCAGTCCAGCGTTGGCCGCAGTTGCGCCGACTGGATCTGCCAGCCGCGGCCATCAGCACTGGGCTGCACGCGGTACCAGCCGCCGAAGCGGAAGGTCCCTTGGGTGGTGACCGCGCGGATCCGCACCGGCACCTCCAGCAGCTGGGGAGGATGCTGGCCGTCGCGTGCCACCGGGGGCTCGCTGTCCAGCCGCAGCGTACGCACGCCCTGCAGCTGGCGTATGGCAGCGTCATCTGCGCGGTGCGGGTCGGCCGGTGGAATCGCCCATGCCGCGTCGCTGGCGCTGCGGTTGCGGTTGAGCAGCGCGATCACGTAGCGGTTGAGCATCACCGACGGTGGTTGGGCGTCGGCAGCGACCGCAGCGAACAGCGGATCGATCGCCGGTGTCTGCAGGGACGCCGCTTCGGTGCCGGCGATGCCCTGCGTTCCGGCGCTGGCGACAGCCGGCGCTGGCGCAACATCGGGCGCTGCCGCAGGCCTGGAGCAGCCGAGCAGCGCCAGGGGCGCGATCAGGAAAAGCGTCCTGCGCATGCCTCCTCCCCGAGGCGATGTGGGGGAGACAGTGTATCGGCTGCGCGGAAATCAGCGGGAGGAGGGCAACTGTTCCAGCGCATCCAGTGCCGGCAGCACCTGCCCGGCGATGGCGGCCAACGCATGTCCATCGGTCTCCGCGTGGCGCTGCACGATGTCGCGCAGCAGCTGGGTGGCGATCACCAGGGTCGCGCGTTCATCACCGCTGATGCCAGCGGTGCGTGGCGCCGCTTCCAGCAGGCGCATCAGGTCGCGGCTGGCGCGATGTTCCAGTTCGATGGTGCAGCGCCCGGTGCACTGCAACCCGTCCTTTTCGATGGGGGTCACCGAGATCCGGTAGCGGGTGGAGGGGCTGGCCATGAGGGGATGCTCGCCGTAGCTGTGGAGGATGTGCCCACCTTAGGCAAGGCCGTGCCCGGCGGCGATGGCCGGGGCTGCACGCAGTGTTCCACCCGGTACGTTCCGGGGCCTGCCCAGGCCGCGCATGGCTAATGGCGACGGGCTTGAACGGGGATTTTCCAGTATGCGGCAACGCTGTGTTGCGGATGCCCCGGGGCGGCGCATCCACCCGTGGCGTGGACCTGCTGCCGGGAACGTGCAAAAGAAAACGGGACGGCCAGAGCCGTCCCGTCGGAATCCGCGTTGGGGCGCGCGCTTACAGCGCGGCGTCCTTCAGCTTCTTCAGCGGACGCACCTTCAGCTTGGTGGTGGCCGGCTTGGCAGCGAACCACTGCTCTTCCTTGGTGAACGGGTTGATGCCCTTGCGCTTCGGCTTGGCCGGCACATTGACGGTGGTGATCTTCAGCAGGCCCGGCAGGGTGAAGGAGCCAGCGCCCTTCTTGTGCACCGAGGAGGCAACGGCGCTTTCCAGCGAGGCCAGCACAGCGCGGACGTCCTTGGCGACGACGCCGGAGGCTTCAGCGATGTGTGCAACCAGGCCGGACTTGGTCAGCACTTCCTTGATCGGCTTCGGAGCGGCCGGCTTGGCGGCTGCCTTCGTCGCGACTTTCTTCACTGCCTTCTTCGGGGCAGCCTTCTTAGCGGTCTTTGCCATGGTTTCCTGTTCCGTGAACGGTTGGTTGTTTGGTCGGCGCCGAACCCCGTCGGCAAGCGCAATGTAGGGCAACTCTTGGGCGCCGCCAATAGCCCGAAGCGCGGAAAGTGCATGTTTTTTCATATCCAGGCCGATTCAGTACATGGCGCGCAGTGGGGGACGGGGGTGTGGCAGCGCGCGCTACGGCCCACGCCCGCCCATCAGCGGAATGCGCGAAACCACTGAAAACAAGAGAAAAATGCGTTTCCGGCTGGTGAGAAAGTGTCCACGCGCCGGGTTCGGAAGGCGACCTGCGGCGTGCGGCGGAGCGACGCAGGGCTAACGCCTCCCGTGCGAGGGTGACCGTTCATCACCGTCACGCAGGAGCAGCACATGGGAATCTCGCGACACGCCACCGCGCACTGGGAAGGCGATCTGAAGTCGGGCAAGGGGCAGCTGAGCACGCCGCAGAGCGGGCTGCTGGACAAGACACGCTACGGCTTCAACAGCCGTTTCGGCGACGAAAAGGGCACCAATCCGGAAGAGCTCATCGCTGCTGCGCACGCCGGTTGCTTCACCATGGCGCTGTCGGCCAAGCTCGGCGAAGCCGGCTTTACCCCGACCTCGCTGGATACCGAAGCCAAGGTCGATCTGTCATTGGAGGGCGGCCCGCAGCTGTCGCAGATCCGGCTGAAGGTGAAGGCAGTGGTGCCGGGTATCGACGCGACGCAGTTCCGTGCGATTGCCGATGACGCCAAGCAGAACTGCCCGGTGTCCAAGGCGCTGAGCGCGGTGCCGATCACCCTGGAAGCCGAGCTGGGCTGAGGGTAGTGCCGGCCGCTGGCCGGCAACCGCATGATGTCGAGGTCCAGGTAACAGCCGGCCAGCGTTATGGCGGCCTTCCTGGCCGCCACCCTCCGGGCCGTCGCGTCCGACGTTGGCAGCGGCTCCTGCCGCTGCCTTCGGCTCCACCTCGATGGTGTTTACCAATCGATGGTGCCGCTGATCACCGTCTGCACCTGGCCGCCCGACCAGACCTCGCCGTCCTGGTCGATCAGCAGGGTCAGGCGCGCGTCATGGCCGACTTCGCGGCCCTGGCTGACTTCAAACGGCGTCCGTCCACGCGGCAGCGCGTCACGCAGGTCCAGCCACGCGGCCAGCACCGCATTGGCCGCACCCGAGGCGGCGTCCTCGAAGCGGCGTCCATTGCCGACGAAGGCACGTACGGCCAGGTCGAAACCCTCGCTGCCATCGCTGAAGGCATAGGCGAACACGCCCATGCTGTCGGTGGATTCAGCCAGTGCGGCCACTGCATCCCAGTCTGGCTGCAGCGCGCGCAATGCGGCCTCGTCGGCCACCTGCACCACCCACCAGCTGCGGCCGCCCTGCATGCGTGCCGGCGGCAGTGTGCCCAGCGGCCAGTCCTTCAGCGCGGCCTGCAGGCGCGGATCGGTGGCCTCAGCGGTTTCGGCCAGCTGCGCGCGCGGGGTGCGGATGGCGATGCGCTGCTGCGTACCCTCACCGCTGACGCGCAGCGGCAGCGCGCCGGCAATGCCGTCCTGCACCAGCACGCCGTCGACCGCTGCGGCCAGGCCCGCCTGCAGCACCGCATGCGCGGTGCCGACGCTGGGGTGGCCCGCGAACGGTACTTCCTTCTGCGGGCTGAACATGCGCAATCGATAGCTGGCGCCCGGCACCTGCGGCGGGAACACGAAGGTGGTTTCGGGCAGGCGCGTCCAGCGCGCGATGGCCTGCATGCTGGCGTCGTCCAGGCCCTCGGCATCGAGTACCACGGCCAGCGGATTGCCAGCGCCGGCGCGCGGGGAGAACACGTCCAGCTGCAGGAAACGGCGGGTGGTCATAGGGGGCAAACTCCGTAAAACGAGAGGGGATACGGTAGCGCCGGGCCATGCCCGGCGACCGTGCGCGGCATTCGCCGTGCGTGGCCCGGTGCTACCAATGGATGCTGCCGTCGATCACGCACTGCACCTGGCCGCCGATCCACACCGTGCCCTGCGCATCAACCTCGACCTGTACGCGACCATCGCGGCCGACTTCGCGGCCCTGGCTGGCGACGTAGCGGCCCTCGCGGCCGGGCAGGGCATTGCGCTGGCGCAGCCAGGCACCGATCAGCGCATTGGCGCTGCCTGTCACTGGATCCTCGGGCACGGCGGCTGCATCAGCGGGGCAGAAGGCGCGCACCACCCGGGTGTGGTCGTCGCCGGCCTCGTCGGCGAACACGGCCACACCGGTCGCGTCGGTGGCGAGGCTCCAGTCGGCCAGCGTGGCCATGTCCGGCACCAGGTTGCGTACGGCGGCGGCGTCGCGCAGCGGCAACAGCCACCAGCGTGCGCCGTTGTCCCATAGTTCGGGCACGTGCCCGCTGTCGGCCAGCGCCAGCAGCGCTTCGGGCGCTCCGTCGGCCGCTGTGTCCAGTTGCCGCGCCGGTGGGCTGGCCAGCTGGATCTGCAGTGCCTCGGCCGGGCCGCTCACCCGTACCGGCAGCAACCCCGCCGCGCATTGCTGCAGCAGGGAACCGTCGTGCGGTTGCGCCAGGCCGCAGGTCACCGCCGCCCAGGCGGCGCCGACGCTGGGGTGGCCGGCGAAGGCCAGCTCGCGGGTCGGGGTGAAGATGCGGATGTGGTAGTCGGCGCCCGGCGTGCTGGGGCGCAGGAAGAACACCGTCTCGGACAGGTTCAGCCAGGCGGCCAGGGCCTGCATCTGGCTGCTGGAGAGCCCGTCGGCGTCCAGGATGACGCCCAACGGGTTGCCGGTGCCGGGGCGGGGGGCGAAGACATCGAGCTGCAGGTAACGGAGGACGGCCATCTACGGGAATATTGCGCTTAGAATCAAAGGTTCCGCCCCCGAGGGCGGCTTCCCCACATTCTACATAGCCAATCCATGTCAGCTTCCCCCCTTGTCGATCGTTGGATCGTACTGAAGTTCGGCGGCACCTCGGTGTCGCGTCGTCACCGCTGGGACACGATCGGGAAGCTGGCGAAAAAACGCGCGGAAGAGACCGGCTCGCGCGTGCTGGTGGTGGTGTCGGCGCTGTCCGGGGTCACCAACGAACTGACCGCGATCGCCGATGGCGCGCCCGACAGCCGGGACCGCGTGGCGGCGCTGGTCGAACGCCACGAGGCCTTCCTGGTTGAACTCGGCCTGGGCCGCGAGGTGCTGGCCGATCGCCTCGCCGCGCTGCAGGGCCTGCTCGACGACACGCGTGCAGCCACCCGTCCGCTCGACTGGCAGGCCGAAGTGCTGGGCCAGGGCGAGCTGCTGTCCTCCACCCTGGGTGCGGCCTACCTGCGCGCGTCGGGCCTGGACATGGGCTGGATGGATGCCCGCCAGTGGCTGGACGCGATGCCGCCGCAGCCGAACCAGAGCGACTGGTCGCAGCGCCTGTCGGTGAACTGCCAGTGGCGCGCCGACGCGGAATGGGTGCAGCGCTTCCGCGCGCAGCCGACCCGCCTGCTGATCACCCAGGGCTTCATCTCGCGGCACGCCGATGGCGGTACCGCCATCCTCGGCCGCGGTGGCTCGGATACCTCGGCGGCGTACTTCGGTGCGCTGCTCGGTGCCAGCCGCGTGGAGATCTGGACCGATGTGCCGGGCATGTTCAGTGCCAACCCGAAGGATGTGCCGGACGCGCGCCTGCTGACCCGCCTGGACTATTACGAGGCGCAGGAAATCGCCACCACCGGCGCCAAGGTGCTGCACCCGCGCTCGATCAAGCCGTGCCGCGATGCCGGCGTACCGATGGCCATCCTCGATACCGAGCGCCCGGAACTGCCGGGCACCAGCATCGACGGCAGCGCCGCGCCGGTACCAGGGGTGAAGGCGATCAGCCGCCGCAACGGCATCGTGCTGGTGTCCATGGAAGGCATCGGCATGTGGCAGCAGGTCGGCTTCCTGGCCGATGTGTTCAATCTGTTCAAGAAGCACGGCCTGTCGGTGGACCTGATCGGTTCGGCCGAAACCAACGTCACCGTGTCGCTGGACCCGTCCGAGAATCTGGTCAACACCGATGTGCTGGCCGCGCTGTCGGCCGACCTGTCGCAGATCTGCAAGGTGAAGGTGATCGTGCCGTGTGCGGCGATCACCCTGGTGGGCCGTGGCATGCGTTCGCTGCTGCACAAGCTGTCGGACGTGTGGGCCACCTTCGGCCGCGAGCGCGTGCACATGATCTCGCAGTCGTCCAATGACCTGAACCTGACCTTCGTCATCGACGAGGCCGATGCCGATGGCCTGCTGCCGGTGCTGCACGCCGAGCTGATCGACAGCGGCGCGATGCCGGTGGAAGAGACCGAAGTGTTCGGCCCGCGCTGGCGCGAGATCGCCGGCACCGTGCGCCCGCGTGGCACGCCGTGGTGGCGCGGCCAGCGTGCGCACCTGCTGCAGCTGGCCGATGCCGGTACGCCGCGCTACGTCTACCACCTGCCGACCGTGCGCGCCCGCGCCCGCGCGCTGGCCGCGATCAAGCCGATCGACCAGCGCTACTACGCGATCAAGGCCAACAGCCACCCGGCCATCCTGCAGCTGCTGGAAGCCGAAGGCTTCGGCCTGGAATGCGTGTCGCATGGCGAGCTGAAGCACGTGTTCCAGCACCTGCCGGAACTGTCGCCCAAGCGCGTGCTGTTCACTCCCAGCTTCTGCCCGCGCAGCGAGTACGAAGCCGCATTCGCGCTGGGCGTGACCGTGACGGTCGACAACGTCGAGGCACTGCAGCGCTGGCCGGACCTGTTCCGCAACCGCGAGCTGTGGCTGCGCGTCGACCTGGGCCGTGGCGAAGGCCACCACGCCAAGGTCCGTACCGGTGGCAAGGAGTCCAAGTTCGGCCTGCCGATCGCCCGTGTCGATGAGTTCGTGCGCGCGGCCACTGATCTGGGCAGCCGCGTGGTCGGTCTGCACGCGCACCTGGGCAGCGGTGTGGAGACCGCGCAGCACTGGCGCCTGATGTGCGATGAGCTGGCCGGTTTCGCCCGCCGCATCGGCAGCGTGCAGACCATCGACATCGGCGGCGGCCTGCCGATTCCGTATTCCGCCGAGGACGAGCCGTTCGACCTGGATGCCTGGGCCGAGGGCCTGGCCGAGGTCAAGGCGCTGCATCCGGCGTTCCGCCTGGCGATCGAGCCGGGCCGCTACCTGGTGGCCGAATCCGGCGTGCTGCTGACCCACGCCACCCAGGTGGTGGAAAAGGACGGCGTGCGCCGCGTCGGCCTGGATGCCGGCATGAATGCATTGATGCGCCCGGCCCTGTACGACGCCTGGCACGACATCGAGAACCTCAGCCGCCAGGGCGGCTACGCTGAGGCCGCATTCGATGTGGTCGGCCCGATCTGCGAGTCCAGCGACGTGTTCGGCAAGCGCCGCAAGCTGCCGGTGTCGACCGCGCCGGACGACGTGATGCTGATCGCCGATGCCGGCGCCTACGGCTATTCGATGGCCAACACCTACAACCAGCGGATGCTGCCGCGCGAAGACGTGATCGAATGATTGCCACGCGCGCCCCGCACCCGCCCACCGACACGCCCCGCGCCATCGCGCGGGCCCGTGCCTGACCGGATACACCATGACCGCTTTCGATAAACACCAGGTTTCCCGCTTCCGCTTCGTCCGCTGCGAATTCGCCGCGGAGACCGGCGTGGCCAGGCTGGTCTATGCCTTTGATGACGGCCCGGAGATGGTGGAAACCATCACCGTGCCGGGCGCCCCTTTCATGCTGGACGAGGCGCGTGCCGCCGCCGTGCAGCGTGCGCTGCAGCTGCTGCACCTGATCGCCGGTGTCAGCTACTACAAGGCGGGCGTGCCGGAGACGGTCAGCATCGACAGCTACAGCATCGATGCCGATACCGCCGCACTGGTGGAGACCATTTACCTCAACGGCCTGGGCGAATTCGCCTACCGCAATGGCCTGAACCTGCGCGGCCGCTTCCGGTTGCCGGTGCAGGGCGAGACCGTGCAGGCGCCGTCGCTGGGCCTGCAGCCGCACGCGCTGGTGGCCATCGGCGGCGGCAAGGATTCGCTGGTCAGCATCGAAGCGCTGCGCCGTGCCGGCGTGGACGAGACCGTGACCTGGATCGGTGGCTCGCAGCTGATCCGTGCGTGCGCCGAGCGCACCGGCCTGCCGACATTGAACCTGGGCCGCACGCTGGCACCTGAACTGTTCGAGTTGAATCGCCAGGGCGCATGGAACGGCCATATCCCGGTGACGGTGGTGAACTCGGCGATCATGGTGCTGGCAGCGTTGCTGCACGGCGTGGACCAGGTGGTGTTCTCCAACGAGCGCTCGGCCAGCTACGGCAGCCAGATTCCAGGCACCGGCGAAGTGAATCATCAGTGGTCCAAGGGCTGGGCCTGCGAGCAGGCGTTCGGCAGCCATGTGCAGAAGTACGTGGCGGCGGACCTGCAGTACTACTCGCTGCTGCGCCCGATGTCCGAGCTGGCGGTGGCCCGCCAGTTCGCCAAGAGTGACTTCTACGACGCGCATTTCTCCAGCTGCAACCGCAACTTCCACATCCTCGGCGAGCGCCCGGTGAACCGCTGGTGCGGCGTCTGCCCGAAGTGCCACTTCGTGTTCCTGGCGCTGGCCCCGTTCATGCCCAAGACGCGCCTGGTGCGCATCTTCGGCCGCAACCTGCTGGATGATGCCGAGCAGGCCGGTGGCTTCGATGCGCTGCTGGAATTCCAGGACCACAAGCCGTTCGAGTGCGTGGGCGAAGGCCGCGAATCGCGTGCGGCGATGGCGACCCTGGCGCAACGCCCGGAGTGGAAGGAAGACGTGCTGGTGAAGCGCTTCTGCAACGAGATCCAGCCGCAGCTGGATGCCGCCGAACTGGAACTGGCACCGCTGCTGCAGCTGCAGGGCGAGCACCGCGTTCCGGCTGCGCTGTGGGAACGGGTGCGTGAAGATTTCGAAGCTTGACGGAAAGCGCGTTGCGCTGTGGGGCTGGGGCCGTGAGGGCCGCGCCGCGTTTGCGGTACTGCGTGAGCGGCTGCCCACGCTGCCGCTGAGCCTGTTCTGCCCGGCGGCCGAAGTCGAGGCCGCACGTGCGGAAACGCAGGGCGCCCTGGACGTGCGTGGCGAGCCTTCCGCTGAAGCGCTGGCCGCGTTTGACGTGGTGATCAAGTCTCCCGGCATCAGCCCCTACCAGCCAATCGCGCTGGCGGCGGAAGGGCAGGGCACCCGCTTCATTGGTGGCACCGCGCTGTGGTTCGCCGAACACGCGGCCGACGATGGCATCGTGCACGACACCGTGTGCGTGACCGGTACCAAGGGCAAGAGCACCACCACCGCGCTGGTCGCGCACCTGCTGCGTGCCGCCGGCCACCGTACCGGCCTGGTCGGCAACATCGGCCTGCCGCTGCTGGAAGTGCTGGACCCGCAGCCCGCGCCCGAGTACTGGGCGGTGGAACTGTCCAGCTACCAGACCGGTGAGGTGGCACGCAGTGGCGCCCATCCGCAGGTGGCGGTGGTGCTGAACCTGTTCCCGGAACACCTGGACTGGCACGGCAGCGAACAGCGTTACATCGAGGACAAGCTGCGGCTGGTGACGGAAGCCGCACCGCGCATCGCCGTGCTCAATGCCGCCGATCCGCACCTGGCTGCGCTGTCGCTGCCCGAGAGTGAGGTGGTCTGGTTCAACCAGCCGCAGGGCTGGCACATGCGCGGCGACATCGTGCATCGCGGTGAGCAGGCCGTGTTTGATACCCGCAACACGCCGCTGCCGGGCCGCCACAACCGTGGCAACCTGTGCGCGGTGCTGGCCGCGCTGGAAGCGCTGGGGCTGGATGCCGCGGCGCTTGCGCCGGCGGTGCAGGACTTCCGTCCGCTGCCGAACCGTCTGCAGCGCATCGGCGTGGCCGATGGCCTGACCTACGTCAACGATTCGATCAGCACCACGCCGCATGCCAGCCTGGCCGCGCTGGAGTGCTTCGCCGGGCAGCGCATCGCGCTGCTGGTGGGCGGGCATGACCGTGGCCTGGACTGGACCGATTTCATGCAGCACATGGCGCACGACGTGCCGCCGGTGGAGATCGTGACCATGGGCAGCAACGGCCCGCGCATCCACGCCATGCTGCAGCCGCTGGCCGATGCCGGTCGCTTCGGTCTGCACGCTGCAGGTGATCTGCCCGAGGCGATGGCCTTGGCGCGCGCCGCGCTGGGGGTGCAGGGTGGGGTGGTGCTGCTGTCGCCGGGCGCGCCGAGCTTTGGTGCGTACCGCGATTACGTGGCGCGTGGCCGTCATTTCGCCGAGCTGGCCGGATTCGACCCGGACAACATCAGCGCGATTCCGGGGCTGGGCATCGCCTGAGGGGTCGGATCCCTTTCCGCAGGAAAGGGCTCTGACCCCAACGGGATTCTGGCCGGCAACCCTCCGGAGAAATTCATCCACGCATGGCGTGGATCTACTGCTCCTCGTCGATGAACGCGTAGCCGCCGTCGATCAATTGCTGCAGATACGCATCGAAGCTGGGGGCGATCACCGCATAGCTGTCCGGGTCGTGCAGGTAGCGCACCACCTGACCGACCGTGCCGCCCGGTGCGGGGTTGAAATCCAGGTAAAGCATCGACGTGCCGCCGTTGTTCATGCAGTGCGAGAAGCACAGGCGGCGGTTCATCGGCACATCGGCATCAATACCGTCGCCAAGAATCTCCGGCTCGTCATCCAGCCACTCTTCGTAGATGGAACGGATGCTGTCGTCCCATTGCTGCTGGTCCTCGAAGATCTGCGCGACCGAGCGCAGGTAGTACGGATAGCCGCCGTCTTCCACGTCCGACCCGAGCATCAGCACGCAGACCCCGCCGCCGGGGTACTCGCGGAAGTGGGTGCCATCGACGCGGGACAACAGTTCCACCAGGCTGTCAGGCACCTGCGGCCATTGCATGCGCAGGCGCTGCAGGTCTTCTGCGCTGGCGCCCTGGACGTGAGCCCATTGCGGGGCATCGTCGGCAGGCAGGCGTGGGATCAGGCCAGACAGAAAGCGATCAACAAGGTTCATGCGAAAAAGGGGACGGAGGGGATTAAGTCGTATCCAACCACACCTGCGTCACGTCGCCAATGCAGAATGCGACGCGGGAGGGGCGAATACGACTTAATCCCCTCCGTCCCCTTTTTCTTGCGGAGCAGGCGCATGAATCGTTGGCGATGCGGTGTGGCGGTGATGCTGGGGCTGGCGGCGATGCCGGCGTGGGCGGCGATGAAGACGCAGCCGGTGGAGTGGAAACACCAGGGCACGACCTTCAGTGGCGTGCTGGTCTATGACGATGGCGACAACGACAAGCGTCCGGGGCTGGTGATGGTGCCGAACTGGAAGGGTGTGAACGAGTCGGCCATCGAGAAGGCCAAGCAGCTGGCCGGCGATGATTACGTGGTGCTGGTGGCCGATGTGTACGGCAAGGGCGTGCGGCCGAAGACCGATGCCGAGGCCGGGCCGGTGGCCAGCAAGCTGCGCAACGACAGGCCACTGTTGCGCGCACGCGCGCTGGAAGCGGTGAACGTGCTCAAGGCGCAGGCCAGCAAGGTGCCGCTCGATGCCAGCCGGATCGGTGCGGTGGGCTTCTGCTTTGGCGGCACCACGGTGCTGGAGCTGGCCCGTGCAGGTGCGCCGTTGGCCGGTGTGGTCAGCCTGCACGGCGGGCTGGGTTCGCCGCTGCTGGCGCAGGCCGGTGGCAGTCACCCGTCGGTGCTGGTGCTCAATGGTGCCGACGACAGGAGCGTGACCGCCGAGGATATCGCCGGTTTCCAGAGGGAAATGAACGCCGCCAAGGTCGACTGGGAGTTCACCAACTACAGCGGGGCGGTGCACTGCTTTGCCGAGCGCGATGCCAACAGCCCGCCGGGGTGCCAGTACAACGAGCGGGCGGCCAAGCGCGCGTGGAAGGCGCTGGATGAGTTCTTCGAGGAGCGCTTCGAGAAACGTTGATCCGCGCAGCGGTAGTGCCGGCCGCTGGCCGGCAACCTCATGATGCTGCGGATGTCATCGGGAATGCCGGCCAGCGGCCGGCACTACCGGATGCGGTCAATGCGGGCGTTTCCGTGCCGACCAATGGTTGGCACCCTCCGGAACGCCGGTTTGGTGGATGCCGACCGTTGGTCGGCACACCTCAACCCATCAATGCGAACGCTGCACCGCGTAACGCGCCAGGCCACGCAGGGCCGCCACGGCATCGTTGTCGCCCAGGCCATCGAGCGCGCGCTCGGCGGCTTCGGCATATTCCTCGGCACGCGCGCGGCTGTACTCCAGGCCGCCGGTGGCGCGGATCGCGGCCAGCACTTCCGGCATCGCCGAGGCATCACCGTCCTGCACGATGGTGCGCAGGCGCTCGCGGGTGGCGTCGTCGGAGTGGGCCATCGCGTGGATCAGTGGCAGCGTGGCCTTGCCCTCGGCGAGGTCGTCGCCCAGGTTCTTGCCCAGTTCCTCGGCATTGGCCGAGTAGTCCAGCACGTCATCGGCGATCTGGAACGCGTAGCCCAGGTGCATGCCGTAGTCG
Organism: Stenotrophomonas sp. YJH_SMC_80; assembly: GCF_059372495.1. NCBI lineage: Bacteria > Pseudomonadati > Pseudomonadota > Gammaproteobacteria > Lysobacterales > Lysobacteraceae > Stenotrophomonas > Stenotrophomonas sp. YJH_SMC_80. The sequence continues at coordinate 172,459 of NZ_JCAFVP010000005.1, forward strand.
AACAGGGCCTGCTGGGTGGCTTCGTCCACGCCGCTGGCCAGCGCGCCCAGGCGGGTCCCGGCGGCGAACAGCACCGCGGTTTTGCGCTCGATCACGCGCAGGTAGGCGGCTTCGTCGGTGTCCGGGTTGTGCACGTGCAGCAGCTGCAGCACTTCACCTTCGGCGATGCGGTTGGTGGCGTCGGCCAGGATCTGCATCACCGACATGCGCTCCAGCTCGACCATCAGCTGGAAGCTGCGCGAGTACAGGAAGTCGCCGACCAGCACGCTGGGCGCGTTGCCCCACAGTGCGTTGGCGGTGCTGCGGCCACGGCGCAGGCTGGATTCGTCCACCACGTCGTCGTGCAGCAGGGTGGAGGTGTGGATGAACTCGATGATCGCCGCCAGCTGGTGGTGATCCGGGCCGGCCTGGCCGACCGCATGGCCGGCCAGCATCACCAGCATCGGGCGCAGGCGCTTGCCGCCGGCGGAAATGATGTGATCGGCGATCTGGTTGATCAGCACGACGTCCGAGGACAGGCGGCGCCGGATCAGGGCGTCGACGGCGGCCATGTCGGCCGCGGCAAGCGACTGGATCTGGGGCAGGCCCAGGGCGGGACGGGTGTCTTCGGTGATGGTCATGCGATCAGGCTTTCAGGCTCATCGCTGATTATAGGCGCTGCCTGTGAATTCGGGCGCAAACCGGGTGGGCCGACGTCCGCGGCCCGGCCACGGCTGCCGCCTGCGTGAATACGTATGCAGGTTGCGCCATGCCCGCGAGGCCGCCGCTAAGCTTGCCGGAACAGGATTTCGGCCCGCTTCCGGCGGGTCCCGCATGCCCGGAGGGGGGCTGTCGATGTCGCACTATCCATGGTGGCGCGGAGCCGTCATCTACCAGATCTACCCGCGCAGCTACCTCGATGCCAACGGCGATGGCGTGGGCGACCTGCCGGGCATCATCCAGCGCCTGGACCACATCGCCGCGCTGGGCGTCGACGCGATCTGGATCTCGCCATTCTTCAAGTCGCCGATGGCCGACTTCGGCTATGACATTGCCGACTACCGCGATGTCGACCCGCTGTTTGGCAACCTGGATGACTTCGACCGCCTGCTGGCCAAGGCCCACGGGCTGGGCCTGAAGGTGATGATCGACCAGGTGCTCAGCCACACTTCGATCGAGCACGCCTGGTTCCGCGAGAGCCGCCAGGACCGCAGCAATCCGAAGGCCGACTGGTACGTCTGGGCCGACCCGCGCGAGGACGGCACCCCGCCCAACAACTGGCTGTCGCTGTTCGGCGGCGGCGCGTGGCAGTGGGAACCGCGCCGTGAGCAGTACTACCTGCACAACTTCCTGGTCGACCAGCCGGACCTGAACTTCCACAACCCGGACGTGCAGCGGGCCACCCTGGACAATGTGCGGTTCTGGCTGGACCGCGGCGTGGACGGCTTCCGCCTGGATGCGATCAACTTCTGCTTCCACGACGCGCAGCTGCGCGATAACCCGCCCAAGCCGGCGGACAAGCGGGTGGGCCGCGGCTTCAGTCCGGACAACCCGTACGCCTACCAGTACCACTTCTACAACAACACCCAACCGGAGAACCTGCCATTCCTGGAGCAGCTGCGCGCGCTGCTGGACGAGTATCCGGGCGCGGTGAGCCTGGGCGAGATCTCGTCGGAAGACTCGCTGGCCACCACCGCCGAGTACACCCAGGACGGCCGCCTGCACATGGGCTACAGCTTCGAGCTGCTGGTGGACGACTACAGCGCGGTGTACATCCGCGACACGGTCTCCCGGCTGGAAGCGGCGATGACCGAAGGCTGGCCGTGCTGGGCGGTTTCGAATCACGATGTGGAACGCGCGGTCAGCCGCTGGGGCGGCTATCCGGCCGATCCGCGTCTGGCGCGGATGCTGGTGGCGCTGCTGTGCTCGCTGCGCGGCTCGGTGTGCCTGTACCAGGGCGAGGAGCTGGGCCTGGCCGAGGCCGAGGTGCCGTTCGAGGCGCTGCAGGACCCGTACGGCATCACCTTCTGGCCGAACTTCAAGGGCCGCGATGGCTGCCGCACCCCGCTGCCGTGGACCGACGCTCCGCTGGCTGGCTTTACCTCAGGCACGCCCTGGCTGCCGATCCCGGCCGAGCACCGGGCGGCGGCGGTGGCCGTGCAGGAGCGCGACCCGCACTCGGTCCTGGCGGCGTTCCGCGCCTTCCTGGCCTGGCGGCGTAGCCAGCCGGCGCTCCTGCATGGCAGCATCCGGTTCATCGAAAGCGCCGAGCCAGTACTGCTGTTCGAGCGTATGCTTGCAGATGAAACCCTCCTGCTGGCCTTCAACCTGTCGGCCGAGGCGGTGAGCCATCCGCTGCCGCCGGGCAACTGGCAGCAGGTGGCGGTGCCGGGCCCGGATGCGGGCAGGGTGCAGGGCAATGAACTCCAGCTGCCGCCGCGCGCGGTGTATTGCGCCCGACGCAGCTGACCGTTTTCTCCGGTGGCGGTACTTGCGGGGATGGGGCCGAAGCGCCCCGTCCCTTTTTTGTGGGTGGGCCTGGCCGACCATCGGCCGGCATCCGCGCAAAAGAAAACCCGCTGCCTGCGCAGCGGGTTCCCGGTCCTGCTCCCTTTGGGTTGCCGGCTAGCGGCCGGCACTACGCGGCTGTGGTCAGAACTTGTAGTTCACGCCCAGCATGTAGGTGCGGCCCCACTCGATGTACTCCAGCGGGCGGTCCTTGCTGCCGGCGTAGGTGCGGTACGGCTCGTTGGTCAGGTTGCTGCCCTGCAGCAGCAGGGTCAGGCCTCGCAGGGCGCTGCTGTCGCTGAAGGTGTAGCTGAGCTGCGCATCGGTCACGTTCTCGCCCACCACGTAACGCAGTGTGCGGTTGCCGTTGAAGTTGCCGATCTCACCGATGAAGTCCGAGCGGCGACGCTGGCTCACGCGTGCTTCAAAGCCACTGCGCTCGTAGTAGGCGGTGAAGTTGTAGACACGCTTGGACAGGCCTGGAAGGCTGATCGGGTCACTGCCCACGCTGGAGGCGCTTTCCGGATCCAGGATGGTGATGTCGCTCTTGTTGAAGGTCGCGCTGGCCTGCACGCCGAAGCCGCGCAGGCTGTCGGTCAGCATCTCCAGCGGGAACGACCCGGTCAGCTCCAGCCCCTTCAACGTGCCGCCCTTGCCGTTCTGCGGCGTGGAGAAGGTGCCGGTGGTCAGCACCGGCGCGGTCATGCCCGGCGGCGGCACGTAGTTGCCCAGCAGGCCGCTGAAGTCGTAGTTGTCCACCGACTGCGTGTAGACGTAGCTCTTCAGGTCCTTGTAGAAGATGGCCGCAGCGACGTAGGCCTTCTCGCCGAAGTACTTCTCATAGGACAGGTCCAGCGCGGTTGCGCGCCACGGATCCAGCAGCGGATTGCCGCCGCTGCCACCGGGGCGGCCGTTGTTGGTATCCACACCGAATTCCAGGCCGGCACGCATCTGGTCCACGCGCGGGCGCGCGACCTGCTTGGCGGCGGCGAAGCGCAGCGTCTGCTGGTGCGGGAACATGAACACCAGGTTCAAGCTCGGCAGCCAATCCTTGTAGGTCTTGCCGGCAGAGAAGGGCTGGATGTTGCTGCCAGCCGGCTGCGAGCTGTCCCAGTAGCGTGAATCCGAGCTCTGGTCGGTGTGCTGCATCTGCACGCCGATGTTGCCGCGCACGCCGACCACGCCGATGTCGGTGTTGATGTTCAGGCGCGCCCACGCGGTGGTGATCTTTTCCTGCACCGTCCACGACTTGGGAATCAGGTAGTCCAGGTTGTCGACCGGGTTGAAGGTCATGTAGCGACCGACCGCGGCCGGCACGTTCCAGGCCGGGATGGTGCCGAGGCCGGCGAAGCTCAGGTCGACCGGGCGGTACTGCAGGTCCGAGGCGATGTTGGCATCGCCCTGTGCACCGAGCAGGATGTTGCCTTCGGACTGGGTCTTCACCTTGCGGCGGTCGGCATAGTTCACGCCGATGTCGAGATCTGGCGCCCACGAGGCAATGGCCTCGGGCAGCGCAATCGTCGCGGCCAGCTTGCCGCCCTTCAGGCGGTCTTCCACCTGCGGCACCTTGCCGTAGCCGGAACCGTAGATGGTGTTGGTCAGGAACAGCGCGTCGGGATTGGAGTAGTTCAGGCCCGGGCTGATCTGCGAGAAGCCGTTCTGGCGGATTGACACGCCGACCGTGTCCAGCTGCGGCATCGGGGTCAGCTGCAGGTTGTTTTCCAGGTTCAGCTCAGCGCGCGTGGCCTTGGAGTAGTTCAGGTCGGCGACCAGCTTGACGCCGCCGAAGTTGAACTCGTTGTTCCAGCCGAACGCATCGATCTTGTCCTTGCGCTTGTTGTACATGCCGCGCACCAGCGGATACACGCCGCTGGCGGTGCCGCCGGTGAACGAGCCGTTGGCGTTGATCTGCGGGTTGCTGACCAGCAGGCCCGGGGTGTAGTTGCCGTTGTAGTTGCTGAGGTTCAGCTCGAACTGGTTGGCGGTGTCGATCTGCTCGGCTTCGGTGTGGAACGCATCGAAGGTGCTGGTCCAGCTGTTGTTCGGCCGGAACTGGATCGTGGCCATCACGCCGTCGCGCTTGTTGTTGCCGGTGCGGCGCAGCGCCTTGATGCCATCGGAGAAGTAGGTGTCGGCGCCCACGCCCGGGCGCTCGCCCTTGTCGGTGTGTTCGGTGGTCCACGGTTCGTACAGGCCGACCTGGTTCTCCTGGATCGGCATGTCGCTGTGCGCGTAGCCGATGGCAATGCCCAGGGTCTTGTCCAGGAACTGGTCGATGTAGCTGGCGCTGAAGCGGTTGCCGTACGGATCGACGTTGGCGGCGCGGCCCAGCGAACTCTTCTGGTAGCGGCCGCTGACCGCGATCACGCGCTCGCCAAAGCTGAGCGGGCGTGCAGTCTGCATGTCGATGGTGCCCGACAGGCCCTGGCCGACCAGCGCCGCGTCCGGGGTCTTGTAGACGGTCACGCCGTTGACCAGCTCGGACGGGTACTGGTCGAACTCGACACCGCGGTTGTCGCCGGTGCTGACCACTTCACGGCCATTGAGCAGGGTGGTGGCGAAGTCCGGCGACAGGCCGCGCACGCTGATCACCTGCGCACGGCCCGCCACGCGCTGCGCGGCCAGGCCGGGCAGGCGCGAGATCGATTCGGCGATGCTGACGTCGGGCAGCTTGCCGATGTCTTCGGCGGAAATCGCCTCGACCACCGAAGTGGCGTCCTGCTTGACCGCGATCGCGCTCTCGATGCCGCGGCGGATGCCGGTAACCTGCACCGTATCCAGGTTGGTGGCGGCGGTGGCGGCCGGCGTGGCGGTGCTCTGCGTGGACTGTGCCGACGCCAGCGTCGGCGCCAGCACAACGGCCAGCGCGAGACTCAGCGCACTGCGCTTGTGGTTCAACATTTTCCCCTCCCAGGCAATGTTGCAGATCGATTTGTGAGCGTTCCGGCGGTGCCGTGAACGTGCGACGCGGTGGCCGCTGTCGTCGCCGCTATGGTAGGCAGCGCATTCTTCGCGGGAATCACCCTGCATACGTATTCAATGGCGTTTGCAGGGGTGTAATCGCTTTCAGATCCTGCTTGCGGTGGTGCCGGCCAGCGGCCGGCAATCACGTTCGCCGGCTTGCCGGCCAGCGGCCGGCACTACCGGGGCATTCACAGCGGCGTGAAGCGAATGGCCTGCCCACCGCCCGGTGCCAGCACCAGCGTCAGTGCATCGGCACTGGTCACCTCGCGGGTTTCGCGTGCGAACGCGAACGGGTTGCTGCGGAAATCAGCGCCTTCACCATCACGGTAGATCTCGGCGCGATAGCGCACGCCCGGCTCCAGGAAGCCCAGCGATACCGGCAGCACGCGGCCGTGTTCGTCGGTGATGCTGCCGAGGAACCAGTCACGGCTGTTGCGGTCGCGGCGCACGATCGTCACGTAGTCGCCCACTTCGCCATCGAGCACGCGGCTCTGCTCCCAGTCCACCGCCACGTCCTCGATGAAGCGGAATGCCTCGCGGTGCTGCAGGTAGTGCTCGGGCAGGTCGGCGGCCATCTGGATCGGGCTGTACAGCACCACGTACAGCGCCAGCTGGCGGGCCAGCGTGCTGGGGATGGCCTGGCCGTGGCGGCCCTTCAGGCTGAGGATGCCGGGGGTGTAATCCATCGGCCCGGCCAGCATGCGGGTGAACACCAGGTTGACCTCGTGCTCCGGCGGGTTCGGCGGCTGGCCCCAGGCGTTGTACTCCATGCCGCGCGCGCCTTCGCGCGAGATCCAGTTGGGGTAGGTGCGGCGCAGGCCGGTGTCCTTGATCGGCTCATGCGGGTTCACCGACAGGTGCCGGCGCGCAGCCTCCTGCACCACCTTCAGGTGATGGCGGGCCATGAACTGCCCGTCGTGCCACTCGCGCCACAGCGGGCCCCCCGTGGGATTGCGGCGGTCGACCTGGCCATCGTCGCAGACGTAGCCGGTCTTGAACTGGTCCACGCCCAGCCGTGCGTACAGGTCCAGCGCGGCGCCCAGCTGATCCTCGTAGTGCTCGATGGCGCAGCCGGTTTCATGGTGGCCGATCAGGTGCACACCCTTTTTCAGGCCATATGCCGACAGCGCTTCAATGTCGAAATCGGGCGTGGCCCGGGTGAAATCGAAGTCGTAGCCGTTGCCCACCCACATGCCGTCCCAGCCCGGGTTCCAGCCCTCCACCAGCACGCCGCGGAAGCCATGCGCGGCGGCGAAGTCGATCACCTTCTTCGTCTTGGCGGTGGTGGCCGCGTGCTTCGGCCCCGTGGCCCAGCTCTCGTTGTCCAGGTGCATCGACCACCACACGCCCACGTACTTGGCCGGCTTCACCCAGCTTACATCGCCCAGCGCATTGGGCTCGTTGAGGTTGAGGATCAGGTCCGATTCGACCAGGCCACCGGCGCGGTCTGCGATCTGCAGCGTGCGCCACGGCGTGGCGAAGGGCAGGGCACGACGCACCTTCCAGCCTTCGGCCGAGGGTGACAGCTGCGCGCGCAGGCGTTGCCCCTCGGTGCGCCGCAGCCACATGCCGGCGTAGTCCACCAGAGCGGCCTCGTGAATGGCCACATGCAGGCCATCGCGGCTGCGCACGGTCATCGGCGTATGCACCAGCGGCACCTCTCGCAGCGGCGTGCGCTGGTACAGATATTCGTAGTGGATCGGCTCGCCGGCGGGGATCCACCAGGCGGTGGATTCAGGCGCGATGGCGAACTCGGTCAGTTCGTCATCGATGATCGCCTCGTGCAGGTTCGGCTGTTCGGGGAATACATAGCGGAAGCCCAGGCCATCGTCGTAGGCGCGGAACACCACATCCAGCCGACGCTTGCTGCCGGTGGTTTCGGCCAGCTGCACGGTCAGCTCGTTGAAGTGGTTGCGGGTGAGCCGGCGCTCGCCCCACGGCTGCTCCCAGCTGTCGTCGACGCTGCGCCGCTGCTGGCCAAGCAGGGCGAAATCGCGGTCCAGGCGGCCGTCGCGCAGGGCGAAGCCGAGCTTCGAATCCTCCACCACGGGTTCGCCGAAACGCTCGACGCGGTAGCGGGCGGTGCCGCCGTCCAGCACGAGGCTGACCTTGAGCACCTTGCCGGGTGATTCGACGCTGGCGACCTGTGGCGCGGCCTGCGCCAGCGTGGCCACGCCCAACAGGGCCAGACCGAACATGTGCGCGAACAGCGCGCGTACAACCGTATGTGGCATCGGCATTTCCCCTCCCAAGGCGCCGTTGGCAGACCCGGACCATAAGCCAGCGCAGCAGGCGCGCTACCGCGTGGCGCCATGAATACGTATGCAGCTGGACGCAGCCGACAGCCCCGCGTCTACCATGGGGCCAAGGCACCTTGAGGGAGGGGCCGCGCCCGCCCGCCGGCAACGACGGTGCGGACCTACAACGCGTGCAGAGAGGGAGGGAGGCCGACGGGCGCAAGCCGGTCCGCCGCTTCGATGCTGAAGATCATTTGCCTGACCGCTGCCCTGGGGGCAGCGCTGGGATCGACCGCGCAGGCGGCCGACCTGCAATTCGACGGCCGCCATGCGCGCGCCGAAGCCGCTGCCAACGGCGGCTTTGTTCTGCATGCGCCGAAGGGCGCAGTGCAGATCGCAGCCGCACCGATGCGCAGCCAGACCGGCAGCGTGATGTTCGACGCGTTGTTCGCGCTGGCCCAGCAGGAGATGGACCAGGACCGCGTGGACGCGATTCGCGATCCCGCGTTCGACGAAGGCCGACCGGTGCCGTGCGAGTGCTTCCAGACCGGCGCGCGCTGGCCCTATGTGTGGACCCGCGATGTCAGCTTCGCCGCCGATCTGGCGCTGGCGCGGCTGGACCCGGAGCGCACCCGGCAGTCGCTGCAGTTCAAGCTGTCGGCGGCGCGCGACGGGCACACGCCCGGCCTGTTCGTGGCGCAGGACACCGGTTCCGGTGGCAGCTGGCCGATCAGCAGCGATCGCGTGGTGTGGTTCCTGGCGGCACGTCATCTGCTGGAGGATCGCGCGTTTGCCGACCAGGTCTGGCAGGCGCTGAAGGGCACGCTGGCGCAGGACCGCGCGATGGTGTTCGACGCGCAGGTGGGCCTGTACCGTGGCGAGACCTCGTTCCTGGACTGGCGCGAGCAGACCTATCCGGACTGGACCCGCGAGGACGTGCGCTTCATCGGTGATTCCTACGCACTGTCCACCAACGTGCTGCACTACCAGGCACTGCGCCTGGCCGAACGCCTGGCCGGCCAGCACGGCGACGCCCGCGCGGCCGACTACAAGGCGTGGGCCGATGCGTTGGCGCAGCAGATCGATGCGCGCTTCTGGCGCGAGGATATCGGCCAGTACATGAGCTACATCGGCGAAGCCGCGCACCCGGTGCCGTACGCCAAGGTCGATCTGCTTGGCCTGTCGCTGGGCATCGTCGCCGGGGTGCTGCCGCCCGAGCGCGCGCGCCGTGCACTGGCTGCTTACCCGATGGGGCCAGCCGGCAGCCCCGTGGTCTGGCCGCAGGAAGCGCAGCAGCCGATCTACCACAACCGTGCGATCTGGCCGTTTGTCAGCGCCTACTCGCTGCGTGCGGCGCGGCAGCTGGACGATGCGCCGCGCATCGCCGCCGAGATCCGTTCGCTGATGCGGGGCGCCGCGCTGGCCGGTTCCAACATGGAGAACTACGAGCTGGTCAGCCAGGCCGTGCATGTCGAGGAAGGCGCGCTGAGCGGCCCGGTGGTCAACTCCGAACGCCAGCTGTGGTCGGTGGCCGGGTATCTGTCGATGGTGGTCGAAGGCGTGTTCGGCGTGCAGGACGATGGCCGCGTGCAGCCCAAGCTGCCGGCCGCGCTGGTGCCGGAACTGTTCGGCACGCAGCGCAGCATCAGCCTGGAAGTCACTGGCAAGCGCTATGTGCTGGAGCGTCCGCAGAGCGTGGGCGATGGCCTGCTGGTGGCCGGCAGAACCACCACGCGTGGCAGCACCACGACGGTGCAGCTGGTCGCCGCCCCGGCAGCAACCGGTTTCGCTGCCACGACTGCGGATGCCAACGTGCGTGCGCCGGCCGCGCCGGTTGCGCCGCAGGCCCTGCGCAAGGGCGCGGGCTGGAACGTTGCGGTGGCAGCCGATCAGGTGCTGTGGAAGGACGGCAAGGCGGTGACCGACAGCAACGGCGTGGCGCGCGTCAACGACGATGGCCTGCAGCATTGCCTCAGCCTGACCCGACGCGAAGGCACGTTGGAATCGCTGCACAGCCCGATGCTCTGCGTCGGTCCGCAGCAGGTGCTGAAGGGCGAGGAACGCTGGCAGTTCACCTCGGCCAAGGCCGGGCAGGTGCGCCTGCGCCTGCAGTACCGCAACCCGAACGGGCCGATCAACACCGGCGTCACGGCTGCGGTCAAGCAGCTGGTGCTGCAGTGCCCGGGCCCGCCGTTGCAGCGGCATACGGTCACGCTGCCGCACAGCGTGGCCGTGCAGGACTCGACCTCGGCAACATTCACGGTGCCAAAGGGGCAATGCACGGTTGCGCTTGAAGAGGGCTTCAACATGAGCGCGCTTGAACATTTCGCGCACTACACCGGTGGCAAGGGCGGCCGCGAGGGCGTGCTCAACCAGGCTCAGGTGCAGGCGCTGACGGTGGCGCCGGTGGCGATGGAAGAGGGTGCACGATGAATCGTCCCGCCAAACCGCAGCTGTCGTTCTGGCAGATCTGGAACATGTGTTTCGGCTTCCTCGGCATCCAGTTCGGGTTCGCCCTGCAGAACGCCAACGCCAGCCGCATCTTCGAGACGCTGGGTGCGGACATCGACGCGGTACCCGGGCTGTGGATTGCCGCGCCGCTGACCGGCCTGCTGGTGCAACCGGTGATCGGTTACCTGTCCGACCGCACCTGGACCCGCTGGGGTCGTCGTCGTCCGTACTTCATGATCGGTGCGGTGTTGACCACGCTGGCGCTGCTGGTGATGCCGAACTCGCCGACGCTGTGGATCGCGGCCGGGACGCTGTGGGTGCTGGATGCCTCGATCAACGTATCGATGGAGCCGTTCCGTGCCTTTGTCGGCGACCAGCTGGCGCCACGCCAGCGTCCGGCCGGCTACGCGATGCAGAGCTTCTTCATCGGCGTGGGCGCCATCGTCGCCAGCTTCCTGCCATTCATCCTGGCCCACTTCGGCGTTGCCAACACCGCGGCCGCCGGGGAAGTGCCCGACACTGTGCGCTATGCGTTCTACTTCGGCGCGGTGGTGCTGCTCGCGGCGATCACCTGGACGGTGGTCAGCACCCGCGAATATTCACCGGCGGAGCTGGCCGGGTTCGATGATGCCGAGCCACCGGAACATCACGCGGCGGCCGCGATCAACGGCCCGGCTTCATGGACGCGGGTGACCCTGTGGCTTGGGTTGGGTGTGTTGCTGGCGCTGCTGATCACCTGGCGGCAAGGCGACAGGATGCTGTACGTGCTGGCCGGCCTGTGCGCCGGCTACGGCCTGCTGCTGGCGGCGGCGCGCGCGCTGCCGGCCACGCATATGCTGGCCGCCATCGTCGGCGACCTGCGCGCGATGCCGGTCACCATGCGCCGCCTGGCGTGGGTGCAGTTCTTCTCGTGGTTCGCGCTGTTCGCCATGTGGATCTACACCACCGCTGCGGTGGCCGGTACCCACTTCGGTTCGACCGATCCACAGTCGGCCGCCTACAACGAAGGTGCCAACTGGGTGGGCGTGCTGTTTGGCGCCTACAACGGCTTCGCTGCGCTGGCGGCGGTGCTGATTCCGCCGATGGTGCGTGCGATCGGCCTGCGCTGGAGCCACCTGGTCAACCTGTGGCTGGGCGGCGCCGGCCTGGTCTCGCTGATGTTCATCCGCGACCCGCACTGGCTGCTGCTGTCGATGGTAGGTGTGGGCTTTGCCTGGGCCTCGATCCTGTCGTTGCCGTATGCACTGCTGTCCGACAGCGTGCCGGCGTCGAAGATGGGTGTGTACATGGGCATCTTCAATTTCTTCATCGTGATCCCGCAGCTGGTGGCGGCCAGCGCGCTTGGCTTTGCCCTGCGCGCATGGCTGGGTGGCCAGCCGATGCATGTGCTGGTGCTGGGCGGCTGCAGCCTGTTCCTGGCCGGCTTGTGCGTGCTGCGGGTTCCGTCCCGTCCGGAGGTGGTGTGATGCGTGGTGTCCTGGCTGTTGCTGTTTCCCTTGCCCTGTTCGCCGGCCAGGCCGCGGCCGCGCCGCGCCCGGACTACGTCGGCACCACCGAGCCGTTCGCCAGCGATGCGGTGTACTTCGTGGTCACCGACCGCTTTGTCAACGGTGACCCGTCCAACGACCATCGTGACCAGGGTGGCGCGCACCGCACCTTCGATATCCCGGTGCCATGCCCGGACAAGGTGGACGGCAACATCGGCTACCTCGGCGGCGACTTCCGTGGCGTGCTCGACAATGCGCAGTACATCCGCAACCTGGGCTTCGGTGCGGTGTGGATCACGCCCATCGTCGACAACCCGGACGAGGCCTTTACCGGCAGCAAGCCGATCAGCTGTACCAGCACGCTGACCGATCGTGGCAAGACCGGTTACCACGGCTACTGGGGCATCAATTTCTACAAGCTCGACGAGCACCTGCCGAGCAGGGACCTGGACTTCGCCGGGCTGACCAAGGGCCTGCACGGTGCTGGCTTGAAGGTGGTGCTGGATATCGTGGGCAACCACGGTTCGCCGGCCTGGACCATGCCGACGCGGCAGCCGCAGTTCGGGCAGATCTTCGACAAGGACGGAACGCTGATTGCCGACCACCAGAACCTGCCGCCGCAGAAACTGGATCCAAAGCACAACCCGCTGCACGCGTTCTACAACAATATCGGTCCGGTCGACAGCAAGGACGGTTCGATCTTCGACGGCAACCTGGCCGAGCTGTCGGACTTCAACCAGGACAATCCGGCGGTGATGGACTACCTGGTCGGCGCCTACCTGCAGTGGACCGCGCAGGGCGTGGACGCGTTGCGCATCGACACCATCGGCTGGCTGCCGCACCCGTGGTGGCATGCCTTCGTCAAGCGCATCCGCGCCGAGCATCCGGGCATGTTCATGTTTGGCGAAGCCTTCGACTACAACGCGGCGACCATTGCCGAGCACACTTGGCCGGCCAACGCCAATGTCAGTGTGCTCGACTTCCCGCTGCGCGGTGCACTGGAGCAGACCTTCGGCACCGCCGGCAAGGGCTTCGAGACCTTGGCCGAGCCGCTGCACCTGAGCGACGGACCGTACGCCAATCCGTACGAGCTGATGAGCTTCTACGACAACCACGACATGCCGCGCCTGCAGGCCAGCGACAGCGGTTTCATCGATGCGCACAACTGGCTGTTCACCGCGCGTGGCATTCCGGTGGTCTATTACGGCTCGGAGACCGGTTTCATGCGTGGCCGCGCAGAGCACGCCGGCAACCGCGCCTACTTCGGCCAGCCGCGTGTGGATGCGGCGCCGAAGAGCCCGATCTTCGCGCCGCTGCAGCGTATCGCGCGACTGCGCGAAGTCACCCCGGCGCTGCAGCGCGGCCTGCAGGTGAATGAGCGCCTGCAGGGTGATGAGGCAGTGTTCTTCCGCGTGCTGCAGCATGGCGAGGTGGCGCAGACCGCGCTGGTGCTGCTGAACAAGGGTGACCAGACGAAGACCTTCAGCGTGACGCGCTTCGTTCAGGCCGGCCGCTGGCGTGATGCGCTGGACGGCGGTTCGTTGCAGGTGAACGGTCCGCTGAAGGCCGACGTGCCCGCGCACGGCGTGAAGGTCTACGTGCTGGATGCCGCCGTTCAGCAGCCGGCACTGCAAGCCGAGCTGGACAAGGCGATGGCCGACCAGAAGGCGCGGGACCAGCGTCTGGGGCGGTAGTGCCGGCCGCTGGCCGGCAGCCCCGGATTCCGGGTACCTGCAGATGCCGGCCAGCGGCCGGCACTACCGGGTTTGGCCGCATCCGGCACAATAGGCACCCCTCACGCCCCGCCGTATCGCCATGACCGACCTCGCCCCGCAGACCCCGATCGAAACCCTGCTGAAGGCGGCGATGGACGGGGCGGTGCCGATCCGCGCCTTCATGGAGGCCTTCGTCGCTTCCGAGGTAGTGCTGCTGACCGGCAGCCTGGTCACCCCGGACGGCAGCGGCTTCGACCCGCTGCTGTTCGACAAGCAGGGCACCCTGCATGTGGCGGTGTTCACCGAGCCGTCGCGGGTGGGCGTCTACAGCCAGCAGGCGCAACACCAGATCCGCTGGCTGATGCTGGACGTGCTGCGCCGCGTGCCGGGTGGCTACGGCGTGGTGATCAACCCGGGTACTTCGCTGGGCTTTGAGATCTCGCCCAGCGGCGTTGGCGAGATCCTGAAGGACTTCGCCCAAGGCTGAGTTGCCGTCGGGCCATTTGTAGCGTCGAGCCATGCTCGACTGCCTTTCGCGCATGGCCTGATGTGTCGAGCATGGCTCGACTTTACAGAAGGCTTCCCTTCGGGCGCCGTCCATGATCCCCTTGGGTGACATCGGGATCGAGGCATTGCCATGGAATTCAGGGGACTACCCGCCGACGCACCGGAACGGCAGCAATTGGCCCAGTGGTACCACGCGGAATGGGGCCAGGACGCCGGCCTGACACTGGAACAGGAGCTGCAGCGGCTCAATCCGCCACAGGACGCCGAAGGTTTCCCGCACCTGATCGCCGTATTCGATGACGGTCAGGTGCTTGGCGCAGTCCAGCTCAAGCGGCGGGAAATGCAGGCGTTCCCACAGTACGAACATTGGCTGGGCAGCGTGTTCGTGGCCGACAGCCATCGCGGGCGTGGGCTGGCTGGCGCGCTGGTGGAGCAAGCAGCGGCGCAGGCGGTGCGGATGGGGGTTTCCGATCTCTACCTGCAGACCGAGGCCCTGGACGGTGGGCTGTATGCGCGGCTGGGCTGGAAGCCGCTGCAGGAAGCCGACAACCGCAGCTATCGCGTGCTGGTGATGGTGCGCAGGTTGGCCGCATGAGCGCATCCACATCGCGCCATCCCCGCTCGGCCCTGATCTTCCTGATCGCGGCGATCGTTGCCGCGCTGGTGTCCATGCCCCTGCTGCGCGCGGTGGGCATGGTGCTGTGGCCGGTGTTCGTCATTGCCTGGCTGATCAACCTGGGCGCGGCCTGGCATCTGGCCCAGTGGGCGCGCCAGCAGCGCCGTTCGGCGTGGGCATTCGGGTTGCCGGCGGCGCTCGGCACCATCGCCTCGATCGTGGTCTATGTGCTGCTGGCATTGCTGGGGCCGAAGGCCCCGGTGCGCTGAACCTTCGCGACTGTCGTGGACAATGTGCCGAGCATGGCTCGGCACTACAGTAGGGCGAGCCAAGCCAAGCCAAGCCCGCACGTGTTGCGTGGAGCGCCGGCGCATAGGCCGGCGCTCCGTTACCTCACATCGTCACCTTGCGCCGGTTGTCATCGCTCACCCGGTCGATCAGCTTGTTGTAGGGATCGAAGCCTGCTTCGTCCGGCTTTTCATCCACCGTCACCGTGATCTTCGGATCGGTGCTGGTGATGTGATGACGCTGCAGGTACAGCACTCTCTGGTCGCGTTCCTTGCCTGAAGGCCCATTGGCGAACACGCCGACCTCGACCCAGTCATCCATCTTTCCGTCGCTCTCCTTGCCCTTGCCGTCGGCGTACTGCTTGGCGGCGTGCAGGTCCAGGGTCACGTCGTAGCGGCCGTCATCGCGCTTGCGGGCGCTGGCGGCCATCACGCGGTTGTCGTAGAAGCTGATCTTCTCGAACAGGTCGGTGACCAGCTGCTGGCGGTCGGCCGGGGTCTCGGCGCGGATGTAGTCCAGCAGCTCGCGTGAGGTGGTGTACGGCGGTTGCTGGTACCCCTTGTCCTGCAGGAAGCGCTTCAATGCGCGGTTAAGCGCCTGCTCGCCAATCTCCTCGCGCAGCCGGTAGAACACCAGCGAACCCTTCTGGTAGTGGATGTACTGCTGGTTCTCCACACGTTCCAGCGGCTGTTCCTCGATGGCCTCGCCGCCGCGGCCGGACAGGTAGCCGTCCAGTTCGCGCTTGAGGAACTGGCGCATGTGCTGGCGGCCGTACTCCTGCTCCATCACCATCAGTGCCGAATACTGCGACAGCGATTCGGACAGCACCGTCGCGCCCTGCACATTGGCACCGATCACCTGGTGCGCCCACCACTGGTGCGCGATCTCGTGCGCGGTTACGTAGAACACGTAGTCCACCTTGTCCGGGTCACGCAGGTCGGCGATGAAACCGATGGCCTCGGAGTAGGGGATGGTGTTGGCGAACGACTGCGCGAAGCGGGCATAACCCGGGAACTCGATGATGCGCACCTGGCGATGCTGGTACGGGGTGAAGTTCGCCTCGTAGTAGGCCAGCGATTTCTGCACCGCTTCGATCATCCGGTCCACGTTGTAGCCGTGCGCCGGGTCGAAGTAGACCTCGATCGGTATGTCCTTGTACTTTGCCTTGCGCACCTCCCAGCGCGCCGACAGATAGGCGTAGAAGTTCAGCATCGGTCGATCCATGGCATAGCTGAAGCAGCGTCGGCCGTTGACCGTGGTCTCGTGCTGCAGGTAGCCCGGGGCCAGCGCCACCTGGTCCGGTGCCGTGCAGACCGTGGTGCGGAAGTCGAGCCAGTCGGCATCGTTGGCTATGTACGTGTTGGCACGCGCGGCTTCGTCTTCCAGCTTGGGCATGCGCCGCGGCTCACCCAGGTCGCGCTTGCGCCGCTCGTTGCGATCGGTGATCTCGGCGCCTTCGTTGTAGCCGAACGACGGCAGTACGCGGCTGTTGAAGAAGGTGCCGTTGTCGACGATGTTGCTTGGTGCCTGGCCCGCGGTGATGCCGTTGGGCTTCTGCACCACCCGGAAATGCACGCTGCGGGTCTCACCCGGTTGCAGCGGTTTCTGCAGGCGGTAGATGCGGTAGCCGAGATCGGCGTCATGCATCGATAGTGTCTGCCCACCCAGGTCGACCGCGACCAGCTGCTTGTCATCGCCCATCGAGACGTGCACGTCCTGGATCGGCGTGGCGTGGGTATTGCGCACCGTCCAGTTCGCATCGATCACCATCGACTGCGATTCGGGGAACACGTCCACGCGGTTGTCCACCGCCACGATGCGGGGCTGCGGCAGGTTGCGGTACTTCGACAGCTCGCGCTCGTAGCGGGCCTGCAGGTCCAGCTGTTGATCCGGGGAAAGGAACTCGTTGCGGATGTTGGTGCTCCAGTACAGCCAGCCGCCCACGGCGACAAAGGCCAGGGCGGCCACTGCGGCGAAGGCACCGGTCGGGCCGCGCAGGCGACGGCCGGCCAGGGCCAGGCGCTGGCGCAGGCTCTGGCTGACACCTCGTACCCAGAAGGCCGACGCCAGGCACATCAAGGTCAGCAGGAACAGCGCCCAGTAGCCCTGGAACGCCAGCTGCCCGGTCAGGAAGTGGCCGTAGCCGTTCATGTCCGAATAGGGCGCGTTGGGCCAGCTGCCGAAGTTGTACAGGTTCTGCGTGTAGTCGAGCAGGCCGAGCACGCCCTGACCGATCATCACCACGATCAGCAATGCGTAACCGACGAACTTGTTGTTGGTGAGCACCTGCAGCACCAGCGCCAGGCCCCCCATCAGGATGTAGACCACCGAATCCAGCGCCAGGCTGCGCAGGTACAGCAACGGCTCCAGATGCGTGTAGCCCTTGGCTAGCTGCACGCCCATCGCGGCCAGCGCGCCGGCGGCCTGGAAGCAGACGATCACGGCCAGCAGTGCGGTGAACTTGGCCAGCAGCGGCACCCAGTTCGGCACTGGCATGGCATCGGTCACTTCATTGATGCGCGCACTGCGTTCCTTCCAGACCAGCTCACCGGCGAAGAACAGCACGATGATCACCAGCAGCCAGCTGAAGGCCCCCTGCAGGCCCATGATCATCTGCGAGGTGACCGGCCAGATCGAGGTGCCGTACAGGGTCTGCCGGAACAGCGCGCTGGGCAGGAAATTGGCCAGGCCCAATACCAGCAGCACGATGAACGGCACGCTGCGCAGGACGCCGCGTGTATCGAAGCGGACCTGGCGCAGGAACTGCTGCCACGCCGTGCTGGCAGTGAACGCCGGTATCACGCGCGGCAGTGTCGCGCGGGTGGGGCGGACCACGCTGGCATCGGCAGCCGGTTGCGCCTGCCTGCGGCCCCAGCGTGGACGGCCACTGCCGCTGCGTTCGGTGCGGAACAGCGCGAAGGTGGCGGCGAACAGCGCGGCAGCCACGCCCAACCACAGGGCGCGGTTGGCCAGCAGGTAACCGGCCAGCTCGGGAATCCCGTTGTTGCGTTCGGCAGTGGACCAGTAGCGGATGGTACGGCCGAGTGCGCGCATGCCCAGCGGTTCGCTCAGCACCGCGATCCACGTATTGTCGATGTCGCGCAGCAGGGCCGCGCTGGCGCCGTACAGGACCAGGTAGGCCACCAGGCCGATGTAGACCCACAGGATCGAGCGGGTCAGCGCTGCCAGCAGCGACAGCAGTGCGGTGGTGAACAACAGGTTCGGAATGACGATGACCGCGAACGTCCAGGCATAGCCCTGCCAGCTGATCGGGCCCATGCGCTCGGGATCGACCCATGGCATGAACGGCGCCAGCCACAGGCCGAACGCGATCAGGATGTAGACCAGCAGCCCGGCCGCCAGGGCGGCAGCGATGCGCCCGGCCAGGTAATCGCGGCGCTTCACCGGGCTGGCGAAGATCAGTTCGGCAGTGCCGAGTTCGAAGTCACGCAACAGCGCGTTGCTGACGAACAGCGCGGTGACCAGCATGCCGAGCAGGGTGAAGATGCCCAGCATCTGCGCGATCACGGTGGGCGCGTTGCTGTGCACGTTGCCGGTGCCGCCACCGATCTGCACGGCGTCGCTGGACGCGGCGGCAAAGGCAAGCAGGGCGAACAGCCCGGCCAGCAGCCACAGCAGCGGGGATCGCAGCTGCTCGCGCAGCTCGAAGCGGAAGAAGTTGAGGATCATGGCGTGCTCCGCTCAGGTTGCCGCGCGGGCACGGGCCTGCAGGCGCAGGCGCTGGAAGTACACGTCCTCGAGGTCGGGAGCCACGGCCGCGAAGCCGTCGCCGGGGTCGTTGGCGCTGTGCACGTGGATCACCGGGCGGCCACCGACCAGGCGGGTCGACAGCACCACATAGCGCGCTTCGTGGTCGGCCAGTTCCGAAGGATCAACCTGCTTGCGCCAGACCTGCTGCTGCAGGGCGTCGATGGCATCGGCCGGGCGCCCGGTCAGCAGCACCTGGCCCTTGTTCATGATCGCCATCGTCGGGCACAGATCGGTCACGTCCTCGACGATGTGGGTGGAGAGGATTACCGCCACGTTCTCGCCGATCGCCGCCAACAGGTTGAGGAAGCGGTTGCGTTCTTCCGGGTCGAGGCCGGCGGTGGGTTCATCGACGATCACCAGCCGCGGGTCACCCAGCAGCGCCTGGGCAATGCCGAAGCGCTGGCGCATGCCGCCGGAGTAGGTGCCCAGCTTGCGCTTGCGCGCGTCCCACAGGTTCACCTGCTGCAGCAGCCCATCGACCACCTCGCGGCGCCGCGCGCGCTGGGTCAGGCCCTTGAGCACTGCGAAATGCTCCAGCAGGTCCAGCGCGCTGACTTTCGGGTACACGCCGAAATCCTGCGGCAGGTAGCCCAGGCGGCGGCGCACCGCGTCCTTGTCGCGCAGCACGTCGATCGGCGCCTCGCCTGGAATGCTGAGCGTCGCCGTTCCGCTGTCGGCCTCCTGCAGGGTGGACAGCGTGCGCATCAGCGACGACTTGCCGGCGCCGTTGGGGCCGAGCAGGCCGAACATGCCGCGCGGGATGTCCAGGTTGACGTTGTTGAGCGCATGCACGCCGTTGGCGTACGTCTTCGACAGCGAATCGATCTTCAGCATGTGACGTACACCTTTCCATGGGCGATGTCTGCGCGTTATCCGCGCATCAGCGTCCGTGCGCATCCGCCGTTGGTCATGGGGGGGGAGAATCCGGCCGTCCTGCGTTGGTAGGGGCGCCGGCCCTGCGGTGCCTACCCGCGCAGCGACGATTCCCGCACCACCAGCTTCACCGGGATGCTCTGGCTGTCCACCGGCTGTCGCCCGATCAGGGCCAATAGGCGTTCCACCAGCAGCTGCCCAGCCTGCTTGGTGTCCTGCTGCACCGTGGTCAGCGCCGGGGATACCGAGGCCGCCAGCGGGATGTCGTCGAAGCCGGTCACCGCCACGTCCTGTGGCACCCGCAGGCCGGCCTCGCGCAGGGCCCGCATCGCGCCGATGGCGATCAGGTCGCTGGCGGCGCAGATCGCATCGATCGGTTCACCGCGTGCCAGCAGCGCCTGGCAGGCTTCCTGGCCGGACGCCTCGGTGGTGATCGCATCGTGCTGCAGTGCCGGTTCGGCGGCCAGGCCGTGGTCCTGCAGGGCCGCGACATGGCCGCGGTAGCGCTCCTGGAATTCGGGGTAATGGCTGGAGGCATGGCCGAGGAAGGCGATGCGGCGGCAGCCCTGCTGTAACAGGTGGGTGGTGATGTCATGCCCGCCCTGGAAGTTGTCGCTGCCGATCGACACGCCCGGCTGGCCGGGCAGCGCGGCGCCCCAGCGCACGAAGTGCGTGCCCTGTTCGACAAGCCGCTGCAGGCGATCGCGCGATTCGTGGTAGTCGCCGTAGCCGAGCAGGATGATGCCGTCGGCTTTGTTGCTGTCCTCGTAATCGGCCTGCCAGTCGGTGGACAGCTGCTGGAACGAGACCAGCAGGTCCTGCCCGTGCAGGGCGCAGGCGCGGGTGATCGAGCCGAGCATCGAATGGAAGAACGGGTTGATCAGCGAGTCGTCGTTGGTCGGGTCCTCGAAGAACAGCAGGGCCAGAGTGCCGGCATTGCGCAGGCGCAGGCTGGAGGCGTTCTTGTCGACCTTGTAGTTCAGCTCGCGGGCGATGCGCAGGATGCGCTCGCGGGTCTCGGCGTTGACCATCGGGCTGCCACGCAGGGCCCGCGACACGGTCGGCTGGGAGACCCCGGCCAGGTGGGCGATGTCCAGGGAGGTGGCTTTGCCTTTGATCGTCATGGGAACGCGGGAGGGGGCAGGGGGAGGAGCTTGGGCATGATGCCATGGGCAGACGCCAATCCCCCTCCGGATGTCCACCGAAGCGAGGGTAAGTCATTGCCGGACAAGGAAATCAGTTCAATCCTCCTGCGCGGCCGGGGTCTTCTGACCGGGCGGATGGCGGCGGCAATGCTAAGATGCATCGTTCTCGCATTCCCCCAAATTTCAACAGGGGCGGCCTCGCCTACTGCACCCCCGCCCGGGGCTGTGCTATCACTGGCGGTCTGCCCCTGGACAACGGACGAAGGTACCTATGGCGCGCGGCATCAACAAAGTCATCCTGGTCGGCAATCTCGGCAACGACCCGGACGTGAAGTACACCCAGGGCGGCATGGCGATCACCCGCATCAGCCTGGCCACCACCAGCGTCCGCAAGGACAAGGATGGCAACCAGCAGGAGCGCACCGAATGGCACCGCGTGGTGTTCTTCGGCAAGCTCGGCGAGATCGCCGGCGAGTACCTGCGCAAGGGCAGCTCGGTCTACGTCGAAGGCAGCCTGCGCTACGACAAGTACACCGGCCAGGACGGCGTGGAGAAGTACTCCACCGACATCATTGCCGATGAAATGCAGATGCTGGGCGGCCGCGGTGAAGGCGGCGGCGGCGGCGGTGGTGGCAACTACGGCGGCGATCGTCCGCAGCGCCAGCAGGCCCCGCGCCAGGAGTACGGCGGTGGCGGCGGCCAGCGTGGCGGCCAGGGTGGTGGTTATGGCAATCAGGGCGGCAACCAGGGTGGTGGCTACGGCAACCAGGGTGGCAACCAGCGCCCGCAGCCGCAGCAGGCGCCGCCGATGGACGACTTCGCTGACGACGATATTCCGTTCTGATCGAACGCTCGTTCGCAGCAGAAAAGAAAGCCCCGCTCATGCGGGGCTTTTCTTTTTGCGCGATGCCATCTGCGTTGTGCCTCGCACCATCAGTTTTTCGTGCACCGCGACTTGCAAACAGACAATTTCCTCCCCTATGGTGCAATCGATTGCATTGCTGTGAATCGTTGCGTTTGATACCGGTTGGGAGGCCGGAAGGTGGATGTCCATCCATTCGATCAGACCGGCTCCTTCGAGGGGGCTCACGCGGCGCGATGCGCTGCGCATCGCAGTTGCCGGCAGCATTGGCCTGGGGGCCGCGACAACCGCGGGCGCATTGCCCGCATTCGCCGCCACGGCGCCACTCAAGGGCAACCTGAAGCATTCCGTCGCACGCTGGACCTTCCCGCAGCTGTCCGTTGCCCAGCTCTGCACGACGGTGAAGGACATCGGCTTTGCCGCGATCGACCTGGTCGGCCCGGAAGACTGGCCCACGCTGCAGGCGAATGGCGTGTACAGCTCGATGTGCAACGGCGCGGAACTGGGCCTGACCAAGGGCTTTGCCGGCCGCGAGTTCCACGACCAGCTGGTGGAACGCTACACGCGGCACATCGATCTGGTCGCCGATGCCGGCTATCGAAACCTCATCTGCTTTTCCGGCAACCGCAACGGTATGGACCCGCAGGACGGCATGGCCAATGCCGAGGCTGGGCTCAAGCGCATCCTCGGACATGCCGAGAAGCGCGGCGTGGTGCTGGTGATGGAGCTGCTCAACTCCAAGGTCGATCATCGCGACTACCTGTGCGACCACTCTGCGTGGGGTGTAGAGCTGTGCCAGCGGCTCGGCTCGGACAATTTCGGCCTGCTCTACGACATCTACCACATGCAGATCATGGAGGGCGACATCATCGCCACCATCGGCAAGCATCACGCCTGCTTCAAGCACTACCACACCGCAGGCGTGCCCGGCCGGAACGAGATCGGAGACCAGCAGGAGCTCCACTATCCAGCCATCTGTCGCGCGATCCGCGACACCGGTTTCAAGGGGTATCTGGCGCAGGAATTCACGCCTGCAGCGCCCGATCCCGTTGCCTCATTGCGCGAGGCGATCCGCCTCTGCGACGTCTGAAACGATATCCACCCAGGTGAGAAACCCATGGCAGATAATCACTACGACGCCATTGTTGTTGGCTCGGGAATCAGTGGCGGTTGGGCGGCGAAGGAGCTGACCGAGAAGGGCCTGAAGGTCCTGATGCTGGAACGCGGGCGCAACATCGAGCACGTCAAGGACTACGTCAACGCGATGAAGGAGGCGTGGGATTTCCCGCACCGCAACCGGCCAACGCAGGCGATGAAGGCCGCCTTCCCGGTGCTGATGCGCGACTACGGCCTGGCCGAGAACCTGGAAGGAATGTGGGCCAACGAACAGGAATCGCCCTACATCGAGACCAAGCGCTTCGACTGGTTCCGTGGCTACCACGTCGGTGGTCGTTCCTTGATGTGGGGGCGGCAGAGCTATCGCTTCTCCGATCTGGATTTCGAGGCCAACCTCAAGGACGGCATCGCCACCGACTGGCCGATCCGCTACGCCGACATCGCGCCGTGGTACGACCACGTGGAGAAGTTCGCCGGCATCGCCGGCACGCGCGAAGGACTGGACGTGCTGCCGGACGGCGAGTTCCTGCCGCCGATTCCCCTGAACATCGTCGAGAAGGATGTGGCCGCGCGCATCAAGAAGGCCTTCGGCGGAACGCGGCACATGATCCACTCGCGCACTGCCAACATCACCCAGCCGATGCCCGAGCAGGGGCGCGTGAACTGCCAGTACCGCAACAAGTGCATCCTGGGCTGTCCCTTCGGTGCCTATTTCTCGACCCAGGCGGCGACGCTGCCAGCGGCGATGAAGACCGGCAATCTGACCTTGCGGCCGTTCTCGATCGTCAAGGAAGTGCTCTACGACAAGGACCGCAAGCGCGCGCGCGGCGTGGAGGTCATCGATGCCGAGACCGGGCAGACCTACCAGTACACGGCCAAGGCCATTTTCCTCAATGCATCGTCGTTCAACTCGACGTGGCTGCTGATGAATTCGGCCACCGACGTCTGGGACGGCGGGCTGGGCTCTTCGTCCGGCGAGTTGGGGCACAACGTGATGGACCATCATTTCGGGGCCGGTGCCTCGGGCCGGGTCGAGGGTTACGAAGACAAGTACTACTTCGGCCGCCGTCCCTGCGGCTTCTACATTCCGCGGTTCCGCAACGTCGCGGCCGACAAGCGTGGCTACCTGCGCGGGTTCGGCTACCAGGGCGGTGCCAGCCGCACCGGATGGTCGCGCGAGATCGCCGAGCTCAACATCGGTGCCGATCTGAAGGAGGCACTGACCGTGCCGGGTGACTGGCGCATCGGCATGACCGGGTTCGGTGAAATGCTGCCGCACCACGACAACACGATCCGCCTGGACCACGACCGCAAGGACAAATGGGGACTGCCGGTGCTGGCGATGGACGTGTCCATGCGCGCCAATGAACTGGCGATGCGCAAGGACATGGCCGCCGATGCCGCCGAGATGCTGGAGGCGGCCGGGGTCAAGGACGTGAAGATGCACGACAACGACTATGCCCCGGGCAAGGGCATCCACGAGATGGGGACCGCACGCATGGGACGTGACCGGAAGAGCTCGGTATTGAACCAGCACAACCAGGTCTGGGATGCACCCAATGTCTATGTGACCGACGGTGCCTGCATGACCTCCAGCGCCTGCGTGAATCCCTCGCTGACCTATATGGCGCTGACCGCGCGCGCGGCCGACCATGCGGTACGCGAACTGAAAGCGGGGAACCTCTGATGGATCGCCGCGAACTGTTGAAGATGATCGTTGCCGCTACCGGTGCGGCCATGGTTGGCCTGCCTGCGCTGGTGCATGGCAAGGTGCCGGCTGCCGGGGCGATGCCCGCGTTCTCCGATGCCGACATCGGCATGCTGGACGAGATCGCCGAAACCATCCTGCCGCGGACAAGGACGCCCGGGGCCAAGGACGCGGGTGCCGGTGCGTTCATGGCGACGTTCGTCAGCGACTGTTACACCGCCCGGCAGCAGGCGACGTTCCGCGCCGGCCTGGCCGACATCGACACGCGCGCCGGTGGCCGTTTCGTATCGCTCACGCCGGAAGCCCGCACCGGGTTGCTGCGAACGCTGGACGCCGAAGCCAAGGCACGCAATGCCGACGTGACCGAGACCGGCACTCCCGAGGAAGGCGAGGCCATGCCGCATTACTTCACGATGATCAAGCAGCTGGCCATCTTCGGCTTCTTCACTTCAAAGGTCGGGGCGACCGGTGTGCTGCAGTACGTCGCCGTGCCGGGCCGCTACGACGGTGACCTGGCCTATGTCCCCGGTACGCCCGCGTGGGGGACCAGCTGATGGACGCCACCCTGATGCTCCGCCCTGCGTTGATCACGGCCGGCCTGCTGGCCGCTGCATCCGCATTCGCTCACGACGGCGCCGACGCTGCGCGTGACCCGAAGAAGACCGAAGTGTGGACGCCCGTGCCCGCAGTCGTGGCCACGCCGCCAGGCAAGGCCCCCTCCGATGCCATCGTGCTGTTCGATGGCAAGGATGTCTCGGCGTGGGAGGCAGAGCAGGGCGGGCGCGTGCCCTGGACGGTTGCCGATGGCGCCATGACCGTCGTTCCGGGCAGCAAGGGCATCCGCACCCGGCAACGCTTCTGCGATGTCCAGCTGCATGTCGAATGGCGTACCCCCACCGAGACGAAGGGCTTCGACGGCCAGAACCGGGGCAACAGCGGCATCTTCCTGCAGGAACTGTACGAGCTGCAGGTGCTCGACAGTTACAACAACCCGACGTATGCCAACGGCCAGGCGGGTTCGATCTACAAGCAGGCCATGCCACGGGTGAACGCCTCGCGCGCACCGGGCCAGTGGCAGGTCTACGACATCATCTGGAAGGCGCCGCGCTTCTCGCAGGGCGGCGGCCTGACGTCCCCCGCGCGCATCACCGTGCTGCACAACGGCGTACTCGTGCAGGACGACACCGTGCTGGCAGGCAGGACCGAGTACATCGGTGCGCCTTCGTACGCACCCCATGCGTGCGCGCCGCTCTATCTGCAGGAGCATGACTCCAGGGTCAGCTACCGCAACATCTGGGTGCGCGAACTGTAGCGGCACGCGGCCGGCGTGGTCGCCGGCCGCCTACTTCGCCAGATAGCTGGCGAGGTCGTCGATCTCCTGCTGCGACAGCTGGGCAAAGGGCGGCATCAATCCTCCGCCCTTCCTGATCTTGTCCTTGACCTGGGCGGGCTGAAGCCGCTTGCCGACGTCGGTGAGCGCCGGGAAGGTCGGCGGTACGCCGGCGCGTTCAGCACCGTGGCAGGCAGTGCAGTGCTGGGCATAGAGTTTCGCGCCGGCGGCAGGATCGTCCTTGGCCCGGGCTGCCGTTGAAGTGCTCATGCCGCCCAGAGCCAGGGCCAGGGCCAGGATCATCTTCATGTGGGGCTCCTTGATGCGTCAGCGCCGTGCACGGGTGGGCACGTTGGCGGGCAGGTGTTCACGCAGGTAGTCCGCGCCGGTCTGGATGACCTTGGCCGGGTCGCGTGGCTGGTCGTGTTCGACGATGTACCACTGCACCTTGGCCGCCGCAGCGGCGGGCAGGATCGCGTTCCAGTCCAGCACGCCCTGGCCCACCGCGGCGAATCCGCCTTCATCCTGGGCCTGGCCCTTCGGCGCATTGTCCTTGGCGTGCACCGCAAACACGCGTCCACGGAATTTTCCCAGCATCACCGCCGGGTCCAGGCCCGCGCGTGCAACCCAGGCCAGGTCCAGCTCGGTCTGCAGGTCGGGCCCGGCCGCTGCGAACAGCAGCTCCAGCCCGGTCTGACCGTCGAAGTCGGCCAGCTCGAAATCGTGGTTGTGATAGGCCAGGCGCATGCCCTTGCCGCGCACCTGCTTGGCGATGCGGCCCAGCTCCTTGCCCAATGCGGTCCAACCCGCGGCATCGGTTGGGCGGTCCTTCTGGTCCAGGTAAGGCACCACCAGCGTGCTGTTGCCGATCGACCGGTTGAACGTCACCACACCATCCAGGTTGCCCCGCAGCTCGGCCAGTGGCACGTGCGACGAAACCGCCTTGATCGAATACCGGTCCAGCAGCTGCTTGAGTTCGGTGGCGCTGGTGTTCTGCGTACCGACCGTTTCCACCGCACGGACGCCCGCGTCGTGGACGATCTTCAACTGCTGATCGAGCGAGCCTGCATTGCGCAGGGTGTACATCTGCACCGCGATCGGCTTCTGCGTGGTGGCGGCTTCGCTCGCGAAGACGGGCAGGGCAGCGAGCAGCAGGATGAGACTTGCACTTCTACGGAAAAGAGCTTTCATCAACAGATCCTCCCGGAATTCAACCGATGGTGGTCCAGGCACGTGACCTGGCTGATGCAATGACGCGATCGACGATCCGTGCCGAGCGCAGGCCGTCTTCGAAGGTGGGCAGGCCCTGCGGCCGCTCGCCTTCAATGGCGCGATAGGTGTCGGCGACAAACGCCTCGAAACACTGAGCGTAGCCCTGTGCATGCCCGGCCGGTAGCACGGAAAGGCGGCGTTGTTCGGCGCTGCCGGCACCGGGGCCGCGCATGAAGGTTTCCTCGCGCTGATCGGGCAGGCCGATCCAGAGTCGTTCGGCATCCTCCTGGTTGAAGGCCACGCTGGCCTTGGCACCATCGATCTCGAACCAGAGGCGGTTGTGGCGTCCGGCCGAGACCTGGCTGACCGTCAATGACGCCAGCGTGCCGGCGCCGGTCCTGAACATCGCTGCGGCCACGTCTTCGCTGGTGACAGCCTGCATCGCGCTGGCGGCCGTTGGCGTGCTGAAGCTCTGCCCGCTGACGGCGCCACGCTCGGCGATTACCGTGGAGAACGCCGCGTTCACTTCGGCGAAGCCCTCGCCACTGACCCATTCGACCAGGTCGCACCAGTGCGAACCGATGTCGGCGAACACGCGCGACGTGCCTCCCAGCGCGGGGTCCACGCGCCAGTTGTTGCTGGCCGGATCCAGCAGCCAGTCCTGCAGGTAGCTGCCGTGGATCAGGTGCAACGGCCCCAGATCGCCCTGGGCGATGCGTGCGCGCGCCTCCCGGACCACTGGGTGGTAGCGGTAGACGAAGGGCACCGTGGCAACCAATCCGGTCGATGCGGCCAGCGCCGCCAGCGCCTGTGCATCATCCAGCGTCGTCGCCAGCGGTTTCTCGCAGATCACGTGCTTGCCGGCTTCCAGCGCAGCCTGTGCCATGGCGCGGTGCAGATGGTTGGGCGTGCACACGTGCACGACCTGTACCTGCGGATCGGCGATCACCTCCTCGATATCCCGGTAGGCGCGCGGGACATTCCAGGACTGCGCGGCCTCATGCGCGCGCTGCGCTGACGAGGCGGCTACGCCGCGCACCTCGGCACCGGCCAGTAGTGCCGCACGACGATGCACTGCACCGATCATGCCGGCGCCGACGATGGCGATTCCAAGCTTGGGCATCGACGGGGATCCTCAGGGTGTGGAGGGCGCGGCCGTGACCGTCGGCCGGTCGCGGAACCGCAGCAGGAAGGCGATCAACACCACCAGTGCAACGCCGGCCGGGAACAGCCAGATCTGCTGCCAGTCGGGGCCGGCCTCGGTGGTGAAGTGCTCCACCACCGCGCCGGACAGGAAGGTGCCGATCAGCATTCCCACGCCGTAGGTAGCCAGGGTGATGAAGCCCTGTGCGCTGCTGCGCGCGGCGGGGCCGGCATGCGCATCGGTGTAGATCTGGCCGGTGACGAAGAAGAAGTCGTAGCAGATGCCGTGCAGCACGATGCCGATCACCAGCAGCGAGAAGCCGCTGCCCGCATCGCCGAAGGCGAACATGGCGTAGCGCACCACCCAGGCGGCCATGCCGACCGCCAGCATGGTCTTCACCCCCAGCCGCACGAACAGGAACGGCATGGCCAGCATGAGCAGCACTTCGGAGACCTGGCCCAGCGACTGCAGGCCTGCTGCGCCGCGCACGCCCAGGTCGTTGAGATACGGATTGGTGAAGTTGTAGTAGAACGACAGCGGAATGCAGATGGCGATGGACGCCAGGAAAAACACCAGGTAGGCGCGCGACTTCAGCAGTCGCAACGAATCCAGCCCCAGGATCTGCCCCAGTCCGGCATCGCGCTGCTGCGCCAGCGGTGGCGTGTGCGGCAGGGTGAATGCATACAGGCCCAGCACCAGCGATGCCAGCGCGGCCATGCGGAAGGTCAGTTCAAGCCGATGGGCCTGTTCCCAGCCCAGCCAGCCGATCAGCACACCGGCGATGATCCAGCCGATGCTGCCGGCCACGCGTACCAGCGGGAACTGTTTCTCGGGCGACTGCATGTGCCGCATCGCCACGCTGTTGGCCAGTGCCAATGTCGGCATGAACAGCAGCATGTAGCCCATCACGCAGGCCGAGAACACGCTGAAGCTGGTGGCGGTGGACGCCAGCCACATCAGCACCGCGCCGGCCAGGTGCAGCACCGCAAGGATGCGCTGCGCCGCGAAGTAGCGGTCGGCGATCAGGCCGACCAGGAACGGCGCCACGATGGCGCCGATGGACTGGCTGAGGAAGGCGGTGGCCACCTGGCTCGCGCTGGCCTGCAGCGGGCCCTGCACCAGGTAGGTTCCGAGGGTGACGAACCACGCCCCCCAGATGAAGAACTGCAGAAACATCATCGCGCCCAGGCGCGACATGGCGTGCGTCATGGCTTGCCCTCCCGGGGCGGTCTTGGCTCAGATTCCCAGCATGCGGTGCAGTGATGCGGCGTCCGTGCCACTGTCGGCAAAGTCGTCGAAGGCGCGTTCGGTCACGCGGATGATGTGGTCGCGGATGAAGGCGGCACCCTCGCGTGCGCCGTCCTCGGGGTGCTTCAGGCAGCATTCCCATTCCAGTACCGCCCAGCCGGGGAAGTCGTACTGGGCGAACTTCGAGAAGATCGCCTTGAAGTCGATCTGGCCATCACCGAGCGAACGGAAGCGGCCCGGACGCTCGATCCAGTCCTGGTAGCCGCCATACACGCCGCTGCTTGCGCTGGGGCGATACTCCGCGTCCTTGACGTGGAAGATGCCGATGCGCGCGTGGTAGCGGTCGATGAAACCCAGGTAGTCCATCTGCTGCAGCAGCAGGTGGCTGGGGTCGTACAGGATCTTGGCGCGGGGGTGATGATCCACCACATCGAGGAAGCGTTCGAAGGTCGCGCCATCGTGCAGGTCCTCACCCGGGTGGATCTCGAAGCAGAGATCCACGCCGCAGGCATCGAAGGCATCGAGGATCGGGCGCCAGCGGCGGCCGAGTTCGGCGAAGGCTTCTTCCACCAGTCCCGGTGGGCGCTGCGGCCAGGGATAGAAATAGGGCCAGGCCAATGCGCCGGAGAACGTGGCATGCGCGGTCAGCCCCAGCCGCTGGCTGGCTTTGGCGGCCAACAGAAGCTGCTCCACCGCCCAGGCCTGGCGGGCGGCGGGATCGCCACGCTTGTCCGCGGGTGCGAATCCGTCGAACAAGCTGTCGTAGGCCGGATGGACCGCGACCAGCTGCCCCTGCAGATGGGTGGACAGCTCGGTGATCTGCACGCCATGACCGGCCAGCATGCCGGCGAGGTCGTCGCAGTACGCCTGGCTGCGCGCGGCCTCGGCCAGATCGAACAGGTGGGGCGCCGTGGTGGGGACTTGTACGCCAGAATAGCCCAGACCCGCAGCCCATCCGGCCAGCGTGTCCAGCCGATCAAAAGGAGCCGTGTCGCCGATGAACTGCGCCAGGAACAGCGCTGGACCCTTGAGCGTCTTCAACGTGATTCGCCCTCGATGCAATCGATTGCATTATCCTAGCAGGGGCTTACGCAGGACCTGTTGTGCAGTGCACAGCGGGCGGGAGAACTAACGCCATGGCCACCATCTACGACATCGCAAAGCACGTCGGCGTCTCCGCCGGCACCGTGTCGCGTGCACTTTCGCGGCCGGACAAAGTGCTGCCGGCCACGCGCGCGCGCATCGAGCAGGCCGCCGCGGCGTTGGGCTACGTGCCCAACACGGTTGCCCGAACGCTCAAGACCCAGCGCAGCGGCAAGATCCTGGTCACGGTGCCGGATATCGCCAACCCGTTCTTCGCGCAGATCCTGCAGGGCGCGGAAGACGCCGCGCAGGCTGTCGGCTATGCGGTGCTGCTGGGCGATACGCAGGACCAACCCGACCGCGAGGAGCGCTACGCGCAGATGCTCCGGCGCAACGAGGCCGACGGCATGATCGTGCTTGGCCATCGCCTGCCACCGACGGCGTGCGAGATTGTCCAGCAGAGGGGGGCTGCCGCGCCGGTGGTCAACGGCTGCGAGTTCGATCCCGCGCTGGGCCTGCCCAGTGTTCACATCGATAATGCCGCCGCCGCACGCGCCGTCATGGAGCACTTGTACGCACTGGGCCATGAACGGATCGCCGTGGTCGGTGGGCCGCCGGACAATCCCCTGCACCAGCAGCGCCTGGAAGGGGTGCGGGCGGCCGGCAAGGCGCGTGGCCGCCTGCGCCAGCTGAGCATCGTGCCCGGGGATTTTTCAGTGGAATCCGGCCATGCGGCTGCCATGGCGCTGCTGGACGGCACGTCCGCACCAACGGCGATCTTCTGCTTCAGCGACCAGATGGCGCTGGGCACCCTGGCGGCCTGCCGGGAGCTGGGCATCCGCGTGCCGGAAGACCTGTCCATCGTCGGCTTTGATGATCTGGCGTCTTCCCGCTACCTCACGCCGCCGCTGACGACCATCCGGCAGCCGATGCGGGAAATCGGCGCGCGCGCGGTCAACCTGCTGCTCGCCATCATCGAACAGGTGGATGTTCCGCTTCAACAGACGCTGGATTTCAGCCTGATGGTGCGGGGATCGACGGCTGCGCCCCGACGCAGGTGACCACGGGGTGGGGCCGCGGGAGGGTGGCAGCCGGCCCGCGCGATATCGTGCAACCTTGATCCCGAATTGACGCAAAGCTGTCAGACTCATCGCAGGCAGCCCGGCAAGGGCCGTAGCAGCAGGTGCGATCGCGCAAGGGGGGCGGCAATGCCATTCTTCACCGATTCGGCGGAAGGCGCGGTCGAAGGCATTGGCGCGGCACGTCGCATCGGCTGGATGCGTTTCGTCGGCAATGGACTGGGAGCGATCCCCATCGCCTCGATCATGCTTGAACGCCAGGATGGCGGGCTGGCGTGGGTCCTGCTGCTGCTCAACGCGCTGGCGTGGCCGGCACTGGCATTGCTGCTGACCCAGCGCTCCCGCCAGCCGGCGGTCGTCCAGTTCCGTTGCATGGTGGCCGACTCCTTCTTCGGCGGTGGCTGGATCGCCTTCATGGCGTTGAGCGCGGTGCCCAGCGCACTGTTCGCCGCGCTGCTGGTGGCCGACAAGATCGCTGCCGGTGGCGTGCGCCTGGCGATGCGCGCCACGCTGGCCCTGCTGCTGGGCTTCGCACTCACCTGGTGGTTGCTCGGCTTCCCTTACCAGCCGGTCACCTCGCAGCGCACGATCGTGCTGAGTGTCCCGTTCCTGTTCGTGTATGGCATCGGCCTCAGCATTCTCAGCTGGCAGCTGGCGCGCCGGGTCAAATCGCAGAACCGTCAGCTGCAGCGGCTCAGCCGGATGGACCCGCTGGTCGAGCTGGCCAACCGTGGCTTCCTTATCCTGCGTGCGCAGCAGGCGCTGGACCGGGCCCAGGGCCAGGGCGGCTTTGCCTGCCTGCTGATGCTCGATGTGGATGATTTCAAGCGCATCAATGACTCGCATGGCCACCGCGCCGGTGACGAGGTGCTGCGGCATATCGCGGCGACATTGCGCACCTTTGCCCGGCCCGGTGATACGCCCGCGCGGCTGGGGGGCGATGAGTTCGTGGTGCTGCTGCGCGACTGCGCGCCCGTCGATGCGATGCACGTGGCCGAGCGGGTGCGCCTGCACCTGCTGGAGGCCGCGCGGCAGGCTACGCCGGGCGTGGAGTTCAGCGTGAGTATCGGCATTGCCGCGACGCCGCGTGGCGGTAGTGTCGAGGACTGGTTGGCACTGGCCGACCGCGCGCTCTACCACGCCAAGCGGCAGGGCAAGAACACAGCCAGCTACGGCGAGTGAGTGCGGCACGGCTGCCGCCGAACGAGGCCGAAACGCCCGTTCATCCTGCACGCGGAATCGGCACGCCAATCCTCTACCATGGGCCACCCCGCCCGGACGCGCCGCCCATGCAAGACGCCCTCGTTGCCCAGCCCAAGCCCCCCGTTGCGAGGATCGCGGCTTGGCTGATGATGCTGTTGGGCATGTGGCTGGCGCTGAAGCTCGGCCTGGTGGTGACGCTGCTGTCGGGCCTGCTGGTGTTCCAGCTGACCCATGTGCTGGCGTCCACTGTGGAAGGCAGGCTGCCGCCGGGACGGGCGCGGGCGATCGCGGTGATCGTGCTGTCGGCGATCATCATCAGCGCGCTGGTGCTGGCCGGGATCGGTGTGGCGTCGTTCTTCCGCAACGAGACCGGTGGGCCGGACGCGCTGCTGGCACGGCTGATGGATATCCTCAATTCGTCGCGCCACCAGGTTCCAGCGCTGCTGCAGCCGTATATCCCCGAGGACATGCCGGCGCTGCGTGCGGCGCTGAATGACTGGGCCGCCGAGCACCAGCGCCAGCTGGGCGTGGCCGGTACCTCGGTGGTTCAGGTGGGTGTACGCGTACTGATCGGCATGGTGCTGGGCGCGATGATCGCGCTGTACGACGAACTGCCGCTGCCGACGATGGGGCCGCTGGCGCAGGAGCTGATCGGGCGCACCAGCCGCCTGGCCACCGCGTTCCGCCAGGTGGTGTTCGCGCAGGTGAAGATCTCCCTGCTCAACACCCTTTTCACCGCCATCTTCCTGCTGGGCGTGCTGCCGTTGTTCGGCGTGCACCTGCCCCTTTCCAAGACGCTGGTGCTGATCACCTTCATCGCCGGCCTGCTGCCGGTGGTGGGCAACATCATCTCCAACACCATCATCAGCATCGTCGCGTTGTCGGTCTCGTTCTATGTGGCCGTGGCCGCGCTGTTGTACCTGATCGTGATCCACAAGCTGGAGTACTTCCTCAATGCGCGCATCGTCGGTGGCGAGATCCAGGCGCGTGCCTGGGAGCTGCTGCTGGCCATGCTGGTGATGGAGGCGGCGTTCGGCCTGCCGGGCCTGGTCGCCGCGCCGGTGTTCTATGCCTACGTGAAGCGCGAACTGGTCGACCAGCGCTGGATCTGACGCGGCTGGGCATGACGTATTTGTCCCGGTTCGAATGTCCGCGCGGCCTTGTCGGTGCGTTCGCGGTCGGCAGGGTATACCCACCGCCACGGTTGGCCCGCGAGTGGCTTGGCGCCTGTGTAGCCGGCCGTTACAGTGTTCGGCACTACAGGGGAAATGTGCATGGCCCGCAAGGCGTCGCCCATCGGATTGCGGACCTGGGTCTGGATCCTGGCTGGGCTGTTCGTAGTCTGTACGCTGCCGCTGATGGCCATCGCACTGGTGCAGGGCACGCTGCGCTTCACGGCCGCCGAGGACAACCTGGCCAGCCTGCGCCAGCTGCGGCAGACCTTCGACCTGGCCAACCTGGTGTCGGCCGAACGCGGCCCCGCCAACAGCCTGCTGGGCGCCGACCCGGCCGATGCGGCCGAGCAGGCACCGCTGGCCGCGCAGCTGGCGGCCGCGCGCAAGCGGGTCGACGCTGCCCTGCTGCAGCTGGACACCGTGTTCAAGGCTGATCCGGGAGTGGTCGACGAGCATGGGCTGCTGGCCGACGCGCAACGTCGCCTGCAATCGGCGCGGGCTGCGGTCGACCGGGTCGTGGCGCAGCCCCATGACGCACGCCGCGTGGAGGAGGTGGAGCGTGCGATCAGTGGCATGTTCGCCGTGGTCGATCGCCTGCACCTGCTGACCTCGGCACAGATCAACGTGCTGGTCAGCGCCGACCGTGAAGCAGCGATTCCGGCGATGCAGGGCCAGGTGCTGATCGATCTTCGCGAGCATGGTGGCCGCCTGGCCTCGAATGTGATGGCGCCGGTGGCGGTGCCAGGGGCATGGCGGGAGGAACAGGTACGCGCTGCACTGCAGACCGAGGGTCGCCTGTTGGAGCTGTGGCGGTTGGCGGGCAGCCACGAGTCGGTGTTCCGCAGTGACCCTGAATTGTCATGGCACTGGGACATGGCGCGTCGGCAGTTCTTCGGCGAATCGCTGCCGATGATCGAGCAGTTGATCGAAGATGGCCGCCGAGGCCTGCCGCCGCAATGGACCGCCGCCGAATTCACCACGCGCTACGTGCCGACCCTGCAGTCGCTTGAGGCGCTGCGTGATGGCTACCTGAGCGTGTCCATCGCCCGCTTTGAACGCACCCGCAATCGCGAGGTCATGCGCCTGGCCGTGCTGGTGGCGACCGCGCTGGGCACACTGGTGGTGCTGGGCGTGGCATTGCGCATTGCCCACCGGCAGATCCTGCAGCCGTTGCTGCAGGCGCAGGCGCAGGTGATCCAGCTTGCGTCGGATGCACCCGGTCCGGAGCAGCATGTCACCCACCCGCTGGCCGAGATGCAGCGCTTGTTCGACGCCATCGAAGTACTGCGTGAGAAATCGCGCGAGCGCTCGGCACTGACCAGCGAGCTGCGCCAGCTCGCTGGCACCGACGAGCTGACCGGATTGTTGAACCGGCGCGCGCTGGATGAGGTGGTGCAGCAGAGACACGCGGGGGGCGATGCAAGCGCCGTGGTGATCCTGCTGGACGTGGATCGCTTCAAGGCGATCAACGATGGCCATGGTCATGATGCCGGCGACGAAGTGCTGGTGCGGGTGGCGCAGTTGTTGCGGCACCACCTGCGCCGCAGCGACAGCATCGCCCGTTATGGCGGCGAGGAATTCCTGGTGCTGCTGGCCGACGGTGATCTGGCCGGTGGCCGGCAGCTGGCCGAGTCATTGCGATTGGCCCTGCAGCAGATGGACATCGCGCTGGCCGGCGGCACCGTGCTGCGGGTGACCGCCAGTTTCGGCGTGGCCGAGGGCGGCACCGACGCGCTGGGCTGGCGCACCCTGCTGCGTGCCGCCGATGCGGCCATGTACCGGGCCAAGGCGCAGGGGCGTGATCGGGTACGGGTGGCGGGCGGCGGTCGCATCACGCGCTGAGGGCAAGCCTCAGCTGATGCGTGCATGCACCCGCCGCAGCGTCCGCGCGATCATCCGGCGCGCGATCGGACGTGGTACCGACAAGCCACGCCAGCGCAGCGCACCCACCCGGAAGGTGGCGGTGGCGGTGGCCAGTACGTTGCCTGCCGGGTCAGTCAGCCAGCCACGCGTGAAGGCGATGCTCCCCTTGCTGTGCTCGACTTCGCCCCAACCGATGATGCGCCCTGGTCGTGCCGGACTGACGAAACTGGTCTTGGATTCCACCGTGACCGCGATGCGGTTGGCGGGCAGTGTGGCGTAGATCGCCGGCCCCATGCAGTCATCCAGCATCGCTGACAGGAAACCGCCCTGCACGTTGCCCATCGGGTTGGTCAGCATCGGCCCGGCGTCGAACTCGACATGGATGCGGCGCAGTGCGTCGTCGTAGTCGACGAATCGCCAGCCGAGCAGGGTGCCCGCCTGGGAGGGCGGCAGATCACCGTCGACCACGCTGTAGAAGATCGATTCGGGATTCATGGGAGCCTCGATGGAGGGATAGGAGGGAGCACGCATCAGGACAGTGCCAACAGGGCCAGCACGAATCCGATGACCGATAGCAGCACCACCGCGGCGCCGGCGGGCACCGGTGTACGCGCACCGGTGCGTCGCCGCACGCCGGAAGCGACCAGTAGCGGCGGTACGGTGGCGAACAGGCAGAACAGCTGGAAGGCCAGCAGTTGCGGCAGCGCGAAGTGTCCGCCGAAGAAGATCAGCCAGGCCAACATCACGCCGGCGCCGGCCAGTGCGATCCAACCGGCGCCGACCACGCGGATGAGTGCCATCAGCAGCAACTGCATGCGCGGTTCGACCTCCTTCCATGGCAGGCCCACGGCCTGGCCGTGGTAGGGCATGAAGTCCGAGCGTTTCAGGTAGGCCGCAGCAAACAGCGAGACAATGAAGAACGCCAACAGGTAGCAGCCGAACGCGAGCCAGGCGAACAGGTCCATGTGGGGGCCATGCGGTTGCGGAGGGGAGCCCCGGTGATGCCGGCGGCCATGCCGGATGCATCGCGAGGTTGCGCGATTCTCGGGCAATGCCCTGTTAGAGGCGTGTCGCGGCGTGGAGGACCGTTCCTCCATCCGCTGTTAACGCGGGTGTGGTGGTGAGGAATGCGTCACGCACGTGCCATGCGCCCTATCTCGTTTTCTGTGAAGAGGTCGCAACTGCCCATCCACGCTTCGGTCACCGCCCTGCGCAGACGCTGGGACTCCATCCGACGAGGGAAGACGACATGACCCAGCTCACCCTGCCTGAACTGTCCAGGAAAATGGCCGGCATCGATTTCACGATGCTGCAGACCCACGCCGGCGGAGAGATTGCCGGTCGTCCGATGAGCAACAACGGCGACGTGGACTATGACGGTGACAGCTGGTTCTTCACCACCGAAGACACCGACATGGTGTGCGAGATTGAAGCTGACCCCGCCGTCGCGTTGGGTTTTTCCGGCAGCAAGTCGCTGCTGGGCAAGCCACCGTTGTTCGTCCACGTGCAGGGCAGGGCAGCGCTGGTGCGCGACCGGGCCACGATGAGCCAGCACTGGGTGAAGGACCTGGAGCGATGGTTCGAACAGGGCGTGGATACACCGGGACTGGTGCTGATTCACGTGCGCGCCAGCCGCATCCACTACTGGGATGGCGAGGACGAGGGCGAAATCGTGATCTGAGCGGAACCGTGCAGCGCCCGGCGCATCGCGTTCCAGGGTCAGCAGTGCGCAGGGTGCGCTGCCGGATCCCCAAGATTGGCCAGCTCCGGTGCCAAGGCGTGTTCCACCGCACGCCGCAGCAGTGCCGGCGCGACATAGTGCCGGTGCCCGGCGTCGATCAGTGCCATGTACATGCCGCCGAACGCATTGAGGGTCTGCACGCGAGAGCCCAGGCTGATCTCGACATGTCCATCGCTACGCCGCTGCACGCGCACGCTGCTGCGGAAACGCAGGTGCTGATCGTCGGCGCCGAGCAGGACTTCGGCGTCGTTGTCCTGCGTATCGATGTGCGAATCCAGCACAGGAAATCGACCAGCGAACAACCGGCTGCGATCGGTGGACAGCAGTGACGACACCGGGCATCCCAGCGGCGACGTGCGCAACCGCAACGGCGCCACCAGTCGGTTTCGCAGCGCCATCAGATGGCCTACGCCACTGGGCGGATTGCGCAGGAAGCCGTCCAGTACATCGGCCAGCAGTGCCGACGCGGAACGGTGGACCACCTGCGAGGGTTCCAGGCACAGGGTGGTCAGGTCCTGGTAGTGGCTGTGCGGCAGCGCTGTGGGCAGCAGGCCATCGGTGGCGGCGGGCCGCGAACGGATGGGATAGGCCGGTGTGGCACGTTCGACGAACCCGCGCAGCGGCCGCATGGAGATGCGGCGCAGCGGGCCGAGCAGGGCACGGGTACGCGCGCAGAGGTGTGCGCACAGGCTGGGAGGCGCCGCCTGCAGCGACAGTTGCAACAGCGGGGCCGCCGCAAGCGAAGTGCCCGAAGGCCAGTGCGATTCCGGAAGCACCTCGGTCAGGCTGGGGATATCGGCGGCATTGCGTTGCACCTGTGCACGCGCCTGCTCGCTCATCGCGCCGGCCAGTTCATTGCTGTGGCAGGACAACGCGAACAGCGCTGGATGTGCAGGATGGTTCGACGCGAACTGGTGCCAGGTGCCGCCGCCGAAGCGCACGGTAAACAGGCAGTCCGGTGGGATGCGGATGCGCCGAAGCGTGCGCGCGAAGGCACCGGGATCTGTCGCCAGCTGCGTGTCGGAGGCGGTGGCGAAACGCAGCTCGGCTCCCGCGCTGCCGGCGATGGCGGTGAACATGCGCGGGCCTGCATGGCGATGAAACGGGTGGCCACCGGCACCGACGGTGAAGCTGTACAGCGAGGAGGCATCCCCGTGCTGCAGGTGCATGCCACCCAGTCGCGCCGAAGGTTCATCCAACGCATCGATGAATGCCGGGTGGTGGCGCTGACGCTGGCCGGCGTCACTCACCAGCGCGTCACCGGCACCGATGCCGAGCTGCGCGATCAGGGTGACTTCGGTCGGACTGCCGCCGTCCTGTGCCGGAAGCTGCACTGCTGGAAACGAACGGCGATCGCGGGTCGAACCAGGCATCGTCATGCTCCTTGGCGGGGCGGATCAGCGGGCGGGAGACTTGCGGCGGGCGCGGGCTTCACGCTTGAGCGGGCCGCCGACCGGGCAGACTTCGGCCGCCCACGAGAACAACGTGTTGGCCAAACGGTCGGGTACCTGCCTGAAGTACACGAACTGGCCGCGTTTTTCGCGTTCGATCAGTCCGGCTTCCTCGAGGATGCGCAGGTGGCTGGACAACGCCGGCTTGCTGAAGTCGAAGCGCTCGGCCAGCTCGCCCGCGCTGAGTTCGCCGGCACTGAGATAAGCCAGGATCTGCCGGCGGGCGGTGGAGGCAAGGGCTTCGAAGATGCGGTCCATGGCGAGCTAATTAACTAATTCGTTAACTAATACTCCTCCCGCCGGTGGCGGCTGTCAAGCCATGACCCATTGCGCGGCACGCTCGGGCTTTGCCATCCTCCCTGCTGTTTTCCGTAGCGTGGAATCCCGATGCGTCCTGCGTTCTGGCTGGCTTTGTCCCTGCTGCCCACCCTGGCGGCGGCGCAACCCGCGCGCACGCCCAAGGCCAAGGCTCCGGCGCAGGATCCCTTCAGCGAGTTGTTCGATACCGCCTGCATGCAGCACATCGGGGCCCCGGCGCGGTTGCAGTCGCTGATGGAATCCAATGAGCTGTCGCCGCTGCAGCCCGCCGAAGCCGCCACGCTGTTGCAGGGGCAATCGGGTGTGGCCTGGATGGTGCCCCTGGCCAGTGGCCGTTATGCGGTGAGCTGGGCTGACGATGGCACGTGCACGGTCTACGCCGAGAAGGCCGACGCGGCGGTCGTGCAGAAGGGATTCGCCCGGTTGGTGCAGGCCGCGCCGATGCCGTTGCAGGTGCGCTCGCTGCCGGGACGTGGGCCGCTGTCGGCCGATCAGGTGGCGATCCAGTACGGCTGGGCCACCCCGGGGCAGGGCAAGCTGCAGGTGCGCTTCCGCCTGGTCACGCAACAGGCCGCCGATGCCGGCGTGCAGGCGATGGCCTCTGCGACGCCGGGTGAGGCGATGCTGGAGCGGGGCGCGCCCGGGCCCTGACAGGAGCCACGCCTGCGGTTCAGCCTTTCACGCAGCGTGTGATATATCGTTTATCGATAAATCCATCCTGGGGCGGCGCGTCCACCCCAACACCGGAGGCCGCTTGACCGCTCGTCCCGCCCGCGCCAGACCCGCGCGAGGCCTGTTTGCCCTGGCCCAGGCCGCCGTACAGGCCGTCCGGGCGATGTGCTGGCTGGGCATCCTGGCCGCACTGCTGGCGGTGCCGCTGGTCGCCCACGACCGCCGCTGGCTGCTCGACAGCGTGCATGACGCCGAGGCCGCTGCCGCGCACGGCAATGATCTGTTCCTGCACTTCTGCCTGGGCCTGGGCGCGATCATCGCGCTGCTGGTGCTGTGCCTGCTGTTCCTGCGCCATCTGCTGAGGCTGCTGAAGTCGGCGGCGCGCGAGCGGCCGTTCACCCACGCCAATGCACGGCGCCTGCAGCGCATGGCCTGGCTGATGCTGGCAATGGAACTGCTGTCGATCCTGATCGGTGCCTATTCGGCCTGGATGGGCCCGGATTTCACCTGGATGGAGGTCGGCGGTGGCATGTCGATCACTGGCCTGGTGGCCGTGCTGATGCTGTTCGTGCTGGCGCGCGTCTTCGCCGTGGGCGCAGCGATGCGCGACGACCTCGACGGTGTCATCTGATGGCGATCGTCATCACCCTGGACCGCATGCTGCAGGCACGGGGCATGACCCTGTCCGAGCTGGCCGGGCGCATCGACATCACCCTGGCCAATCTGTCGATCCTGAAGACCGGCAAGGCGCGCGCCATCCGCTTTTCCACCCTTGATGCGATCTGCCGCGAGCTGCAGTGCACGCCCGGCGACCTGCTCGGGCACGACCCGGCGCAGGCACAGGACGCTGACTGAGCGGTCGCTCTTTTCCCTTACCTACTGACGAAACGGACCTGAAATGGAATGGTTGGCTGACCCCTCGATCTGGATGGGCCTTGCAACCCTGGTCGTGCTGGAGATCGTTCTCGGCATCGACAACCTGGTGTTCATCGCGATCCTTGCCGACAAGCTACCGCCGCACCAGCGTGACCGCGCGCGGGTAATCGGCCTGGCGCTGGCCTTGCTGATGCGGCTGGTGCTGCTGGCGGCGTTGGCGTGGATCATGAAACTGACCGAGCCGCTGCTGACGCTGTTCGACCACAGCTTCTCCGGGCGTGACCTGATCCTGTTGGGCGGTGGCCTGTTCCTGCTGTTCAAGGGCACCATGGAGCTGCACGAACGGCTGGAAGGCCGCGAACACCAAGAGGATGGCAAGAAGGTCTACGCCAGCTTCGCAATGGTGGTGGCACAGATCGTGGTGCTCGACGCGGTGTTCTCGCTGGACTCGGTGATCACCGCGGTGGGCATGGTCGACAACCTGGGCGTGATGTATGCCGCCGTGACCATCGCGATGGCGCTGATGCTGTTGGCCAGCAGGCCGCTGACGCGCTTCGTCAACAAGCATCCTACGGTGGTGGTGCTGTGCCTGGGCTTCCTGCTGATGATCGGTTTCAGCCTGGTGGCCGAGGGCCTGGGCTACAAGATTCCGAAGGGTTACCTGTACGCGGCGATTGCCTTCTCGATCCTGGTCGAGGCGTTCAACCAGTGGGTGCGTTTCAACCGTGAGCGCAACGAACGCCGCCAGCCGTTCCGCCAGCGCACCGCCGACGCCGTGCTGCGCATGCTGGGCGCGCGCCCGGCCAATGGCCACGACGACGAAAACGCGGACGAACACGTCGATGCCGAAGAGCGCCTGCAGCCGGCGGAGCACGAGATGATCCGCAGCGTGCTGGGGCTGGCCGATCGCCCGGTGTCGAGCGTGATGACGGTGCGTGCCGACGTGCAGTGGATCGACCTGGCCCGTGGGCAGGAGGATGTGGTGGCACGCCTGGTGGCGTCGCCACACACCCGCCTGCTGGTGGGTGATGGCGACCTGGACAGCCTGCGTGGCGTGGTGCAGAGCCGCGACCTGCTGGCCGACCTGCTGCAGGGCAGGCCGCTGCAGCTGGAGGGCAACCTGCGCGAGCCGCAGTACGTGCTGTCCAGTGCCAGCGCGCTGCAGGCGCTGGAACTGATCCGCCAGCACCCGGTGCCGTTGGCGGTGGCGGTGGACGAGTACGGCAGCGTGGAAGGCCTGGTGACCGCCAACGACCTGCTGGCGGCCATTGCCGGTGACCTGGTCGATACCCAGGACGCGCGCTATGGCGTGGTCGCGCAGGGCGAGGACCAATGGGAGGCCGACGGTGCCCTGACCCTGGACGACCTGCAGCGGCTGGCCGGCGTATCGCTGCCGCGCAGTGCCGACTACATGACCATCTCCGGCCTGGTGCTGGAGCGTCTGGGGCGCCTGCCGGACATCGGTGACGCGGTGGAGATTGCGGATGTTCGCATCACCGTACTGGCGATGGAGAAGCGTCGCATCGCCCGCCTGCGGGTGGAGCGCCTGGGGCATCCGTAGCGTCGAGCCATGCGCGATCGGGGTTCTGTAGCGTCGAGGCATGCTCGACGGCTTCCTGGGCAGCCGAGCATGGGCCCGGCTCTACACAACACGACCCGCAGCCGTCACCATGGCGGGCCCGATTTCTGTCATGGATGGTTGCAGTGCTGAGTACGATCG
This sequence comes from Stenotrophomonas sp. YJH_SMC_80, assembly GCF_059372495.1. Lineage (NCBI taxonomy): Bacteria > Pseudomonadati > Pseudomonadota > Gammaproteobacteria > Lysobacterales > Lysobacteraceae > Stenotrophomonas > Stenotrophomonas sp. YJH_SMC_80. Next base: position 214,801 of record NZ_JCAFVP010000005.1, read on the forward strand.
GTTTGTTGATGGGCCTGTATGTGGCCTGGCGCCTGTTCTGGCCACTGCGCATGCCTATCTGGATGAAGGTCGTGCTGTCGTTGCTGCTGGTGGGCGTGGCCGTGCAGCTGCGCATCGTCGCCACCTTCTGGGGCACGATGGCCTCGCCAGAGATCCCGAAGCTGGCCATCGCCGTTCTGGCCACCGGCTCCACGGCGGTACTGCTGCTCGCCTTGATGATGCTGGTACTGGATGCCGGCCTGCTGCTTTCGCACCTGCTGCGTTGGCCGCGCATCGTATCGGTCCTGCGCGCCTCGAAGCTGCGGCCGTTGGCCGGCCTGCTGGCGCTGCTTGTGAGTGGCTATGGCATCAGCCAGGGCATGGCCGTGCCCCAGCCTCGGCAGATCGACGTGGCGATCAAGGATCTGCCTGCTGCGTTCGACGGCTATCGCGTGCTGCAGCTGACCGACATCCACGCCAGCCGCTTGCTGACCGGCGACTGGGTGCGCAAGGTTGTGGACAAGAGCAACGCACTGACACCGGACCTGATCGTGATCACTGGCGATCTGATCGACGGCAGTGTCGAGGCCCGCCGTGACGACGCGCGCCCGCTCGCGGACCTGCGGGCGCCGGACGGCGTCGTCGCCATCACCGGCAACCACGAGTACTACGCGCAGTACCAGGCGTGGATGCAGGCGTTCCGCGCGCTGCACATGCAGGTGCTGGAGAACAGCCATCTGCAGGTACGCCGTGATGACGCGGCGCTGACCATCGCCGGCGTCACCGATCCGGTGGCGGCACGCTATGGCCTGCCGCTGCCGGATCTGGAAACCGCGCTGGCCGGCGCCGATCCCTCTGCACCGGTGATCCTGCTCGATCACCGCCCGCGCAATGCGCGCCAGGCGGCCGCGCGCGGTGTGAAGCTGCAATTGTCCGGGCATACCCACGGCGGGCAGATCTTTGGTATGGACCAGTTGGTGAAACGAGCCAACGGCGGCTATGTCTCCGGCCGCTACGACGTGGACGGGATGACACTGTACGTGAGCAACGGTGCGGGCCTCTGGGCAGGTTTCCCGGCGCGCATCGGTGTGCCGTCGGAGATCACCCTGATCACGCTGCGCCGCGCGCCTTGACCTTAGGGGGTCAGATCCCTTTCCCTGCGGCAAAGGCATCTGACCCCGGCCCCTCAGGCCGCCCGCAGCGGCGGCCGCACATGCGCACTTCGGCGCAGCGCCTGCGCCCGCTTGGCAATCCAGCGCACCACGAAGGCGGTGAACAGCAGCGCCGACGGCACCGCATACCAGAAGTTGCCCGGAACGCGCTTGAAGTACGAGTAGGTAAACACCGCCGCGATGATCCACATGCCGGTGACGTGCAGGCGACGCCAGGCGGTGGGTCCCATGCGCCGGGCGAGCCCCCGGTGCGAGGTGATGGCCAGCGCCAGGATGGTAATGTAGCCCACCGTGCCCGGGAGGTTGGCCAGCGCGGATCGTGCTGGCCAGAACGCCGGGTTGAGGATGCCGAAACTGGTGATCGCGACTGCATGCAACAGGTGCGAGAACGCGAAGGACAGGCCGATGATGCGCCGTTCGCGCAGCAGGAAGCGGGTGAACGGGCCGGGCAGAAGGCTGGCGAACGACGATGCCGTGAACGCTGCCAGGAACAGCAGGAACGATGTGCGCGCAGTGACCCGGATCGCGGCTCGGCTGCCTTCGGCTGCATCGGGATACAGGGCGAAGGCCGCCAGCGCGAAGGCGATCAGGACCACCGCTACGGCCACGAACAGGCGCCAGCCATGCAGGAAGGACGTGTTGGAAGGAGCCATGATGAGACCTCGAAGTAGGGGGACGGTAGTGCCGGCCGCTGGCCGTCCAAGGAACGGGTAGTGCCGGCCGCTGGCCGGCCAAGGAAGGGGTAGTGCCGGCCGCTGGCCGGCCGAGGAACGGGTAGTGCCGGCCGCTGGCCGGCAACCTCAGAAAGCAGGCAATGCAACCAGCACGCCCGCTGCGCACAGCTCGCCCAGAACAGGCACGCAGGCCATGCGCAATGCGTCCGCTGCCACGCCATGTGTTTCGGACAGCAGCTGCAGTGCTTCATCCACCGACGCGCTGTCGTCACCGAACACCGACAGCAGCGCGTAGGCCAGCGGTGACAGTTCCTCGGTCTGCAGGCTGAAATCGGCGAGGCGCTGGATCACCAGCAGCGTGGGAGCCGTGCTCAACACCGGCTCCAGCGCCCCGTCCTCATGTACTGGCCACTGGTAGCCAAGCACCCGCACCAACGGCGAAACCGCCAGCACATCATTGCCTACGGGAGCGCGCTGCAGCGGCCGCCCGCCGTCACGCGCTTCAATGTGCAGCGACTGCTGCGTGCTCTCGTAGTGCGCCAGTTCCGCTGCCCAGCCCGGCAGCGCCAGCGTGTCCTGCACCGCCAGCCAGGCCGCGAACTCGCCCGCGATCCGTGGGAACAACGGCGTGCGGCAGGCGTGCCTCGCGTAGTAGTGCTCGACGGTGTTGCGCCAGCAGGCATCGCCCAGCTGCGACTTCAGCCGCGGCAGGCTGCCGGCCAGCAGGCTGTCCAAGCTGTCGATGCACAGGCGGCGGTAGACCGCCATCCGCCGCGCCTCGATGCCACCGGGGGCGGTCTTTGCAGGGGCGCGCACATGATCGGCCCAGCGCCGTTGCAGGGTCGCCAGCGACTCAGCCATGGGCCACCTCGGGCCAACGTGCCTCGGCCTGCGCCTGGCGGATCTGCCCGACCTCGGCCAGCAATTCGGCAAGCGGGGGGAAGTTGAAGTCGCGTTCGAGCAGCGTGGGGCGCACGCCCACCCGCCCATAGGCCTCGCGCAACAGTGCCCAGACCACGCCTTTCACCGGCGCACCATGGGTATCGATCTTGAAGCCATCGTCTTCATCGAAGTGGCCCGCTACGTGCAGCGAGGCGACGCGGTGGGCCGGCACGCGGGCCAGGAATTCGAAGGCGTCATAACCGTTGTTGCAGGCGTTGACGAAAACGTTGTTGACGTCCAGCAGCAGGTCGCAGTCGGCTTCGGCGAGCACGGCGTTGATGAAGTCGATCTCGCTCATGTCCGCGCCGGCGACGGCGTAGTAGGAAATGTTCTCCACGGCGATGCGTCGGCCCAGCATGTCCTGCACCTGGGCGATACGGCCGGCGACATGGTGAACGGCCTCGGCGGTGAACGGCAGTGGCAGCAGGTCGTAGACATGGCCACCGGCGGCGCAGTAGCTCAGGTGTTCGCTGTACAGCTGCACCTGGTGCAGGTCGAGGAAGGCACGGGTCTGTGCCAGCAGGGTGCGGTCCAGCGGATCAGGACCGCCCAGCGACAGCGACAGGCCGTGGCAGGTCAAGGGGTGGCGGTCGCTGAGTTGGCGCAGCGCGGCGCCGTGTGCACCGCCGACGCCGATCCAGTTGTCAGGGGAGACTTCAAGGAAGTCGATGGCACCGGCCGGCATTGCCAGCAGTTCGTCGATCAGCCCACGGCGCAGGCCAAGGCCGGCGGCATTGAAGGGCAGGGGCAGGGACATGGCGGATGCTCCAGAGAAAGGGCGCCGCCTTGAAGGCGGCGCCGGTTGGACGTCGATCAATCGGCAACGCGGGAGAACAGGCCCTTCGGCATCGGCTTGCCGTTGGCGGTGTAGACGCTGCGCAGGTAGTCGTGCGCTTCCTGCTCGCTGATGTAACCGTCGTGGTCGGTGTCGATGCGGTCGAACTCGGCGGCGCGCTTGGCGGCCACAGCGTTGAACTCGGCACGCGAGACCTTGCCGTCGTGGTCGCGGTCAGTGCGGGCAAACGAGGCGTCGCCGCACTTGCCTTCGCCACACTGGCCCTCGGCCACCTTGGCCTTGTCGGCGGGCTTGCCGGTGGTGGCCTTGTTGGCCCCGCACTTGCCTTCACCGCACTTGCCTTCGGCGGCGGCGCTCATGGCCACCGCGCTGATCGCCAGCGGTTGGATCGCCGCGGTCTGGCCGGCCAGCAGCAGGCCACCGGCCAGGGCAATGCCGATGGCACCGATGCGCGGCAGGCGGGAGGAGGGGGTGTTCCTGGTCGAGATGGACATGGTGATGACTCCTTGGGAAAGCACGCGGGGCGTGCGGGATGGACGCCGCCGAGGAGGCGACGGAAAGCGAAAGGCGCGGGAACAGGGGATTCAGCTCAGGCGGCGTGGCGACGGCGCAGCAGATGGCCCAGCAGCAGCACGCCGCCGAGCAGGGCACCGCCGAAGCCGATGCCGGGCAGCAGCGCGGCAACCGGCAGCAGCAGGGCGATCAGGCTGACGCCCCAGCCCAGGCCGTCATTGCCGACAGGGGCATGCTGTGAGCCGGCCAACAGCCGGTCCACGCTGAGCGCGCCACCGCCGTTGAGGATCAGCGGCAGCAACATGGCCAGGAACAGTAGCGGCAGCTTGAAGTTGCCGTAGCCCTGGTCGGTGATCGCGTAGCCCTGCCAGAGTTCACCCAGGCCGTTCCATTGGTCGGGCCAGTGCACGGCGGCGATGGCAACGATGGTGAGGACCCAGAAGACGTAGGCCACCGAGCGCGTGGCCAGGCCGAGCAGCAGCATCACCGCGCCCACCAGTTCCAGCCAGGTCGCCAGCCGCCAGTTCAGCGACGCGGGCAGGGCGGAGAACGGGAACGGGAAGCGGCCTTCCAGGTCGGCGAACCAGTTCTGGCCGCCCAGCTTCTCGCGGCCGGATTCAAAGAACTCCCAGGCCAGCAGGGTGCGCAACGCCAATGGCGAGAGCCAGCGGCCGACGGCGTCCAGGCGGGGGGTATACACGGAAGAGGCGGTGCTGATCATGGTGGTGTCCTGCGGGCCAGTGGTCGATGGAGGCCATTCCAGGCGGCGCAGGTATCGGCAACGTGTGCCGTTGCCCGGGGTTTTGTCAGCGACTGTGGTCGCGGCCGGGGTTTCGTACAGTCCGATACAAAGACGATGCGTGGATGCACATCGGGGCGTTGCGCGCCCGCGTGCGGGGAGCGATATTCACCCGAAAGCGCCCAGCCAGGACCGGCGCGCGAATGTATCCCACTGTAGAAACCCGCCTGCGCCCTACAGTCCGGTACAACTCCGCGCAGCGGAGAAACAGCGGTGATACACCGGCAGGCGGAAATGGCCACTCCCAACTCCGGAGTGCCCCCATGATCCGTACCTCCTTGCTGGCCGCCGCTCTCGCCCTTGCCGCCGCCGCCCCTGCCTTCGCTGCCCAGGTCGATACCGCTGCACCGCCCACCGTCATCCTGGTGCACGGCGCCTTCGCCGATGGCTCCAGCTGGAGCAAGGTCATCAGTACCCTGCATGACTGGAAGCTGCCGGCGGTGGCCGTACAGAATCCGCTCACCTCGTTGGCCGACGACGTCGCCGCCACCCGTCGTGCGATTGCCGCTGCGCCTGGCAAGGTGGTGCTGGTCGGCCACAGCTGGGGTGGCACGGTCATCACCGAAGCGGGCAATGACCCGAAGGTGCAGGCGCTGGTGTACGTGGCGGCGTTCGCACCGGATGCAGGGCAATCTTCGGCGCAACAGGGCGAAGGTTTCCCGGTCGGTCCGGGTCTGGCCCGACTGCAGGAAAGGGACGGCTACCTGACCTTGCCGGCTGATGCCATCGCCCAGGACTTCGCGCCGGACGTGATGAAAAAATCGGCCGCACTGCTGTACAGCACGCAGGTCCCGTTGAAGGCCAGCGCTCTGGGCGAGGTGGTGAACGTTGCGGCGTGGCGCAGCAAGCCGAGCTGGTACGTGCTCAGCCGAGATGACCGCATGCTGTCGCCGCAGCTGCAGGCCGCGACCGCACGTCGCATCGGTGCACAGCTGCAATCGATCGGCAGCAGCCATGTGTCGCTGCTTTCGCATCCTGCGCAGGTGGCCGACAGCATCCTGGAAGCGGCGGGGGTGAAGCCGGCGGAACTGCCGCTGGCCGAGCAGGGGGGCTGAGCGATGGCCGCACTGCGAGGGTACGCATTGCCGCTGTTGCTGGCCCTGCTGGGCGGAGCGGCGTTGTTGCTGGCATGGCCCGGCGCGGATGCCGGCGCGCAACCGCTCGATGCAGAACCGATGGCCGGGTTCGACGGTGGCGGGCCCTGGCACAACAGCCCACCGCTCACACTGAAGCAGTTGCGGGGGCAGGTGGTGCTGGTCGAGTTCTGGACCTACACCTGCCGCAACTGCCTCAACGTGGCGCCGCATGTCCACCAGTGGCATGCACGCTACGCGTCGCAGGGCCTGAGGGTGATCGGCGTGCATACGCCGGAGTTCGCCTATGAAGGGCTGCCCGGCAACGTGCGCAAGGCCATCGCACGGTTGGACATCACCTGGCCGGTGGTGCAGGACAACCAGTACCGGATCTGGAACGCCTGGCGCAACCGCTTCTGGCCCGCGCTGTACCTGCTCGACCGTCAGGGGCGGGTGGTCTACCGCCATTACGGCGAGGGCGACTACGCACGTACCGAAAGCGAGATCCAGCGCCTGCTGGCCAACCCCTGAGCCGCGCTACCATGGCCGCGCAGCGCGGCCCTGACCTCCGTCTTCATCGAGAACGCAATGAACCACGTACCGCATATCCTGGTCGTCGACGATGACAGCGAGATCCGCCAGATGCTGGCCGATTACCTGCAGCGCAACGGCCTGCGCGTGAGCCAGGCCGACGGTGGCCGGGCCATGCGCGCGCTGATGGATACCCATGCCGTGGATCTGGTGGTGCTGGACGTGATGATGCCGGGCGAGGACGGCCTGAGCCTGTGCCGCAACCTGCGCGCCGGCAAGCATCGTGCGGTGCCGGTGGTGCTGCTGACCGCCCGCGACGACGAGACCGACCGCATCATCGGCCTGGAAATGGGCGCTGATGACTATGTGACCAAGCCCTTCTCTTCGCGCGAACTGCTGGCACGCATCAATGCGGTGATCCGCCGCACGCAGATGCTGCCGCCAAATCTGCAGGTGAGCGAAGCAGGTCGCCAGCTGGCCTTCGGCGAGTGGCGCCTGGACACCACCGCACGCCATCTGCTGGATGCGCAGGACACCGCGCATCCGCTCAGTGGCGCCGAGTTCCGCCTGTTGCGCGTGTTCCTCGATCACGCCAATCGGGTGCTCAGCCGTGACCAGCTGCTCAGCCTCACCCAGGGCCGCGATGCCGAACTGTTCGACCGCTCGATCGATCTGCTGGTCAGCCGCGTGCGGCAGCGCCTGGGTGACGACGCACGCGAGCCGACCTACATCAAGACCGTGCGCAGCGAAGGCTATGTGTTCAGCCTGCCGGTGCAGTTGCTGGGGCCGGACGAATGAACACCACCGCACACCGCCCACGCTGGCCGCGCACGCTGTCGGCGCGGCTGCTGCTGGTGCTGCTGGGCGGACTGACCCTGGCCCACGCACTGTCCTTCGGCCTGCTGTTCTTCGAACGCTACCAGTCCACCCGCAGCATGATGCTGCGCAACCTGGACGAAGACGTGGCCGTGAGTGTCGCGCTGCTGGAACACCTGCCCGCAGGCCAGCGCGCGGCCTGGGTGCCGCGGCTGGAGCGGCGCACCTACCGTTACCTGCTGCGCCCGGCTGCGGCTGGGCCGGGACTGCAGACCGATCGTGCACGCCAGGTCACCGCGATCATCGACGACAGCCTGCAGCGCCGCTATCCGTTGCAGGCGCGCCAGGTGGCTCGCCTGCCGGAGCGGTTCGAGGTGGAACTGCGCCTGCACGACGGCACCCCCTTGACCATCGAAGTCACCCCGTCGGGCCTGCCGCTGGCGCGCTGGCTGCCCGCCGTGTTGCTGGTGCAGCTCGCGCTGCTGCTGGTGTGCGCGTGGCTGGCGGTGCGCCTGGCCATGCGCCCGCTGCAGCAGCTGTCGCATGCGGTGGAGCATCTGCAGCCGGGCAAGGACGGGCCCGAACTGCCTGAAGATGGCCCGGCGGAAGTGGGCGGCGCGGCGGCCGCGCTCAACGCACTGCAGGCACGCATTCGTGGCCATGTCAGTGAGCGCCTGCAGATCCTGGCCGCGATCTCGCATGACCTGCAGACCCCCATCACGCGCATGAAGCTTCGGGTGGAGACCCTGCCTGAAGACAGCACCCAGCAGCGGTTGCTGGACGACCTCGACCATCTGGGTCAACTGGTGCGTGAGGGCGTGGCCTATGCGCGCAGCAGCCACGTCGCCAGTGGCGCACCGGTGTCGATGGACCTGGGCGCGTTCCTGGCCAGTGTGGTGGGCGATTACGAGGACATGGGCAAGCCGGTCAGCGGTGTTGCGCCCGCTGGACTGGTCGTGCAGACCTGGCCGCAGCCGCTGCGCCGGGTGGTCGGCAATCTGGTCGACAACGCGTTGCGTTACGCGGGTGCCGCCGAGGTCGAGGCGGGCCGTGATGACGCCGGCAGAGTGTGGATCAGCATTTCCGACCGTGGCCCTGGCATTCCCGAGGACCAGCTGCAGGCAGTGCTGGCGCCGTTCCATCGGCTGGAAAGCTCGCGCAACCGCGATACCGGCGGCACTGGCCTGGGCCTGGCCATCGCGGTGCAGCTGGCACAGTCGCTGGGCGGCTCGCTGACGTTGCACAACCGCGAGGGCGGCGGCCTGCGGGCGGAACTGCAGCTGCCGGTGTAACGGGCGGGGTCGGATCCCTTTGCGGGAGCGAAGGGCGCTGACCCCGATGTGGGATCTGCGACGTTCCTGCACGGCTTCGGGATCGGCGATCATCTGCCGGGAGTGTCGAAACCAGGAAACACGCAATGCAGGGAACGCAGCATTCAATCCGGCGCCCGCGCCACGTCGCGCTGCTGGTCGGTCTACTCGCGCTGGCGGCCTGCCAGCGCGCACCAGACGTACCGGCCGACGCGCCCGCAGCGGCCGCACCACTTGCCGCCCCTGCCACCGCAACAGACCTCTCTCCGCTGCTCGATGCCCTGCCGACCTGCGCGCTGGAAGGCTGGTACATCGATCTGCAGACCGACCGCCCGGCCGACCCCTGGCTGGCCACGAATGCACCGAAGCCCTGCAAGGAAGATGAGGAGAACGAGATCGCCACGTTCTGCGTGCAGGGGCAGTGGAAGGGACTGCCGGTGGAGGAGGTGATCCTGCCGACGATGACCTTCGTCTCGTTCCGTGGCGCGAAGATCGGCCTGCCGCTGGAGAAGGCACGTCCCATCGTCCGCCAGCGTTTCGGCCAGGAATTCCCGGGTGGTGTGGCTTACGAGGAGGGCCGCGAGCCGAAGCTGCTGGCCGACCCGGAGGATGCGCAGCGTTCGTGGCTGCTGTGCAGCACGCCGGAACCGGGAGACAATCTGGGCAGCCAGGCAGGCGTCAGCTACTCGGGCATGAACCTGCCCTACGACCACGACGGTTGCAGCTACCGCTACAGCCCGGTCGACTTCTGCGATGCGCCGCACCGGGCCGCCATCGAAGATGCCCTCCAGCATCAGAAACCCAATTTCAACGAGCACTACCTGCTGGTGCAGGTCGATGATCGACCCGAGTACTTCCAGCGCACGCTGGTGTTGGTCGATACCCGCACGGGCAGGGCGACGCCACTGCCGTTCGATGCCTTCACCGGGCCGGCGGGGAAGGGCGGTGATGCTACCGGCTACGGGACACTGGAAACGGGCGTGGACCAGCCGCAGTTCTGCCTCGATGGCGCGTTGCTGGTCTACCGCGTGTTCGAGGAGGGGCGCTTCTGCTTCGGCTTTGACGGCGAGCGTTTCACCGGCCATGAAACCCAGTACATGCAGGCAGCGGACAGCCGATGACCGGTATTTCACCCCGTCCATGCCACGCTGCGCGGAACCTGCGCAACCGGGATCGAGGCTGTTGAAGGCGAATACGCAATGACCGCGGCGCGGCAGCGCTCGATGTGGGTGGCGGGCCTGTCCACGGTAGTGGAGTGGTACGACTTCACCCTGTACCTGTATTTCGCCACTGTGCTGTCGCGGGTGTTCTTCGGCGGCGGCGAACAGGCGCTGCTGGTCACGCTGGCCGGCTTCGCGGTGTCCTACCTGATGCGCCCGCTGGGCGCGCTGTGCTTCGGCCACCTTGGCGACCGCCTGGGCCGGCGCTGGATGCTGCTGGCTTCGATGGCGTTGATGGCGGCGGCAATGCTGGCCACTGCGCTGCTGCCAACCGCGGCCACCGCAGGCACCACGGCGGGCGTACTGCTGCTGGTACTGCGCTGCGTGATGGCGTTTTCGGTGGGCGGCGAGTACACCGGCGTGGTGGCGTACCTGCTGGAAAGCGCACCGGCGCGGCGACGCGGCCTGGTGACCTCGCTGGCTTCGGCCGCCAGCGAGGTGGGTGCGCTGCTGGCGGTGGCGATCTCTGCGGTTACCGTGGCGCTGCTCGCGCCCGCGCAGCTGGACAGCTGGGGCTGGCGTATTCCGTTCTTCGTTGGCGCGGCGCTGGCACTGGTGATCCTGGTCGCACGCTCGGGCATGCACGAGTCGCCGGAGTTCGAGCGGCAGCGCCGCGAGGGCAGCATTCCCGCGACGCCGCTGAAGCATGTGCTGCGCAACCATCCGCTGGCGGTGGCGCGCACGTTCGCGATCTCGGCGCTGGGCTCGATTACTTACTACGTCGGCATCAGCTATGTGCCCGCGTTCTTGCATGCGCGGGGCCACGATGAGGGCGATGCGCTGTGGCTGTCGACGATTGCGGCCGTGGCGGTGATCGCGATCACGCCCCTGTGCGGCGCATTGTCCGACCGAGTCGGACGACGGCCGGTGCTGTTGGGCCTGACCGTGCTGGCAGCGCTGCTGCCGCTGTCCTTGTTCGCGTGGATGGCGCAGGCGACGCCGCTGGGCATCGCGCTGGCCGCGGTATTGCTGGCCTGCGTGGCCGGTGGCGTGAGCGCGGTGGCGGCCCCGGCCACGGCCGAGCAGTTCCCCGGCGAAGGCCGGGTCAGCGGGCTGGCACTGGGGGTGACCATGGCCACCGCATTCTTCGGCGGTGCAACGCCCTGGCTGGCGCAATGGTGGGTGGAACGCAGCGGCTGGGCAGCAGCGCCAGGCGCGATGATCGCGCTGGTGGCGGTGCTGGTGCTGCCGGTGCTGTGGACCCTGCCCGAGACGGTCCCGGGCAGGGCCAAGCGCTAGCGGGTCAGACCTTCAGGGTCTGCTCGATGTCGGCCAGTACGGCGGCCGCATCGACGCCGATGGCAATCGACTGCACCACGTGGCCGTCCCACACGCTGGGGCCGAACGCCAGGCCTTCCGGCTTGGGAATGGTCATGCCGCGGGCGACGCCGTCGGTGGCCACGCGCACGCTGGCGCGCTCGAACTGGAACAGTTCCGGGCGGGTCAGCGCGATGCAGGCGCAGCAGTCATGCACGACCATGCCCTTGTGGCCGGCCTGCAGGTAGAAGTCCACGTAATCCTGCGACAGCGCACGCACCAGCTCGGCATCGGCACCGCCGATGGCGGCCAGCTTGTCCAGGCCGTCACGGTCCATTTCCACGCGGGTGGTCACGTCCAGGCCGATCGCGGTAACCGGCCAGTTGGCGGTGAACACCACGTCGGCCGCTTCGGCATCGCCCCAGATGTTGGCCTCGGCGGCCGGGGTGATGTTGCCGTTGACGTGGAAGGCGCCGCCCATGATCACCACGCCGCGCACCAGGCCGGCGATGTCCGGAGCCTGCTGCAGGGCAAGGGCCAGGTTGGTCATGCGGCCGACCGCGACCAGGGTCACCTCGCCCGGATGGGCGCGGACCAGGTCGATGATCAGCTGGTGGGCGGGGCGCGCGTCGGCGGCCACGTCCAGTTCGGCCGGCACCGGGTGATTGCCCAGGCCGTTGTGGCCATGGATGTGCACCGGCCAGGCTTCCGGGGTGGCTTCCGGCTGCAACGGGCCACCGGCACCGCGCGCGACCGGGGCGGCAAAGCCCCAGGCCTGCTTCAGGTACAGCGCATTGTGCGTGGTCGACTCCACCGAGGCATTGCCGAAGGTGGTGGTGACACCGATCAGGTCGATCTGGGCGTGCTTGTGCAGGTACAGCAGGGCCAGGGCGTCGTCGACGCCCGGGTCGGTATCGAAAATGACTTTCAGCATGTTGTTGTTCTTCTTCCGTGTGGTGCGGGGGGCGCCGGCGGCCCGGAAGCAGGCCGGCGCGCCCTACATTGTCCCATCTTCATGACAGGCAGGGCCATTGCCGGGGAGGCAGGCCATAATGCCCCCAGTCCAGGCACGGAACCGCCGAATGCTGATCGTTGCCCTTCTGCTGGTCCTGCTGGTGCTGGGCCTGAACGTGGTGGCTACCGTGGTGATCGTCAGGCGCGATGGCCTCTCGGCAGGCGGCCGGACGGTGCAGTTGCTGCTGGTCTGGCTGCTGCCGCTGGTCGGCGCGATCCTGTGCATGGCGGTGGCCACGGCCGATGGCTCGGGCAGCCGGGCGGATGGCGGCGGAAGCCATGACACCTCCGTTGGCTATTCCAGTGACAACCACAGCCATCACAGCTACAGCAGCTCCGACTGCGGAAGCGGCGACAGCGGTGGGGGTGGTGACGGCGGCAGCTGCGGTGGCGGCGATTGATGAGACGTTCCAGGGTGTCGGCCAAGGTCACGTCCTGGTAGTGCCGGCCGCTGGCCGGCAACCTCATCCGCTCAACCACCGCCTTCGGTCGGCAACGGCGCCGGCACGTTCAACAGCCCACCTGCCGCCACATAGGCGGCCAGTGCCTGGCCCTGGCTGAGCAGATGGCGCTCCATGGTGCGTTCGGCAGCCTGCGCGTCGCGGCGGCGGAAGCACTCCATCAATTCGCGGTGTTCGGCCAGCGACTGCGCGGTGCGGCCCGGGGTCAGCAACTGGCGGCCGCGATGCATCTTCAGGATGCGGTGCAGGTCGTGGGTGATGCGGATCAGCCACGGGTTGCCGGCGTAGTGCTGCACGGTTTCGTGGATCAGGTAGTTGTTGCGGTAGTACTCGGCGATGTTGCCCTCGGCGGCCGCCGTTTCCATTGCCGCATGCAGGTCTTCCAGCTGCTGCACGCCGGCATCGTCGATGTGCCTGACTGCTTCGTGCGCGCAGCGGCCTTCCAGCATGGCCATCACCGGGAACAACTGGTTGAGGTCTTCCAGCGTCAACCGGGTGACCCTGCTGCCACGACCCGCATCGATCTGCACCAGGCCTTCGGCTGCCAGCAGTTTCAACGCCTCGCGCAGGGGCGTGCGGCTGATGCCCAGTTCCTCGCACAGCGCGGGCTCGTCGATCCACTCACCCGGCGGCAGGCGGTAGTCGTAGATGCGCTCGCGCACGTGTTCGGCCACCTCTTCGTACAGAGGTGCGCGCTTCTTCGGTGACCGCGGGGCAGGGGCAATGGCCATGGAGGAAGTGTACCGCCAGGTAGTGCCGGCCGCTGGCCGGCAACCCATGATCGCTGGATGGCTTCATGGGATTGCCGGCCAGCGGCCGGCACTACCTGTGGGTGGTTACATCCAGCCCGGTACCACGAATACCAGCCAGGCCAGCAGCGGCCCCAGGGCCACCACCAGTCCGCTGTAGACCAGGAAGCGGCGGAACAGGGTCTCGCGTTCCTCCTTGGCTGCCGAAGCCACCACCAGTGCGCCATTGGTGGAGAACGGGCTGACATCGACGATGGTGGACGACACCGCCAGCGCGCAGATCACGCCGGCGGCGCTGAGGTGACCCTGCATCAGGAACGGCACCGCCAGCGGAATCGTGGCGCCCAGCACCGCAGCCGACGAGGCGAATGCGGAAACAATGCCGCCGACGTAGCAGACCAGCAGCGCGCCGAGCAGCGGAATGCCGATGTCGGACACGCCATTGCCGATGAAGTCCACCGCGCCGGCATGTTCCAGCACGCCGATGTAGGTCACCACACCGCAGATCAGCAGCACGGTGGACCAGCTGATGCCATCCACCGCGCCCTTCTGGCTTTGTGGCGACAGCAGTGCCAGCGCGACAGCCACGGTGATCGAGACCAGGCCGACGTTGAGGTTGTAGATCAGCGCGGCCACGCCCAGGCCGAGCAGGCCGATCAGGGTGAACAACCGCTCGCGGGTCAGGCTCACCGCATCCAGTGCCGCCGGATCATTGGACAGGGTGCCGCCACCGGCAGCAACCAGTGCACCATGGCCTTCGATGGCGAATTGCCGCGACGATGCCTGCGGGCCACCGGCCATCGCCAGCTCGGCATTGCCGATCGTTCCGGCCGCGGTGATCGAACCGCGACGCAGCAGGGCGATGCCGCCGAACGCGAAGAAGCAGATCGTCGCCATCATGAAGTTGAAGCCGAGACTGGTCAGGAACACCGCCATCTCGGTCACTTCCAGCCCGGCTTTCTGCACCACGCCGTTGGTGATGCTGCCGTACACGCTGATCGGCGAGAAGCCGCCGGCCTGCGCACCATGGATGACCAGCAGGCCCATCATCAGTGGATTGATGTTGTACTGCTTGGCAAAGCGCAGCGCGACCGGACCGATGATCGCGACCGCCGCCGGGCCCAGCGCACCGAACGCGGTGAGGACTGCGGTGATCACGAACATCACCCACGGAATGGCCACGATATGGCCGCGCACGGCTTTTACTGCCCAGTGCACCAGCAGGTCGATGGTGCCGTTCTTCTGCGCGATGGCGAACAGGTAGGTGATGCCGACCAGGGTCAGGAACAGATCGCCGGGAAAGCCGGCCAGGACCTCCTTGCCGCCCATGTCGACCCACAGCCCGCCGATGATGAAGGCCAGCGCGAAAGCGACGGCACCCATGTTGATTGGCATCGCGGTGGCGACGATGAACATGATCACCAGACCGATGATCGTTGCGATTTGTGGACTCATGCGCCCTCCCAGACACGTGACTCACGTACAGCGCGGATGGAGACCCGCCATCCCGGGGTAAGGCGACGTACGGCGTGTTGCGTGATACGTACTGCTCGAACCCGTTACTGCAGCCGTTCCAGCGCGCTGCGGACCCATGCCGCCGCGCCTTCAAGGCTCTGGAACTCTTCCACCGCGCGCACCTCGCAGCACGGATAGGCCGGCGCGACCATGCGCGCCAGCGCGTTGCCCGGGCCCAACTGCAGGAATACCCGCGCGCCGCGCTCGAAGGCCTGGCGCATCACCTGCGCCCATTCGATGGTCTGCGCCAGTTGCAACGACAGCGTGTTGACTGCCGTTGCGCGGTCCCGCACCGGTCGCGCATCGATGCCGGCCAGCAGCGGCAGGCGTGGGGCCTGCAGTGGCGATGCATCGAGTGCGGCAGCGAACGGTGCGACCGCCGCCGCCAGCAATGGTGTGTGTGCGGGCACGCGCACCGGCAGCAGACGGATGTCCGCGCCCTGCGCCCGCGCTGCATCGGCCAGCCGCTGCAACGAGGCGTGCGTGCCGCCCACGATGAAATGGTCCTGCCCGTTGGCGATGGCCACGTAGGTGCCCTGCGCATCGCACAGCGACTGCAGGCTGCGGCGATCCAGCCCGAGCACCGCCTGCAGGCCTGCATCGGCGGGGCTGGCGCTGTCCATCAACTGCGCGCGCTGCGCAGCCAGCGCCAGGCAGGTGGTGGCATCGAAGCTGCCGGCGATGGCGTGCGCGGCGAGCTCGCCGATGCTGTAGCCGGCCACCAGCACCGGTGCAGGCACCGCTTCGCGAAGTCCCTGCCAGTGCGCAAGGCTGGCTGCACACAGCAAGGGCTGCGCCAGAACATTGTCGAAGCGCGATTCGTCAGCAGCTGCCGCGAACACGTCGCGTCCAAGCACTGCGCTGGCGGTCTCCAGTACGTCGCGCACGACAGGCAGATCGCGCACGCGGTCGAACATCGCCGCATGCTGCGCACCTTGGCCGGGGCAGAGCAGGGCAAGACTCATGCGACCTCCTGCTGCAGCAGGAACCAGGCACAGGCCAGCAGGTCGGCACTGCCGCCGGGGCTCAACCGGCGTGCGACGAATCCATCACCGATGCTGTGCAGGCGTGCCTGCCAGCCGGGCACGAAGGCGCCGCCGGCATCGAGGAACCCTCGCGCCTGTTGCTGGGCCCAGCGCAGGCCGTCGACGCCGCCACGGTGCAGCAGGTTGAGGTCATCCACGCACGCGATCAGCTGCACCAGGGTCTGGCACATCGCGGCCTCGCGTGGCAGGTTGCTGGCCAGCGCGTGGCGCAGGGCAGGCAGTGCCACCTCGCGCAGCAGCGGGTAGCCGGCGGCCGCTTGTTCGCGCACACCCTGCACGCCGTGCCGTGCGCGCGCGCGCTGGCCAGGGCTGTTCGCATCCAGCGGTGCGTCGGCGAGCTCGGCAGACCAGCGGCACACGTCCTCGCAGACCTGCTCACCCGTGGCGGCATGGCCCAGGCGGGAGCGACAGGCCGCAGCGGCCGCCACCAGCAGGCCGAGACTGAAGACCGCGCCACGATGGGTATTGACGCCGGCGGTTGCGCGCAGCATCGCGATCTCGGCGGCGATGCCACACCGGCGTAAGGCGTCGAAGTCCGCCCCGGCTGCACCGTGGTAGGCCACGGCGGTGAAATAGTGGCGCAGCGCGAACAGGCTGCGCAGGAACGTGCCGGCGTCCATGTCGTGATGGCTGCCGCTGTCGAATGGCGTGACCAACCCTGGCTTGGGTGCAAGGGCCAGTTCGGCGTGCAGGCTGGCGATGGCGAGGCGCCCCAGACGCGCGCTGTCGACGGCAGCTGGCCTGGCCGCCGGTTGCACGAGGGCGTTCACGCGCTCACCCCGGTGGAGGCGAACAACGCATCACGTAGTTCCAGTGCGGCACCATCGAGGCGCTTGACCAGTACCTCGCGGCTGCGCCCGGCGTATTCGCGCCAGTTCATCGCGCCACCATCCACCAGGCACAGTTCGCCATCGACCCGATGCCCGAAGGCGCTTTCCCAGTGCTGCAGGCGCTCGACCAGCAGGTCGGCCTGGCGTGCGTCACCCACCTGCCACAGCAGGTCGATGTCCGAGCGTGCGTGCACATAGGGCTGGCCGCTGAGGTGCTGCCAGGCGAAGGCGCCGAACACGCGGGCCGGTGCAAGCCGCAGCATTGCCTGCAGTGCCGCCTGCCAATCAGCCGGAACGCCGCCGGCGAGAATCTCATCCAGGGCAGGGGGAGGCTGCAGGTGCTGGATGTCCTGCAGGGCCACGCGCAGCGCCAGCCGTTGCTTGCCTTCGCCTGGCGGCAGCGGCACCCCCAGGCGCAGCCGCGGGTCGGGATCATCCGCCGCACTGCGTGCCACCATGGCTGGCAGGCCCTGTGCGAACCATGCTGCCAGGCGCGGTTCGTGTGCAGTCACGTCAGCCCGCCAGTCGGCATCGGCCGACAGCCAGGCCAGCGTGTGGCGGGCGGGCCGCTCAGGCATCGCCGTGGGCCACCGCAGTTGAAACCCCTGCCGCCAGGGCGCGACCGCCACGCTGTGCGCCGCGTGCGGCACGCAGGTCGCCTTCGGCGGGCGTGCGCAGGGCCTGCAGCAGGTGCTGGGAAAGATCGCCCTCCCACAACGAGTCCACCGCACCCATCGCCACGTAGTTGGCGACGCCCGGCGCGAATACCGGCGAGCTCTGGCTGAGCGCCTGCAGCTTCTCCAGCGGTTGCTTGGTCACCCGCGCCATTGCGCGCAGGTCCATCACCCGCACCTGTGCATCGGGCAGGGCGTGGATGTGGTCGGCCATCAGGCCGAATGAGAGGAAGCCGCCACTGACGGATTCTCCGTAGACCAGGGTGATCAGGCGCGCACCACGGCGGCGTGCCAGATCGAGCGTCTGCGCGAGATGCGCAAAGTAACCATTGATGCCCAACAGTTCGTCGCGCCGCGCCAGGCGCTGGCCGGCGGTATCCACCAGCATCACGATCGGTCGCTGAGGATGCGCGCAGGTGCTGTCCAGTACCGTCCCGGCCAGTGCCAAGGCGTGGTCCACGCCGACTTCAAGTTTGTCGGCGGTACCGATCACGGTCACCTCGCCATCCTCGGTGGTGGCGCTGCCGGTCAGCACCGAATCGTTCACCGCAATGGCATGCCCATGCGGAAACAGGGCATCGAGCAGGTTCTGCAACGGCATGCTCATGGCAGGCTCCGGTCGGCGGTGGCGATGAGGAACTCATCGGTGTCGAGCAGCGGTAGTCGCTCGGGGGCTGCGATGCCCTGGCGGCCCCAGATCTCCAGGCCATCGCGGCAATCGCCCCAGGCCTGCACGCGCGCCTTCAATGCCGCATGGCGTTCCTGCAGCGCAGCCAGTGCAGTATCCGGATCGGTGCTGCTGGTATCAGGCTGCAGCGCGTTGCTGGCCGCCTGCGCGAAGGCCTCGATGGCATCGGGCACCAGCACCTGTGCCTGGTCGATCAGGTAGCGGTGCTTGCCTCCCGTTACGCGCCAGACCAGCGCGCGATCGCGGGAATCGAACTCTTCCACGCCGCGCACGGTTTCGATCACTTCCGGGCCGGACAGCGACAGGCGCCCCTCTTCGGACATGATGACCGTGCTGCAGCAGCGGGCGACGATGCCCATGCCGCCGAAGGCGCCGTTGCCGCTGCCGATCAGCGCGATCACTGGCACACCCGCTGCACGCGCGTCCAGGGTGGCGCGCATGATCTCGGAAATGGCGATGAGCCCTGCATTGGCTTCGTGCAGGCGCACACCACCGGTGTCCAGCAGCAGAAGCACACCTTCGGGATGTGTTTCGGCTGCGCGGCGCAGCAGCCCGGTCAGCTTGGCGCCGTGCACCTCGCCCACGCCGCCGCCCATGAATTCACCCTGCTGCGCGGCCAGCAGCACGCGTCGGCCACGCAGCGTGGCTTCGCCGACAACGATGCCGTCGTCGAACGCCGCGGGCTGGTCGAGCTGTGCCAGGTGCGGGCTTATCATCCGCCGCGCCGGGCCGAGGAATTCCCTGAAGGAACCGGCATCGACCAGGCTGGCGATACGCTCGCGCGCATCGGCTTCGTAGTAGCTGTAGCGCTGCGTCCGGTTCATCGTGGATCTCCAGCACGCAGGGTTTCCACGGCCTGGTCCAGGCGCAGGCTGACTACCGCCGGGGTCGCACCGGCATCGTTGATCGAGATGCGTACATCGCGCAGCGGATGACGCTGTGCGAAGTCGCTGATCACCGCTTGCCACACGCTGCCGAAGCCCTTCGCGGCGGTGATGATGCGCACCGTCATCGCGCCGTCCAGTGCGGCCGGCTCCAGCAGGATTTCCAGGTTGCCCGAGGCCAGCACGCCGACCAGCACCGCATCGCGCGGAAACTGCACCGCAGTGTGCCCTTCGAATCGATAGTCGAGGGTTTCCATGCTCAGCCCCTTACCAGTTGCGGAAGCGCTTGGGCGGGTCGTATAGGCCGCCGGACCAGCGCACCAGGTCCTTCACCGAACGCGCCGCCAGCAGGTCACGGCTGGCATCGCGCACGGAGATGCCGAGGTCATCGGGACGGCGGATCACGCCGCGGTCGCGCAGGTTCTCCACCATCGCGCGGTCGCGCCCCATGCCCACGGCGGTATAGCCGGCCACGCCACGGATCGCCTGTTCGCGCTCCTCAGGGGTGCGGCACAGCAGCAGGTTGGCAATGCCTTCCTCGGTCAGCACATGGCTGACGTCGTCGCCGTAGATCATCACCGGCGGCAGCGGCATGTTCGCGCGTTCGGCCAGGTCCCAGGCATCGAGGCGCTCGACGAAGGCCGGCGCCATGTGCTCGCGGAAGGTTTCCACCATCTGCACCACCAGCTTGCGCCCACGCGGCATCTCACCCGGGCGCGCGGCCTGCTGGCCGGCCTTGATCCAGGCCTCGCTGGCATGGCGCCGGCCGCGTGCGTCCGAGCCCATGTTCGGTGCGCCACCGAAGCCGGCAATGCGGTCGCGGGTGGCGGTGGAGCTGTTGCCCTGCAGGTCGATCTGCAATGTGGAACCGATGAACATGTCGCAGGCATACAGGCCGGCGGTCTGCGAGAAGGCGCGGTTGGAACGCATCGAGCCATCGGCGCCGGTGAAGAACACATCGCCTCGCGCGGCGATGTACTTCTCCATGCCCAGTTCCGAACCGAACGAATGCACCGATCTGACGAAGCCCGATTCGATTGCCGGAATCAGTGCCGGGTGGGGGTTCAACGCCCAGTGCTGGCAGATCTTTCCCTTCAGGCCGAGCGATTCGGCGTAGGTGGGGAGCAGCAGTTCGATGGCCGCCGTGTCGAAGCCGATGCCATGGTTGAGGCGGTTCACGCCGTACTCGGCGTAGATGCCCTTGATCGCCATCATCGCCATCAACACCTGGATCTCGGAGATCTGCGCCGGGTCGCGGGTGAACAGCGGTTCGATATGGTTCGGCCTCGGCGCCTGCACCACGAAGTTGACCCAGTCAGCAGGAATGTCGACGCGGGGGAGGGTGTCGACGATCTCGTTGACCTGGGCGATGACGATGCCGCCACCGAAGGCGGTGGCTTCGACGATCACCGGCGTGTCTTCGGTGTTCGGCCCGGTGTACAGGTTGCCGTGCCGATCTGCGGCCTGCGCGGCGACCAGGGCCACGCGCGGGGTCAGGTCGATGAAGTAGCGGCCGAACAGTTCCAGGTAGGTGTGGATGGCACCGATCTGGATGCGCCCTTCAGCCACCAGGTTGGCCAACCGCACTGACTGCGGGCCGGAGAACGAGAAGTCCAGCTTCGACGCGATGCCACGCTCGAATACATCCAGGTGCGACGGCAGCGACAGCACCGACTGCACCATGTGCAGGTCGTGCACGCGGGCCGGGTCAAGATCGGCCAGGGCCTGGGCGAGGAAATCGGCCTGCTTCTGGTTGTTGCCCTCCAGGCAGACCTTGTCGCCTGGCTCCAGCAGTGCGTGCAGCAGCTCGCCTACGTCGCCGGCGGCGACCTCGCGTCCCCGGGCCCACGGCGCGGCACGTTCCAGGCGGGCTTGGCGGCTGCGTTCCAACGTATCCCAGCTCGGGTTCATCGACCGGCTTCCGATTGGTGTCGATGTAATTACGACATAATTACGAAGGACGCCGCAACCTGCAGTGCAGCAAAAGGAAGGGCCCGCGCGGAGGCGGGCCCATTCAGGTAGGCCACGACCGTGGGTCGTGGCGGAGGGCGTGCCGACCAACGGTCGGCACCCACCAGGCACCCACCGGTTCGCGGGTTGCTCAGAACGTCCAGCGCAGGCTGGCCGACACGAAGCGCGGTTCGCCGTAGTTGTTGTAGTCCAGATTCGCCCAGTAGGTCTTGTCCAGTGCGTTGCGCACGCTCAGCGTTGCGGTCCAGCTGTCGCTGATGCGGTAGTTGGCATTGAACTGCACCAGCATGTAGGCCGGCTGGTTCACCGTCACCGTGCCGCCCAGCGGATAGGCGATGTTGTAGCCCTGCACCTTGCTCTGCCACTGCACGCCACCGCCAACGCTCAGGCGTTCCAGCGCACCGCGCAGCTGCAGCTGCGTGTTGAGCTGCAACAGATCCTTCGGCGGGTTGGCGTACAGCAGGTCGGTAGCCGCGCGGGTGACCTTGACGTGGGTGTAGCCGGCATTGACCGTCCAGCCCGGCAGGATCTCGCCGTTGACGTCTACTTCCCAGCCACGTGCCTTGGTGCCGTTGACGCCGATGTAGGCGGAGGTGCCATCGCTCAGCGAACCTTCCGGCACGCCCATGTCGCGCACGGCGTAGTTGTCCTGCTTGGCCTCGAACACGGCGGCGTTGGCGGTCAGGCGGCCGTCCAGCCACTGGGTCTTGATGCCCGCTTCCAGGTTCGAACCCTGCACCGGTGCCAGCAGGTTCTCGTTGCGGTCCTTGAAGTTCTGCGGGTTGAAGATCTCGGTGTAGCTGGCATAGGCCGACACGTTCGGGGTGATGTCGTAGACCAGGCCCACGTAGGGAGTGACTTCATCGCTCACCTTGTACGCGCCGCTGGTGCCGGTGTAGGCGCCAGCGGCGTTGTAGGAGCGGGTGAGGGTTTCCCAGCGGCTCAGGCGTGCGCCGGCAATCAGCGACAGCGGATCGGCCAGGCGCAGGCGGGTGGCCAGGTAGACGCCACTCTGCGTGGTCTTGGCCACGCGGCGCGCGCCGGTGCGGCGGTAGGTCACCTCGGAGATGTCGCCGTTCCAGTTGTACACGTTGGGAATGTAGTAGCAGCGCTCGCCGCCGCAGCGCGCCCAGTCGCTCGGGAAGTTCAGTGCCAGGGTATTCGTCGTGCCTTCCAGGTCCGACCACTGTGCGCCGAGGGTCACGTCGTGGTCGCGGCCGAACAGATCGAAACTGCCGGTCAGGTAGGCATCGACATTGCGGCGGGTGTCCTTCGAATCACCGGCGGCCGCGCGCAGGTAGATGCCCGAGCCGGTCACCGGGTCCGGGTTGCCGGTCCCGTACAGGCGCACGTTCTGCACGTTGCCACGGGTATAGGCGGTGTTGATCTTCAACAGCCAGTTGTCGCCGAAACGCTGTTCCAGGTTGGCGAAGGCGGTGTTGCTCTCGCGCTTCCAGTAGCTCCACTTCGGCGACAGATTGGTCGAGCGCGGCAGGTGCGCGAAATGGCCCTGGTTGTCGAAGAACGGCACGGTGCCCCAGGTCGAGCCGGTGGGGTTGTTGTCCTGGCTCTGGTAACCGAGGGTGATCGTGGTGCTGTCGGTGACGTCGCCCTCCAGTACCGCCATGCCGGCCATCTTGTTCTCGTCGTAGCGGTCGTAATACAGGCCACGATCGGTGTAGGCGGCGACCACGCGGCTGCGGAAGCGGCCGTCGGCGGTCAGCGGCGCGGTCACGTCGGCCTCCATGCGACGGTAGTCCCAGCTGCCGGCGCTGACCGCGAACGACGCATCGAATTCCTTGCCCGGGCGCTTGCGCAGCAGGTTGACCGTGGCCGACGGCACGCCGGCGCCGCTGAGCAGGCCGTTGGCGCCGCGGATCACTTCGATACGGTCGTAGAAGGCGGTGTCGTACTCCTGGTTGGTGGAGCCGCTGTAGGTGGGAATGCCATCGACCTGGAAGTCGGTGATGGCGAAGCCGCGCGCGTAGTACAGCGGGCGCTGCGTGTCATAGAAGGACACGCTCACGCCGGTTACGTTGCGCATCACATCGTTGATGCTGAACAGTGATTCGTCCTGCAGGCGCTGCAGGCTGATGGCGGTGGCGGACTGCGGGGTCTCCTGCAGGGTGATCGGCAGGCGCGTGGTGCTCGACGGTGGTGCGGACTGTTCGGCGCGGACGCTGACCCGGTCCAGGGTCTTGGCATCGGCAGTGCCATCGGCGGCGGCGAACGCGCTGGGCGCGGCCAGCAGGGTCAGCGACGTAAGCAGGGCAGCCGGCAGCAACGCGCGGCGGGGCAGGCGGTTACGGAGGATCAGGGACATGGTGGGCTCGAGGCTCGGAAGCGGGGAAGGGCGGCAACAGTCGTCCAGCACCCGGGCGGCGGCTTCGGGCACGGTCAGGTCCATCTGGGGAGGTGCGATCACTGCACAGGACGCAAATGTAAATAATTCTTAACAACATTACAATTCGCGTCATTCGCAGGGGCTTTCCGGCGCAGAGCAGTGGCGGGCCGGGGTCGGATCCTGTTG
This sequence comes from Stenotrophomonas sp. YJH_SMC_80, assembly GCF_059372495.1. Classification (NCBI taxonomy): domain Bacteria; kingdom Pseudomonadati; phylum Pseudomonadota; class Gammaproteobacteria; order Lysobacterales; family Lysobacteraceae; genus Stenotrophomonas; species Stenotrophomonas sp. YJH_SMC_80. Next base: position 238,245 of record NZ_JCAFVP010000005.1, read on the forward strand.
CCGCAGGCAATGGGCTCTGACCCCATCATCGGATCCCAAGCGCAGGTCAGAGCCCTTCCGTGCGGGAGGGATCCGACCCACCTCGCACAAAAACAGACGGCCACCCGAAGGTGGCCGTCCGTCTGAATCGAAAGCAAACTGCGAGCTTACAGCGCCTGCAGTTCCTCGTTGGCGTTGCGCTTTTCCTTGGCCGCTGCCGGCACCGCAGCCGCAGCGGGCGATGCCGCGTTCGCATCCACCGGCACCTCCAGATACGGCAGATGCAGGGTCTGGCTGGTCAGCGTACGGATCTCGTTGACCAGCGCGGCGCTGTCGTTGAGCTTGCGCCCGTACGACGGCACGATCTCGCGCAGGCGGGCTTCCCAGCCGGCCTTCATCTGGTCCGGGAAGGCCTTGGCCATCAGGTCGAGCATGATCGGCGGCGAGGTCGACGCACCCGGCGAAGCGCCGAGCAGGGCGGCGAGGGTGTGGTCCTTGTCGGTCACGATCTCGGTACCGAACTGCAGCACCGGGCCCTTCAGCGGATCACGCTTGATGATCTGCACGCGCTGGCCGGCGGTCACCAGCTTCCAGTCACCCGGCTTGGCAGTGGGGAAGTACTTGACCAGCTCGGCCTGGCGGTCGGCATCGTTCAGGCGCGCCTGGCCCATCAGGTACTGCACCAGGTCCAGGTTGTCCTTGCCCACTTCCAGCATCGGGCCGACGTTGTTGTGGTTCACCGACGAGTACAGGTCCCACCACGAGCCGTGCTTGAGGAACTTGGTGCTGTACAGCGCGAACGGCCCGAACAGGACCACCGGCTTGCCGTCCAGCTTGCGCGCATCCAGGTGCGGCACCGACATCGGCGGCGAGCCGGTCTCGGCCATGCCGTAGGCCTTCACGCCGTGGCGCGAGGTCACGTCCTGGCCCTGGAAGGCGAGGAACTGGCCACCAACCGGGAAGCCGGCGTAGTCCTTCGATTCCGGAATGCCGGACATCTGCAGCAGCTTCAGTGCAGCGCCACCGGCACCGATGAACACGAAGCGGGCGTGGGTGGTGGACTCGGTGCCGGCCTTGAGGTCCTTCACCGTCACGTTCCAGCTCTTGTCGGCGTTCTGCCGCAGCGCGCTCACTTCGTGGTTGAGGTGCAGGCTGAAGTTCGGGCTGCGCTGCAGGCCGGCGGTCAGCTGGCGGGTGATCACGCCGAAGTTGACGTCGGTGCCCAGCGGCATCCAGGTCGCGGCAACCTTCTGCTTCGGGTCACGGCCTTCCATCAGCAGCGGGGCCCACTGCTTGATCTGGGCCGGATCCTCGGAGTACTGCATGCCATAGAACAGCGGATTCTTCACCAGGGCCTGCTGGCGCTTGTGCAGGTAGGCAATGTTGTCATCGCCCCAGACGAAGCTCATGTGCGGGGTCGGGTTGATGAAGTCGCTGGGCTGGCTCAGCCGGCCTTCCTTCACCTGGTGCGACCAGAACTGGCGCGAGACCTCGAACGATTCGGCGATGCCGACCGCGCGCTTGGTCTCGATGCTGCCGTCGGGCAGTTCCGGTGTGTAGTTCAGTTCGGCGAAGGCCGAGTGGCCGGTGCCGGCGTTGTTCCAGCCGTCGGAGCTTTCCCCGGCGACGCCGTCGAGGCGTTCGTAGACCTGGATGTTCCAGTCCGGCTGCAGTTCCTGCAGGTAGGTGGCCAGGGTGATGCTCATGATGCCGGCGCCGACCAGCACAACGTCGACGGGCTTGTCGTTGCTGGCGGCGGGCACCGAGCGCTGGGTCAGCGGCCAGTACAGGAACAGCGCGGCGGCCAGCAACAGCAGCACGAGCAGGGCGAGAAGAGCCTTGCCAAATTTCTTCATGGGGGCGGGATCGTTGGCGGAGGGGAAGGGGTCAGGATGCGCGTGGGGCAGGGAAAGGGCGTGAAGAAACAACGCCTTGCAGCATCCATATGCGATTCTAACCGGATCCGGTCTGTTTTTGATGCAACGCAGCATCCGGCGTTTCGCGCCATCCTCACCCGCTAGCGCCGGGTGATGCCCGGCGAACGAAGCCTTGCCAGCGTCAGGCCATCCCTGGCGACAGCTTCACTCAGACCAGCTCAAGAATCTCGTCGCCGGCCTCATCAATCTCGCCGGTCGGGCGCCAGCCCAGGCGCCGGTAGAAGCCATGCGAGCGCGAGCGTGGGTCGGCCGAACAGGCCAGGAACAGGCGTTGGTGGCCGGCATCGCGGGTCAGGCTGATCACGTCCTGCAGCAGCTGGCGACCGATGCCGCGGCCTTCATACTCGGGCAGCAGGGCCAGCACCAGCACCTCGCCGCTGTCGCGGTCGGCGAAGCAGTAGCCGGCCATGCGCTCGCCCTCCCAGGCGACGCGGCCGATCGAATCGCCCTGGGCGATGCCGGCCGCCCAGCTGTCCTCGGTGATGCCCAGCTCTGCCAACTGCGCGGCGCTGAAGGCGTTTTCGCGGGTGCGCCCGCGCAGGTCGATGCAGGCGGCGGCATCTTCGGGGCGCGCATCGCGCACGGCTATCGGCATACAGGACACCCTTGTAGTGATTGGCCCGCCAGTATCCGCATCACGCATGGACCCGGTGTGGAGGGTTGATGGAGATTGGATGGAGCAAAAAGGGGACGGAGGGGATTAAGTCGTCTTTGCCCGATGTGTCGCTTGGGCCTTATACGACTTAATCCCCTCCGTCCCCTTTTCAGCGCTTGCGCCGGATCAGCGCGGAGGAGGCATCCAGCACCGCGCGGGTCAGCAGGGCCATGGTCTGCACGTCGCCCTTCCAATGCTGCCAGTACAGCGGCACGTCTTCCCACGCGCGCTGGCGCACGTAGACCAGGCGGCCCGCGTCCAGGTGCCGCTTGACCAGCGGCAACGGATTCATCGTCCAGCCCATGCCGCCAAGGTTGGCCTGCACGAAGGCGCGCGTGGACGGAATCCACCAGGTCGGCGCGGTGCTGGGCAGGTCGTCGCCGGCCATGCGCCGGGCGAAGCGCGACTGCATGTCGTCCTTGCGGTTGAACACCAGCACCGGGGCCTGCGCCAGCGCCTGCGCGGTCACGCCCTTGGCGAAATGACGCTCGCGGAACTCGGGGGTACAGGTGGCGGCGTAGCGGATGCTGCCCAGCGCATGGATCTGGCAGCCCTGCACCGGCTCGTCCAGGGTGGTCACCGCGCCCAGCACCGTGCCCTGGCGCAGCAGCTCCACGGTGTGGTCCTGGTCCTCCACGCGCAGGTCCAGCGTGGTGCCGGTGGTCTGCGCGAACTGGTAGGCCGCCTGCGGGAACCAGGTTTCCAGGCTGTCGTGGTTCACCGCCACCGGGATGCTGGCCTGTGGCAGGTCCTCGTCGGCCAGGCCCATCCGGTGCAGCGCATCGTGCTCGAGCAGGGCGGTCTGCTCGGCCAGCTGCACCAGCAACTGCCCCTCGGCGGTGGCGGTGGCCGGGGTGCCGCGCTTGACCAGCAGCCGGCCGATCCGGTCCTCCAGCGCCTTGACCCGCTGCGAGATGGCGGACGGGGTGACATTCAGCGACTGCGCGGCGCGGTCGAAGCTGCCTTCGCGGATCACTGCGGCCAGGGCACGCAGCTGGGCATGGTCGATACGCATCGAATTAAGTTCCGCTAATGTTGGTTTAGGAAGTTTAGCTCGTCTTTTTCATGTTGCGGCGCGACAATGGCGCTCGTTCCGGTGCTGTCCGCCTTCGCGAGGCACCGTCCCCCCAAGCAAGTAAAGGCAGTGAATCCCATGTTCTCGGTCATCTCCGCCAGCACCGGCCTCGGTGCCTGGTTCTCTGGTGCAGCTACCGGCATCGGCCTGTTCGCCGTGGTCGGCGCCCAGAGCGCCTTCATCCTGCGCCAGGGCATCCTGCGCAAGCACATCGTGCCGGTGGTCGCCACCTGTGCGGCCATCGATGCGATCTTCATCTTTGCCAGCGTGGCCGGCCTGCGCACGCTCACTTCGGCGCTGCCGTGGCTGACCACCGCCGTGCTGTGGACCGGCGTGGCGTTCCTGGCCTGGTACGCGATGAAGTCGGCGCGCCGCGCGATCGCCGGTGGTGGCGGCATGGGCGAGGCTGACAGCGACGACGGCAGCCGCCGCGCGGTGCTGATGGCCGCGGTCGGTTTCTCGCTGATCAACCCGCACTTCTGGCTGGACATGATGGTGATCGGTTCGATCGCCGAGAACTTCGGCAACGCCCGCATGGCCTTCGCTGCCGGTGTGGTCACCGCCAGTTGCCTGTGGCTGACCGCGCAGGGCCTGGGCGCGCGCCTGCTGGCGCCGCTGTTCACCAAGCCCAGCACCTGGCGCGTGCTCGACGGCACCATCGCGGTGATCCTCAGCATCCTGGCCCTCACGTTGGCGGTGCGCGGGGTCCACTGACCCGGCGCACGCCCCCCGAACCCACGTCCTGACTCTCTCTCCAAGGTAGTGGTAACGACGGCACCGGCAACGGTGCCGTCGTTTTTTGTGCGCCACTGGCGGGCCGGGCACTGGCCTGCCTAGAATCGGCCAGCCGGGACAAGGGGTCCAGGCAGGGGGAGAGAAGGATGCACAAGCGCTGGCTGGCCGCCATCATCGTGGCGGGACTTTGGTGTGGAACCGCTGCTGCGATCGATCTGGGCGCCTATGTGCGAGCGGACAAGTTCGGCGATGTCATGCTGTCTCCCGGGGGCGATTATCTGGCCGCGACCGTGCCTGCGGACGGCTTCACCGCTGTGATCATCCTTCGTACGGACGACAACGCGCCGGTGGGCAGCCTGCGCCCACCACTCAATTCGCATGTCTTCGGCCTGCACTGGGTCAACAACGATCAGGTGATGTTCGGTCTGGCGCAGAAGTTCGGTACCCGCGACGCGCCGTGGGCCACCGGCGAGCTGCTGACACTGGATGCACGCACCGGACGACCGGAACTACTGGTGGGCTACCGCGACCTTGGCCTGCGCGTGCGGCCCAAGTACCGGACGTCGGCCGCGGCGTTCCTCAGTGACGCCCTGCCTGGCGATGATGCGCACGTGGTCATCGCAGTAGGCGGATCGCGGCTGGATGCCAACGGTTATGCGGCCCAGCTGGAACTGGCAAGCGGCAAGCAGCGGCTGCTGGCCCGCGCGCCGATGCCGGGTGCCTCCTATGTGGTGGATGCCCGCGGCGACGTACGTTTCGTACAGGGCGCCGGTACTGACAACGTCCATCGGCTCTACCACCGTAACGGTGGCGACTGGGCGCTGGTCAACGATGAGAAACGGAGTGGTCGCAGCGAGGCGGCGCTGGGCTTTTCCGCCGACGGCCAGCTGGCCTACCTGCTCAGCGAGCAGCCCAGCGGCCCCGATGCCATCGTCAGCTGGAACCCGGCCACGCAGGAGCGCAAGGTCGTGCTGCGCGATGAGGTTGTCGATCCGGCACGACTGATCCGCAGCCCGGGCAGCACCGTGCCGGTCGGCGCGCTGTTCCTGGGAAACACGCCGCATACCCGGTTCTTCGACGAAAGCTCGGACGAGGCACGGTTGTACCGCAGCCTGGAGGCGGCCTTCCCCGGGCGTGCAGTATTCATCACCTCCAGTACCCGCGACGGTCGCCGGCTGCTGGTGGAAACCGGGTCCGGTTCCAATCCGGGCGAGTTCTACCTCTACGACCGCGACCGCAACCAGGCGCGCTTCCTGATGGCGCGCAGCGAATGGATTGATCCGGAGAGCACTGCGTCGGTGCGGCCGGTCCTGCTGAAGGCGCGTGACGGGCTGGAGCTCCATGGATTCCTGACAGTCCCGCATGGCAGCACTGGCCGTGACCTGCCGATGGTGGTGGTGCCGCATGGTGGGCCGATCGGGATATTCGACAACGGCAGTTTCGATCACGAGAACCAGTTGCTGGCCGCTGCCGGCTACGCCGTGCTGCAGATCAATTTCCGCGGCTCGGGCAACTACGGCCGTGCGCACAGCCGGGCAGCACTGAAACAGTGGGGGCGTGCGATGCAGGACGACGTGACCGACGCCACGCGCTGGGCGATCAGCGAAGGCATCGCCGATGCCCGGCGCATCTGCATCTACGGTGCCAGCTACGGCGCCTACTCGGCGATGATGGGCGCCGCGCGCGAACCGGGGCTGTACCAGTGCGCGGCCGGCTATGTGGGCGTCTACGACCTGCCGCTGATGTTTACTGGCGGCGATATCCAGGACCGCGATTCCGGAATGAGCTACCTGCGCGAGTGGCTGGGTGATCCGGCCACGCTGGGCGCGGTCTCGCCGGTCAACCTGGCCGAGCGGATCAAGGTGCCTGTGTTCCTGGCGGCCGGGGGTCAGGACAAGCGTGCCCCGATCCAGCACACCGAGCGCATGGAAGCGGCGCTCAAGCGTGCCGGTACGCCGGTGGAAAGCCTGTACTACAAGACCGAAGGGCACGGCTTCTATACCCAGGCCCATCGCAGCGAGTACTACGGCAAGCTGCTGGCGTTCCTGTCGCGCAGCCTGGGTGGCAAGACCGCCACGACTGCGGCTGCGGACGGCAAGGGCAGGGCGCCGTAACGCGAAGGGCGGCGGATGATCCAACCGCCGCCCCGGTTCCTGCCTGCGCGTGGGCTTACTTCACCCCGTGCATCATCTTCTTCAACAGTGGCGCGGCAATGAAAGCGGCCAGCGCACAGCCCAGGCCGATCCACATCAACAGCCAGAACAGGTGCGCATAGGCACCGGCGGCGGCCACCATGTCCAGCGATTCGCCTTCCGGCACCTCGATCGCGGCCAGCTTGCCGAACAGCGCGGCCAGCGTTTCCGAGAAGGCGGTGGCCAGGAACCAGGTGCCCATCATCAGGCTCATCACCCGCGGCACCGCCAGCTGGGTCACCGCCGACAGGCCGACCGGCGACAGGCACATCTCGCCACTGGCCAGCAGGAAGTAAGCCAGCACCAGCCACCACACGCTGGCCATCTCGCCGGTGGCGCCAACCTGCTGAGCAGCCAGCGCCAGCGGCACGAACGACAGTGCGCCGATCACCAGGCCCCAGGCTGATTTGACCGGCTTGCCTGGTTCCCAGCCGCGGCGGTCCATCCACGTCCACAGCGCGGCGAAGGCCGGTGCCAGCAGCACCAGGAACAGGCCGCCGAGATAGGTGAGCGAGCCGGCGGTCTGCGGAATCACCAGGCAGTCGCGCACCAGCAGCACCAGCATCAGCACGACGATGGCGGCGAAGAACGTGCGCGGCGCAGCCGAACCCGGACGACGCTCGGACAACCGCGCGCTGACCACGAAGCCCAGCGGTGCCAGCAGCAGTGAGAGGATCGACCACGGCAGCGGCGTACCGCCGGTGATCACCAGCGAGGGCACGATGTCCTTGGTCAGCAGCCGGTCGGTGAAGGTCACCCACGAGCCGTAGGACTGCTCGTACATGGTGAAGAACACCAGCGCCATGAAGATCAGCACCATCAGCGCGATCATCTGCTGGCGCTGTACCGGCGTGCACTTGCTGCCGGTGAACCAGGCGAACCAGACCAGCACGCCGCCCAGCACCACCACCATCAACATCAGTGCCAGGCTGATTTCACCGCCCAGCGCGAACGCGCCGTTGCCGGCCGCCCACATCAGCCACGCCACCGGCAACACACCGAGCACCGCGCACAGATAGATGAGCGATTCGCGCGGCAGGCCCAGCACCTTCTGCTTCAACGCCGCCGGTTGCGGCGGCTCGGCGTGGCCCTGCAGGTACTTCTGGCCCCACAGGAACATCGCCAGGCCGGCCAGCATGCCGATGCCGGCCGCACCGAAACCGTACTTCCAGCCGTAGGCCTCGCCGAGGAAGCCGCACACCAGCGATGAGAACAGCGCGCCCAGGTTGATGCCGGCGTAGAACAGCGAGAAACCCGAATCGCGGCGCGGATCGTCCTTGGCGTACAGCTTGCCGACAATGGTGGAGATGTTCGGTTTCAGGAAACCGACGCCCATGATGATCAGCGCCAGCGACAGGTAGGTCACCGCCAGTGCCGAGGTGTCGCGCACCACTTCGCCGTTCACCCGGTACGCAGCGTGGCCTTCGACGGCCATGCCGAGGTGGCCGAGTACCAGCAGGATGCCGCCGAACAGCACGGCCCGGCGCATGCCCAGCCAGCGGTCGGCCAGCATGCCGCCGAATACAGGGATGCAGTACACCAGGCCACCGTAGGCGCCGAGCAGGTCCAGGCCGGCCTTGTCGCCGAACAGGTGGTACTTGGTCAGGTACAGCAGCAACAGCGCCTTCATGCCGTAGAAGGAGAAGCGCTCCCACATTTCGGTGAAGAAGCAGACGTAGACGCCTTTGGGGTGGCCCAGGAAGTCGTCGGAAGCGATAGCGGTGGAATTCATCGCGGAATTATAGGCCTGTGGCCCGATCCGCTTTCAGTAGATCCACGCCATGCGTGGATTGCCGGACTGGCCTGGGCGATCACAGATACCGCAACCACGCCAGGTCACGCCTTCGCACCTTGAACCGCGCGAATGCCCGGGTCGGCGGGTACAGCACCACCGCCAGCGCACAGGCCACCAGCAGCAGGCCGCTGACCGAATCCAGGGCATACAACTCGCCATGGGTCGGCCCCCAGGCCGCCAGCGCGCCCAGGTACAGCGCCTTCAGCACATACAGGTGCAGCAGGTAGAAGAACATCGGCGCGGCGCCGATATCGGCCAGCGGGCGCAGCGCACGCGCCAGTGGCGGCCATTCGTACAGGCGCAGCAGCAACAACCCCACGCCCAGGGTCAGCAGCAGGAACTGCAATGACGGCGGGTACTTGGTGATGTTGAGGATGCTCAGCCAGGTGCGCAGTGCTGTGGTCTGGTACTGCCAAGGGGCATCCCCGTACTCGTTGGCGAACCGCAGTAAGGCGAACAGGGCCAGCGCGCCGACGCCTGCCCACAGCAGCCAGTGATGACGCTGTGCCGGCGCGCGCTCGCGGGCGAACCAGGGCCCCATCAGATAACCCAGGGCGATCACCCCGATCCACGGCAGCACCGGGTAGGAGGTGCGCAGGCGCAGCGCGCCGGCCTCGATCCAGTCGCGCTGGTGCAGCACTTTCCACAGCACCGCCAGCAGGCCATTGCCTTGCACCCGCAAGCCGTCGAACAGGTTGTGCCCGGCCACCACCGCGATTGCCAGCACCAGCAGGGCCGGGCGTGGCAGCCAAAGCAGCCCGGCCAGCGCGATCATGCTCAGCCCGATGGCCCAGATCACCTGCAGGTACAGGGTTTCCGGCGGCAGCTGGAAGGTCCAGGCGAAATTCACCAGGGTCAGTTCCAGCACGACCAGGAACAGCCCGCGCTTGAGCAGGAACGCGGCCGTGGCCCGGCGCGGATCCGCCTGGCGCTGGCCGTACAGCCAGGCCGACAGGCCGGTCAACAGGACGAACACGGGTGCGCACAGGTGGGCCAGCAGACGGCAGGCGAACAGCGCGGGGGAGACCGTCGCCGCGTCCATCGGGTCGCTCACCTGGTGCTGCAGGAAGAAGGTCTCGCGCACGTGGTCGAGCAACATCAACAGCATCACGGTGCCGCGCAGCTGGTCGATGGAGGCCAGGCGGGTAGTGGGGGAAGGAGCCACGTGCGAGGTTCGGTCGGCGTGACAGGATATAACATTACAATTGCGTCTTTCCAGCGTGTGCTGGGCGGTTCCGACGAGCGCGCGCGTCGGCTCAGGGCAGGCAAACCGAGGGGCTCCAGCCCAGCGCCTCGTCGTAGTGGACCTGGATCGCTCGCAGGCTCCCGTCGGGGGTGGCCTTCAAGCAGAATCGGGCGCTGTGGTGTTGCGTGGCGCCGGTCCTGGTGGCCGACAGCGAAACGTCGTACAGGCGTCCGGGCTGCAGCGGCATCGCCGTCTGTCTTGAAATGGCGTTGGCTGGCACTTCTCCGTAGACCACGCAGGCTCCGGGTGGAAGTGGGATTGATGCGGGATGGGCAAAGTAGAACGACCATTGCCGCCGCAGCGGTGGAGTAATTGCGTCATGCACCTCCACACCAAACACCTCCGGAGTTTTACCGATACGCTTGCGCTCCTTCCTGGGTAGTCCGAAACAAGGTTTGCCGGCGTGGTCGGTGATCTCGACTGCGCCAATGCGGCTCCAGGCAGATGCGTAATCGCAAAGCGGCATCAGGCAGGTCAGGGTCACGACAGCCACGACCGGTGATTTGATCGGGCGGATCCGCAGTGGGTTGTTCATCGGGCGGCTCAGCGTCATCGGTTCAGATCATGAACACGATGCACGGGGCGTTGAGGCACTTCAAACGATGATGGCTGGAATGCTGCAGTACTGGTTGGCCTGGCCCCCTGCAGGACATGAGACAACGAGGCCCGGCAGCCGTCCGGGATGTGCCCCATGCGCTTGATGCGTTGGCCGAGTTTGGCCGGAAGCGACTATCTCACTGCCGACCTGGCCGCAACCCTCCCGAACCGCACTGGACTTGCCGCCTCCTGAACGCTAGCGTGCAAGGGATTTTTTGCCAGCAGGGGCTTCCATGAACCACGACGCTGCGCCCAAGCAGCTCACCTTCCGCGCAGTGGCCCTGGCCATCGTGCTGGCGGTGGTGCTGTCGGCCGCAAACGCCTACCTCGGTCTGTTCGCAGGCCTGACCATCGCCACCGCCATTCCCGCCGCGGTGATTTCCATGGGCGTGCTGCGCCTGCTGGGCGGTGGCTCCATCCTTGAAAACAACATCGTGCAGACCGGCGCATCGGCCGGTTCGTCGATCGCCGCTGGTGTGATCTTCACCATCCCGGCGCTGGTGATCATGGGCTACTGGCCGGACTTCAAGTACTGGTGGGTGCTGGGCATCGCCGGCCTCGGCGGCCTGCTGGGCGTGTTGTTCTCGGTGCCGCTGCGTCGTTCGATGATCGTCGAAGACCCGCTTCCGTTCCCGGAAGGCAAGGCTGCGGCGGAAGTGCTCAAGGCCGGTGAGAATCCGGGCCCGGGCCTGAAGATCCTCGGCCTGTCGGCGGTGATCGGTGCCTTCGTCAAGCTGGCCGCGGAAAGCGGCATGCGCCTGATCCCGGATGCCTGGGCCACCTCGGCCTACGTCGGCAGCTCCAAGGTCACCGCCTTCATCGGTACCAACCTGTCGCCGGCACTGCTGGGCGTGGGCTACATCGTCGGCCTCAACGTCGGCATCGTGGTGGTGTCCGGTTCGATCCTGACCTGGCACATCGCCATTCCGATCTACCAGGCGTTCTTCATGAACACCGATCCGGCACTGGCCGCGTCGGTTGCCGCGGCTTCGTCCACCGAGGCGGCGTTCGCCATCTGGGGCGCGAAGATGCGCTACCTGGGTGTCGGCGCGATGCTGATCGGTGGCATCTGGACCCTGATCTCGCTGCGCAAGTCGCTGCTCAACGGCGTCAAGAGCGGCTTTGCCGCCGCCCGCAAGAGCGGTGGCCCGGTGCTGGCGCACACCGAGCGCGACCTGCCGATGAAGTGGATGCTGGTGGCCCTGGTGGTCTTCGTGCTGCCGCTGCTGGCCCTGTACCAGGCCATCGTCGGCCAGTGGCACGTGTCGATCCCGATGACCCTCATCATGATCGTCGCCGGCTTCCTGTTCGTTTCGGTCTCGGCCTACCTGGCCGGCCTGATCGGTTCGTCCAACAACCCGGTGTCGGGCATCACCATCTCCACCATCCTGTTCGCCTCGGCCGTGCTGGTCGTGCTGCTGGGCGCCGACGGCCTGAAGCCGGTCGGTGCCGGCGGCGCGCCGCTGGGCGCCGTGGCCGCCATCATGATCGGCGCGGTGGTGTGCTGCGCCGCTGCGGTTGGTGGTGACAACCTGCAGGACCTCAAGGCCGGCTACATCGTCGGCGCCACCCCGTGGAAGCAGCAGCTGATGCTGGGCATCGGTGCCTTCTCGTGTGCGCTGATCATGGCCCCGGTGCTGAACCTGCTGGCCACCGCCTACGGCATCGGCGTGAAGTCCGAGCTGCACCCGAACGCGCTGGCCGCACCGCAGGCCAACCTGATGGCCTCAGTGGCCAAGGGCCTGTTCGGTGGTGAACTGCCGTGGACCTTCATCGGCATCGGTGCCGTGGTCGGTGCCGCCATCATCGCCTTCGACAGCTGGCTGAAGGCGCGCAACGCCCGCTTCCGCGTGCCGGTGCTGGCCGCCGCCATCGGCATCTACCTGCCGCTGGAGCTGATGGTGCCGATCTTCCTCGGCGGCCTGATCGCCCACCTGGTCGAGCGCTTCCACAAGGTGCGTGCCGATGACGAAGAAGGCCGCGACCGCGTGCACAAGCCGGGCGTGCTGTTCGCCGCGGGCCTGATCACCGGCGAAGCGCTGATGGGCATCGCCATCGCGATTCCGATCGTGGTCAGCAGCCGCGCCGACGTGCTGGCCGTGCCGTTCCACCTGCCGGGCGCGCAGTGGATCGGCCTGGCCGTGCTGTTCCTGGTCGGCTGGCTGATCTACCGCACCGGCAAGTACGCCAAGGCGTAAGGGGGCTCTGCCCCTGGGTTCAACGGGTAGTGCCGGCCGCTGGCCGGCAATCCCGGAATCCCGTGATACCCCTGGTTGCCGGCCAGCGGCCGGCACTACCGCAGACCGCGCTACGGCGCGGTTTGCTGTTTCTGGCGATTGCCTGCCTGCAGCCATGACCGATGGCCTTGGCAGCCCCGGCCGCACGGGCCTACCATCGGTTTTTTGCCGTCCTGCGGAGACCCCGATGAAACTGCGTCATGCCCTGCTGCCACTGAGCCTGCTGGCCGCCCTGCCCAGCGTCGCCGCTGCCCGTGGCCTGGAAGTCCGCGACATGGTGGCCATGGACCGCGTCTCCGCGCCGGTGCTGACCGCTGACGGTGGCACCGTGGTGTTCGCCAAGCGCAGCGTCGATGCCAACCTGAAGGCCTCCACCGCGCTGTTCGCGCGCAACCTGCGTACCCGCGATGCGGCGCCGCCGAAGCAGATCACCCCGGCCGGCTGGAACGTCAATTCCGCTTCGCTGTCGGCCGATGGCCAGACCGTGTATTTCCTCAGTGCCAGGAACGGCAGCCAGCAGCTGTACGCGCAGCCGATCAGCGGCGGTGCTCCGCGCCAGCTGACCGACTTCCCGGTCGACGTGGACAGCTACCACGTGTCGCCCCAGGATGACCGCGTGCTGTTCAGCGCCGGCGTGTTCCAGGACTGTGCCTCGGACCTGGCCTGCACCGAGAAGAAGCTGAAGGAAAAGAAGGACGCCAAGGCCAGCGGCCAGGTGTGGGATTCGCTGTTCGTGCGCCACTGGGACACCTGGAACGACGGTCGCCGCAACACCCTGTTCGTCGCTCCGCTGCCGACGGCCAAGGCCGGTGCGGTCAAGGGCGGGTCGGCGCTGAGCGCGACCATCGATGGTGATGCGCCGTCCAAGCCGTTCGGCGGCAATGATGACTTCGCGTGGTCGCCGGACGGCGCCAGCGTGGTGGCCAGCATCCGCGTGGCCGGCAAGCAGGAGCCGTGGTCGACCAACTTCGACCTGTACCGCTTCGACGCCGCCGGCAAGCAGGCGCCAGTCAACCTGACCGCCTCCAACCCGGCCTGGGATGCCGGCCCGGTGTTCAGCGCGGACGGCAAGACGCTGTTCTACCGTGCGATGAAGCGCCCGGGCTTCGAGGCCGACCGCTTCGGCCTGATGGCGATGGACCTGGCCAGCGGCAAGACCCGCGAAATCGCGCCGCAGTGGGATCGCTCGGCGGGCGGCATCACCCTGTCTGCCGATGGTGCCAGCATCTACACCACGGCCGATGACCTTGGCGAACACCCGCTGTTCCAGATCGACGTGGCCAGCGGCAAGGCCACCAAGCTGATCGGCGACGGCAGCGTGACCTCGGTGGATGTGGCCGGCAACAGCGTGGCGATCACCCGCAACAGCCTGAAGAGCAACGACCAGGTGCTGGTCGGCCTGCTGCCGGCTGCCGGCCAGCCGATCGGCGAACTGCGCGCGCTGACCCCGGCCGCCGGTGAGGTGCTCAAGGACGTCAGTTTCGGCGACTACGAGCAGTTCGAGTTCAAGGGCTGGAACAACGACACCGTGCATGGCTATGTGGTCAAGCCGCACAACTACCAGGAAGGCAAGTCCTACCCGGTCGCGTTCCTGATCCACGGTGGCCCGCAGGGCAGCTTCGGCAATGGCTGGAGCTACCGTTGGAATCCGCAGACCTACGCGGGCCAGGGCTACGCCGTGGTGATGATCGACTTCCACGGTTCCACCGGCTACGGCCAGGCCTTCACCGATGCGATCAGCCAGCACTGGGGCGACCGCCCGCTGGAAGACCTGCAGAAGGGCTGGGACGCGGCGCTGAAGAAGTATTCCTTCCTCAACGGTGACAAGGCCTGTGCGCTGGGCGCCAGCTACGGCGGCTTCATGGTCAACTGGATCGCCGGCAACTGGAACAGCCCGTTCAAGTGCCTGGTCAACCACGATGGCGTGTTCGACCAGCGCATGATGGGCTACGCCACCGAAGAACTGTGGTTCACCGAGTGGGAGCAGGGCGGCACGCCGTACCAGAAGGCCGCGAACTACGAAAAGTTCAACCCGGTCAACCACGTGGCGGACTGGAAGAAGCCGATCCTGGTCATCCACGGCCAGCAGGACTTCCGCATTCCGGTCGAGCAGGGCCTGGCCGCGTTCACCGCTGCCCAGCGCCAGGGCATCGAATCGAAGTTCCTGTACTTCCCGGATGAAAACCACTGGGTGCTGAAGCCGAACAACAGCATCCTGTGGCACGACACCGTCAATGCCTGGCTGAAGCAGCACATCGGCAACTGATGACTGCAGCGCCGCCCTTCGGGGCGGCGCTTTTGTTTCGCCATCTGCTTTACCGGTGGGGGCCGACCGTTGGTCGGCACACCCTCATGATCCGCCGCCAACAGCAGCCGGCCAGCGCCCGGCTCTACCCAGAGCACCTGCATGATCCAGAACGACATCGTCGTCTTCGGCTTGATCGCCGCCACCCTTGGCGCCGTGTTCTGGACCGCTTCGCGCGAGCAGGGCCTGTGGAAGCGCTTCTACACGTTCGTGCCGGCGCTGCTGCTGTGCTACCTGATTCCCGGCATCTACAACACTGTCGGCCTGATCGATGGCCAGAACACCAAGCTCTACAACCCGATCGCACGCGACATCCTGCTGCCGGCAGCGTTGATCCTGCTGACCCTGGCGGTGGACATCAAGGGGATCCTGCGGCTGGGCCCGAAGCTGGTGCTGATGTACCTGGGCGCCTCGGCCAGCATCATGCTCGGTGCGGTGGTGGCGTTCCTGGCGATGCGCGCGCTGCATCCGGAAACCGTGGCCGGTGACACCTGGGCCGGCATGGCCGCATTGGCAGGCAGCTGGATCGGTGGCGGTGCCAACATGCTGGCAATGCGCGAAGTATTCGACGTCAATGCGACCACGTTCGGCCAGTTCGCGGTGGTCGATGTCGGTGTCGGCTACGTGTGGATGGCGGCACTGATCTTCCTGGCGGGGCGGGCAGCGAAGATCGACGCGCGCAGTGGCGCCGATACCTCGGCCATCGATGAACTGAAGGAGCGCATCGCGCGCTTCCAGGCCGAACATGAGCGCATTCCCAGCCTCACCGACCTGATGCTGATCGTGGCGGTGGCCTTCGGCGGCGTGGGCCTCTCGCACGCCATCGGCGCGCCGCTGGCAGCCTGGTTCAAGGCCAACGTCAGCTGGGCCTCGCAGTTCAGCCTGGACGCGCCGTTCGTGTGGGTGGTGGTGCTGTCGACCACGCTGGGCCTGAGCCTGAGCTTCACCCGTGCGCGCACGCTGGAAGGCGCGGGCGCATCGCGCCTGGGCTCGCTGCTGCTGTACTTCCTGATTGCCTGCATCGGCATGCAGATGGATCTGCTGGCGCTGCTGGATCGCCCGTGGCTGTTCCTGCTCGGCCTGATCTGGATTGCCGTGCACATCGTGCTGCTGTGGTGCCTGGGCAAGCTGCTGAAGGTGCCGTTCTTCTATTTCGCCATCGGTTCGCAGTCGAACATCGGTGGACCGGCCTCGGCGCCGGTGGTGGCCGCGGCGTTCCATCCGGCACTGGCGCCGGTGGGGGTGCTGCTGGGCACGATGGGCTATGCCACCGGCACATACCTGGCCTACATCGTCGGCATCACCCTGCGCGCGCTGGCCGGGCAGGGCTGATGGGGTAGTGCCGGCCGCTGGCCGGCAACCAGGTAATGCTTCACGGGTTCATGAGGTTGCCGGCCAGCGGCCGGCACTACCGATGCGTTACGCCACCGGCAACCCGCGTTCGATCCGCCACGCCTTCGCGTCTTCGGCGTCCTGCTCGAACCGCGCCGAGTGAAAAGAGGGGCGCCGCAAGGTCCGACGCGTCGCCACGCGCCCGTGGCCAACCGCGCCCGCGGCTTTACGCCACCGGCAACCCGCGTTCGACCAGCCACGCCTTCGCGTCTTCGGCGTCCTGCTCGAACCGCGCAGAGTGAAAAGAGGGGCGCCGCAAGGTCCGACGCGTCGCCACGCGCCCGTGGCCAACCACGCCCGCGGCTTTACGCCACCGGCAACCCGCGTTCGATCAACCACGCCTTCGCGTCTTCGGCGTCCTGCTCGAACCACGCCTGTGTCGACCCCAGCCGATAGGTGTACCCCCAGGCATCCATGTCGGCCATCAACCGCGCACTGCCAACACCAGGCAGATGCCCGGCCAGCACGATCTGCAGGTAGCAGGTGGCATCTTCCTCGGCGACCGAATCGGTGGCGTCGGTGTGCACCTGCGCGCGCCGCTCCGGCGGCAATACGATCAGGTGGCAGGCTTCATGCAGCATCGAATGCACCGGGGTGTCATCGCGCACATAGACATTGCTGGCGATGATGCCCGCCTCGGGCTCGCCCCAGTAGCTGCCGGGAATCGGTTCGCCTGCGGCCACGTGGTGCAGGCGAAGGCCATGCGCGGCGAGCAGGCACTGCGCGTCGGCGAAGGCGATGTCGCCCACGCAGGTGATGTCCACGGCGGTTGTCGTATCGGTCATGCAGGTCACGCGGCCCCGCCCATGCAGGCACGGGCGGGGCGGGGCATCAGGGTTTGTCCGGGCCTTCAGGCAGCGCCACGGAGATGTCCAGCACATCGTGCTGGCCATCCTTCACCAGGTCGACCTTCACCGCATCGACGTCGATGTTCACGTACTTCTTGATCACTTCCAGCAGCTCGCGCTGCAGCAGCGGCAGGTAGTCCGGGCCACCGCGGTGGCTGCGTTCCTGCGCGATGATGATCTGCAGGCGGTTCTTTGCGGTTTCGGCGGTGGTCTTCTTCGCTTTGAGGAAATCGAACAGGCCCATGCTTACCCTCCGAACAGCTTGCTGAAGAAGCCCTTCTTCTCGACGCTGGTGAAGCGCATCGGGCGATCTTCGCCGAGGATGCGCGCGACGGCGTCGTCATACGCCTGGCCGGCAGCGGATTCGACATCCAGGATCACCGGTTCGCCCTTGTTGGAGGCATTGAGCACATCGCCCGATTCGGGGATCACGCCGATGGCCTTCAGCCCCAGCACTTCCTCGACGTCGGCGATGCTGAGCATCTCGCCGGTTTCCACGCGCAGCGGGGTGTAGCGGGTCAGCAGCAGGAAGGCAGGCACGTTCTGGCCGGATTCGGCCTTGTGGGTCTTCGAGTCCAGCAGGCCGATGATGCGGTCGGAGTCACGCACCGAGGACACTTCCGGGTTCACCACCACCACGGCGCGGTCGGCGAAGTACATCGCCAGGAATGCTCCCTTCTCGATGCCGGCCGGCGAGTCGCAGATGATGTAATCGAAGCCATCGGCGGCCAGGTCCTTCAGGACCTTGCCCACGCCTTCCTGGGTCAGTGCGTCCTTGTCGCGGGTCTGCGAGGCGGCCAACACATACAGGTTGTCGAAGCGCTTGTCCTTGATCAGGGCCTGCTTGAGGGTGGCTTCGCCATGCACGACGTTGACGAAGTCGTACACCACGCGGCGTTCGCACCCCATGATCAGGTCGAGGTTGCGCAGGCCGACGTCGAAGTCGATCACCGCCACCTTCTTGCCGCGCCGCGCCAGGCCACAGGCCAGGCTCGCGCTGGAAGTGGTCTTGCCCACGCCGCCCTTGCCGGAGGTGACTACGATGATTTCAGCCAAAGGACTTCTCCTGGTTCTGCATTAGTTTGGGGCTGCGTCAGTCCAGCGCAGCGATCTTGATCTGGTCCTGTTCCAGCCACACCTGCACGGCCTTGCCGCGCAGGTTGTCCGGAACATCGTCCAGTACCTTGTAGTGGCCTGCAATGGCCACCAGTTCCGCATGGAAATCACGGCAGAAGATGCGTGCCGCGGTGTTGCCCTGGGCCCCTGCCAGCGCGCGGCCGCGCAGGGTGCCGTAGATATGGATGCTGCCATCGGCGATGACCTCGGCGCCGGCGCCGACGGTGGCCATCACGGTCAGGTCGCAGTTCTCCGCGTACAGCTGCTGGCCTGAACGCACGTTGCCCAGCTGCATGCGGCCCGGCTGCGGCGCGGCTGCATCGGCGATCTTGGCTACCGGTGCGGCCGGGGCTGGCTTCGGTTCGGCACGCGCGGCGCGGCGCGGTTCCGGTGCGGGCGGCGGCGGGGCCGCTTCGGCCTCGGCACGTTCGTACTGGGCGCGGAACTTGGCCAGCAGCGGCAGGCCGAGCTGCTGCGAGAGCAGGTCGACCGCGCTGGTGCCATAGGCCAGCGCCACCGGCAGCACGCCGGCGCTGCGCAGGCCATCGACCAGCGCCTGTGCGGTGGCCACGTCCGGAACCTGGCTCAGGCCGCCGAAATCGAGGATCACCGCCGCGCGGCCGAACAGCTTCGGCGCACGGGTCACGCGCTCGCGCATTTCCTGCACGAGGCGTTCGACATCAAGGGTACGGATGCGAAGGTTGGCGATGCCCACCTGGCCGATCTTCAGTTCACCGGCCTGTTCGTAATCGAAATTCACCGCCACGCTCAGGTCCCCGTCGGCCGCTGTGCCTGCGCCGGCAGCTGCCGGGCGCGTGTCCATGCCACATCCGGCAGCTTGCCGCCGTAGGTCTCCTGGACCCACGGGTAGCTGCACAGTTCCTTGGCCAGCATGCTGGCACGCACATCGACCTGGGCCATGGTGTTCTGGCCCAGCTCGCGGAAGCCGAAGCTGCCGTGGAAGAGCAGGGCGGCATCGGCGCCGTGGTCGAGGAAGACTTCGCAGGTCATCTGCGGGTAGCGCAGCTCGGCAAAGCTCTGCGCGTCGGCATAGAACGCACGGCCGACGCCACCGCCGCGGCGGCGGCTGGCGACCACGATGCGGTCGATGTAGAAGAAGGGGGTGTCCAGCTGCTGCTTGAACCAGGCGAAGTTGCTGCTGTCGTGCTGGCTGTCGCTGCCGAAGCCGATCAGGAAGCCGGCCAGGTTGCCGTCGCGCTCGGCGACGCGGAAATACTCAGCGGTTTCATAGAACAGGCGCAGGCGGGCCGCATCCAGGGGAAGGATGGCCAGGCCAGCGTTGTTGTTCAAAGCCAGGACGGAATCGAGCTCGTGCTCGCGCACGTCGCGGATGACAATCGACATTGTGACTCCGTGGGGTAACGCGGTTGGTCCATCAAGGGACCCTGCGCACGATTATTGCATGCCCGGGGTGGGCTGCGGCATGAACAGGCGACCGGGCAGGCATGACTTCCGTGGGGTGCGGTGTGCAGGCCGGGCCCGTAGAGTGCTGGCATGTTGGGAGTCCTCAGCCATACCCGCGTCCTTCGCCTGGCCGGCCTGTTCACCTGGGTCATGGTCGGTCTGCCCCTGGCGTACTCGCAGTTCGAGAACCTGCACAGCCGCGGTGACATGGGCGGCTGGGCGGTCCTGCTGTTCGTCGCCTACCTGTCCTTCGGCACCTCCTATTACTGGCTGACCCGCATCCTGCGCAGCGACAGCCCCACCAGCTGGCTGGACCGCGGCCTGCTGCTGCTGCTGACGATTTCGGCGCTGGGCGTCAGCTTCCTCAGCGGCTCGGGCCTGGGCAGCATCCTGATGATGGTGGCCGCCGGGGTCATCCCGTGGATGCTGTCGGTGCGGCTGGGCGTGCTGTGGCTGCTGGTCAGCCAACTGGCGGTGGCCCCGGTCTACTACTTGCTGCTGCGCTTCCCGTTGTTCGAAGCGGTGATGCAGTCGCTGCTGTACGGCGGCTTTTCCATGTTCATCTTCGTGACCAGCCTGGTTGCCCGGCAGCAGACCGAGGCGCGCGACGAACAGCGCCGGCTCAATTCAGAGTTGCGTGCCACCCGCGCCTTGCTTGCCGAGAGTGCCCGCGTCAATGAGCGCACCCGCATCTCGCGCGAGCTGCATGACCTGCTGGGCCACCAGCTGACCGCGCTGACCCTGAACCTGGAAGTGGCCGGGCACCTGGCCGAAGGGCAGGCGCTGGAGCACGTGAAGCGCTCCCACACCTTGGCCAAACTGCTGCTGGGCAACGTGCGCGAGGTGGTCAGCCAGCTGCGCGAGACCGGTGCGATCGACCTGGCCGCGGCGCTGCGCCCGCTGACCGAGAACGTGCCCTCGCTGGACATCCAGCTGGAGATCGAGGATCCGCTGAACGTGGAAGATCCCCAGCGGGCCCACGTCCTGCTGCGCTGCACGCAGGAGATAATCACCAACGCGGTGCGCCACGCCGGTGCGCGGCACCTGTGGATCAAGGTGTACCGTGAAGCCCCGGACCGGGTGGTGGTGGAGGCCCGCGACGACGGTGTCGGCGCGGACATGGTCAATGTGGGCAATGGCTTGCGCGGCATGCGCGAGCGCCTGCAACAATGTGGTGGCCAGCTGCAGATCGAGACCCGTCCCGGTGAAGGCTTCCGCCTGCGGGCAACGGTGCCGGCAACGGTGCTGGTGGCCGCCCTTACCAAGGTTCCTGAAGGAGTACGTTGATGATTCGCGTCTGCCTGGTCGATGACCAAACCCTGGTGCGGCAGGGAATCCGCTCCCTGCTGGCGCTCGACGATGGCATCGAGGTGGTGGCCGAGGCCGGCGATGGCCGGCAGGCGGTCGAGCTGATCCCGCAGGTGCGCCCCGACGTGGTCCTGATGGACATGCGCATGCCGGTGATGTCCGGACTGGAAGCGCTGCAGGTGCTGTCGCGGCAGGAACAGCTGCCGCCGACCATCATCCTCACCACCTTCGATGACGATCAGCTGGTGCTGGCTGGCCTCAAGGCCGGTGCCAAGGGTTACCTGCTCAAGGATGTGACCCTGGCACAGCTGGTCGGTGCCATCCGTACCGTGGCCGAGGGTGGTTCGCTGGTACAGCCGGCGGTGACCCAGCGCCTGTTGTCGGGCCTGGAGCACATGCGCAACGAGTTCGTCAGCCTGGACCGCCCGGACCCGCTGACCGACCGCGAGACCGAGATCCTGCGGCTGATGGCCAGCGGCTTCTCCAACAAGGAGATCGCCAACTCGCTGGGCGTGGCCGAGGGCACCATCAAGAACCACGTGTCCAACATCCTCTCCAAGCTGGGTGTGCGCGACCGTACGCGCGCGGTACTGAAGGCGTTCGAACTCCAGCTGGTCTGAGGAAAATCGTTTCGGTACAAAGACTTGGGTGATGGCAGGGGGTTCCGGCCAAGGTGCCCCCCTACTTGCCGGGCAGCGGTATGCGTTACCCTTCGAATTCTTTGTCCATACAAATACGCAGCCGGCAGGGAAACCGGTGCGCCAATCCCGATAAACAATGCCCGCGAAGCCTGCTAGGATTGGCGCTTCGCTTCAATCAACCCGGCCGTGGGATCGGCCCCGGAGACTCTCTGAATGACCCGTATTATCGAGTTCCTGATCGCCTTGGGGATCGTGGCTGGCCTGTTCGTCATCATTGGCGTATGTCTGCCGGGCGAGCGTCACATCACCGAAAGCATCGAGACCAACCGCAAGATGACGATCGTGTACGACACGGTCAGCAGCCTGCGCCGCTTCAAGGACTGGAACCCGCTGGTACTGCGCGATCCCGCCGTTGAACTGAAGCTGTCCGGCCCGGCCTCCGGCAAGGGTGCCACCCTGGACTTCACCTCCAAGGACCTGGGCACCGGCTCCTGGAAGATCACCGACGCCGAAGAGAACAAGCGCGTTGCGATCGCCATCGAAGACGCCACCAAGGGTCACGACAAGGTCACCACCTTCACCCTGGAGCCGACCGGCAAGGGTGGCCGCAACGTGAAGATCACCCAGGACTACTCGGTGAAGTACGGCTTCGACCTGTTCGGCCGTTATGCAGGCCTGTATGTCAGCCGTCAGATCGGCGACGACATCAAGATGGGCCTGTCGCGCATGGCCAACATGCTGGCTACCGTCCCGAACGTCGACTACCGCACGCCGGAAGCCCCGCTGACCGATCTGGCCATCGTCGATGTGCCGGCTGAGGATCTGCTGGTCGTCAACGCCGGTAACGTGGACCGCGGTCAGGACACGATCACCAAGTCCATCAAGGACAACCAGGAGTGGATCAAGCGCGTGATGGAGGCCAATGGCCTTGAAGCCGCCGGTCCGTTCCGCATCATCACCACCGACTTCGGCCAGGAGAAGTACGCCTTCGACATCGCCCAGCCGGTGAAGAAGAAGGGTGCTGAAGGTGCCACCGCTGAGGCCCTGACCGTCAAGATAGACGGTGGCGCTCCGGTGAAGTACGTGCACGTGGCTCCGCACCGCTCGGCACATGCGGCCTACACCGGCCACATGGCGGGTCTGGACGTTGCCCGCAACGGCCTGCGCGCCTGGGCTGTGACCTCCGGCAACGAAGTGATCGACCGTCCGTACGAAACCTGGAAGGATGGCATCGACAAGTCGTTCACCCCGGAAGGTACCTACGACATTTACTGGGCCGTCAAGTAAGCCTCGGCTGACCCATGTAGTGTTGGACACGAAAACGCGCCGCTCATTGCGGCGCGTTTTTTTTCATCTGGCGCCCGGAAAGGGCGCTGTGCAAGGAGCCCCCATGTTCAACCTGGAACGTCGCGCACGTAAGCCTTCCCTGCTGGCCTGCCTTGGTGCGCTGCTGGCGGCGGCCTCGATCGGCCTGTCCGCCTACGCATCGCACGGTGTGGCTGACCCGCTTTCACAGCAGCACCTGAACATGGCGGCACTGTATGCGTTCGCGCATGGCGCGGTGCTGGTGGCGCTTGGCCCGCGTGCGCAGGGGGCGACCGCGCACCTGGCGCTGTACGTGCTGCTGCTGGGCGTGTTGCTGTTTTCCGGCAGCCTGGTGGGTGGTGCGTTGTGGCAGTGGCCGACGCGGATGGCGCCGATCGGGGGCACCAGCATGATGGCCGGGTGGGTGTTGCTGGCGATCAATGCGTTGAGGCGGTGACGGTCGCAGGGCTGTCGCTCCGATCCATGCCGATGCGATCGTGATGGTTCATGGGCGTTACTTTTCTTTTCGCGCGAAAAGAAAAGTAACCAAAAGAAACGCGCCGCCGGCCGCGAGCCGGCGCTGCGCACCGGTCCCCTGCGCTCCTCGGCCCGTCGAGGGGCGGTGCGGGAACTCGCTGCGCTCAGACACCCGCACCTCTTCGCCCTCGCCGGACCTGCGGTGCTCGGCTCGCTTGAAGGCGGACCCAACAGCCGCGCGCTGATCCCTTATAGAAGCTTCGAGCGAAGCGACCCGCTTTTGTCTTTGCTCTCTTGTTCCATCCCGCGGCCATGCGCTGACCGCTCCAGGCTTTCGCCACGAGGGGCTCAGCCGTTGGCCGGTCTCCAGCACCAGTGCCACGGTTCGTAGACGATGCCGTGCGGGTTGTCGCGCGGGTAACTCAGATGGAAGCCGTGCCCGCCGGCATGCGCCTGCAGCCACGCGAACGCATCGGTGGCGTCGAACGATTCTTCAGCCGGCGCGTCGCCCGGTGTGCCGATGTCCAGTGCGTGGCCGCTGTGGTGTTCGCTGAAACCCGGTGCGGCATTCACCTTCAGGATCTCGGCCACGCTCAAGCCGCGCGCCAGCTTCCGTTCGAAGATGCCCAACTGGTAGGCATGGCTGCGGAAGCCGGAGATGGCATCCAGCGCAATTCCATCCTGTGCCGCGTGCAGTCGCATCCGCCGCCAGCCCTGCGCGGCGCCACGGCGCAGCCACAACGGGCGTGCGAAGCGGTCGCGACCGGCGAAGTGCAGCAGGCACGGCTCGGATTCCAGCGGCAGGCCGCTGTCGTCGGCATAGCGCTGCGCATCCAGGCCAAGCTGCTGCAAGCGCTGCTGCAACCCGGCCAGCGGCAGCCACTGTTCCTGCAGTGCGGCACCGAACGGGCGTGCCGCCGCCGTATCCAGCAGTGCCAGTGCTTCCTCGACCCCGGGCTCGCGCGGCAGGCGCGGCACCATGGCGTGCACACCCTGCGCCAGTACCACCGCCAGATAGCGGCCATCACGCTTGCGCCGCAGCACCCACTGCGCCTGCGACAGCAGGCGTGCATCCAGGTTGCTGCGTGCGCGCAACAGGTGGGCGGGCCACAGCTCGATGGCCTCGGTATTGATCAGCAGGGGGGCGCGTCGTTGCATCGCCGCAGCTTACTGCCGTGGCGCCGACGCGGCCACCTTGCGCAGCGCATCGAGCAGCGCCTGCGGCCGGTCCACACTGAGCAGCAGCGTGCTGCCATCACTGACCGGCAGGGCGAGCACGCGCGCACGGTCGGTGACCAGGGCGAAGCCCTTGCCGCCTCCCTGCAGGCGAAAGTGGCCCGAGTAGAAGCCCGGCATTGAATAGCCATTGGTTTTGACACGAATGCCGTAGCGGCGGTCACGCTGCAGGTCGACCACCTCGGCCTGGTCCAGCCGCAACTGCGCCACCGGCACCCGCCGCCGGTACATCGTTGAACGGACGTCCAGCACATCGCCGGCCAGTTCCACCCGGCGGCGGAAGAAGGCCGTGCCCAGTCCAATGCCCAGCAGGGCAATCACCAGCAGGCTCCATGCCGCACTGCCGCCCATCCGGAACCAGGGCGGCGACAGCGTTACTGCGATCCAGGGTGCGCTCGCCGGTGCCTTGTACAGCTGCGCATACAGGCAGGCCACGAAGGCAGCCAGCAGCGGCAGCACGATCCAGAGCACGCGCAGCGGCGAGCTCTCGGCCACGTCAAAGGGTTTCGGGTCGCTGCCGCCCATGGTTCAGGCCTCCTTCTTGAACACCAGCATCGCCGGGCGCATCGGCGCCGGGATGATGATGTTGACCAGTTCCCAGCCCAGTTGGCCCTGGCGGCTGAGTTCGGCCTGCACGTCCTCGGGCTTGAGTACACCCATCATGGACGTCTTGACCTCGATGGTCTGGTAGCTCCAGCGCTTGCTCATTCCTTGTCCTCCGGCGATGGCGTGGGTTTCGGCAGGCGTCCTGCCTTGCGCAGGGCGTCGCGCAGTACGTATTCGATCTGCGCGTTGAGGCTGCGCAGCTCGTCGTCAGCCCAGCGCTGTGCCGCGGCCAGGACCTCGGCATTGATGCGCAGCGGATAGGCTTTCTTCTCACTCATGAAAACTCCTGGCGGGGCGGTGGGGCGCCCCGTTGCGAGGATGGCTCAGTAAAGCGAACCGGCGTTGACGATCGGTTGGGTGCCGCGGTCCGAGCACAGCACGGTCAGCAGGTTGCTGACCATGTGCGCCTTGCGTTCCTCGTCCAGTTCAACCACGCCGTTCTTCTGCAGTTCGGCCAAGGCCATTTCGACCATGCCGACTGCACCGGCCACGATGCGCGTGCGCGCGGCGATCACCGCGTTGGCCTGCTGACGCTGCAGCATGGCCTGGGCAATTTCAGCGGCGTAGGCCAGGTGGCTGATGCGTGCGTCGATCACCTGCACGCCGGCGTCGGCCAGGCGCTCGGCCAGCTCGTTCTTCAGGTGCTGGGAGATCTCGCTGGCGTGGCTGCGCAGGGCCAGCTGGCCATCCTCGTGCTGGTCGTAGGGATAGCTGGTGGCCATCGCGCGCAGCGCGGATTCGGACTGGATGTGCACGAAGCTCTCGTAGTCGTCCACGTTGTAGACCGCTTCGGAGGCGTCGACCACCTGCCAGACGATCACCGCGGCAATCTCGATCGGGCTGCCGTCCAGCTCGTTGACCTTCAGCTTGCCGCTCTCGAAGTTGCGCACGCGCTGGCTGACCCGGCGCTTGGCATAGAAGGGGTTGTTCCAGCGCAGGCCGTTGTCCTTGACCGTGCCCACGTACTTGCCGAACAGGCTCAGCACGGCCGCCTGGTTGGGCTGGATGGTGTACAGGCCTGCCAGGATGAACACGCCCAGCGCCACCAGCAGGGCGCCCAGCAGCATCAGCAACAGATTGGGCGAGCCGGCACTGGCCTTGGCTGCCACTCCCAGTACGAACAGGGCGGCGCCAGCGAGGGCGACGAGCAGGGCGCCGGCCAGCGTGCCGAGGCCGTTGAGGGAAGACAGCGACTTCTCTTTCATGGCGGTACGTCCTTGAGGGTTCGGAATGAAGATATCAAAGTGATATCACTTGTCGACTACCGTTCGTCGGATGCCGTGGCCGGGCCGGTCGGCCAGCTAGAATGCCCACCCGCCTTCACATCGCTGCTGGAACCGCCATGGCCAAGCTTGGAACTCCGTTGTCCCCCTCCGCCACCCGCGTGCTGCTGCTGGGCTCGGGCGAACTCGGCAAGGAGGTGGCCATCGAGCTGCAGCGGCTGGGCGTGGAGGTGATCGCCGCCGATCGCTATGCCGATGCGCCGGCCATGCAGGTCGCGCACCGTTCGCACGTGATCGACATGCTCGACGCGATGGCCCTGCGTGCGCTGATCGCCCAGGAGCAGCCGCACCTGGTGGTGCCGGAGATCGAGGCCATCCACACCGAAACCCTGGTCCAGCTGGAACAGGAACAGGGCCTGCGGGTGATCCCGACCGCGCGCGCTGCGCGCCTGACCATGGACCGCGAAGGCATCCGCCGCCTCGCCGCCGAGACCCTGGGCCTGCCGACCTCGCCGTACCGCTTCGTCGATACCGAGGCCGAATACCGTGCTGCCGTGGCCGCCATCGGCCTGCCGTGCGTGGTCAAGCCGGTGATGTCGTCCTCGGGCAAGGGCCAGAGCACCCTGCGCAGCGAGGCGGACATCGCCCCGGCGTGGGAGTACGCGCAGACCGGTGGCCGTGCCGGTGCCGGCCGCTGCATCGTCGAAGGCTTCATCGATTTCGATTACGAGATCACCCTGCTGACCGTGCGCCATGGCGGTGGCACCTCGTTCTGCGCGCCGATCGGCCATCTGCAGAAGGAGGGTGATTACCGCGAAAGCTGGCAGCCGCAGCCGATGTCGAGCGCCGCGCTGGCGCGTGCCGAAGAGATTTCGCGCGCGATCACCGACGACCTTGGCGGCTGGGGCCTGTTCGGTGTCGAGCTGTTCGTGAAGGGTGATGAGGTGTGGTTCAGCGAAGTGTCGCCGCGCCCGCACGACACCGGCCTGGTGACGCTGGTATCGCAGGAACTGAGCGAATTCGCGCTGCATGCGCGCGCCATCCTTGGCCTGCCGATTCCGGTGATCCGCCAGAGCGGCCCGTCGGCATCGTGCGCGCTGCTGGCCCACGGCGAGGGCGTGCCGTACTTCAACAATGTCGCCGCCGCGCTGCAGGTGCCGGACACCGCCGTGCGCCTGTTCGGCAAGCCGAGCGTGCATGGCCATCGCCGCGTGGGCGTGACCCTGGCGCGCGCGGAAACCATCGACGAAGCACGCGCCATCGCGCGTGATGCCGCCGACGCCATCGGCATCGAACTGCGCCCCTGAAAAAGGAGCGACGACCAACGGTCGTCGCCTACCGAAACCCGGTGGGTACCGACCGTTGGTCGGTACGCTGCTCTACCGCACGTCCACCCACACCAGGTGGTGGTCGCTGCCGTCGGCGATCTTCGCTTCCGGGCTTTCATTGGCCGGCCAGAAGATCCCGCTGCCGACGTATTCGAAACCGGTCGAGGGCAGTACGTAGTCCAGGCGCATGGTGCCCGACTTCGGGCCGAAATCGCCGGTGGCGTGGAACGGTGCACCCTTGCGCTCGATGCCCTTGGCCGCATAGGCCAGGCTGGTCTGCTCGCCGCCGACGCTGCGCGGGGTGGGGTAGCGCAGCACGCGGGCGTTCTCGATCAGTTCGACGATCGCCTCATGGCGGCCATCGCCATCGACCGGGTCATTGTTGAGGTCGCCGAGGATCACGAAGCGCGCGTCCTGCGCCAGGCCGCCGCACTGGCCCTTGTCGTCGCACAGCCACGGCTTGTCACCCTTGGACAGGTATTCCTGCCACAGGCGCAGTTCGTCGTGGTTGCGCGCCGCGTTGCGCTTCTCCGGACCGTCGAACACCGGCGGGGTTGGGTGCGAGACCAGCGCATGCACCACGCCGGCCGGGGTCTTCACCGGCACGTCCCAATGCGACTTCGACGACAGGCGCAGCTGCGACCACACGTGGTCGTTGTAGAAGCTCTGGCCGGTACGCGGATCGACCGGGCGGATGGCACCCGGCATCGCACTCCATTTCAGCAGCTGGAAGCTGCGTACCTTGGCTTCATCGATCGGGTAACGCGACAGCACCAGCATGCCGTACTGGCCCGGGTGCAGGCCGTAGCCCCACGCATCGTTGCCGCGGCTGCGGCCTTCGCCGCCGACCACGCCGTTGTTGTCCAGGTCCAGGCCACTGGGCACGCCGGTATTGACCGGGGCCAGATAGCGGTAGGCGAAGTGCAGCGGCTTGCCGCCGCCAGGCTGGGCCACTTCCAGGTAGCGCTTCTGGAACAGGTCGGCGGCGCGATGGGCGTCGTCGAAGTCGAACTCATTCAGCAGTACCAGGTCCGGGCGCACCTGCTGCAGCACCGCGGCGATCTTGCGCGCGTGTTCGCTGTCACCTTCCAGTTCCTTGATCAGGCCACCGGCGTCATCGGAGTACAGCGAGGTGTTGTAGGTGGCCAGGCGCAGCGCAGCGGACGGCTTTTCGGTCATCGCGGGGGACGTGGCGAAGGCAGGGGCGGTGGCGCCGCAGAGCAGGGCCAGGGCGAGGATCAGGGGATGGCGGCGGGTCATGTTCATGGGCCGTATTGTGCACCCGGCCCGGTGTCAGCGGTTTGTCAGCGCCCGTCCAGATCGTTGTCGAAATCGTGCCAGCGGCGGCCATCGTAGGCTTCCAGCGGATGGAAGCGACGCTTGTAGTCCATCTTCTGGTGGCCGCGGATCCAGTAGCCCAGATACACGTGCGGCAGCCCCTCGCGGCGCGCCCATTCGATCTGCTGCAGGATCGCGAAGGTGCCCAGCCCGCGCGCGGCGTGGTCCGGGTCGAAGAAGGTGTAGACCGCCGACAGCCCGTGCTCGGTGACGTCGGTCACCGCCACCCCCAGCAGCTGGCTGGGCTGGCCGTCGTGGCCGGGCAGGCGCATTTCCATGAAGCGGGTGTGCGACCAGCTGCCGATCAGGAACTGCTCGAACTCGTGCGGTCCATGGTCGTCCATGCCGCCGTTGGCGTGGCGGTGGGTGAGGTAGCGGTGGTACAGCGCGAACAGGTCGTCGCGCGCGGTGGCGGCGGTGATCCGCACCTCCAGGTCGGCATTGCGGGCGGCGCAGCGGCGCTGGCTGCGGTCCGGAGCGAAGCGCGCCACCGGGATGCGCACCGCCACGCAGGCCTGGCAGTGCGCGCAATGCGGCCGGTAGACCAGGTCGCCGCTGCGGCGGAAGCCCCAGCTCAGTGCCAGCGGATAGAGCGCACCGAGGCGGCGGTCGTTCGGGTCCAGCACCAGGTCGCGTGCCACCCGGTCCGACCAGTACCCGCAGGGGTGCTCGCCGGTCTGGAAAAGTCGCAGTTCGTCGTCTCTGTCGCCATGTATCGCCATGGGCACAGCATAGCCCCAGGTTGTCGCAGTGGCGGCGACTGTCCGGCGGATGAATGGAATCGGCAGTAGCGTCAACCGACGTCGCGCCCGGGCGTTGTTGTCCCCCGAGGGTGAAGTGATCACCCCGACGCTGTTCCCATCCCCAGGAGTGACCTCATGATCCGTACCCCCCTGCTGCTGGCCCTGCTGCTGGGCACCTCCGCTTCCGGTATCGCGCTGGCCGCTGACACCCCGACCACGCCCGCGCCGCGCCCGGCCAGGCTGGACACCAACGGCGACGGCGTCATCGACCGCAGCGAGGCCGCCGCCAACCCGCGCCTGGCCGCGAAGTTCGACGAGCTGGACAAGAACAAGGACGGCAAGCTCTCGCGCGATGAGCTGCCGCGCTGGCAGCATGGGCGACGTGGCCACGGCGGTGAGCGCTGGGCCAAGCTGGACGCCAACAAGGACGGCCGCATCAGCCGCGAGGAAGCCAAGGCTGATCCGCGCCTGGCCGCGCGCTTCGACCAGCTTGATCTGAACAAGGACGGCTACCTGGACAAGGCCGACCGCGAGCTGCGCATGAAGCGGCATCGTGATGCCTGGTTCGCTGCCGCCGACACCAACAAGGACGGCCAGCTGAGCAAGGCCGAGTTCGACGCCGCCAAGGGCCCGATGCACGGTGGCCCGCGCCATGGCGGTCCGCGTGATGGCGCTGCGCCGAAGCCGCAGCGCTGAGGTTCAACGCAGTGAATGACGACAACGCCGGCAGGCTGCCGGCGTTGTCCGTTACACGTTTCCGTTGCGCATCAGCGCATATACCACCAGGCCGATCACGAATACGTTCGCCCCGATGATGCCGGTGCGCCCGTACACGGATTCGTATTTCCAGTTGGTTCCGCTGCGGCCGCGCCGCGCTGAATCGCGCGCGATCATGGGTGCCATCACGCGCTGCAGCGGCACCAGGCACTGGTAGTTCACCGTACCCAGGCCGATGACGAGAATCGCAAGTTGCAGCCAGATTGGCACCTGCAGCATCAGCGAGATCAACAGGCCGGTGCAGACGACCATCGCGGTGAACGTATTGAGGTGCACGAAGCGTCGCACTGCTGTTCGTTCCTGCTGGGTGTCTGCGAAGCGCAGCAGGAAGCGGCCGCCCAGGTAGCTGCCGATGATGCCGCCGACGACGCCCCCGGCAACGGTGGCCCAGTCGCTGGCGGGAATCAGGTGCAGCTGGCTGGCGGCGGCCGTCAGTGAACCCATGGCTGCCCCGCCTGCGGCACTGACGCCGCCCAGGCCCAGCTTGCTGCCGCCCACACCGACACCGGTGCCGAGCAGGATCGCTGCGCTGGCCGTGCCGGGCGCGGCCACCAGTACCATCGAAACCACCGCCGTAGCGAACGCGGCACTGGGTGCGCTGCTGCGCGCGAACTCACCGAAGCGCTGCAGCAGGCCGTCGCGCACCAGGGCACGTGCACGTGACAGGCGCTTGCGCACGGCCGCATCGCTGAGCCCGAGCAGGTCGGCGACCTGTTGCGAGCGCTGCCCTTCGCGGTAGTACAGCAGCAGGACTTCGCGGCTGTCGGCCGGCAACGCGGAAATGATGTCCTCGGCGGCGATCTCTTCTTCCACCCGCTGCAGGCGGTCGGCCGCGCCCGGTGAAGGGTCGGCGGCCATGCCCATCGCCACCTCGGCGGCCTCGCCGGTCAGCGGCCGGCCACGTTGTGCACGCAGCCAATCGCGGGCCAGGTTGCGGGTGATCTGCCGAAGCCAGGGCAGGAAGCTGGTCGAACTGCGTAGCTGGTGCAGCTGCTGCCAGCCCTTGACGAAGGCTTCCTGGGCGATGTCCTCGCTGGCTTGGCGGTCGCGGGTGATGGCCAGCGCGATGGCGGTGACCGTGTTCTGGCAGGCCAGCACGATGCGGCCATAGGCGTGCTGGCAACCGCTGGCGGCGGCCGGCAGTTCGCGTTCCAGGGTCTGGTCGATCGATGCGGCGAACGTCGTCATGGCGGCGGCTCTCCTGCTGGGATTGTGTCCCATGACGGAGCCGCGCGCCCAATGTGACCGACTTTCTTTGCGGCTGCCGGCCAGCGGCCGGCACTACCCGTGCGTCATTTTGAGGGCTGGATGCGGACCCGGACTTCTTCTTCCTCTTCCGGCGCGGCCTGCGGTGCCGGCTGTGCCTGCTGCGGCTGGGCCTGCGGGGCAGGGGCCGGTGCGACCGGTGCCGGGGCACCACGATGGCGCAGGCCGATCACCAGCGCCACGCCGGCGATCACCACCAGCAGGGCGATGCGGATGCGCCAGGCCCAGCTGCGGCCGCCGCTGCCCGGTTCCGGCGCGTCGCGGAAGGCGAACTCGGCGGTCGGGTGGTCGCGACGGGTGGTGTCGAGCAGGCGCGCCTCGCGCAGGATTTCACGCGCGCGCGGCTGGTCGTCGGCGCGTACGATCCACACCGCTGGATAGGCGTTGGCGTTGCCCAGGTCGGTATAGCTGAACTGACCGCGGCGGCGGGTCTTGTACGAGCGCCCGTTGGTCACCTTGACGTCGATGCCATGCTCGCGCAGGAGCTCGGCCACGCCTTCGACGGTTTCCACGCGCTGGCTGCTGAAGATCTGGCGCATGGGGTTACTCCTTGGCTGGCACGGCAGCGGCCGCGGCCTGGTCGGGAACGACGCGGATCAGGCCTTCCTGCGCGGTGCTGGCCACCAGCACGCCATTGCGGGTGAAGAACTGGCCGCGGGCCAGGCCGCGCGAATCCTGCGCGCTGGGGCTGTCCAGCGAATAGAGCAGCCAGTCGTCGGCACGGAACGGGCGGTGGAACCAGATCGCGTGGTCGAGCGAGGCCATCTGCACGTGCGGATGGTAGTAGCTGATACCGTGCGGGAAGGTCGCCGTGCCCAGCAGGTGGAAGTCGGAGGCGTAGGCCAGCAGCGCCTGGTGCAGCTCCGGCGCATCGCCCACCGGTTCGCTCAGGCGCAGCCACACCTGGTGGTAGGGCGGGCGCTTGGGTGGGTTCAGTTCGTCGCGCGGGTACACGTGGCGGAACTCGAACGGGCCACCGCGCGACAGCCAGCGCTGCACCTTGATCGGCAGGCGTTCGAGCACTTCCGCCGGCAGCGGACGATTCGGCTCGATGTCTTCCGGCTGTGGCACTTCGGGCATCTTGTGCTGGTGCTCGGCGCCGGTCTCGGCCTGCTGGAACGAGGCCGCGCAGAAGAAGATCACCTTGCCGTGCTGGATCGCGGTGACCCGGCGCACCGAGAAGCTGCCGCCATCGCGGGTGCGGTCCACGTCGTAGACGATCGGGTGGTCGATGTTGCCAGCGCGCAGGAAATAGGCGTGCAGCGAGTGCACGTGGCGGCCATTGTCGACCGTGGCCTGCGCTGCGGCCAGCGCCTGGCCCAGCACCTGCCCGCCGAACACGTACTTGGTGCCGATGTCGCGGCTCTGCCCGCGGAACAGGTTGTCCTCCAGCCGCTCCAGCGTGAGCAGGTCGATCAGCTCGGAGACGACGGGTTCGGGCGTGTCGTTCAAGGGGGGCGGCCACAGCAGTGAAGAGGCCCCGATTATACCGGTGCAGGCCAGCCCATCATCGGTAGTGCCGGCCGCTGGCCGGCAACCACAGGCGTCCCGGAAGGATTGCCTGGTTGCCGGCCAGCGGCCGGCGCTACCGTTCACTTGCCGAGGCGCGCCACCAGTGCCTGCAGCGCGTTCTGCGCATCCGGGGCGAACCAGGCCTCGACAAAGCGGTCCAGCTGGATCAGGTCCGGGTGCAGCGCCTCATGCAGGTCGGCGCGGGCGATGGCGCGGGTCAGCAGCATCGGTTGGCGCGGCTGCTTGAGCAGGTTCTGCAGCCAGGCGATGGCGCGTGCCACCACCAGGTCTCCCTCGGCCAGCTCATCCACCAGGCCGATCTGCAGCGCCTGTTCGGCCGGCACCAGCGAACCGGTGGTCAGCAGCACACCGGCGCGGTGCACGCCCACCGCACGGCGCAGCAGGCGCTGGATGCCCTCCGGCGCGATCAGGCCGACCTGCACTTCGTTCAGGCCGATGGCATACGGCCGCGACGGATCGGCGCTGCGCGCCATCATCCGGTAGTCGCAGCACAGGGCCAGCACGCAGCCACCCGCCGGGGCGTGGCCGGTGATCGCCGCGACCACCGGAATGCGGCTCTCGGCCAGCGTGCGCACGGCGCCAAAGAAGGCGTTCCAGGTGTCCAACAACTTGTGCTTGTCATCGCCATGCGAGAGCAGGTGCGGCACGTCCATGCCGCCGGTGAAGACGCGCTCGCTGCCCGACAGCACGATGCCATGCGCGTCTTCGGCCATGGCCAGCTCGATGGCATGGATCAACTGCCGGCACAGTTCGGTGTCCAGTGCGTTGACCGGCGGCCGTGCCAGGCGCAGTTCGCGGATGGGGCCATGGTTGATCACCTCGATGAGCGTCGTCATGCTGCGGTCTCGTTGCGAAGAAGGAACCTGGGCGATGATAACCAAACCATTCGTTGGCGTACTGTGGGTCCTGTGTGCGACCGCAGCATCGGCCTCGGCCGCCGAACCGGCCTGCGTCACGGTGGAGCAGGGCTGGGCGCGGTTGCCTCCGAATCCGGCAATGCCGATGACTGCCGGCTACGGCGTCATCCACAATGGCTGCAGCAAGGCGGTGGCGATCACCGGCGCGACCAGCAGCAGCTTCGGTGATGTGTCGCTGCACGAGACCACGATTGTCGACGGGGTCAGCCGGATGCGCGCGATCGAGCGCCTGCCGCTGGCAGCCGGCGCGCGTGCCGAGCTCAAGCCCGGCGGCCTGCACCTGATGCTGATGCAGGGCAAGGGCGCGCTGAAGGAAGGGCAGGTGCTGCCGCTGCGGCTGCAGCTGGAAGGTGGTAGCGAAGCGAGTGCGACGTTGACCGTGCGCAAGGCCGCGCCGTAGCGGGATGGCAGTGCCGGCCGCTGGCCGGCAACTCGGTATGCCGGCCGCTGGCCGGCACTACCAAACAGGCTTACGACCAGTCGTACGAGAACAGCACCGTGCGGCTGACCGGCTCGTACAGCATCACGATCGCGTCGGCACCGGTGGCGCACCAGTTGTAGCCGGCTACGTCGGCCACGGCGAAGAATTTGTTGCCATTGCGGGTGATGATCACCGTTTCGGCATCGTCCGCAGCGTTGGGGTCATCGGCCGCCTCGGTGAAGTCCAGTTCGAAGGCTGCGGGAATCTCCGCGGTCTCGGTCCAGTTGCCGAAACCAATGGGGCCACCCAGCGTATCCAGATAATCGCGCTCGCTGGCCTCACCCTTGCCATAGCGCGAGTAGCAGGCGAGGCGACCGTGCGCGGCATGGTAGTCGCGGGCCTTGGCGTAGCTCTCGCGCATCTGCGCGATGTGTTCCTGTGCGTCCTTGTCCTGTACCGCATCGCCGATGAAATAGCCCTCGTTGCCGAGGAAGCGCATCTGGTTGCCGGCGGTCAGTTCGAAGGCGATCCAGTTGGTGCCGGTGAAATCGTTGTGGTGTTCTTCGGTGGTCTCGCCGATGCAGCCGTCGTACGGCTCGATCGGGCACAGCATCGTTGCCACCTGGCCAGCCAGTTCCGGGCGCAGCACGCCCAGGTCGATCTTCAGCAGCGGCAGCAGGTGCTGGCCGAGCCAGGCCTGGTCGGCGGGAAAGACGTCGGTGGGGAAGGGGACCATGCCGGGCAGCAGGTCGCGCAGTTCGGTCTTGTGGATCATGTCAGTCCTTTGATCAGTGTCGGTCGTGCCGGCCGCTGGCCGGCAACCTCATTGCAGCCAAAGCGTGCCGACCAAGGTCGGCACCCACCAGGGCGCGTCAGGTAGAGGCGCTGCGGATCGCCTGCGGCAGCGGTGCGCTCTTGCCGGTCTGGGTATCCATCCAGACCACCACCACGTTGCCATCGGAATACAGCTTCGAATCGTCCTGCTGATCGACGATGCGGTGGCCGATGGTCACGCTGCTGTTGCCCAGGCGCTCGACGAACAGTTCGACCACGATGTCGTTGGGCCACACGATCGGCAGCCGGTAATTGACGTTGGTCGCGGCCACCACCGGTGCGATGCGGTCGGTCATCGATACGCCGTCCACGCCCAGCATCCAGCGCACGCGCGCTTCCTCCAGGTAGGAAATGTACTTGGCGTTGTTGACGTGGCCCATGCTGTCCATGTCACGCCAGCGCACGCTGATCGGGATGCGGGCCAGGATCTTGTGTTCGCTGCTCATCAGGCGTCCTTCTTCTTGGTCGTGCTCTTGCTGGCCTTGCCGGTGCTCTTGGCAGCCACCGCCTTCTTCGCCACCTTGGCCGGCTTCTCAGGCTTCACCTTGCGCGGCGGGCGGGCATCGGGCTTGTTGGCCACGGCGGCTGGCTGTTCCGGGCGCGCGCTGGTGGACGGCAGCATGCGGGCCAGGAACTGGCCGGTGTACGACTGCGGGCAGGCCGCCACGTCTTCCGGCGTGCCGGTGACCAGGATGGTGCCACCGCGATGCCCGCCTTCCGGGCCCAGATCGACGATCCAGTCGGCGGTCTTGATCACGTCCAGGTTGTGCTCGATCACCACGACCGTGTTGCCCTCGTCGCGCAGCTTGTGCAGCACGCCCAGCAGCGCTTCGATGTCGTGGAAGTGCAGGCCGGTGGTCGGCTCGTCGAGGATGTACAGGGTGCGGCCGGTATCGCGGCGCGACAGTTCCTTGGACAGCTTCACGCGCTGCGCTTCACCACCAGACAGCGTGGTCGCGCTCTGGCCCAGCTTGATGTAGCTCAGGCCGACGTCGACCAGCGTTTCCAGCTTGCGCGCGATCGACGGCACCGGCTCGAACAGCTTCAGCGCATCCTCGACGGTCATTTCCAGCACGTCGTTGATGTTGAAGCCCTTGTACAGGATCTCCAGCGTTTCGCGGTTGTAGCGCTTGCCATGGCAGACATCGCACGGCACGTACACATCCGGCAGGAAGTGCATCTCGACCTTGATCAGGCCGTCGCCCTGGCAGGCTTCGCAGCGGCCGCCGCGCACGTTGAAGCTGAAGCGGCCCGGCGAATAGCCACGCGCGCGCGCTTCAGGCACCTGTGCGAACAGTTCGCGCAGTGGAGTGAACAGGCCGGTGTAAGTGGCCGGGTTGGAACGCGGGGTGCGGCCGATCGGCGACTGGTCGATGTCCACCACCTTGTCGAACAGGTCCAGGCCATCGATCTCCTTGTACGGGGCGATCGGGTGCGAGGAACCGTTGATCTCGTTGGCGGCCAGCGAGAACAGGGTGTCGTTGATCAGGGTCGACTTGCCCGAGCCGGACACGCCGGTCACGCAGGTCAGCAGGCCCGACGGAATCGCCAGGTCCACGCCCTTCAGGTTGTTGCCGCTGGCCC
The DNA here is from genome assembly GCF_059372495.1 of Stenotrophomonas sp. YJH_SMC_80. Classification (NCBI taxonomy): domain Bacteria; kingdom Pseudomonadati; phylum Pseudomonadota; class Gammaproteobacteria; order Lysobacterales; family Lysobacteraceae; genus Stenotrophomonas; species Stenotrophomonas sp. YJH_SMC_80. The sequence continues at coordinate 275,316 of NZ_JCAFVP010000005.1, forward strand.
CGCGCAGGTGCAGGGTCATCTTCGGGTTCGGTTTGTGCCGGCGCGCCGGAATCTCGATCGCGCGCTTGCCGGACAGGTACTGGCCGGTCAGCGAGCGCGGGGCTTCCAGGATGTCCTGCAGGGTGCCCTGGCCGACGATCTCGCCGCCGTGCACGCCCGCGCCCGGGCCGATGTCCAGCACGTAGTCGGCCAGGCGGATCGCATCCTCGTCATGCTCCACCACGATCACCGTGTTGCCGAGGTCGCGCAGGCGGGTGAGGGTGCCGAGCAGGCGTTCGTTGTCGCGCTGGTGCAGGCCGATGGACGGCTCGTCGAGCACGTACATCACGCCGACCAGGCCGGCGCCGATCTGGCTGGCCAGGCGGATGCGCTGTGCCTCACCACCGGACAGGGTGTCGGCCTTGCGCTCCAGGGTCAGGTAATCCAGGCCCACATCGACCAGGAAGCCGAGGCGTTCGCCGATTTCCTTGACGATCTTCGCGGCGATTTCGCCACGCCAGCCCGGCAGGCTCAGTTCGCTGAAGAACTTCAGCGCCTCGTCGATCGGCAGCACCACCAGGTCCGGCAGCGGGCGGTCGGCCACGAACACGTTGCGAGCCGCCTTGTTCAGGCGCGCGCCGTGGCATTCCGGGCACGGCTGCTCGCTGATGTACTTGGACAGTTCTTCGCGCACCGCCGGCGACTCGGTTTCCTTGTAGCGGCGTTCGAGGTTGGGAATGATGCCCTCGAAGCGGTGCTTGCGCTGGGTGCGGCCACCGGCTTCGGTGAAGTAGGTGAAGGTGATCGCTTCGTCGCCGCTGCCGTACAGCACGGCCTGCTGCACCTTGGCCGGCAGCGAGTTCCACGCCGCGTCGACGTCGAACCGGTAGTGCTTGGCCAGCGAAGCGATCAGCTGGAAGTAGTAGGCGTTGCGGCGGTCCCAGCCGCGCACCGCACCGGCGGCCAGCGACAGTTCGGGATGCACCACCACGCGCGAGGGGTCGAAGAACTCGGCCATGCCCAGGCCATCGCAGCCGGGGCAGGCGCCCATCGGTGCGTTGAACGAGAACAGGCGCGGTTCCAGCTCCGGCAGCGAGTAATCGCAGACCGGGCAGGAATACTTGGAGGAGAACAGCGTCGGCGCGGTTCCGGTGTTGTCCAGGCTCTGCACCGAGGCCATGCCGTCGCCCAGCTTCAGCGCGGTCTCGAAGCTCTCGGCCAGGCGCTGCTTGATGTCCTCGCGCGGGCGGAAGCGGTCGATCACCGCCTCGATGGTGTGCTTCTGGCGCAGTGCCAGCGGCGGCACCGCGTCGATTTCATGCAGCTCGCCGTCCACGCGCACACGGACGAAGCCCTGCGCACGCAGCTGGTCGAACACCTGCGCATGCTCGCCCTTGCGGTCGCGGATGACCGGCGCCAGCAGCATGTAGCGCTGCTCCGGGTCCAGCGTCAGCACCTGGTCGACCATCTGGCTGACCGTCTGCGCTTCCAGCGGGTAGCCATGGTCCGGGCAGCGCGGGGTGCCGACGCGGGCGTACAGCAGGCGCAGGTAGTCGTAGATCTCGGTGATCGTGCCGACGGTCGAACGCGGGTTGTGCGAGGTCGACTTCTGCTCGATCGAGATGGCCGGGGACAGGCCTTCGATGTGGTCCAGGTCCGGCTTTTCCATCACGCTCAGGAACTGGCGCGCATAGGCCGACAACGACTCGACATAGCGGCGCTGGCCTTCTGCATAGATGGTGTCGAACGCCAGCGAGGACTTGCCCGAGCCGGACAGGCCGGTGATCACGATCAGCTTGTCGCGGGGCAGGTCGAGGTCGAGGTTCTTCAGGTTGTGCGTCCGCGCGCCGCGGATGCGGATGAAATCCATCGCCATGGGGGATCCGGTTGTGGGGGCGTTGGCTGGGTGCCGGGCCAGCAGGGAACGGCAATCGGTCAGCCTACCGAGGTGACCAGATGGGGGCAATGGGCGACAATGCCAGCCCGGTGTCTCACCTTGTGAGACAGGCCGTCAGCCAGGGGTCAGATCCCTTTTCACGCCGTGAAAAGGGATCTGACCCCCGTGCCGCTGCCGTCTCCTTCGACGTTCAGGGGTTGACTTGACCCGCGCCCGCTGATCTGCGTACAATTCCGCTCCTGTCCGCCCTCGATGGCGGCAGCTCAGACCACAATAACTACAGAGGAAGGCCTGGTCATGTACGCAGTACTGGTCACCGGCGGTAAGCAATACCGCGTGGCGCAGGGCGAAAAGCTCCGCATTGAAAAGCTCGAAGTCGAAGTCGGCAGCGAGATCAAGTTTGACAACATCCTGATGCTGGGTGACAGCGACGGCGTGAAGCTGGGCGATGCGCTGAAGGGCGCTGCCGTCACCGCCAAGGTCCTGTCCCAGGGTCGTGCTGACAAGGTCCGGATCATCAAGTTCCGTCGCCGCAAGCACCACATGAAGCGTCAGGGTCACCGTCAGTACTACACCGAAATCGAGATCACCGGCATCGCCGGCTAAGCATCAGGAGAAGCAGTCATGGCACATAAAAAGGGCGTAGGCTCCTCGCGCAACGGTCGCGACTCCAACCCGAAGTACCTGGGCGTCAAGATCTTCGGCGGCCAGGCCATCGAAGCCGGCAACATCATCGTGCGTCAGCGCGGCACCCAGTTCCACCCGGGCACCGGCGTTGGCCTGGGCCGTGACCACACCCTGTTCGCCCTCGTGGACGGCAAGGTGGAGTTCTCGGTCAAGGGCGCCAAGAAGCGTCGCACCGTCAGCATCGTCTCGGCCGACGCCTGATCCAGGCATCGCCGGCGCCCGTGCCTCGGCATGGGGGTGCTGCATGAAGAGCCCCGCTTCGGCGGGGCTTTTCGTTAGAGTTGAAGCAAGACCGGCCAGGCCGGGCTGCCGGCCATCGGCAGGCATAACATTCAAGGTGACGGCCGGCAGGCCGCGCCCATCGCAGGCATCGAAACAATGAAACTGGTAGACGAAGCAGAAATCGAAGTGTTCGCCGGCAACGGCGGCAACGGCTGCATTGGCTTCCGTCGCGAGAAGTTCATTCCGCTCGGCGGCCCGGACGGCGGCGACGGCGGTGCGGGCGGCAGCGTGTACATCCGCGCCGACGAAAACCTGAATACCCTGGTCGACTTCCGCCATGACCGCATCTTCAAGGCGCAGCGTGGCGAGAACGGCATGGGCCGCCAGGCCTACGGCAAGGGCGGCGAAGACCTGACCATCACCGTGCCGGTCGGCACCGTGGTGATCAACGTTGCCACCGATGAAGTCATCGGCGACCTGACCCAGCACGGCGACCGCCTGCTGGTGGCCAAGGGCGGCCGCGGTGGCCTGGGCAACATGCACTTCAAGAGCTCGACCAACCGCTCGCCGCGCCAGGCGCTGCCGGGCGAGCCGGGTGAGGAGCGCACGCTGAAGCTGGAGCTGAAGCTGCTGGCCGACGTCGGCCTGCTGGGCTTCCCCAACGCCGGCAAGAGCACCCTGATCCGTGCCGTTTCGGCGGCGACGCCGAAGGTGGCCGATTACCCGTTCACCACGCTGTACCCGAACCTGGGTGTGGTGAAGGTGGAAAACTACCGCAGCTTCGTGATTGCCGACATCCCGGGCCTGATCGAAGGCGCGGCCGACGGTGCCGGCCTGGGTGCGCAGTTCCTGCGCCACCTGCAGCGCACCCGCCTGCTGCTGCACCTGGTGGACATCTCGCCGATGGAGGGTGGGGTGGAAGGCATTTCTCCGGTCGAGCAGGTACGCGCCATCGAGCGCGAGCTGGAAAAGCACGATCCGGAACTGCTGCAGAAGCCGCGCTGGCTGGTGCTGAACAAGGCTGACCTGATGTTCGAAGACGAAGCGAAGGCTGCGGCCGAGCAGATCGTCGCCGAGCTGGGCTGGAAGGAGCCGTGGTTCCTGGTCTCCGCGCTGGGCCGCGAAGGCACCTTCCCGATCATGAGCCGGATCATGGCCTTCTTCGATCGCCAGAAGGAAGAGGAGCAGGAAGCCCGCGACGCGCAGTAATGCTGTTGTGGTTCCATGCGAAAAACCCGGCTTCGGCCGGGTTTTTTGTGGCCTGCGCGATGGGGTTGGGGCTGGCTGGGGTGATGGCTCCGGCTGGGTAATGGCGCCGGGTGGGTAGAGTCGACTGCTAGTCGACTGCTCTTCTCGCTACCCGTAAAGCCCGCGCTGCGCGCGTTAGTCGACTAACAGTCGACTCTACCCAGCCGGTGCAGCCGCCAGTCCACGCCGCCGGCCAATGCCGCCGTACCTGCGGCAATCCCCGGATCGCTGGCAACAAAAAACCCGGCCGGGGCCGGGTTCTTGTCTGCTGCCCGGCCCCTAAGGGCAGGGCGGCAACGCCGGATCAGGCGGCCTTGAGGGCCTTGATGCGGTCGTTCAGGCGGCTCTTGTGGCGAGCAGCCTTGTTCTTGTGGATCAGGCCACGCGCGCTGAAGCGATCCAGGATCGGCTGGGCAACGGCGAAGGCGGCTTCGGCGCCGGCGGCATCGTTGGCGTCCAGCGCCTTGATCACTTTCTTGACAGCGGTGCGCAGCATCGAGCGCTGAGCCACGTTGCGCGCGTTGCGCACGACGGTCTGCTTGGCGCGCTTCTTGGCGGACTTGATATTGGCCACGGTGGTGGTTTCCTGAAAAAATCGGTGTTATGGGAACAGCAAGCTAGCTAGTATGATGGCGTAAGAAATGCACGTCAAGTCGATTGTCAAGAGGGACGCTGAGTGAGTTCACCCAAGTTGTTGCGGGGCCTGCTGTCGTTCAGCAGCATGACCATGGTCTCGCGCGTTCTCGGACTTGTCCGGGACTTCGTGGTGACCACCACGTTCGGCACCAACGCCATCACTGATGCTTTCTGGGTCGCCTTCAGGGTACCCAATTTCCTGCGGCGTTTGTTCGCCGAAGGCTCTTTCGCCACCGCTTTCGTGCCCGTGTTCACGGAAGTGAAGGAGACCCGCAGCCACGCCGAGCTGCGTGAACTGATGGCCCGCACCGCCGGCACCCTGGGCGGGGTGCTGATGCTGGTCACTGCGCTGGCGCTGATCTTCGCGCCGCAGCTGGCCTCGGTCTTCTCCAGTGGCGTTGATACCGATCCGGTCAAGCAGGGCCTGCTGGTCGACCTGTTCCGCCTGACCTTCCCGTTCCTGTTGTTCGTGTCGCTGACCGCCCTGGCCGGCGGCGCGCTGAACAGCTTCCAGCGCTTCGCCATGCCGGCGCTGACCCCGGTCATCCTCAACCTGTGCATGATCGCCGGCGCGCTGTGGCTGGCCCCGCGGCTGGGCGGCACCCCGGAGAAACAGATCCTGGCGCTGGGCTGGGCGGTACTGGCTGCCGGCATCCTGCAGCTGCTGTTCCAGCTGCCCTCGCTGAAGGGCATCAACCTGCTGACCCTGCCGCGCTGGGGCTGGAGCCATCCGGGCGTGCGCAAGGTGATGACGCTGATGGTGCCGACCCTGTTCGGCTCCTCGGTGGCGCAGATCAACCTGCTGCTGGACACCGTCATCGCGGCCAAGCTGACCGATGGCTCGCAGTCCTGGCTGTCGCTGGCCGACCGCTTCCTGGAGCTGCCGCTGGGCGTGTTCGGCGTGGCGCTGGGCACGGTGATCCTGCCGGCGCTGGCCCGTCACCACGTCAGCACCGACCGCGAGGGCTTCTCGCGCTCGCTGGACTGGGGCCTGCGGATGACCCTGCTGATCTCGGTGCCGGCCATGCTGGGCCTGCTGCTGCTGGCCGAACCGCTGATCGCGACCATCTTCCAGCACGGCCAGTTCAGTGCCTTCGATACCCGCATGACCGCGCTGTCGGTGTACGGCCTGAGTTTCGGCCTGCCGGCGTTCGCCCTGCTGAAAGTGGTGTTGCCGGCGTTCTACGCACGTCAGGACACCAAGACCCCGGTGCGCGCGGGTGTGGCCGCGCTGGTGGCCAACATGGTGTTCAACTTCGCCCTGCTGGCGGTGCTGTACCAGGTCATGGTGCCGGACGAGCTGAAGGCGCAGGGCGTGATGGCGGCCATCGGCAAGCAGCCGGGCCTGCATCTGGCACTGGGCATTGCCAGCGCGCTGTCCAGTTACCTGAACCTGGGCCTGCTGTGGTACTGGCTGGGCAAGACCGACGTCTACCAGCGCCGGCCGGGCTGGGGCGGCTATCTGCTGCGACTGCTGCTGGCCTGTGCGGCCATGGTTGGTGTGCTGCTGGCCCTGCTGCACTGGCTGCCGGGCTTCTCGGCGATGAGCGTGTGGGAGCGGATCGGCAGCCTGTCGCTGCTGGTCGGCGGTGGCGGTGCCACCTACGCGGTAGCCATGCTGGCGATGGGCTTCCGCCCGCGCGATCTGCGTGGGCATTGATCGCGGCCTGTGGCGGCTATACTTCAGGGTTACACCATTGAAGCGGCGGCCCCGGTCGGGCCGGAACGAGAGTTGATGAGCAGGCTGTTCAGAAGCGTCGAGGGCGGGGACCTGTTCCCCAACGGAAGCGTGGTCTGTATCGGTGCATTCGACGGCCTCCACCTGGGCCATCGTGCGCTGGTCCGCCACGCGGTTGCCCGCGCGCGCGCCTTGGGCGTGGCCGCCGTGGCCGTGGCGTTCGAGCCGCTGCCGCGTGAGTTCTTCGCCCAGGGCACACCGCCGCCGCGGCTGACCCTGGCGCGCAGCAAGGTCGAGATCCTGCGCGAGCTCGGTGTCGATGCGGTCGGCCTGCTGCGATTCGACGCGGCGATGGCGGCGATGCCGGCCGAGACCTTCGTGCGCCAGTTGCTGGTCAAGCGCCTGAGTGCGCGTGAGGTCTGGATCGGCCCGGAGTTCTGCTTCGGCAACCGCCGCCGTGGCGACCTGGCTCTGCTGCAGAAAATGGGTGCCGAACTGGGTTTCACTGCGGGCGAAATTGAAGCGGTCGACCTGCATGGCGAACGCATTTCCAGCACCCGCATCCGCCAGCTGCTGCAGCAGGGCGACTTCGCCCGTGCCAACGATCTGCTGGGCCGTCCGTACGCGATCAGCGGCCGGGTGGTGCGCGGGCGCCAGCTCGGCCGTACGCTGGGCTTCCCCACCGCCAATCTGCGGTTCCCGAAGACCCCGGCGCTGTCGGGCATCTACGCGACCTGGGTGCATGGCGTGTTCGACCAGCCGTGGCCGTCGGTGTCCAGCTTCGGCACCCGCCCGACGGTGGAGGGCGTGGAGCCGCTGCTGGAAGCCCACCTGTTCGATTTCCAGGGCGACCTGTACGGGCGCCACATCGATGTGGAGTTCGTCGCCAAGCTGCGCGACGAAGAGAAATTCAATGATCTGGCGGCGCTGACCGACCAGATGCACCGCGACGCCGAACAGGCGCGCGCCATCCTTTCCGAACATAGATTGCGAGCCACTGCGTGAGCCAGGACTACAAGACCACCCTGAACCTGCCAGCCACCGAATTCCCGATGCGCGGCGACCTGCCCAAGCGCGAGCCGGGCATTCTGGCGCGGTGGGAAGAGCAGGGGCTCTACCAGCAGCTGCGCGACAACGCCGCCGGCCGCCCGCTGTTCGTGCTGCACGACGGCCCGCCGTACGCCAACGGCCGCATCCATCTGGGCCACGCGGTCAACAAGATCCTGAAGGACATCATCGTCAAGTCGCGCTACCTGGCCGGCTTCGATGCGCCCTACGTGCCGGGCTGGGACTGCCATGGCCTGCCGATCGAGATCGCGGTGGAAAAGAAGTGGGGCAAGGTCGGCACCAAGCTCGACGCCGTCGAATTCCGCCAGAAGTGCCGCGAGTTCGCCGAAGAGCAGATCAATATCCAGCGCGTGGACTTCAAGCGGCTGGGCGTGACCGGTGACTGGGACAACCCGTACAAGACCCTGAGCTTCGACTTCGAAGCCAACGAGATCCGTGCGCTGTCCAAGGTCGTGGCCAACGGCCACCTGGTGCGTGGTGCCAAGCCGGTGTACTGGTGCTTCGACTGTGGCTCGGCGCTGGCCGAGGCCGAGATCGAGTACCAGGAAAAGGAATCGCCGGCGATCGACGTGGCCTACGCCGCACGCGATGCGCAGGCCATCGGCCAGGCGTTCGGCGTGAGCGTGCCGGCCGACGTGGAAGTGGCCGTACCGATCTGGACCACTACCCCGTGGACGCTGCCGGCCTCGCTGGCGGTGTCGCTGGGCGCGGAGATCACCTACGTGCTGGCCGAAGGCCCGGCGCACAACGGCAAGCGCCGTTGGCTGGTGCTGGCTGCGGCGCTGGCCGAGCGCGCGCTGCAGCGCTATGGCGTCGAAAACGTGGTGCTGCACGGTGAAACCACCGGTGCGGCGCTGGAAAACCAGCTGCTGGCGCATCCTTTCTACCCGGAGCGCGAGATCCTGGTGCTCAACGGCGACCACGTCTCCGACGAGGACGGTACCGGTGCGGTGCACACCGCCCCCGGCCACGGCCAGGAAGACTTCGTGGTCAGCCAGAAGTACGGCCTGCTGGACAAGTACAACGCCGGCCAGGTGACCCCGATCGACGGCCGTGGCGTGTACCTGGAATCGACCCCGCCGGCCGGTGACGTGGTGCTGGCTGGCCAGCACCTGTGGAAGGCGCAGGAAGCCATCGTCGGCGTGCTGCGCGACAACGGTTCGCTGCTGGCGTTCCATCCGATCCGCCACAGCTACCCGCACTGCTGGCGCCACAAGACGCCGGTGGTGTTCCGCGCCACCCCGCAGTGGTTCATTTCGATGGACAAGGCCAACCTGCGCAACGATGCGCTGGCCGCCATCGACACCGTCGGCTGGTTCCCGACCTGGGGCAAGGCGCGCATCCAGAGCATGGTCGACGGTCGCCCGGACTGGACCATCTCGCGCCAGCGCACCTGGGGCGTGCCGATCGCACTGTTCACCCACCGGCAGACCGGCGAGATCCATCGGCGTTCGGTGGAGCTGATGCAGCAGGTTGCCGACCGCGTCGAAGCCGAGGGCATCGACGTGTGGTACTCGCTGGATGCCGCCGAACTGCTGGGCGCTGAAGCCGCCGACTACGAGAAGGTCACCGACATCCTCGACGTCTGGTTCGACTCGGGCGTGACCCATGAAGGCGTGCTTGCGGCGCGTGGCTTCGGCAAGCCGGCCGACCTGTACCTGGAAGGTTCCGACCAGCACCGTGGCTGGTTCCAGTCCTCGCTGCTGACCGGCGTGGCGATCGACAAGCGCGCCCCGTACAAGCAGTGCCTGACCCACGGCTTCACCGTGGACGAGCACGGCCGCAAGATGTCCAAGTCGCTGGGCAACGGCATCGAGCCGCAGGACATCATGAACAAGCTGGGCGCGGACATCCTGCGCCTGTGGATCGCCTCGGCCGACTACAGCAACGAGATGTCGCTGTCGCAGGAGATCCTCAAGCGTAATGCCGATGCCTACCGCCGCCTGCGCAACACCGCACGCTTCCTGCTCGGCAACCTGGACGGTTTCGATCCGGCCCAGCACCTGCGTCCGCTCGACCAGATGGTCGCGCTGGACCGCTGGATCGTGCATCGCGCGTGGGAGCTGCAGGAGAAGATCAAGGCGGCCTACGACGGCTATAACATGGCCGAGATCGTGCAGCTGCTGCTGAACTTCTGCAGCGTGGACCTGGGCTCGCTGTACCTGGACGTGACCAAGGACCGCCTGTACACGATGCCGACCGATTCGCACGGTCGCCGTTCGGCACAGAGCGCGATGTACCACATCGCCGAAGCGTTCACCCGCTGGGTGGCGCCGATCCTGACCTTCACCGCCGACGAGCTGTGGGGCTACCTGCCGGGCGAGCATGCCGGCCATGTGCTGTTCACCACCTGGTACGACGGCCTGGCGCCGCTGCCGGCCGATGCCCAGCTCAACGCCACCGACTTCGATCAGTTGCTGGCTGTGCGCGAGCAGGTGGCCAAGGTGCTCGAGCCGATGCGTGCCAACGGCGCCATCGGTGCCGCGCTGGAAGCGGAGATCACCATTGCCGCCAACGAGGAGCAGGCCGCGAAGTGGCAGCCGCTGGCCGATGAACTGCGCTTCCTGTTCATCAGTGGCGACGTGCAGGTGCGCCCGGCGACCACCGACGAGGTGTTCGTCAGCGCCCAGCCGACCACCAAGGCCAAGTGCGTGCGCTGCTGGCACCACCGCGCCGACGTCGGCAGCAACGCCGACCATCCGGAACTGTGCGGCCGTTGCGTGAGCAACGTGACCGGCGCCGGCGAAGTGCGGAGCTGGTTCTGATGGCCGCGCCCCGTCCGCATCCGAACGCCCTGGTCTGGCTGCTGCTGTCGGCCGCCATCATCGGCCTGGACCAGTGGTCCAAGGCCTGGGTGCTGTCGAGCCTGCCGGAGTTCCAGCCGGTGGTGGTCATCGACGGCTTCTGGAACTGGTACCGCACCTACAACACCGGCGCCGCGTTCAGTTTCCTGAGCGACGCCGGTGGCTGGCAGAAGTACTTCTTCACCGCGCTGGCGATCGCCATCAGCGGCCTGATGGCGTGGTGGCTGCGCGGCACCGCGCGCGGCAACTGGAAGGCCGCGGTGCCGTATGCGCTCATCATCGGCGGCGCCATCGGTAACGTGATCGACCGCCAGGTGCACGGCCATGTGGTCGATTTCATCCAGTGGTACGTGGGCAGCTACACCTGGCCCTCGTTCAACATCGCCGACTCGGCCATCGTGGTGGGTGCCATCGGCATCGCCCTGTTTGGCCTGTTCGACGGCAAGTCCGCCAAAAAGGCGGATAATGCCAATCCGAAACCGTAAGCCGGCCGCTGCCGGGAGATTGAACTGATGGATGTGCTGCTCGCCAACCCGCGTGGTTTCTGTGCCGGTGTCGATCGTGCGATCGAGATCGTCAAGCGCGCGATCGAAACGCTGGGCGCGCCCATCTACGTCCGCCATGAAGTGGTGCACAACCGCTTCGTGGTCGACGACCTGAAGCAGCGCGGGGCGATCTTCGTCGAGGAACTCGACGAAGTGCCGGACAACAACACGGTGATCTTCAGCGCCCATGGCGTGTCCCAGGCCGTGCGCCAGGAAGCCGAGCGCCGTGGCCTGAAGGTGTTCGACGCCACCTGCCCGCTGGTGACCAAGGTCCACTTCGAAGTCGCCCGCCACTGCCGTGCCGGCCGTGACGTGGTGCTGATCGGCCACGCCGGTCACCCGGAGGTGGAAGGCACCATGGGCCAGTGGAACCGCGAAGCCGGCACCGGCCAGATCTACCTGGTGGAAGACGTGGAGCAGGTTGCCACGCTGCAGATCAACCAGCCGGAAAACTTCGCCTACACCACCCAGACCACGCTGTCGGTGGATGACACGCGCGGCATCATCGATGCGCTGCGCGAGCGTTTCCCGGCGATGCAGGGCCCGAAGAACGACGACATCTGCTACGCCACGCAGAACCGCCAGGATGCCGTGCGGGATCTGGCCAAGCGCTGCGACCTGGTGCTGGTGGTCGGTTCGCCGAACAGCTCCAACTCCAACCGCTTGAGCGAGCTGGCCCGCCGTGAGGGCGTGGAGTCGTACCTGATCGACGGCGCGCACGAGATCGACCCGGCATGGGTGGCAGGCAAGCAGCACATCGGCGTGACCGCCGGCGCCTCGGCACCACAGGTGCTGGTGGATGGCGTGCTGGCCCGCCTGGCCGAGCTGGGCGCCAACGGCGTGGGCGAGCTGGATGGCGAGCCGGAATCGATGGTGTTCGCGCTGCCGAAGGAACTGCGTCTGCGGTTGGTGGATTGACTGCGGAAGGTGGTTCGCCGGGCATGGCCCGGCGCTACCGGGTGCATGTCCATCCACGCATGGCGTGGATCTACTGCATCCGGTCGGCACACCCGTAGATCCACGCCATGCGTGGATGGGCATCGCCCATGATCTTGTCCGCCCACGCGCGCCAGTAGATCCACGCCAAGCGTGGATGGGCGCACCGCGCGTGACCTTTTCCCGCTTGCGCATCGCAAATAGGTTCACGCCATGAGTAGATGGGCGCAGCGATGGTGAGTATCGAGGGTACCATCGCTGGAAGCTGCCAAATAAACACGCGACCCATGCTCAGCTCATTGCTGGCTGAGCAGATGAGCAGATGAGCGATCATGCCACTTGAACACTCCGAGCTTTGATGCGCTGTTCCATCAATGGTCTCGCCCGAGGTCTTTCTCTCTGCGAACGCATGGCGGTTTGTCTTCAAAATCATGACGCTTGCCCCAGATGCCGAAAAGTTTTAACGCGTTCTCGTTTCGGGTGTGATCGGCTGCAAATAGCGGAGTCTTTAGGAATTTTCCTATGATGAAAAAGGACTGCTGGCGCTATTTTTGAGTCGGATCGCTGTGATCCAAGGAAAGGGGTAAACAAATGGTATGGAAATACCTGATTTTGATCATCTCACTTCTTTGTCCGGCCTACGCGAAATCGCAGGCCTTCCCTGTAACTGGTTTGGGCCAGTGCGTAGACTTCATCTCCGCTGCTTCCACCACGCTTACCTCCCAGATCCAGGCACATAGGGGGTAAGAGCATACGGCCTTCCAGCTAGTTACGACCCGCTTACGGCGAAAATATTGGTTCCACCATACTCTTGCGATAGCAATGACTGGCCTGGGCTCTATAAAACTGTGGGCTATCTGAGTCATGAGCTTGGTCACCACGAGGCAGGTGTTCCCAATATTGATGCTCCGATCACCAAAGCCCAGTATGTTGAAAGGAATTGCGTGTGGGAGGCTAAGGCCGTGGTTAACAACGCGGTAGTAAGTGATCAGATTCGTGTGGCATCTGAAGGATTTGTTGAAGTCCCGTTGATTTCCGAGAACTCCGCTAAGCTATGGAGCATGTGGTCGGGTGGTGAGTCATTGGTGGATATCGGGAAAGTTTTCTGCGATAACAATCATGTCGCGTCGGGAAAAACGTATACCAAGCAGCACGAGGACTACTACGATGCCAACTATCCTTGGTGATTTTGTTAGGACGTCAGTGAAATCATTGCTGACCTTGCCTATGATTGTTCCGCTCGCCGCTGTAGCGGCAACCCCGCCCCCTCAGGCATGGAGTTCCGCGGCAAAAGCTTCGCAGCTCGAGGCGCTCGATTACATCGAGCGACTGGAATTGGCGCGAAGTGCGGGACCGGATGCCGCCGCTGATGCTTTGGGTATAAAAAACGGCTTGCTTGCTGATGTCGCCACTGCGACCGGGACCGTTCGTAATTTCGGCGGTATTGAGCTTGCCACCGAACTTGACCAACGATCAGGCCAGACAACGATAATTGTGAGAGCATCGGGCGGGTGTATCGATCGGGACGTCGCGAAGGCGAAACTCGTACTGGGCAAGATTGTATGGGCGCCGCTGGCCGATTCGCCGGCACCGGTTTTCGGTTACGCACACTTCCAAGGGGGTTCGGCATCGACTGTATTTTTTGATGCAACGGGTTCCAAGTGTTTGACAGGCGTCAGGATCGAAGATCCGATGAGGTTGAAGGGGGCAATTGAAGCCGCTTACAAGCAAGAAGCATCGAAATAGGTTTCCGATCCAGTTGGCTTGCCAGACCGCCGATAGGCCTGGCAAGCCAGCGCTCGGAAGAAGTGCATCGGTGTTCCCCAGAGATGCTGGGGGGGCTAGGGAATGCTTGGGGCTTTCAGCAAGCCTGTCTCCCATGACCTTTGGCCATAGGGCCACGCACGCCACAGGCCTAGCATCAAAGGCTCTACCGAAGCTGGAACCTGCCTGATGAAGACCCGTGCCCTGGTGATGTCCGTGCTGTTCGCGCTGGCTGCGACGCCTGCGCTGGCGCAGACCTCGCCGCCGGGCGATGCCGCGGCCCCCGGCCTGCTGCGCATCGATGTCGACGCGCGCGATCTGGCCCGGCGCATCTTCAAGGTGACCGCTACGGTGCCGGCCAAGCCCGGCCCGATGACCCTGCTGTACCCGCAGTGGATTCCCGGCAACCATTCGCCCACCGGCCCGATCGACAAGTTGGCCGGCCTGCGCGTGACCGCCAACGGCAAGCCGCTGGCCTGGCAGCGTGACCAGTTCAACGTCTATGCGTTCAAGGTAAACGTGCCCGAGGGCGTGAGCGAGATCGTCGCCCACTTCGACTTCCTGTCCTCGCAGGGCGGCAGCCAGGGCCGGGTGGTGATGATCCCGGAAATGCTCAACCTGCAGTGGAACGCCAATTCGCTGTATCCGGCCGGCGTCGATGCGCGCAACCTGCAGGCGCAGGCCAGCGTGACCCTGCCCAAGGGCTGGTCGTTCGCAACCGCGCTGGAAACCGCGCGGCGCGACGGTGACACCGTGGTGTTCAAGCCGATCTCGTATGACCATCTGGTCGATTCGCCCTTGTTCGCCGGCGAGCACTACCAGCGCATCGATCTCGACCCGGGCGCGAAGGTGCCGGTGCACCTCAATGTGTTTGCCGACGACGCCAAATCGCTGAAGCCGAGCGAGGCACAGATCACCATGCATCGCGCGCTGGTGCAGCAGGCCGACAAGCTTTACGGTGCGCGCCACTACAACCACTATGAGTTCCTGCTGGCATTGACCGACCGCCTCGGTGGCATCGGCCTGGAGCATCACCGTTCCAGCGAGAACAGCGCTGACCCGGGCTACTTCACCGAGTGGGACAGCAACGCGTGGATGCGCGATCTGTTGCCGCACGAGTACACCCATTCCTGGAACGGCAAGTACCGTCGCGGCGCCGACCTGGCCACCGCCAACTTCAACGTGCCGATGGGCGACAGCCTGCTGTGGGTGTACGAGGGCCAGACCCAGTTCTGGGGCCAGGTGCTGGCGGCGCGTTCGGGGCTGTGGTCGACCGCGCAGGCGCGCGACATGCTGGCCAATGTGGCCGCGACCTACGACCGTGGCCGACCGGGCCTGGCCTGGCGGCCGCTGCAGGACACTACCAACGATCCGACCATCGCCCAGCGCCGCACGCTGCCCTACCGCAACTACCAGATGAGCGAGGACTACTACTCCGGCGGCCAGATGCTGTGGCTTGAAGTGGAGGGCAAGCTGCGCGAACTGAGCGGCAACCGCCGCAGCCTGGACGACTTCGCGCGTGCGTTCTTCGGCGTCGGCAATGGCGACTGGGATGTCAACCCGTACACCTTCGATGATGTGGTCGCGACCTTGAACGGCATCGCGCCGTACGACTGGGCGACGTTCCTGCGCGGGCGCCTGGACGGCCACGGTTCGTTGACCGGCGGCCTGGAGCTGGCAGGCTGGAAGCTGGTTTACCGCGATACCCCGAACGACGCCTACAAGGCACAGGAAAAACGCGCCAAGGCGGCACTGCTCGCCTATTCGCTGGGCGCGACCGTGCTCGACAGCGGTACGGTCGGCGATGTGATCTGGGACAGCCCGGCGTTCAACGCCGGTCTTGCACCGGGCATGAAGGTGATCGCGGTTGGCGGCCGTGAGTACAGCAGCCAGCGCTTGAAGGACGCGGTGGCTGCGGCAGCGAAGGACAAGGCGCCGATCGTGCTGCTGGTGAAGCAGTTCGACCGCATCGAAACGATGAGCATCGCCTACCACGGTGGCCTGCAGTACCCGGTGCTGGAGCGTATCGCCGGCAAGCCTGACCGCCTCGCAGAATTGTGGAAGGCGCGATGAAGCCGCGCGCCCGCGATGGCGTGATCCTGCTGATGGCGATCCTGGCCATCGTCGGCACGTTCCTGCAGGGTGACGGGCGCTGGCTGCACTGGCTGGCCAAGCCGACCACCACGCTGCTGATCGCTGCCATCGTCTGGCGCGTGCATGATCCCGCGCAGCCGTTCTATCGACGCGCGGTGCTGGCCGGCATGCTGCTGTCGTGCGTGGGTGACATCGCGTTGATGCTGCCGATGGATGCGTTCGTGCCGGGCCTGGTCGCGTTCCTGCTGGCCCACCTCTGCTACATCGTGGCCTTCCGCGACGGCCTGCGTGCCGGACGTGGCCTGCTCGCCGCCAGCGTCCTGCTGGCGACGTTTGCCGTGCTCAACGTACTTGGCCTGTGGCCGCACCTGCCTGCACCGATGCGTGCGCCGGTGCTGGCGTATGTGGTGGTGCTGGCCTCGATGGCGGTGCTGGCACTGGCACGCCAGTGGCGCCGGCCACAGCCCGCTGCCGTGGAAGCCAGCAGCGCGCGCTGGGCGGCCGCTGGTGCGCTGCTGTTCGTCGCCAGCGATTCACTACTGGCCTTGGACCGCTTCGCCGGCGGCCTGCCGCTGGCCAGCGTGCTGGTGCTGTCCACGTACTACGCTGCGCAGTACGCCATCGCCCGCTCGGTGAAATAGAAAAAGGGGACGGAGGGGATTAAGTCGCAATCCGCACCAAGGCACATGCGACTTAATCCCCTCCGTCCCCTTTTTTTGTGGCCTATCGGCGGTTCACGCCGCGCAGGGTGCCCTGCGCATCGAACTGCAGGTGCACGGATTCGCGGTCACCGGCGACGTCATCCGGCAGCCACACCAGCTTGCCGCCTTTGCGCACGATCACGTAGACGTGGCCGACTTCGGATGCGGGGTTCTGCAGCGCGTTGCGTTGTTCCTGCAGTGCCTGCGCCACGCGCGGCACGGCCTCGAAATCGATGCTGGCCAGGGGGGTGCTGCTGCGCTGCAGGCTGATGGTCGGCGCGAACTGCTGCGGGTTCACCGGATTGCCCTTGCGCCACTGGCCACGTTCGAAGTGGTAGCTGTCGACGTGGCCCGGCTGTTGCGGGTCGACCAGATCGAGGTTGATGCGGCCATCGTCGTAGAAGTGGATGCTATGGAAGACCGTCAGCCTCTGGCCGGCCAGTGCCGGCAGCTGCTCCAGTGCCTGGCGCGCAGCCTGCAGGTAGTCCGCATCGAACAGGCGATTGTTGCGTTCGGGCGCCGCAGCGGTACTCGCTGCGGGGAAGGCGGCCGGGGACGGCACAAGCGATGCGGGTTGCTCGCGCGGCGACTGAGACGAGACGGAGGGTGGCAACCGGTCCGGCTGTACCGAATGCCCCAGCGTTTCGCTGATGGTCTGCAGGGCGCCGCCGGCAACGGCCACGCCCGCCAGAACCAGCAGCAGTACCAGGAACACGGCGCGGGTGGAGGGCGGCTGTTTCATACGCCCTCCAGGCGCACGTTGCCACGGTCATCCGGGTCGTACAGCAGGGTCACGTTTTCGCGCGGGATGTTGGCTAGATCGATCAGCGGGATGAAGCGGCGCACGCTCACCTGCTGTACGCGGCCGTCGCGATCGGTGTACTCCAGCTGGAACTCCACCTGCGGCTGTTCGTTGAGGTAGGTGCCGGTCTGACGCACCTTCAGCACCCTGGCCTCAACGCCGATGCCGCGGTACTTCAACGCCTCGCCGCGCGCATCAGCCTGCAGCAGGCGGCCAAGCAGGCGCAGCCCCAACATGTACCCACGCAGCACCAGCGGGCACACCAGCAGCGGGTGGCCGAAGGACAGGAAGGTCCAGCCAAGGCCCTCGCTCTGCAGCCGGTAGGCCGCCACATAGGCAGCGACTACCAGGACGATGCCGAGCGCTGCGCCGATGCTTCGCCGCCACAGGCTGGCGACATCCAGTTCGGGCTGGGCACCGTCCAGTACCACGTTCGGGAACGCGCCCGGCACCCGGCTCAGGCGTGCATCGACGTGCCTGCCGACGCCGAAGCGCTGCAGTTGCGGCTTGCTGTCGACCACCAGCAGCTGTTCGCGGATCGGTGTGCCGGACAGGTTCTTGAAGGACAGCTGCAGTTTCCATTGCGCGAAGCCACGCACCTGTACGCCGGTCTGTTCAGCGTGTTCGATCAGCGCATCGCGCGGTTCACCATCGGCGAGGATCGAGCGGACGCGATGCAGGGCGCGCGGTGGGCCGAGCAGCAGGAAATGCAGGAACGCGAACAGCAGAGAGAGCCATGCAGCCAGCGACAGCACAAGCAGCAGCAGGGACAGCCATGGCGCGCTGCGATCAGCCAGCGCCACCGGCCAGGAGGTTCCGAAATAGAGGATGCAGGGGAAGGGCAACGCGAAGAACAGCAGGAACGCGCCCCAGAACCAGAGATAGGCTTTCATGGGGAAGGTGGCAGACCGGTGGAACAGGCCGCGTAGCGTACTACGCTCAGCGGAACTGCAGGGTAAGCAGGTAGTAGCGACCCAGTGGATCGTCCAGCCCCGGCATCTGCCCACCATTGCCGACCAGGTAGTTCACCGGTTGCGCATCAAGCACGTTGTGCACGTCCAGCGCCGCGATGACGCGTGTGCCCAGGCGGCGCGCCAGGTGCAGGTTCCAGCGCAGCTGGCGCGGATTCATGCAGTGGTTCTGTTCGATCTGCCGCTGCGGGCACTCGGCGCCGGGCAGCCATGCGCGGGTGCGGCCCACCTGGTTGCCGCGCAGGGCGATGTCCCAGTTGCTGTTCTGCCATTGCACGTTGAGGACCGCCGCCATCTCGGGCGTGACATGCCCGCGCAGGTCGATCGCCGGCTCATGGTCCCGACGGCGGCGCAGCTCCTGCTGCTTCAGCGCGTCCAGCGAGAACAACCACTGGCCGGTGCTGCCGGTGTCGACCCGGTATTCGCCACGCAGCACCCAGTTGCGGGAAGTGGTGCGGCCGATATTGTCGAACGACAGGCGGAGGCTGCTCAGGTTGCCATCCTCATCCAATTGCCAGGTGTCACGGTTCCACACGGCATCGGCCGGTTGCAGCGCGAGGATCTCGTTGCGCAGCTCGACGATGTTGTGGGTCAGCGAAAGCGAGAACGCATCGCTGGGTGACCAGGTCGCCGCCAGCGAATGGCTGCGTGAGCTCTCGGCCTTGAGCGCGTTGTTCTCCTCCACATCCGCAGTGACCACGCAGCGGCCGTCCGGCTCGCTCTGTGCACAAGGTGGCAGTGCGCTTGAGACGGGCAGGGTAAGGGTGCCGAACTGTCCTGGCGGGCGGCGCTGTTCGAACAGGCTGGGCGCGCGATAGCCGCGGCCGCTGGCCAGCAGGAACGACCAGTGCGGTGTTGGCGTCCAGCGCAGGCCGGCACGGGGCGAGAATGCCGTGTAGTCGCCGTCGTAGTCCCAGCGCGCGGCCAGGTCCATGCGCAATTCCGACGTGAGTGGCAGGCCCAGTTCCGCATACGCGCCGCCACTCTGCCGCGACAGGCGCCGCTGCTGCTGCGGCAGCCCCAGTGCCAGATCGCCCTGGCTCAGCAGGGTGTCCGGGTGCGACGTCCAGCGTTCATGGCGCAGATCGATGCCGGTAGCCAGCTGCGCATTGCCGCCCCGCATCGGCATCAATGCGCGCTGTATGCCCCACCAGCCCTGCCACTGCTCGGTAAGTCCACGGTTGCGGATCGATGGGAACAGCGAGGTGGCTTCATCGGCGGGCAATGCATCGAAGCCTGGCAGGAACCTGAGCGACTGCGCCGCCTCGATGAACGGTTCGGCGCGCACGGTGCCCGGCGTGGCCAGGGTGACGTCGCTGCGCTGCGCGCTGATGCCGGCGTCCCAGCTGTGGCTGCCCTGGTCCCGGCCGATGCCCAGGGTGAGATCGGCGTCGGTGGCACGGACCTGGGGACGCACATTGCCGGCTTCGCGCAGGACACTGTTGAAGGTGTAGCCGTACAGGCCGAGGGCGACGGCGGTCGGGCCCAGATCGAAACGCTGCCGGTTGTGGCTGGCGCGGGCTTCGGCATAGACGTAGCGTCCCTGGCCACGCTCATGCCGGTAGCGCAGATAGGCCGAGGCGGTATCGGAGGCCGGTTGAAGCGAACGAGGGCGCGAACTGTCGAACCAGCAGGCGCCATTGCGTCGTTTCAATGGTCCGTCGCAGTGCGTAGCGGGCCAGTAGTCGCCATCGCGGAAGGCGCCGATCAGGTACTGCGACGTCTCTGCGTGCCAGTCACGCTGGTCCCCCGCCAGGTGATCGACGCGATGCAGGTCGATGCCTGCGAACCAGCGGTCGCCGCTCCCGCGCAGGCCTCCGGTGGCGGCCTGCACGCGGTACTGGCCGGCGTCGCCACGACTGCTCAGACCGGTCTGCAGCGTTGCCTCCGGGCCGTCGGCCTGGTCGCGGAGGATGATGTTGACCACGCCGGACATGGCATCGGCACCGTAGATGGCCGAAGCACCGCCGCGCACCAGTTCGATGCGTTCGACAAAGCTGAGTGGAATGCCGCCCAGGTCGGTGAGCCCGCCCTGTTCCAGGGACACCATCGGATAACGGGGCAGGCGCCGGCCATTGACCAGGAACAGGGTGGCGCGCGGTCCCATGCCATCCAGGCTGGTGGTGGCGGCTGCACCGACAGGCAGGTACTGCGAATCGCCACTGCGTGCGCTGCTCATCGCTGGCAGCCCGTTCATGCCGGGCAGGTGTCGCAGCAGGTCGAACAGGCTGCCGTAGCCGCTGCGCAGGATGTCTGCGCGATCGATCGTGGTCACCGGCAGGGTGGTCTGCACGGAGGTGCGCGGCAACCGGCTGCCGGTGACATGGATCGGCGCCAGGTCCACCTGGGGGGGCGACTGCGGGGGCATGCGCGGGCGCGGCGCCACCGTTGCCGGAACCGGCGGCGCGACGGCGGGCGCGACGCGGATGCGGCGGACCACGAAGCCACCGGACGGTGTTCGAAGGATGGTCACCGGCATGCCGGCGACCAGCTGTTTCAGGGCCGATGCTGGATCGGCTTGGCCATGGGTGCCGTTGGCATGGAGCCCCGCCAGTTCCCGGGCATCGAACACCAGAGCGATGCCGCTTTGCCGTGCCCATTGCTGCAATGCCGAGGGCAACGGGCCAGCGTTGATGCGGTAGTCGTGGGTGGCAGCCGGATCGCCTGCGAGGGCGGCAGGCGGCGCGGCGACCAGCAGCGCCAGGCACAGCAGGGGGCGGAGCAGCCCCCACTGCAGCGCGCCTGGTCCTGCCATCACCGCAGGCCTCCTCAGTACGTGCGGCGCAGTTCCAGCGCGCCATCCGGGCGCATCTGGCCAGCAATGGACCAGCCAAGTTCCAGCGCGGACAGCAACTCCTGTGCGTCGCCTGCGCGGAACGTGCCGCTGACTGCCAGATCGGTGATCTCCGGGTCGGCGATCACCAGCGGTGCATGGCCATAGCGGTTCATGCGTTCGACCACGATCGACAGCGGGGTGGCATCGAAGACCAGCTGCCCACGCAGCCAGCCCTCGGCGGCTGCCGTGGAGGACAACGCTGGGCCGGGCTGGATGCGCCCGGAGGGGAGTACCTGCAGTTGCTGGCCAGGGGCCAGGGTGTGCTGGGCGGCGCCGTTGCTGACTTCCACCGCACCCTCCAGCAGCGCGACCTCGACCAGGCCATCGTGCAGGCGCTCGACCTGGAAGGTGGTGCCGATATCGCGGATGGTGCTGGTGCCGGCGCGCAGCTGCAGTGCTTTGTTCGATGGCGCGACCTGCAACTGCAGGCGGCCGCGTTCGAGGTCCAGCTCGCGGTGGCGCCAGCCAAAGCGTGCGTGCAGCGTCGTGCCGGCATCGAGCATGGCTACGCTGCCATCGGGCAGGGTCAGCCGCTGCGCCTGATGCGTGTCATTGGCAAAGCGCTGCGGGGCTGGGTTGCCATCCACCGCTACCATCCAGCCCACGCCGATGGCCAGGCAGATACCAGCGGCCGCGGCCGCGGCAGGCAGCCAGCGGCGTCGGGCAGGCCGTGCCGCACGCGCCGCAGCCGTCCGCAGCCATGGGTCCGCAGCCAGGCCCTGGCCCTGCTGGAAAAGATCTTCGGCCTGCGCCCAGGCTTTGACATGGGCAGGGTCTTCAGCCAGCCAGTCTTCGAACGACTCGCGTTCGGCAGGGGTGCAGTCCGGGGCCTCCAACCGCGCCACCCAGGCGCTGGCGCGTGCGAACAGCGAGGCGTCTTCCGTGTGCCGGTGGCTGCTCATTCGGTATCCCCGTCGTTGTGCAGCGGATCCGGTCCCAACTCCTGGCGCAGGCCCTGCAGGGCGCGGGCGATGTGTTTTTCCACGGTCTTGGCTGTAATTCCACAGTGCCGCGCGATCTGCGTATAGCTCATGCCGGTGATCCGGTTGAGCAGGTACACCTCGCGCGCACGCTCGGGCAATTTGAAAAGGGCCTGCCGCAGCAGGGACAACATCTGCCCGGACTCTGCCTGGCGCAAGGGGTCCGGCGACGGGCTGGTGGGCTCGTCGTGACCCTCATGCTCGGCCAGTGACAGGTGCGGTCGCGACTGCGGCGATCGGCCGCGATCGGCCAGGCGATTGCGCGCGATACGATACAGCAGCAGGCGCAGTTCGTCGGTGCCGTGCGCGCGATAGCGGATCAGCCGCTCCATGCAGTCCTGCGCGATGTCCTCTGCATCCTCCGGCCCGACGCCCCGTGTGCGCAGGAACGCGCACAGTGGCGCGCGTTCCTCGCGTACGAACGCGATGAAGGCGTCCGCAGGCGCGGGTGGCTCCGGCGCGTGGTGGATCAGGGGGGACGGAACGGACAGGGCTGGCCTCGGCTGACGTTGGCGGGTGCGCCTTCGAGTTTTACGCGACGATGACCGGATGGGGAAGAGTGTGTGGTGCCCCTCTCTCATTGTGAATGCATTCATTTTTTCCGGCCGACCGGGCTGGGGGAGATTCCGGCGCTTTGCCGTTTGACTCCTTACCCGCGTGTTGCGGGTGGAGAGAGAGAACGTATGAAGCATTCGAAGTTGAGCCTGGCCCTGGCCGGGCTGATCGCCGTTGGCGCCATCGCGGCGGCTGATGACGTCATGGCAATGAGTTATCACGTGCAGGGGGATCGCATCTTCCTGAGCGGCGGGGTGACCTACGCCGATGTGGTGTCGTTGCCCGCGTTGCTGGCCAAGGCACAGGCCGAGGGCCGGCCGATCCGCGAAGTGGTGCTGCGCACCTCCAATGGTGGCGCGCTGATCGCCGGCGAGTGGCTGCAGGGCGTGATCCGCACGTCCGGCCTGAACACCATCGTGTCCGGCCACTGCATTTCGTCCTGCTCGATCATGCAGTCCGGTGGCGTCGAACGCTATCTGGCCGGTGATCTGCCGATCGTCGATTCGGTACAGATCCACGCGGCCAGCAACAGCGGCAAAGTGATCTACACGCCGTCGCCGCGGATGACCCAGATCTACACCGGCAACTACGGCGGCGGCATCGATGCCGGGCTGCTGCACAAGGCCATGTATGAAGTCGTGCAGCCCAACGGCCTGCTGGTGTTCCGCGATCCGGCGCGCACCACGGGTGCCTCGGTCACTTTCGATCCTGATGGCAGCGGCAGCAAGCTGGAGTCGTTCCCGGGCCAGGACATCTACAGCAACAGGGTCATCACCGCCAAGGGCTACCGCGACCCGGGCGATACGTTGAATGTCACCGCCAACGTGAGCGGCGACATCAACCCGGGCTACCTGCGCACCGGTCGCCAACTGCAGACCTTCGTCGATGATGACTTCGCGCGCTGGAACACCAACTGGCAGTCCAGCTACATCAACCTGGCGCAGAGCATCTACAACGCCTCCAGCAATGGTCCGCAGGGCATCGGCGCGAACTCGGTACAGGACTACCAGAACGATCCCACATACAAGGCCCTGCTGCTGTCGAAGCTGCGCCTGGGCGACCTGGATGTGTCCACGCTGGACAACTCCATGGGCGTGATCCGCGTGACCAACGGCGCGACATGGCGGACCTCCGCGACCACCGGTGCCGACTTCATGCTGGTCGACAACGGTACCATCGCACTGGAAGGCGGTGCCCTGCGCGCTTCGGAGGTGCGGGTAATGGGCGCAGGCATGCTGGTCGGCAATGGTGACGTGGCCGGCACCGCTATGGATCTCAGTGCGCTGGCCAGCGGTACCCGCCCGTCCTGGCGCGAGGACGGCTTCAACCGCCTGCGCGTGTACGGGACCCTGATGCCGCGCGGCGGCGATCTGGTCACCCATGGCTACGTCAACATCATGCCGGGCGGGAAGGTGCTGTTCGATGTGACCGAGAACGGCGGGGCGGGCAGTGGCCGCCTGCGTGTAGGCAGTTTCTTCGACAGCAAGCAGACCGACGGCGCGCTGGTGATCTCCAAAGGGGCCTTCCTCGAACTGAACGTGGCGCAGGGTTACTACGGCCAGGACTTCCGCCGTGACCTGGTGCAGGGCCCGATCTACCAGGGCGGCTTCGAAGAGGTCGTGCGCCTGGGTGACACCGGCTACAGCGCCAGCATCACCGGCGGCGAAGTGTTCCGCCCGCGCCACAACTCGCTGCTGAGCTTCAACGTGAAGCAGGCCGCTGACGGCCTGTGGCTGACCGCCAACCCGGGTTTCGACCAGCTGGGCCTGTTCACCAACGGCACTTCCGGCGATGGCTTGGGCCGCGCGCTGGCGACTGCTTCCGATCGCAGGGATGGTGGCCTGAAGTCGCTGCTCGGCGCCCTGCAGTTCGCCGACCGTGATGTGATCGCACAGCAGGCCGGTGCCCTGCGCGGTGACGCGCACGCGACCCTGCGCCTGGCCGACAACGCATTGGTGGGCAGCATCGGCAACGTGGTGCAGCAGCACCAGGCCGCGATGCGCAGTGGCGGTGATGCCGACGGTCTGGCCTCGCAGGCCGCGCAATCGGTGTCGGCGCAGCCGGGCATGCGCCACGGCAGCCTGTTCAACCAGCTGGCCATGCATCTGGTCGAGCCGGCGGCGGGTGGCGGTGAAGGCAGTGGCTCTGGTCGCAACCATGGCCTGTGGGCGCGCGGTTTCGCCAGCCACGGCCGCATCGATGCCGACGGTGGCGTGGCAGGCTTGAGCCATAACATCGGCGGCATCGTCGTCGGCGCCGATACCCGCGTTGCCGATGACCGCGTCACCCTGGGCGTCAGCGTGGCAGCGGCGGATATGTCGACCAAGGGCCGCGACGGCTCCGACTTCAGTGGTGACGTGCGCGCGCTGGACGTGGGCGGCTATCTGGACGCGACCTATTCGCGCGGCTATCTGTCGGCGGCGGTGCGCTACACAGACCTGCGTCACGACACCCGCCGCAGCGTCAGCGGTATCGATGGCCTGCAGCAGCCGCTGCGTGCCAAGTACAGCAACGATGCGATCTCCGCGCGGGTGGAGCACGCGTTCTCATTCACCACGGGCAAGGGCCTGGTGATCCAGCCGTTGTTGCCGGTGGTGGACTACGCGCGTATCTCGGCCACGCGCTTCAATGAAGGGCAGGGCGCGGGTGCACTGGTCGGTCGCAGCGGCAGCCTGGAGAGCATCCGCGTGGGCGCCGGCCTGCAGCTGTTCAGGACCTTCGAAGGCAACAACGGCGAGCGCATTACCCCGCGTGCCCGCGTGGTCTGGCAGAAGGAACTGGGCGACTCGCAGGCGCGCTACAGCACCGGCTTCGCCGCCGCTCCGGATCTGGTGTTCGGGGCAAGCAGCCAGGCCGTGGGCGAGCAGGTGCTGGCCTGGAACCTGGGCGTGACCAGCCGCGCCAGCGAACGCCTGTCGATCATGGCCGACTACGTGGGCGAGCGTCGTGACGGGCAGATCCAGAACGGCGTGATGCTGGGGCTGGGTTACAAGTTCTGAGTGGCACAGGGCACCGGCGATTTTCGCATCGCCGGTGCCATCCCCACGGACGCGTGGCTGCGGTATGGTCGGCATGGCATTCCATCCAGGTTCTTCCATGCAGATCGCCGTCTTCAGCGCCCGACCCTACGACCGTCGCTTCCTGGACGAAGCCAACCTGCGTGAGGCGGCGGGGCAGGGTTACACGTTCGTCTACTTCGATGCCGCGCTGGATGTGCATACCGCAGCGCTGGCACAGGACTGCGCCGCGGTCTGCGTGTTCGTCAACGATCGGCTGGATGCGCAGGTGCTGCGCGCGCTGCACGCGTTGGGTGTGCGGGCCGTGCTGCTGCGCTGTGCGGGCTTCAACAATGTGGACCTGGCCGCTGCAAAAGCGCTGGACCTGTTCGTCGCGCGGGTGCCGGCGTACTCGCCCGAAGCCGTGGCCGAGCATGCACTGGCGCTGGTGATGACCCTCAACCGCCAGACCCATCGTGCCTACAACCGCGTGCGCGAGGGCAACTTCATGCTCGATGGCCTGCTTGGACGGACCCTGCATGGCCGCACGGTCGGTATCGTCGGTACCGGCAAGATCGGCCTGGCCACCGCGCGCATCTTCAAGGGTATGGGCTGCACGGTGCTGGGGCACGACCCGTACCCGTCGCCGGCCTTCGCAGGTATCGGCGAGATGGTGGCGCTGGATGAACTGCTGGCGCGCGCTGACATCGTCTCGCTGCACTGCCCGCTGACGCCCGATACCCAGCACCTGATCAATGACGCCTCGCTGGCGCGGATGAAGCCGGGCGCGATGCTGGTCAACACCTCGCGCGGCGGATTGGTGGATACCCATGCAGTGATCCGCGGGCTGAAGTCGCGCCGGCTCGGCCACCTGGCCATCGACGTGTACGAGCAGGAAAGCGCGCTGTTCTTCCAGGACCTGTCCGGCGAGATCATCGACGACGAGGCCTTCCAGCGCCTGATGACCTTCCCCAACGTGCTGGTGACCGGCCACCAGGGCTTCTTCACCGTGGAGGCGCTGCAGGAGATCTCGGCGATCACGCTGGGGAACCTGCAGGATTTCGCGGCTGGGCGGGTGTGTGCCAACCGGGTAGAGGCGGACTGAGCCGGGTGGATTGACCGCCGGGCCGCCCAGCCCGTAAAATCGCGGGCTCCGCCGGAATAGCTCAGTTGGTAGAGCGGCGCATTCGTAATGCGTAGGTCGTAGGTTCGATTCCTATTTCCGGCACCAGTTTCAAGGTTGCAAAAAGCAGTAAAATCAAGGGGTTGGCCGGGTATCCGTCCAGCCCCTTTTTCTTGCCACCCCCAGTCCACCCCGGGAAAAACAGGGATTTCCAGGGATCGTTTTTCCCCACTTTTTCCCCAGCCCATGAACGGAATGCTGCACATCTTGCGCACCATGTTCCCCGACAAGCCGCTCTTGTCGGTCGAAGACGTGGCGCGCGTGCTCAACCGAACGGGGGCCGGCGGCTACGAGCAAACCCGCGAGCAACTGGCGGCCGGCGTCATCGTTCCCGGCCTGCGCAAACTGGGCGGTAGTTGGCTGGTGCCGGTGACCGCGCTCGCCGAGGCGCTCGACGGGCTCACAGACACCGACGCGGCCGGGCAGGCCACCCCAAAGGCCCACCCAGCCCGGCACACGGTCACCCGTGCCAACCCCATCGTGCCGCGCAAGGGGGGGCGGGTTCCTGACCGGGCCAAGCACATGGCACTGGCCGACATGACGTCCCTGGCTTTTGCGTTGGCCACCTTCGATGCAGCGGAGTTTTGGGGCGAGGTGCTGGCCGTGCTGGGGCAGCCCTTGCCGCGCCCTGCGCTGACCGCAACGCCCGCCGACTGCTTCGCCGAGCTTCAGCCCTGGGTGCGGCAGAACGGGCGTTTGGTGGGCCATGTGCAACTGCTGCCCATCGAGGAGCGCGACAGGGCCCTGGCAGAGGGCGAAATCTGGGAGGCCCCCCTGGCCGAGGCGCTGCTGGAGCCTTGGACCAGCGTTGCGGCGCGCGAGCCATTCGATGACGCGATGGAGGCGGCTCAGTCCGCGTTCCAGGCGGCGTGGAGGGAGGTCCGCAACCAAGCCCGTGCTCAAGGCTTGGACGACGGTCTGCCGCCCGCGGCGGACCCAATCACTCGCACGCCGTTCCGCTTCTAAGCATCTACAGTCCCCACCGATCCTAGTGGTTGCCCCGTATGTCGTTTGATTCGAAAGCAAAGACCGAAGCGGCGCTGATCCGTCGCTATGCTGACCGCTACGGGCACGTGGATGACACGTTCGCGGGCGGGTGGGGGGTAACCTGGGGAAAGTTGCTGCGCGCTCTGGACAAAGAGCTGGCCGATGAGAAGAAGCAACGCCAGGAACTGGGGGCTGGCAAGCGGGAGGCGGTGTGGATGGACACATGGACCGCAGCCGAGGCCGCGGGCCTGCTGAACATGACTTACGAAGCCTTCAACGCGTGGGCTCGCAAGGTGGGCGTGGTGGTGGACAAGCCGGGGCAGGCACGCACCCACGCAGCCATATCGTTGGTGGACCTTCTCGACGCCCTCGAGGACGAGAAAACGCGTCCGGCAGGGCGCCCATGGCGGGACGCGAGGGAGCCAGGCCATCTCTTGGGGGCCACGCGAACGTTGCCGGAAGGCTTGGCGACGTTTCGAGAGCAGCTCAATGGCGACCTCCTGCTCACGATTGGGGTCGATGAGCGAGGCGAGCGGGTGGTGGCGTCGGTAAGACCTGGTCAAACCTTGGGCGCGAAGGATCACATTCGGATGTTCTTCCGAGGCAAGAGCATCGCTGAGGTTGATCAACACAACTACTTCAAACTCGAGGTCGAGAAGTGCGGACTGGCCGAAGCGTTCGGCATGCCTTGGGCACAGCCCGCACTGAAAGGCGCGTTGCTCCAATGCCACAAGGACTGGCTGGGTGCCGTTTCCGACTTCATGGCGTGGGAGGAATCCCTGGCCATCAAAGACGCATCGGAAGCCCGGGCTGCATTCGATGCCGAAGAGGACCCGCAGGCCGCGCCAGCCATGGTGCTGAAAGCGCGCGAAGCAGAGCGAATGAAGGACGCGAAGATGGCGCTCACGGCTCGTAACGAAGCAAGGGCGGAACTGCTGGACGTCTCGCTTCCGGCCCCTGCCCCGAGCAGAAAGGGAACGCCCTTTTAGACGGCCCTTCAGGGGCGCAACGCCCCTGTCTCGCCGGCTGCCCGCCGGCTCGGTCGTGGAGAGATAAAAGCGGGGAGGCAGCGGCTTCCGCCGCCGCCCCAGCGTGGCTGGATGAATGAGGATTCAGGTCCAAGAGGGGAGGCCCTCTTAGGGCATCGAAGCGCGCGGATCGTGACTGGAAAATGGAGCCACACCAGCACGGAGACAGTCATGCAACCGCTCATCCTCTCGCTCGACCCCTCGCTCTTGAACCAGTTCTCTAACGTGACCTCGCAGGCCCTCGCGGACGCCCTGGCCGACGTTCTGCCCCACGCGTTGGGCGTGCTTGCCGCCGACACCAGCACGTCGGTCAACGTGCCCAACCGCGACCTGCGGGGCGTGCCCTCCGGCCAGGTGCTCACCCTGCAGCTGGCAACGCTGGACGCCTTCCTCGACGTCCAAGACGCCGCCAACGGCTAAGCCAGCAGCGCAGCGGTAGCCCGGGGCCAGGTCTGGCCCAACCCCTCAACCCTTTTCGCGAAACGCGGCAGACCAGCCGTGCTGGCGGAGCTTTGCCCAAAAACCCCTCAACCCTGGAGATCTCCCATGAACGCTGTTGCTCACCCCTTCGACCCCAGCGCGCTGTCCCTGCCGAAGCAGCGCAAGAACACCTCGGCCCCTCGCGCCACCAAGCTCGCGTCCGCCATGGTCGGTTACGACCGCCTGCCCGCAGCGCAAAGCACGGACACCTGGCTCACCCCGCCGGAGCTCATTTGGGGCAGCCCGAAGGAAGGCTACACTGGCCTGGGGCCCTTCGACCTGGATCCGGCAACGCCCGAGAACGGGATGCCGTGGCCCACCGCGGCTCGGATGCTCAAGCCCAGCGATGACGGCCTGGCGTCGGAATGGCCGGCGGATGCCTTCGTTTTCATGAACCCGCCGTTCGGCCGGGGGCAAGAGGCCTGGATGGAGAAGATGGCCAACCACCCGGGGGGCGGCATCGCCCTGGTGTTTGCGCGAACCGAGACCCGCTGGTTCCAAAGTTTCGTGCTGAACCACCCCGATGTCAGCGCGGTGGTCTTCCAGGAGGGCCGCTTGAAGTTCCACCGGGCCAACGGAGACGTAGGTGACGCGCCCCCTGCTGGCCCTGCGTGGATTGCCTACGGCGAGGAGGGCGCCCGTCGCTTGAAGCGGGCGGTCAGGGAGGGGCAGATCCGCGGATGTTTCCTGGAGCTGGACTTTGCCCGGGTGAGTTCTGGGGTGGGCGCTGACGTGGGGGCGGCCAACGATGAGTAAGGGCACTTCGAAGAAGGCAAAGCCGACCGATCCCCGCAATGAGGCTTATAGGCGGTTGCTGAAGGCCATCCAAGCCATCCCCGGGGATTCGCCCCGGGAAAAGATGCGCAAGTTCACCGCGTTTGCGCTGAAGATTTGCGTGATCAATCAGGCCGAGGAGTTGTTCACCCGGGGATTTGGGCCCTTGGTCGCCTGGTGTGACTTGACGCTGCTTGGGACTGACGTGCAAGGAAGCGAGGATTGGTGCCACGAAGCGGGCCAGGCCTACGGCGGCGCAGTGGAAACCTTCGAGCCGTTCGAATGCATCCTGGGCCGATTGTTTAATGAGTTGGTGTGGTCAGGGAAAAAGAACGACGCTCAACATTTCACCCCTTGGGGCTTGGCGAGGGCGATGAACGCCTTTGCTCAAGCGCCTCAAAAAGACGAGTGGCCCATGGGTGACCCCACCTGCGGAGCCGGCACGCTGTTGCTTGTGAAGCTTCACGAACTGGCCGGGAAGGATTCGAAGGCCCTTCGGGGGCTTACCGTGAAAGCGAACGACCGCGATCCGTTGTGTGCTGCGATGACCGCACTTCAGTTGCTGTCAAACCAGTTGATCTGGCGGATGCCCATCGGGCGCGTGGTGGTCGAGTGCAAAGACATCATCACTCAATACCTGGAAACGCGGGTGGTGTTTTGGTCTCTCACGCGAGATCGGTTCATCGCCATGGATGAGGAGATCCGGCTCGAGAAGGCCAACCGGGTGACGGGCGCTCACATGGGGGCGGCCAACAATGAATGAGGTCACTGCGCTTGTGAAGGCCATCCGCGCCATTCCTTCCACTCCTGGCAAGCCGTGGAATCCGCGGGTTGCATTCGAAACGTTCGTTCAGCACGCACTGATGTCAATGGCACATATCCACGCAGACACCAAGGGTCACCTCGACACCAAAGTCCTTGCTTTTGGACCCTTGAAAAAAAATGTCGAAGAAGCGCCTGAAGTGGTAGCAGCCATCAACGCTTACATCAAAGCGGTCTTCGCAAGCAGGCCGTTTGACGATGTCCTGGGACGGGTCCATGCCGAGCTGCTGGCCAGGAAGGGTGGAGAAGGGCTGGGTCAGTCTTTCACTCCCGGCGATCTTCTCGATCTGGTTCAAGCCCTTGCCACCAGGCATCGGCCTGGTGGGAGCGGAGCCAAGGTCTACGACAGCTGTTGCGGCGCGGGTTCGCTTGCCCTTGCCGCGATCAGGAGTCAACTGAAACACCTTCCAAGCGAAAAAATCCTGGTGCTGGCGGGGGACATCGATCCGTTGTGCGCAGCGATGACGGCTTTGCAGATCCACGCGAATCAAACGTTTCATTTCTTGCCGCTTGGGGCGGTCAAAGTCACGGTGGGGAACGAACTGATCGGTCCCAGGCGCCCCGGGTTTTGGTCCCACTTCCACCTCTACGAGTAGAGGCCGGAGGCCCGCCTTTCCCTCTTCAAGACTCGGCGGCGAGCAGCCGCCGGCTCTTGCTTCAAGCCGCTTTTGCTCTTGTTTTTCCTAACAGTAACAAGCACCTGTTACCCCCTTGTTACCCGTGAAAGCCTTGTCCCATAAGGAGGTAACAAGGGGTAACAGGGTAACGGGTGGATCGCGAGCTCCCGATGGATGTATGCATGGATGTTGTGAGCGGTGAGTGGATTTTTCTTGCGTGGATCTCTTAAACCACTTGTTACCTTGTTACCACCTGTTACCCCCAGTAAACATAAGGGTTTGAAGGGTAACAAGTGGGTAACAAGCACTTGCTACCTCCCAGGCTGATGCTTGAGGTATTTCACACTTTCAAGTGTTTCTGGAGCATCGAAAGCAGAAACGAACATCCGTTGGCGCGAGCCCTTGCCAGTTCCGTAAAGCCTGCTTAGATGGATTTGTGGCCACAACAGGACCACAAATCAAGAAACGGAGCAGGCAGTGAAGACGAAACGCGAAAAGACCGCACGGGATGAGTTGTTGAAGGCCCGGGTCAGCAAAAGTTTTAAGGCGTTGGTGGAGGAGACGGCGGTGGCCCGTGGGCAAACCCCTTCCGAGGCCATGCGTCAGGCGCTTCAAGAGTGGGTGCATCGCCCCAGTCAAGCGGCATAAAAAACCCCGGGTGCGAACCGGGGCGTTTACTACTAGGGATTACAACATGAAGAGTAAGTCGAAGACTGGCCCTGTCAAGGGCGGGGAGGCCAATGGCGACGCCGTTGATCAGGCTCCTAAGAAAAAGGGCAAGGCCTTTGGGGCCGATGTCAATCCCAACGACGCCACGGATGACCTGGGCGTTATTGGGGAAGACCTCTCGTTTGAGCTGGCTTATGCCGACGATATGCGCCGCGCCAACTGTTTCCGCATTGGCGGCAAGATGGACAACGGCGAGATCGATTTTTCGCTGTATCAGTGGGATGAGTCCGAAGGCATCTGGGCCCTGCAAGCCACCCGGGAAGTAGAAGCCCACGCGTTGGACTGGATGCGCAAGCACGCCCCGGAGGACGCCAAGCAGAGCAGCGCGACCAGCTGCGTCAAGACGGCCATTCTCGAAATGATCCGCTTGCCAGGCATGAAGTTGCCTGAAAGCCAGCATCGGGCCATCGTGCCGCTGAAGGGCGGTTACCTGGAGATCCTCAAGGACGCCAACAAGAAGGCCTACATCGAATACCTGCCGGCCGACCCCAAACACGGGATCACTTCCTTGGTCCCAGCGAAGCTCAACCTCGACCAGGTGAGGTCCGGCCGCTACACCCCCAAGCCGTTGGACCCCAAGTCGCGGTGGGCCAAATATCTGGATCGCTTCATGCCTGACATGGCCGTGCGAGGGTTGCTTCAAGAAGCCATGGCGTCGTCGGTCATGCCGATGTGCCTGGAAAAAGCCTTCCTGTTGCTGGGAAGCGGCAGCAACGGCAAGAGCACCTTGCTTCACGTCCTGCGAGCCATCCACCCCAAGAACACTGCGGTCCGCATCGACAAGCTGGATGGGCAGTTCGCCATGGCACCTCTCGCTTCCAAGACTCTTTATCTGGCGACAGAGGCGCCCAAGGTCCTCTCCGATCCCATCCAGCAGGTCTTGAAGGCGCTTATCTCGCGCGATCCCATGTCAGCGGAGAACAAGGGCAAAGATGCCTACACCACGGTGCCGCGCGGCACGCTCTTCCTGGCACTGAACGCCATGTTCTCGGTGACGAGTCACGAACACGGCTTCTGGCGAAAGATTTGCATGATCCCGTTCAATGTGCGCCTGGCCGAGAACGACAAGGACCGCGATCCGGACTTCCACAAGAAGCTGACCGAGGACCCGGCGGAAATGGCCGTGATCATCGACTGGCTGCTGGAGGGGGCCATGCGCCTCATTGAGCGTGGCGGCCTGCCCGAGGAAATGCCCGAGGCCGTCAAAGCGCTGGCCGAGCAGACCCGGCAAGAGACGGACACCACGGCATCTTATTTCGCCGAGCGCATGGTCATCGAAGAAGAAGGCACGTGGACCGACAAGAACGACATCTATGCCGACTACCGCGATTACGTGCTGGAAGAGCTGGGGCGCAAGCCGGTGGGCGCAGAAGAGCTTTGGAAGCGCGTGCGCGAACGGATGCCGGGGCTCCAGCAGAAGCAAAAGAAGGCGACGAAGGGCTCGAAGGCCGAGCGCTGGGTCAACCTGCGCGTGGGGGGATTGAAGCCGCGCCTGGAGGGCGGGGCTCCCCAGGCCATCCCGGACGAGGAGGTTCCGTTGGGTGACCCTCTGAGCAAAGAGGCCATGGAAGCCATCGACCTCCTGTCGGGCGCACCGATGGCTGAAGCCGCGTAGGCCTTTACAACCGGCGACGTTGCGCTATTGCAAAGGGGTATCCAAACCAAAACGGAGCCCCCATGCCATCCCCCAACCACATCCCCGACGACGCGTTCCCCGAATCGGCCATCGGCCCGGCCGATCTGGAGAGTCCAGAGACGCCGGAAGCGGACCCGCAATACTTGCTCGTGCAGAGCGGGTTTGGTCTCCATGTCCGTCTGGGAAAAGACGGCGACCAGGGATTGCGCAGCGAGGACGAAATCGCCGAGCTGGTGCGGCGAGCGTTGTATCACCGCAAGAGTCTGACCCTTCATATCGAGTTCTGACCCGACCCCACCCACAACCACCCGCTTGGAGGCGCAGGAGGTTGAAAAATATTTGAGGCAACCCAGCATGTTCAACTACAGCAAGCACACCGACGAGCGCACCCAGCAAATCCGCGACTATTCGCGGGAACACGGCCAACTTCCTTGGCGAGCAGGGTGGAACGACCCCAACGCGGCGCCAGGCCTCCTGGCCGGTGCTTGGAACCCGACCACTGGGCGCAGCTATCGCGGCATGAACACGATCTCGTTGTTGGCCGAGCGGCTCAATAAGGGCTACGACGATTCGCGCTGGATGACTTACAAGCAAGCGTTGTCGGTGGGTGGACAGGTCCGCAGAGGGGAACGTTCTACCACCATCATTTTTTGGGATTTCTCCAAGGTCTCCAAGGTGGGAGGCGACAGTCCCCAGCCGCAGGAAGGCGAGGGCTTGGAGGACGAGCAGAAGTCCAATCGCCCCATCCCAAGGCCGGGCTTCGTCTTCAACGCGGCGCAGATTGACGGACTGCCGCCCGCGCCCACGCTGGTCATGCCGGAGAGCATTCGCAACATCCGGGTGCGCGAGCTGCTGGAGAGGCACGCACCGAAGGTCCACCACGACGGCGGCAACCGGGCGTTCTACATGCCACTCACCGATAGCATCCATCTCCCGAAGCGATCTGCCTTTGAAGATGAGCAGACCTTTGTGGCGACCCTGATGCATGAGCTCTCCCATTGGACCGGAAGCCAGCAGCGTTTGGCGCGGGATCTGACCGGCAAGTTCGGCAGCGAGAGCTATGCGCGCGAGGAGTTGGTGGCGGAGTTGAGCTCGGTCCTGATCCAGGACCGCCTTGGGGTCTCACCGGGAAAGGCCCACTTCGAGAATCACGTGGCCTATCTTCAGCACTGGGAAAAGCTGCTCAAGGACGACAGCAAGGCGCTGTTCCGGGCCGCGGCCCAGGCGGAGCGGGTCGTTGGCTTCCTAGGCATTCCCGAATACGAATACCCCATGTTGCCGGTCATCCGCAGAGAGCATGAATCAGGTCACGGTCAGGATGCGCGGAAGACTGAAACCGGCCGAAGGTCTCCATCGCGACGCAAGGAACGCCAGGTTGCTTAACGCAGGTGGGGGGTTGACCTTTTAAGGTTTCGAGTTAGAAATGAATGTGTCGGGGGAAGTCCCGGCTGTGGTCCGATTCCCCTGCTTCTAACTAATAACTTTTGACGGGTGAGCAGTTAGGGGGTGGTGGGGTGGTTATCCTTGCTGTTTTGGTGGTTTCCGGTGGTTGCTGTCGCCGGGGTGGAAAGAATGCTTAGTTAACCGACCTCAGAAATCACTAACTAGGCGCCATGTTTTTTCTTGAGCTTCTTGCGCTGGATTGAGAGGGGTGGCGAAAGCCACCCCTTTTCTCTTTGCAGCCCCTTGCGCATCCCCCTTTCTTTGTTAAGACATGGGTATCACTCATCAAGCGGAGGAACCATGGCTGGCAACGTCTTTTCAAATCTACTTCGACCCTTCATCCGTCAAAAGGACACGGAACTTCCAGGCGTGGCTCCTTCTGAGCCGCCTGAACCCCCGGTCCGGGAGCGCTTGGACGATTCAAGCCAGCGGCCAGTGGCTTCAGCGGAGCCGGCAACCCTTTCGCCCGTTGAGGGCCCTCAAAGTGTGCCCTTCAACGATGAGGCAACGGATCGGTTGGGGAGCACTCTGGCCTTTGCTGGTCTGAAGACGAAGGGTCGCTTCGAGGACGAGGTGAGGCAGGCCATCGAAGACGGCGCCGATGTGAAAGGGTATCGCGACTCGCGCGGCGATTCCGCCTTGCATGAATGTCAGGAACCGTGGCAGATGGAGCTGCTCATCTCGGCTGGGGCGGATGTTCACGCGTTGGACAAACAAGGGCGTTCGCCTTTTGATCGCCTGTTGAGCACCTACCAAAGGGAACCCGCTTGGTCCGAAAAACCTACTGCGGAAGGTTTGGCGTTGTTGGCGAAGGCCGGAGCGGATGTCAATGCCCTGAGCCAAGGGCAATCCGCTCTGCATGTCGCTGCGAAGCGAGGGCTTGACGGCGACATCCACATGCTTGTCGATGCCGGCGCCGACGTGAATCTGCGGGCGGACGGGGGAGACACCCCGCTCCACCTGGCCAGCGATCTAGGCGTTGTGCTGCGCTTGCTGGATGCCAAGGCCGATCCCTCCCTGCTGAACTCCAGTGGCGAGCCAGCGCTCAAACATGATCCGGTGCTTTATCGAGAAAACGCTCGGAACCACCGAGACGATTTTTCGCCGCGTGAGCGCGTCGATGCGGCGACCGACCCGATTTTCCTGGCCGAAACGCCCAGCGAGCTTGTCGCTGCGTTGGGGCAGGGCGGCAGTGTGAGGGACACCGATGCGCTGGGCCGAACCCCGCTTCATTACGTCAAAACGGGGGAGATGGTGCAGGCGTTGGTGTTGGCCGGCGCCCAGGTTGACGCAAAAGACATGGAGGGAAACATTCCTGCTCACACCGCGGACGAGCGCGCCATGAAAGAGTTGGTCGATGGGGTGGGGCGAGGCGTTCCCCAGCACCACGTAGAGAACGACAGGGGGGAAACCCCTTATGCGACCCGCGATTACTACCACGAGGATCGGTATTGGGATGCCGAAGCGGAAGAGCAGGCCGCGGAAAAGGCGGAGGAGACGAAGGAGGAGCAAGACCGCGTGCTCAACATTGTGGCCCTCGTTGAGGCCGGCGACGCCAAACGTCTGCTGGAGCAGGTGGATCCCAACGAAGAACTGGTCAGTCGGAACCGAACGTTCAACATCGACGGAGACGAGGGCTGGGCCTACAACAACTATGCCGGCTACAGCGTCCTCCATGAAGCGGCGAAGCAGGGGAAAACGGAACTCTGCCGAGAACTGGTGTTCGCAGGGGCGGACTGGGACAAGGGGTGTAAGCTCGTCGGCGAGCAAGGCTTTGACAACCATGTCAACGGCTTTCGAAACGAGCCTCGTATGAAGCCCATCGATTTTGCGAGCAACCGAGAGACCAAGGCGTTCTTGAACAACGCTGAGAACGAGCTGCGAGCCCACAACCGATCCAAGCTCTTGGACGAGCTTCTTCCCGCTGCCAACGCTTGGAAGCCACCGGAAGGCGGGTTTGGGGCCGACGCCCAACGCCAGGTCGGTGCGGCCATGAAGGCCCATGGGCAGGATGGCCAAACCCAGGAGGTCCCTCGCTTGCGAGCGCGCTTCTAAGGCCAAGGGAAAGGGCGGCGAAGGCCGCCTTTTCTTTTCCAGATCCCCTTGCGCAAACCAAACCTTTTGTTATGGGTAGTGCAACCCATTCAAAAAAAGGAGGCCTCATGCGCGTTTTGGTTCTTTCTCTGGCCCTTGTCGGCCTGCTCCCCCTGACGGCCTCCGCTGCGGACAACGGTTCCGCCCATCGTTACGGCACCAGTGAAACCTTGAGTGTTCAGAACGCCCGCCTGGGCGAGGTGCTCATGGTTCGCAGCGTGGACATCAAATCCGACAAGCGCCTCAACGCCGGTTCCGCAATCGGCGCCGCCGTGGGTTATGCGTCCGTGCGAGAGGTGAACAAAAACTATCGAAACGCTTCCCGGATTGCGGCCGGGACCATCGGCGGGGTGGCCGGCACGGCGGTTCAGAACGGCTTGAGCAAGCGCAAGCGCAAGGGCGTGGAGGTGTATGTCCGCGACCTGGAGAGCGGCAAGGTGATTGCCATCGTCCAGGCAGACGACTTGCTGATCCGCGCCGGCGACAAGGTGTTCTTGACCGGCCGGGGTTCCAAAAGCCGCGTTGTGCCGATTGAAGGGCAGCGCTGATGAAGTGGAACGCATTTCCTCGTAAGCGCTCCGCTGCCTCATTGACCGTCGAAGACTTCAAGCAATGCGGGCATCTAGTCCTGGATGGCATGGACTGCTCCCCTGCGCAACCTCGCGAGCTGCATCACCTGCCAATGGCATGGAATCTCAAGCCCAGCCAGTGGGGCCAACCTCTCACCTTCCAGGCACGCCCGCTGAAGAGTCGCGCGGGAGGCCGCCTATGGTGAGCGCATTTCTTCTGCTGACCCTGCTTGGCCTCATGGTCCTGGTCCCGCTCTGGACGTTCAAGCGCTTTGGCGACGCCAAGGCAGCATGGCAACGGGTGAGGGGCGGTGAGCGAGACGCTCGCACGCACGGCCGCTTCGTGATCCATGGCGGACTGTTTGGGGTTGGGATGGTGGTTATCAGCGCGTTCTTGGCCCAAGCCACCTTCAGCATCTGGCACCAGGTCGCCACCGGGGGAGGCCTGTTTGTCCTCGGCACGGTCGTGGTGCTCTGCCTGCTGGCGCTTGTTTGCCGCAAGGGAAGGTCGCGCGAATGAGTGCGTTGACGATGCTGGTCCTTTCCGTGCTGGTCCTTGCCGTGTTTCTTTGCTCGGCGGCGTTTCTCTCTTCTATGGCCGCGTTGACTTACCCGACTGTAAAGCAATCGCTGGCCCTTTTCTGGGCTGGGAGGCGCGGCGCTTGGCTCTACCTGGAGTTAGCGATTTTTGGTGGGATCTTCGCGGGTTGCGTCCTCACGCTCGCATTCGGGGCGGTAATCATGGCCCTCAACATTTCCAGCGCTGAGGACGCCGCTCTATACGCGGCCACCTTGCTTAGCGCGGGGCTGGGCTACTGGGTGGGCCGATGACACGCGAGCCGTCCACCTTGTTTGCCCCAGACGTTCTTCCCGGGCCTGACGGCATCGAGCTGCTCCCCATGCCTGCGGAGATCCAAGCCATCTACGACGCTGCCCAGTGCAACACGCCTTTAAGCAAGGACGTGGACGACGCCCTGGCCGCGCACCGCAACGCACACGGCGAAGCGGAGCAAATCGAGCACGCTCAGCGTGTGGATCCTGCGGATGCCATGCCCTCGGAGCGCTACCGGGCTTATGTGAGCCAACGCCGCTATGCGGTCCGCGCCTGCATTCAGGCCGGCATGGCACGAAAGGACATCGCAAGGTTCCTCGGGGTGGCTGTTTACACCGTGCAGAAAGATGCTCAAGCCCTTGGACTGCGGTTGCCGGTCTGCCAACGACAACCGAGGAGCATTGCAGGGCACTCGGTTGAGGAAGTGCTGAGCCTGCTCCACGAACTGGGCACCCGCACCCGTGTGGCGGCTCGGATCGGCGTCACGCAGCAAGCGGTTAGCCTGTTTTGCAAGAAATACGAACTGGACATGCCGCAAAACGGAAAGAAGGCGGTTGTTCTGGCTCGGCGCAAAGAGGTGCGCCGGTTGAGCGAGGCCGGCCTATCGGTGTCTGAAATGGCGCAACAGTTGGCCGTGCCATACGCATGCATAACGGCCGACCGCCAAGCGCTGAAGCTGCCGCGTGTGCGTCTGCCGGCAGAGAAAATGACCCTCTTGGGCTTGAGTCGAGCAGAGATAGAGGCCCTTCTTGCTCGATTCCAGACCATCAAGGCAGTGGCTTTGCATCTCGGAACCAGTGGGGCGCATGTGTCCTCTTACATGAAGAGAGCCGGCCTCAAAGCGCCACGGGACGGGCGATGCCGCCAGGCCACTACACCATCGACCGACCGCAAACCGCTGAAGCTTCCGGGCATGCGTAAACCGGCGGAGAAAATGACCCTCTCGGGCTTGAGTCGAGCAGAGGTCGAGATCCTGCTCGCCCGATTCCAGACGGCCAACGCTGTGGCTCTGCATCTTGGGGTCAGCGCGTCGTCTATATCTGTTTACATGAAAAGAGCAGGTCTCAAAGCGCCGCGCGATGGGCGACGTCGTCAGGCCACTCCATCATGATTCCACGCAAAGGCTTCCTCGGCGGCCGCTCCCCGGCCCAGGTTCAATCCTGGCTGGACGAAGGGGTGAGCCAGCGCGCCCTGGCCCAACGCCTGGGCGTCACCCACCAAGCCGTGAACCGCTTTGTCCGGCGGCACCGCCTGGCCGGCTCCGGACGGCAGGCGTTCCGGGACCGCCAAGCCCGCGAGCTCGCTGAGCGTCGCCAGCAGGTGCAGCGGCTGGTCCGAGCCGGGCTGACCTCGGCCGAGGTGGCCCAGCGCTTGGGCTTGTCGCCGGCCACCATCGGCCTGGACCGCCGAGCCCTTCGCTTGGGGCGTGTCCTGAAAGGGCCGGAGCAGCGCAGCTTGCAGGGGCTGGGCCTGGACCAGGTTCGGGCTCGCTTAAAGGAGGTCAGCCGGGCTCAGTTAGCGCGGGAGCTTGGGGTGAGCAGTTCGGCGGTCTACCGCTTCTGCCGCCAGGCCGACCTGCATGCTCGACTGGACCGAAACCGCGCCGCTAGTGCCTGTTCTAACTCCGTTACGGCCCGAAAGCTTAGGAGCAAGTAGGACGCCGCCAAGTCAGCGGCTGAGGGGATGCTCTCCGAGTGTGAGGCACTGGCCCACTCGGCTATCGCTGGCCGATAATATCAATCCAGAGGCAGCGCTCCCGCTTCCCCTGCAATCTGCGCCACCCCGTGGCGACACCAACAGAAGCGCGAATGAACGCCGTAGAGATCGAAGAAGCCCTATCAGCCTTGGCCATCGAGTCTTTCGATGGGTTCTACCCCGAAATCACGGACGGTTGTAAAAGGGCTGAGAACTTCTGGTCTTGCCTGGCGACCCTTCGTCGCATCCTCGGGTTGTGGAACCGCTCGATGTATTCGAACACATCCGCCCTCGCGGCATCGAGCGTTGG
>NZ_JCAFVP010000006.1:0-216453 GCF_059372495.1 Stenotrophomonas sp. YJH_SMC_80
AGTGTGGCTCAAGCCATGCGAGAGTAGGTCATCGCCAGGGTTTACACCCAAAACCCCGCTGCTCACGCAGCGGGGTTTTTCTTTGTGCGCAGTAAATGCGGGTCGTGCCGGCCGCTGGCCGGCAACCCGATGGCATTACATCACCCGGTAGATCCACGCCATGCGTGGATGCCCTCTGCGAGGAGCCAAGGCGCCAACCCAGGTTGGCCGCTACCAACAGCAGGCGCACACAGCGGTCGTTTGCCGGCCAGCGGCCGGCAA
Organism: Stenotrophomonas sp. YJH_SMC_80; assembly: GCF_059372495.1. Classification (NCBI taxonomy): domain Bacteria; kingdom Pseudomonadati; phylum Pseudomonadota; class Gammaproteobacteria; order Lysobacterales; family Lysobacteraceae; genus Stenotrophomonas; species Stenotrophomonas sp. YJH_SMC_80. The sequence continues at coordinate 262 of NZ_JCAFVP010000006.1, forward strand.
CTTTGTGCGCGGTAAACACCGGGTAGTGCCGGCCGCTGGCCGGCAACCCGATGGCATTACATCGCCCGGTAGATCCACGCCATGCGTGCATGCCCTCCGTCAGGAACCACGGTGCCAACCAAGGTTGGCCGCTACCAACAGCAGGCCCACACAGCAATCGGTTGCCGGCCAGCGGCCGGCACTAGCAGGGGCAGGTCACGCATAAAAAGACGGCGCCCTGCGGGCGCCGTCCTGATCAAACTCGAATGGAAGGCCAGGGTCAGGCGACCCGCGAGACCTCGAGCGGTTCCTGCTGGCGGAATACCGAGACTGCTTCGGTCAGCGTTCCCGCCTGCGACTGCAGCTCACGTGCGGCAGCGGTGGCTTCTTCCACCAGCGCCGCGTTCTGCTGCGTGGCCTGATCCATCTGCACCACGGTCTGGTTGATCTGCTCGATACCGATCGACTGCTCCTGCGACGCTGCAGAAATCTCACGCATCAGGTGGCTGACATCCTCCACGCCGCCGACAATGCCCTGCATGCGCTGGCCGGCGTCGGCCACCAGCTGGGCACCTTCACCCACCTGCCGGCCTGCTTCGTCGATCAGCTTCTTGATCTCCTGTGCGGCCGCCGCCGAACGCTGCGCCAGCACGCGCACCTCGCTGGCCACCACGGCAAAGCCTCGGCCCTGCTCGCCGGCGCGTGCCGCCTCCACCGCTGCGTTCAACGCCAGGATATTGGTCTGGAAGGCAATGCCGTCGATGACGCCGGTGATGTCGCCGATCCGCTTCGAGGCACCTTCGATGGCCTGCATGGTATCCACCACCCGCTGCATGGCCGTGTTGCCGTCACTGGCAGCGTTCTGCGTGGAGGCGGCCAACGCACTGGCCTCACGCGCATGGGCGGCGTTCTGGCGCACGGTGGCGGTCAGTTCCTCCATCGATGCTGCGGTCTCCTGCAGGTGCGCTGCCTGGCGCTCGCTGCGCTCGGACAATGCGCCGTTGCCGGCGGCAATCTCGCTGGCGGCGGTACTGATCGACGCCGCGCATTCCTGGATGCGGCCGACCATGCGTGCCAACTGCCCGGCCGTGGCATTGGCATCGCGCTGGATGGCAGCGAAGGCGCCGTGATACTCGCCGTGCATGCGCCGATCCAGATCGCCGTTGGCCAGTGCCGAGAGCATCTGCCGCACTTCGTTGACGGTGCTGCCGAGCGTATCGAGCAGCTGGTTGATGCCACCGGTCAGGCCATCGAGGAAGCTGGCGCCTTCAGTGGCCCGCAGGCGCTGGTCGAGGTCACCGGCCGCCGCCGCTGCGACGATGCCGGCCACGGCATTCTCCAGTGCGAGCTCATGCGTGCGGTCATGCCATTCCACGGCGAAGCCCAGGCGCACGCCCTGCGCGTCGAACACCGGTGTGACCACCTGCGCGAAGTGCACCGGGCCGATCTGCACCTTGCCGTTGTGGGCTACCTGCAGGCCGTTGAGGATCGCGCGGATGCGGTCCGGGTTGGCGTGGAAACGATGGATGCTGCTGCCGACCAGGCGCTCGGCGTCGAAATCGGGGAAGGCCTGTCGCAACGTCGCCTGCTGGTTGCGCAGCAGTGCCACCACCGAGCGGTTCACGTAGCGGATCACATGGTCGTTGTCGGCGATCATCATCGCGGTGCGCGAGGCATCCAACGCCTGGCGGATCTGTGCGTTCTCGGCATGCGCCGCCGCCTCGCGTCCACGCTGGGCCTGCACGTGGCGTGCAGTGTCGGCCAGGGCGTGGGCCAGTGAACCCGGTGCATAGGCGCTGGTGTCGGCATGTGCACCAAGATCGGCACCGGTGGCGATATCGCGTGCCAGCGCGGCAAGCCGACGCGGGCCGTGGCCAAGGGCCTCGGTCTGCTGCCGAAGGCGCAGTGCGACCTGGCCGAGGAACAGGGTCAGGCCCGCGAGCATGCCGGCCTGCAGCAGCGTCGGCCACAGCGCGGCACCGCCCTGTAGCGGTGCCAGCAGGGCGAGCGTACCGACGCCACCGGCCAGCCACACCGGAAGGCGATCGCGATGGCCCAGCAGCACGCCCAGCAGCTGGGCCATCGGCAATGCCGGTGACAGGCTGATGATCGCGCACAACACGGCCAGCTGCAGCGACAACAGCAACGCCAGACCGTTGCGGGCGACGGCCCGGCCCGCCTGGGCCCCGCCCAACCACGCGGCTGGCAGCACGGCGACGGCCGCCAACGCGGCGGCCTGCACCTGCGGGCCGCGCAGGGCCAGCGCCAGGCCAGCCAAGGCCAGTACCGCGCTGCCGATCAGCAGGCGGCGGTCAGCGCGGTGCGCGAGCTGCTGCAGGTGCGGCAGGCGGGCGGTATCGGGGGGACGGGAGGATGCAACGGACATCGGCGACTCCTGGATCAGCAGACGACAACGGCCACGCCGCGGCGCACGCAGGAGTGCGCGACCAGGGCGCGAGCCGGGAATTCGGGGAATGCGACGCGATCAGCGACGCGGAGACGGGACACCGCGGCCACATCCTGTGGGTGACGGTGCAATGGAGCAGGCATGCGGACTTCCTTGCAGAACCAGACACACGCCGCAGGCCCGACCGGACCTGCGTGCTGCGGACGCAGGGGCCCGCAACTGATGTATCGGCCGCAGACGCGCAGAGTGAAGCGCGCGGATACCTTTGCTCAGCCCGCGTTGTCGTTGCTGAAGAAGCGCAGGATCACGCCTGCGATCTGTTCCGGATCTTCCATGTGCAGGTGATGGTTGCCGGGAAACACCGCCAACCGCCCATCGTGCAGGTGCTGCAGGCGATCGCTGCGCATCGGCTCGGGGTAGTAGGACTGCGCTGGCGCGGCATAGATCACCTGCGTCGGGCAGGCGATGGCCTGCAGCAGGTTGTCGATCTGGCCTTCGCTGAGACGGATCGCAGTGGGCAGCATCAGGCGCGGATCGCTGCACCAGCGGTAGCCACCCTCGACCGGTTCCACGCCGCGCTCGACCAGCAGCCGTGCACAGTGCTCGCTGAGCTGGTTGGTCATCATCCGTGCGCGGATCGGCGCGGCGAGGTCGGGGAACACGCGCAGCTGCTTGCGTGCCAGTGCGCGCGTGGCATTCACATGCTCGCGCAGGCGATTGGCGGTTTCTTCCTCGGGGCCGCGCAGGCCGCCGAGCGCTTCGATCGCCACCAGGCGCTCGACGCGATCACTGACCGAGGCGGTGAGGCTGGCGATGCCGGCACCCATCGAATGGCCGAGCAGGTTGAAGCGGTCCCAGCCCAGTGCATCGGCGACGTCGAGCACGTGGCAGATCGCGGCGGCCGTGGTGTAGCTGGCACCGGCCGGCAGATGCGCGCTGTGGCCATGACCGGGCAGGTCGATGGCAACCAGCTGCAGCGACGACAGATGCGGCGCCAGCGGCACGAAGCTGGCCGCGTTGTCGAGCCAGCCGTGCAGGGCCAGCACGCGCGGGCCATCGCCGTGGTTGCGCAGGCCGGCGACGCGCGCGCCACCGACCTCCAGTTCAAACGGTTGCAGACTCATGCCAGCGAGGCCACGGCCAACCGCGCAAGCGCGCGTGCGTGCTCCGGTTCGGCGTTGAGGCAGGGGATGTAGCGCATCGTCGCGCCGCGCTCGGCCAGTGTTTCGGTGAACCCCAGCGCGACTTCTTCCAGCGTCTCCAGGCAGTCGGTGGCGAAGCCGGGGCACACCACGTCGATCTGCTTCACGCCGGATTCGGCCAGCGCCCACAGGCTGGGCTCGGCATACGGCTGCAGCCAGCGCTCGCGGCCGAAACGCGACTGGTAACCCATCTGCCACTCGTCCCTGCCCAGTTCCAGCGCCTTGGCGATGGCCTGTGCGCTGGCCTCGCAGCGCTGCGGATACGGATCGCCGGCATCGGCCAGGCGCTGCGGGATGCCATGGAAGGAGAACATCAGCATCTGGCCGCGACCGTGCTGTTCCCAGTAGCGGCGGATCGAGCCGGCCACGGCCTCGACCCAGCCCGGATCGACCGAATAGTCGCGCACCAGGCTGACGGTCACGCCAGGATTGCGGCGCTGCCAGGCATCGACGCGGTCTTCAACCGAGGCAGTGGTGGTGGTGGAGTACTGCGGATACAGCGGCAGCACCACGATGCGGCGCGCACCGTCGGCTGCCAGGCGGTCGAGCTCGCTGGCCAGCGCCGGTTCGCCGTAACGCATCGCATGGCGCACTGTCAGGGTCGGCAACAGGGCCTGCATGGCCTGCGCCAGCTGGCGCGTATGCACCATCAGCGGTGAGCCGTCGGGCAGCCAGACCTGGGCGTACTTGGCCGCCGAACGACTGCTGCGCAGGGGCAGGATCAGTCCGCGCAGCAGCGGCTGCCACAGCAGTGGCGGGATCGCGACCACGCGGCGGTCGGACAGGAATTCAGCCAGGTAACGGCGTACGGCGGGGGCCGTCGGCGTTTCGGGCGTGCCTAGGTTGACCGCCAGCACGGCGGTATCGGGTGCGTCGAGCATGGGCGGTATTGTCGCCGATCCGGTGTCGCGCCGGGATGCAGGGTTCGGATTGCAGGCATAGCGCGCATCAATGTGAGCAGGGAACGCTCATTGGGGATTCATGACAACGCTACTAATTTCAGTCACTTGCTATATCTTCCTATGGACTGACTTCTGGAGCCTGCCATGCGTCGCCCGATCCAAGCCCTGCTGATCGCCGCCAGCCTGCTGTCCAGCCAGGCCATGGCCGGGCCGCAGGAAGACCAGCGTGCGCGCAATGCCGTGCGCGTGCTGGCTGAAATCCAGGAAATCCCTGAACAGGGCATTCCGGATAAATTGCTGGACGAAGGCCGCGCGGTCATCGTCATTCCCGACACGATCAAGGCCGGTCTGGTCATTGGCGGTCGTCGTGGCCACGGCCTGATGTCGGTGCGCATGCCCAACGGCGCCTGGTCCAACCCGGTGTTCGTGAAGCTCACCGGCGGCAGCATCGGCTTCCAGGCCGGCGTGCAGTCCTCCGATGTGGTGCTGGTGTTCCGCAACGACCGCAGCCTGGACAACCTGGTCAACGGCAAGTTCACGCTGGGTGCCGACGCTGGCGTCGCCGCCGGTCCGGTGGGCCGCAACGCCGCCGCGGCCACCGACGGCCAGCTGAAGGCCGAGATCTGGTCCTGGTCGCGCGCCCGCGGCCTGTTTGCCGGCGTCGCCCTGGATGGCGCGGTGCTGCAGATCGACGATGCTGCCAATCTGGACGCCTACGGCAGCAACACCACGCCGCGGATGATCTTCGAAGGCCGCGCCGCCGGTTCGCCGTCGATGGATGTGGTCGCCTTCCGCGATCGCCTGGAAGAGGCCACCTACGCGGCGCGCAACAACCGCAGCGGCAACGGCGGCAGCGCGCCGCGCCCGGCTGCCGCCCCGGCCGCTGCCCCGGCGCCTGTTCAGGCAGCACCGGCTGCGCCGGCTGAGGCCACCACCGCGCCGCTGCAGAACGTGCCGCAGACCCCGCCGCCGCAGCAGCAGGGCTTCCAGCCGGTGAATGACGGCGAGATCCGTACGGAAACGCTGGGCGGAAACTGACTTTCGTCACGCGCGCCGGCTGACAGCCGGTGCGCTATGCTCGACAGCCTGATCACTAACGTAACGAGCGTCTTTATGGGCAGTTTCAGCATCTGGCATTGGTTGGTCGTGCTGGCCATCGTCCTGCTGGTGTTCGGCACCAAGCGCCTGACCAGCGGCGCCAAGGACCTCGGTTCGGCGGTCAAGGAATTCAAGAAGGGTATGCGCGACGAGGACAAGCCGAACGCGCAGCTGGGCGATGAGTCGCGCAGCCAGGACGCGTCGCGCACCGCGCAGGACGAGCACGACCGTAACGCTCGCTGATCCGGAGCGGTTGCGGTGTTCGATATCGGCTTCAGCGAACTGCTGGTGATTGCAGTGGTCGCCCTGGTGGTGCTCGGTCCCGAGCGCCTGCCCAAGGCGGCCCGCTTCGCCGGCCTGTGGGTGCGTCGCGCCCGCAATCAATGGGATTCGGTGAAACAGGAACTGGAGCGCGAACTGCAGGCCGAGGACATCAAGCGGCAGATGCAGGATGTGCGCCAGGGCATGCAGGACACCGAGAACCAGCTGCGCGCCAGCGGTGAAGCGATCCGTCGCGAAGCCCAGCAGGCGCAGCAGCAGGGCGATGACCTGGTGCAGCAAGTCCGTGCACCGGCGCCCGCGGATCTGCCGCCGCACATGAGCGCCGCGCCCGATGCCGTTGAACCAGCGCAGGACGGTGGTGCCGCCGAGACGGTTTCGGCCACGCCCGCTGAAGCTGGTACGCCGCCGCCGGCGCAGAGCCCGGAGCGCCACCCATGAGTGAACAGGATTTCGGCGAGAGCTCGCTGGTAGAACACCTGGTGGAACTGCGCGGCCGGCTGGTGCGCGCATTGCTGGGCCTGGGCGTGGTGCTGCTGGCGCTGCTGCCGTTCACCCAGAAGCTCTACAACGCGCTGGCCGAACCGCTGGTCTCGCAGCTGCCGAACGGGCAGACGATGATCGCCACCAACCCGGCCGGTGCCTTCTTCGCACCGCTGAAGCTGACCTTCTTCGTCGCGTTGTTCGTGGCGGTACCGTGGCTGCTGTACCAGCTGTGGGCGTTCGTCGCGCCCGGTCTGTATGCACGCGAGAAGCGCCTGGCGGTGCCGCTGCTGGTGTCATCGGTGCTGCTGTTCTACACCGGTTGCGCCTTTGCGTATTTCCTGGTGCTGCCGGCGGTGTTCCACTTCCTCACCACCTTCAGCCCGGACGTGATCGCAATCACACCGGATGCGAATGCCTATCTGGACTTCGTGCTGGCGATCTTCTTCGCCTTTGGTGGCAGTTTCGAACTGCCGGTGGCGATGGTGATCCTGGTGCTGCTGGGCTGGGTGACGCCGCAGCAGTTCAAGGAAGGCCGCGGCTACGCGATCGTCGGCATCTTCGTGCTGGCGGCGGTGCTGACCCCGCCGGACGTGGTATCGCAGCTGATGCTGGCGATTCCGATGTGCCTGCTGTACGAGCTGGGTATCCACGCCGCACGCTGGCTGGTGCCGTCGTCGGTAGTGAAGAAGCCCGCCGCCTGAAAGACAAAAAGGGGACGGAGGGGATTAAGTCGTTTTTGCCTTTAACGACTTAATCCCATCCGTCCCCTTTTCTATCCACGCATGGCGTGGATCTACCTGCGTTCTGGTCAGGCGTGGAACACGTCGCTGGAGGTCGGCGTGGTCGGGATCGGCGGCGCCGCGCGGCTGCCACGGTGCACGAACATCTGCTTCCACGCGGCGTAGACCGCGCCGACATACAGCGGCATCAGCACCGTGGTCAGCACCAGCTGGGCGATGAAGGCGGCGGCCAGCGGGCCGCCGATCAGCATCGCGATCTGGATCACGATCACGAACAGGATGTACATGCAGAACGCGGCGATCAGGCCGAGCGCGGCGAACACGATCATCGCGCCGATGTTCTCGATGCAGCCCTGCAGGCTCAGGCGCAGCGCGTGCATGCCGCTCTGCTTGTCGAACACCACCAGTGCCGGCTGGGTGAACATCGCCAGCGACAGCGCGACCGCACTCAGGAACACCAGCAGCATCCACAGCGCGATGCGCTTGGCCGGCAGGTTGGCGACCAGCGCGGCCGCGTCATCCGGCTTGATCTGCTGGCCACTGCGGCTGATCTCTTCCATCTTGGTCATGACCTCGCTGAAGGCGGTGAAGCCCTCGCGGCCGATCATCAGGAACAGCAGCGCGCCCAGCAGCAGCACCGCCAGCACCTGGATCGCCAGCGGCACCAGCAGGTGGCTGACGCGGTGGTCGCGGATCGGCTGCAGCAGGTGCGAGGCCAGGCCCGGGCGGCCTTCATCGATCTCGCCCACGGCATACAGCATGCCGCCGAACATGATCGGCGAAATGGCCAGCGTCATAAGCTGCACGGCCATGCCGGCGGCGCCGGGAATCAGCGTCGACAACAAGGTGACCACCCAGCTCACTAGCAGCCAGGTCAGGCCGATCCGGGCCAGCTGCAGCGGCGCACGCCGGTACAGGGAGAACGTATCCAGCAACCACTGGGCGCCCGCCGAAGCCGGCAGCTTGCGAATCTCTTTCATGGACATCCGGGAAGGACAGGAGGGGGCCGGGCGGCTGCCCGTGCCGCCGATTATCCCTGTTTTGCCACCGGCTGGGCTGAAGACAGCCGTGCCTGGCGGACGAAGCGCCGCAACAGCTGGCGGGCCAGCGGCGCGGCGCTGACCGCGCGCTCGATGCTGCGGGCGCAGCCGCCGTGGCGGCCGATGCAGTCGGCGCGGGCACGCACGTAGCCACGCATGTGGTGGGTGGCGAACTCCGGATGGAACTGCACGCCCCAGGCCTGGCGGCCCCAGCGGAAGGCATGGCAGCCATCCAGCGGTGAACGGGCCAGCACCTCGGCACCATCGGGCGCGCGCAGCACGGTCTGCAGATGGGTGGCATGGGCGGCAAAGTGCTGCGGCAGGCCCTGGAACAGCGGGTCCTGCGCGGCCTGCGGCTGCAGTTCCAGTTCGATCGTGCCGGACTCGCGGCCGGCCGGGTTGTAGGCCACCTCGCCACCCAGCGCATGTGCCAGCAGCTGGTGGCCGTAGCAGATGCCGAATACCGGCAGGTCGTCGTGGGCGGTCTGGCGCAGCCACGCGGCGCTGCGCTCGCTCCAGTCGGCATGGTCGGTGACGAAGGCGGCCGAGCCGGTCACCAGCACGCCGGCGAAGGCATGAGGGTCGGGCAGGGCGCCACCGTGCTCGACATCGACCACCACCGTCTCGTGTTCTTCCAGCCCGGCGGCGACGCGGATCCAGTGCGGAAAGCGCCCGTAGCGGCGCAATGACGGCACCGGTCGGCCGGTTTCAAGGATCAGGAACGGGGCTGGGTTCATCCGGGGGCGGCAGCACTGACAGGACTTCCTCGATTGTAGTCAGCCCCTGCGCCACCTTTTCAAGCCCGGCCTGGCGCAGGGTTCGCAGCCCTTCAGCCCGCGCGGCACGGGTGAAACCGGCCAGGTCCATGTCGGCGCGGATCTGCCCGCGCAGCCGCGAACCCAATGGCAGCAACTCATACAGGCCGATGCGGCCGAGGAATCCGGTGCGCCGGCATTCCAGGCAACCGACCGGCCGACAGGGCGTGGCGGCATCTGGATATGCAGCATGGCTATCAGCCAGCACCGCCCAATCGGCCGCGCCGAGGCTGTGCGGCTGCTTGCAGTGCGGGCACAGCGTGCGCACCAGGCGCTGGGCGAGGATGCCGTTGAGGGTGCTGGCCAGCAGGTAATGCGGCACGCCCAGGTCGAGCAGGCGGGTGACCGCCGAGGGCGCGTCGTTGGTATGCAGGGTGGACAGCACCAGGTGGCCGGTCAGCGAGGCCTGCACCGCCATCTGTGCGGTCTCCAGGTCGCGGATCTCGCCGATCATGATGATGTCCGGGTCCTGCCGCAGCAGGGTGCGCACGCCGCTGGCGAAGTCCAGGTCGATGTTGGCCTGCACCTGCATCTGGTTGAACTCGGGCGCGATCATCTCGATCGGGTCCTCCACCGTGCACACGTTCACGTCCGGCGTGGCCAGCCGCTTCAGCGTGGAATACAGGGTGGTGGTCTTGCCCGAGCCGGTCGGGCCGGTGACCAGCACGATGCCGTGCGGGCGCTCGACCAGCGCATTCCAGCCGGCGGCCTCCTGCGGGCTGAAACCGAGCTGGTCGATGCTCTTGAATGCGGCATCCGGGTCGAAGATGCGCATCACGCACTTCTCGCCGAAGGCGGTGGGCATGGTCGACAGGCGCATCTCGACCTCGCGGCCACCCGGCGAGCGGGTCTTGATGCGGCCATCCTGCGGGCGCCGACGCTCGGCCAGGTCCATGCGGCCGAGCACCTTGATACGGCTGACCACCGCGGTCATCACCGCCGGCGGTACTTCGAACACCTTGTGCAGCACGCCGTCGATGCGGAAGCGCATGCGCCCCATCTCGCGGCGCGGCTCCAGGTGGATGTCCGAGGCGCGCTGTTCGTAGGCGTACTGCAGCAGCCAGTCGACGATGTGCACGATGTGCTGGTCGTCGGCATTGACGTCGCCGGTGCGGCCCAGCTCCACCAGCTGCTCGAAGCTGGGCAGGGTGGTGCTGGCCTCGCCGCGCACATCGCCACGGGCGCCGCGCACCGAGCGGGTCACCCCGTAGAACTCCATGGTGTAGCGGTGCAGGTCCAGCGGGTTGACCACCGCCAGCTCGATGCGGCGGCGGGTCAGGTGCTGCAGGTCACGACGCCATTCCTGCACCAGCGGCTCGCTGGTGGCTACCAGCACGCGCTCGGCATCCACCGCCAGCGGCAGGAAGCGATGGCGGCGGGCGTAGGCATGCGACACCAGCGCGGTCACCGCAGCGACGTCCACCCGGGTTGGGTCGATGCGCAGGTAACGGCTGCCGGTGCGCTGCGCCAGCCACTCGGTCAGGCGTTCCAGGGTCAGTTCGCCGCCGCCGGTGGCGGCCAGCTTGAGGTTGGACAGCAGTACCAGCGGATGCACTTCACTGGCGTTGCGCGCGCCCTGTGCGGAAAACCGCATGCGCTCGCGGTCCTGCTCGGCCACGAGCCCATCGGCGGTCAGGGCCGAGGCAATCTGCTCGAAATGCAGCCGTCCCCAGGGCAGTGGGACGCCGTCCGCCTCGCCGGGCGTGCCTGCCGGCAGCCGATGTTCCATCTGCCTGCTCCTCCCGGGTACGGAATGCCCCGCAGGTCGGCCGTTATACTAGCGCACCCCCTTGCCGGCCAAGACTCGTACGCATGTCCGCGACCCCGACCGTTCCGATCACTTTCCAGGGCCTGATCCAGACCCTGAACCAGTTCTGGGCCCAGCAGGGCTGCGTGCTCATCCAGCCGCTCGACCTGGAGGTGGGCGCCGGTACCTTCCACCCGGCCACCTTCCTGCGTGCGATCGGTCCGGAAGGCTGGAATGCGGCCTACGTGCAGCCGTCGCGGCGCCCGACCGATGGCCGTTACGGTGAGAACCCGAACCGCCTGCAGCGCTACTACCAGTACCAGGTGGCGATGAAGCCCGCGCCGGACAACATCCAGCAGCTGTACCTGGATTCGCTGAAGGCACTGGGCATCGACCCGCTGGTGCACGACCTGCGCTTCGTCGAGGACAACTGGGAATCGCCGACGCTGGGCGCGTGGGGCCTGGGCTGGGAAGTCTGGCTCAACGGCATGGAAGTGACTCAGTTCACCTACTTCCAGCAGGCCGGTGGCCTGGAATGCCGCCCGGTGCTGGGCGAGATCACCTACGGTCTCGAGCGCCTGTGCATGTACCTGCAGAACTGCGACAACGTCTACGACCTGGTCTGGACCTACGGCCCGGACGGCCAGCCGGTGACCTACGGTGACGTCTACCACCAGAACGAGGTGGAGCAGAGCACCTACAACTTCGAATACGCCGACGTGGAAGAAATGTTCCACCGTTTCGACGCCTGCGAGCGTGAGGCGCAGAAGCTGGTGGAAGTGAACCTGCCGCTGCCGGCCTACGAGCAGGTGATGAAGGCCAGCCACACCTTCAACCTGCTGGATGCGCGCCGTGCGATCAGCGTGACCGAGCGCCAGCGCTACATCCTGCGCGTGCGCGCGCTGGCCCAGGCGGTGGCCAAGGCGTACTACGAACAGCGCGAGAAGCTGGGCTTCCCGGGCGCGAAGAAGGCCTGACGGCCCTCCCGCACCGACCCGCTTTTCATCAACTACCCGGGGCGCCGGACGCGTTGCGCGCTGCGCCCCCACCACAGGATCGAACCGATGAGCCAACTGTCCCCCCTGCTGATCGAACTGGGCACCGAGGAACTGCCGGTCAAGGCGCTGCCGGGCCTGGCCCAGGCGTTCTTCGACGGTGTCGTCGAAGGCCTGCGCAAGCGCGGCGTCGCGCTGGAACTGGGCGATGCGCGCCCGCTGTCGACCCCGCGCCGACTGGCCGTGCTGCTGCCGGGCGTCGGCCTGGAACAGCCGGAGCAGCACAGCGAAGTGCTGGGCCCGTACCTGAACATTGCGCTGGACGCCGAAGGCCAGCCGACCAAGGCGTTGCAGGGCTTCGCCGCCAAGGCCGGGATCGACTGGACCGCGCTGGAGAAGACCACCGACAACAAGGGTGAGCGCTTCGTGCACCGCGCGGTGACCCCGGGCGCGAGCACCGCCAGCCTGCTGCCGGAGATCCTGCGCGAGGCGATCGCTGCGATGCCGATTCCCAAGCCGATGCGCTGGGGCGACCACGCCTGGGGCTTCGCGCGCCCGGTGCACTGGCTGGTGCTGCTGCACGGCGCCAACGTGGTCGAGGCCGAACTGTTCGGCCTGCAGGCCGGCCGCGTCAGCCGTGGCCATCGCTTCCACCATGACCAGGCGGTGTCGCTGGCGCAGCCGCAGGACTACGTTGAAGCGCTGCGCGCCGCGTTCGTGCTGGTCGACCCGAGCGAGCGCCGCGCGCGCATCGTCGCCGAGGTCGAGGCCGCTGCGGCCAAGGCCGGTGGCAGCGCCCGCATCACCGACGACAACCTGGAGCAGGTGGTGAACCTGGTCGAATGGCCATCGGCGGTGCTGTGCAGCTTCGAGCCCGCGTTCCTGGCGGTGCCGCAGGAAGCGCTGATCGAGACGATGGAGATCAACCAGAAGTTCTTCCCGGTGCTGGATGCCGCAGGCACGCTGACCGAGAAGTTCATCGGCATCGCCAACATCGAATCGAAGAACGTGGCCGAAGTGGCCAAGGGCTACGAGCGGGTGATCCGTCCGCGTTTCGCCGATGCCAAGTTCTTCTTCGACGAGGACCTGAAGCAGGGCCTGGTGTCGATGGGGGAGGGGCTGAAGACGGTGACCTACCAGGCCAAGCTGGGCAGCGTGGCCGACAAGGTGGCGCGCGTGGCGGCACTGGCCGAAGTGATCGCACCCCAGGTCGGTGCCGATGCCGCGCAGGCCAGGCGGGCTGCCGAACTGGCCAAGAACGACCTGCAGTCGCGCATGGTCAACGAGTTCCCGGAGCTGCAGGGCATCGCCGGCCGCCACTACGCCGTGGCCGGTGGCGAATCGGCCGAGGTGGCGCTGGCCATCGACGAGGCTTATCAGCCGCGCTTCGGTGGTGATGACATCGCGCTGTCGCCGCTGGGCAAGGTACTGGCCATTGCCGAACGCGTGGACACGCTGGCCGGCGGCTTCGCCGCAGGCCTGAAGCCGACCGGCAACAAGGATCCGTTCGCGCTGCGCCGCAATGCGCTGGGCCTGGCCCGCACGATCATCGAAAGCGGCTTCGAGCTGGACCTGCGCGCGCTGCTGGCCAGCGCCAACGCCGGCCTGGCCGCACGCAACGTGCAGGCCGACGTCGGCGAGCTGTACGACTTCATCCTCGACCGCCTGAAGGGTTATTACGGCGACAAGAACGTGCCAGCCACGCACTTCAATGCGGTGGCCGAACTGAAGCCTGTCTCGCTGTATGACTTCGACCGCCGTCTGGACGCGATCGGCACCTTCGCCGCGCTGCCGGAAGCCGAGGCGCTGGCTGCGGCCAACAAGCGCATCCGCAACATCCTCCGCAAGGCTGAAGCCGACATTCCGGCCCAGATCGACCCGGCGCTGCTGCAGGAAGACGCCGAGCGCGCGCTGGCTGAAGCGGTCACTGCGGCCATCGACGACACCGGCGCCAGCCTGCATCAGAAGGATTACGTGGCGGTGCTGGCGCGCCTGGCCCGCCTGCGCCCGCAGGTCGACGCGTTCTTCGATGGCGTGATGGTCAATGCGGAAGATCCGGCGCTGCGTGGCAACCGCCTGGCGCTGCTGACGATGCTGGGCGAGCGCCTGGGCAAGGTGGCAGCGATCGAGCATCTGTCGAGCTGATGCCCGTATCGGTAGTGCCGGCCGCTGGCCGGCATTGCCACCGCGCATCGCATCGACCTGTGGATTGCCGGCCAGCGGTCGGCACTACCGGAACACCGTCGGCGGATGTCCATCGGGGTCATCGCCGGCATCGCGCACGATGCCGGCATCCTCGGCTGCGATCACGAGGATCGCCACAAAGGCGCGTATTTTGACCGCCACTTAACAACCGATCCCGAATGACGTGATGCATTTCGCATCGTCACCTTCGGTCGGTATGCTGTGCCGCATGCAGCCAAAGAAATACGCCCTGCCGCTGATGGTCCTGTCGCTGGCCGCCACCTCCGTGGCCCACGCGCGCGGCACCATCGACAAGGTGGACATCAAGGGATTGGACAAGGGCGACGACGCCGCAATCATCGAGAACATCCAGGAATCGCTGTCGCTGTACGACACGATCGGCAAGGAACAGGGCGAATCGCGCCTGGAGTACCTGCTGTCGCAGGCCGAGCGGCAGACCCGCCAGGCACTGGAACCCTTCGGGTACTACAACCCGGTGATCAAGGTCGAGGCGCCGCGCGAGGACGAGCATGTGCGGGTGCTGATCCATGTCGACAAGGGCACCCCGGTGACCGTGCGCCGTGAGCACATCGACATCACCGGGCCGGCGATGTATGACCAGTACCTGCAGGACGACCTGGCCGCGTTCAAGCCCCGCAAGGGCCAGCGCTTCGAGCACACGCAGTACGAAGCCAGCAAGATCACCATCACCCGTCGCCTGGCCGAGCGTGGCTACTTCGATGCCGACTACACCCAGCGCCAGGTGCAGATCACCCGCGCCGACAACGCAGCCGACATCGACCTGACCTGGGACAGCGGCCGCCGCTACAACATGGGGCCGGTGCGTTTCGAGCAGGATTACTTCGTCGACAAGCTGTTCGACCCGCTGGTGTACTGGGAACAGGGCAGCTACTTCCACGAGGGCAAGCTGGACCGGCTGCGCGAGTCGCTGACCAAGCTGGACTACTTCAGCGTGATCGACATCCAGCCACGGCCCGACCAGGCCGATGCCAACGGCGAAGTGCCGGTGGATGTGAAGCTGACCCGCGCCAAGCGCACCATCTATACCGCGGGTCTGAGCTACGGCAGCGAGAGTGGCCCGGGTGTGCGCGGCGGCATCGAGCGGCGGTTCCTGAACAACCGCGGGCACAAGATGAACACGCAGCTGGACTATGCGCAGAAGCGCAAGAGCCTGGTGACCAGCTACCGCATCCCCGCCTTCAACTGGCTTGACGGCTGGTACACCTTCGCCGCCAGTGCGTATGACGAGCAGACCGATTACATCGACCTGCGCAACTTCAAGCTGATCGCCAGCCGCAGCGGCGAGATCAACGAGCACTGGACCGCGATCGCCTCGATCAACGCACTGCGCGAGCGTTGGCGCTATGCCTCCGGCACTGAATTCACCGATGCCGTCTACAACACCTCGACGCTGGTGTACCCGCAGATGGTTGCCGACTACGTCAACGTCGACGACGAGATGTTCCCGCGCAAGGGCATCAGCGGTACTGCGACGATGCGTGCCGGCGTTGAAGGTGCCGGCTCGGACACCAGCTTCGTGCAGGCCAACGCCGTGCTGCGCTGGTACATCCCGGTGGGTGAAAGCAACCGCCTGATCCTGCGCGGCGAGGGGGGTACCACCTGGACCAGCGATCTGGTGGCGATGCCGCCGAGCCTGCGCTACTTCGCGGGCGGTGACCGCAGCATCCGCGGTTACGCCTACCGCGAAGTCGGCCCGCGCACACCCAAACCCGACAAATACGCGCTGGGCGCCAAGAACCTGGTGATCGGCTCGGCCGAGTACGAGCACTACTTCAATGGCGGCCCGTGGGGCGCGGCGGTGTTCGTCGATACCGGCAGCGCATTCGACAACACCATTGATCTGCACACCGGCGTCGGCTTCGGCGTGCGCTGGAAATCGCCGGTGGGCCCGGTGCGCGTGGATATCGCGCATGGCCTGAACAACCCGGATTCGCAGTTCCAGCTTTACCTCAACATCGGAGCGGACCTGTGAGCACGCCCGCACCCACCCCGAACACGCCGCCGCCGCGCGTGCGTTTCTACCGCCGCCGCCGCTTCTGGGCGTGGTCCGGCGTGGGCGTGATCGGCCTGGTGCTGCTGGCGTTGCTGGCGGTGTACTGGCTGCTGCAGACCGTGGCCGGCCGCGATGTGCTGCTGGCACAGGTGGTGGCGCGGCTGCCGGTGGACGCCAGCTTCACCTGGGACAAGGTGGACGGCCCGGTGGCCGGTCCGCTGACCCTGTACAACGTCGACTTCCGCTACGACGACATCCATTTCCACGCCGAGCGCGCGCACCTGGAGCCGGACCTGCGCCCGCTTCTGGGCCGCAAGCTGCTGCTGGACAAGCTGGAGCTGACCAACGCGACGCTGAACCTGGCCAAGAGTGACGAGCCGTTCAAGCTGCCGTCGTGGCCCGATTCGCTGCCGCAGATCGAAATGCCGCTGGCGATCCAGGCCGATGCCATTGCCATCGACGGCTTCCGCATCAGCCAGGCCAACGAGCCGGTGATCGACATCAGCCGTGTGCGAGGTGGCATCGAGATCGCCAATGGCGAGTTCCAGGCGCACAAACTGGTCGTGGACAGCGACATGGGCAACTTCACCGCCCAGGGCCGCTACATCCCGGCCAAGGACTACGACACCGACGTGACCGTCACCGCAGTGTTGCCGGCCCCGCGTGGCCGTACCGCAGCGACGGTGGGGCTGGTGGCACGCGGTGACCTGGCGCACATGGAAGTGGCCGTAGCCGGGCGCGCGCCGAAGCCGCTGCACGCGATGCTGGTGTTCGATGGCCGCACCGATCCGAGCTGGAGCGCCAGCATCCGCAGCGACGAACTGGATCTGGCGCTGCTGTCGCCGGCACTGGCCAGCTCGGCGATCGCACCACTCGCACTGGACTTCACCGCGGCTGGCAAGGGCGGCAACGCCAACCTGCGTGGCAAGGTGAAGCAGGGTGATCAGGAGCTGGAGCTGGCACCGTCGGTGGTGTCGCTGCAGGACCAGGTGCTGAAGGTGTCGCCCCTGCTGGTGAAAGGGCTTGGCGGTGAGGCACGGCTGGAAGGCACCGCCGACTTCAGCCAGGAAGACCAGCAGAAACTCAATTTCTCGGTGGTCGCCCATGACCTGACCTACGTGCCGGCGCCCGATCCGAACACGGCCGGCAGCGCACCGGTGCCGGTCACCCTGAAGGAAGCGCGCTTCGGCCTGGCCGGTACCTTGAAGGCGTGGGCCGCAACCGGCCGTGCCGATGTCGAACGCGAAAAGCAGAAGGCACAGCTGCAGTTCGACGTACGCGGCAATGACCAGGCCGCGTCGATCCACCAGCTGCAGGCACAGACGCCGGGTGGGCAGCTGCAGGTGGAAGGCCAGGTGGCGTGGGCACCGCAGCTGGACTGGGATGCCAAGGCCACGCTGAAGGACTTCGACCCCGGCTATTTCGTGCCGGGCTGGAACGGCCGCCTGTCCGGCAACCTGGCCTCCAAGGGCCGCCAGCTGCCGCCGCCGGCAAACGCGCCGCCGGGCACCGCCGGCACGCTGGAAGCCACCGTCGACCTGCCCTCGCTGAAGGGCATCCTCCGCCAGCGCAATCTCGACGCACAGGGCAAGTTCGCGCTGCAGGGCGCGCAGGGCCAGGGCGACCTGAAGCTGTCGCTGGGCAGCAGCCGGGTGACCGCGTCGGGCAAGGTCGGCGACCGCCTCGACATCGACGCGCGTTTCGAACCGCTGCAGCTGAGCGATCTGCTGCCCGGCGCCGATGGCGGCCTGCGTGGACAGGTACAGGTGAAGGGCCCGCGCGATGCGCCGGACATCACCGCCGACCTGGTCGGCAACAACCTCAACTGGGACGGCTACGGCGCCGAGAGCGTGAGCATCAAGGGCCACCTGCCATGGCGCGGCGACAGCGGCACGCTGGCGGTGCAGGGCCAGCAGGTCAACGCCGGCATGCTGCTGGAACGCTTGAACGTGGATGCGCAGGGCAGTGTCTCCAACCTGCGCCTGGCCGCGCAGACCCGCAACGAGATGGGTGCGATCGAGCTGCAGGGCAGCGTCCGCCAACAGGGCGCGCAGTGGCGCGGCGAACTGGCGTCGCTGCGTATCGCACCGGTGAAGGGCGATGCCTGGTCGTTGCGTGCACCGGCGGCGTTCGCGATCAACGGCAGCACCTACACCCTGTCCGAAGCCTGCCTGGCCGCGGCCAGCAGCGGCGCGCTGTGCGCACAGGCCAACTGGCCGCGTGAGGGCCTGGTGGTGCGCAGTGATGCGCTGCCGCTGGCGCTGGTGCAGCCGTGGCTGCCGCCGCAGTCCGGCCGCCGCATCTACCTGCGTGGCGATGTCAGCCTGGACGCGCAGATCCGCCCGCGCGGCAATGCCTGGGAAGGCCATGTAGAGGTGCGCTCGAAGGAAGGCGGCGTGCGCCTGGGCGAGAACCGCAACACCGTGGGGGATACCACCCGCGGCGAGCTGGTGCGTTATGACCAGTTCTCGCTCAAGCTCGACATGACCCCGGCCAGCATCAAGGGCTACCTGGGCATGGGCTTCCAGGGCAACGGCTTCGTCGATGCCAGGATGCAGACCGGCTGGGAGGCCAGTGCGCCGCTGAACGGCGAGCTCTACCTCAACATGTCGCGGCTGTACTGGCTGGAGCTGTTCTCGCCGGACATCGTGCGCCCGACCGGCCTGATCGAGGGCCACGTCAGCCTGCGCGGTACGCGCGGCCAGCCATCGCTGGGCGGTGACGCCCAGCTGAGCAACTTCAAGGGCGAATTCCCCGCGCTGGGCCTGACCTTCGACCAGGGCAAGGGCAGCTTCGTGGCCCAGCCCGACGGTTCGGCAAAGATCACCGCGCAGGCCAACTCGGGCCAGGGCACGCTTTATGTCGATGGTGGCCTGTCGTGGTTCGGCGATGCACAGCCGCTGCAGCTGAAGATCCACGGCGAGAACGTGCTGCTGTCCAACACCAGCGAGCTGCGCATCGTCGCCAACCCCAACCTCGACTTCACCCTGGCCAAGGCGGCGATGGAGCTGCGTGGCACCGTGCACGTGCCCGAGGCCGACATCGACCTGGAGCGCCTGGACCGCGGCACCTCGGTGTCCGAGGACGTGGTGGTGCTCGATCCGGCCGATCCGGAAGAGTCGCGCACCTCGCCGCTGGACATGGACCTGACCGTCAGCCTCGGTGACAAGGTGAAGATGACCGGCTTCGGCCTGAAGGGCGCACTGACCGGCAAGATGCAGGTCTGGGCCAAACCTGGTCGCGAAATGACCGCCAATGGCGGGCTGGAAGTGAGTGGACGCTACAAGGCGTATGGGCAGGACCTGACCATCACCCGTGGCAACCTCACCTGGAACTACAACGCGGTGTCGGACCCGCGCATCAACATCCGTGCCGAGCGCCGGATCGGTGATGTCACCGCCGGCATCGACGTGACCGGGCGTGCACAGCAGCCGCGCGCGGACGTTTGGTCCGAGCCGGCGATGTCGCAGTCCGAGGCACTGGCCTACCTGGTGCTGGGGCGCAGCCTGACCGGTGCCAGCAGCGACCAGGCCCAGCAGGTCAACGCGGCCTCGGCGGCGCTCTCGGCTGGCAGCGGCCTGCTGGCGTCGCAGCTGGGCGCCAAGCTGGGCCTGGACGATGCCGGCGTGAGCCAGTCGCGCGCGCTGGGCGGCTCGGTGATCGGGGTCGGCAAGTACATCTCGCCCAAGCTGTACGTCGGCTACGGCGTGTCGCTGGTCG
Organism: Stenotrophomonas sp. YJH_SMC_80; assembly: GCF_059372495.1. Taxonomy (NCBI): domain Bacteria; kingdom Pseudomonadati; phylum Pseudomonadota; class Gammaproteobacteria; order Lysobacterales; family Lysobacteraceae; genus Stenotrophomonas; species Stenotrophomonas sp. YJH_SMC_80. The sequence continues at coordinate 19,891 of NZ_JCAFVP010000006.1, forward strand.
GTGCCGGTTCGGTGATCACGCTGAAGTACCTGCTGCGTCGCGGCTTCGACGTGGAAGTGGAGTCGAGCACGGTGGAAAACCGGGGTTCGATCAACTGGCGGCGGGAGAAGTAGAGCCACGCCATGCGTCGCTGCGGTAGTGCCGGCCGCTGGCCGGCAGCTGCACCGTATCTCCTGAGTTACGTGGATTGCCGGCCAGCGGCCAGCACTACCGTGCGCGTCGCCCCAACCATCGGCCGTTGCCCCATCCGGCCCCACGGGCTATGGTCCCGGGCTGTTCAGTCGTACCGGATTGCCTCATGTCACCACGCAAAGCCCTTCCCACCGCCCTGGCCCTGGGCCTGACCCTCGCCGCCGGTGCCCACGCCGATGAAGGCATGTGGATGCCGACGCAGCTGCCGGAGCTGGCCAAGCCGCTGCAGGCCGCAGGTTTCAAGGGCAATCCGGCCGACCTGGCCAATGTCACCGCGCCGCCGCTGAGCGCCGTGGTGCGCGCCGGTGGTGGTACCGGTTCGTTCGTGTCCGCCGACGGCCTGCTGCTGACCAACCACCACGTGGCGATGGGCGTGATCCAGTACAACAGCTCGCCCGAGCACGACCTGATCACTGGTGGCTTCATCGCCAACGGCCGTGCCGACGAGCGCCCGGCCAACCCGGACTTCCGCGTGCTGGTCACCGTCGGCTTCGACAAGGTGACCGACCAGGTGCTGGCGCAGGCGCGTGGCAAGACCGGCCGCGCCTACTTCGATGCCGTCGATGCGGCCAGCAAGCAGATCGTGGCCGAGTGCGAGAAGGACGGCAGCGTGCGCTGCTCGGTGGCCAACATGTACTACGGCACCGACTTCTACCGGATCGCCCAGCTGGAACTGAGCGACGTGCGCCTGGTGTACGCGCCGCCGCGTGCGATCGGCAATTACGGCGACGAGATCGACAACTTCATGTGGCCGCGCCACACCGGCGACTTCACCCTGCTGCGCGCCTACGTGGGCAAGGACGGCAAGCCGGCCGCCTACAGCAAGGACAACGTGCCCTACCAGGCCCCGGCACACCTGCAGATGTCGGTGGAAGGCCCGAAGGAAGGCGACTACGCGATGCTGGCCGGTTACCCGGGCATCACCTACCGCCATCGTACCGCGGCCGAATTCGCTGGCCAGATCGATACCGTGCTGCCGCGCCGCGTATCGGTGTTCCAGCAGATGATCGACACCATCGAGGCCGCCAGCGCGAAGGATGCACAGGCGCGCACCCGCTACGCCTCGCAGCTGCAGTCGTTGAAGAACAACCGCAAGCGCGCTGCCGGTGAGCTGGAAGGCCTGCTGCGCAGCGACGCCAAGGCCCAGCGTGCCGCCGACGAGACGGCGATGCTCGCTGCCACCGACCGCAGGTACCAGGGCGACATCAAGGCCTTGCTGGCCAACCTGTCGCAGGGCGCGGCGGTGGGCGAGCGTGACCTGCTGCTGGAGCAGATGGCCGCGCAGAGCCAGCTGCTGCGTTCGGCGTTGCTGCTGGAGCGCCTGCGCATCGAATCGGCCAAGCCGGACGCGCAGCGCGAAAGCGGCTACCAGCAGCGCGACCAGGCGATGATCGAAGGCGTGCTCAAGCAGGTCCAGCGCCGTTACGCACCGGAGGTCGAGAAGGCGCTGCTGACCACCCTGCTGACCCGCTACCAGCAGCTGCCGGACGCGCAGCGCGTGGCCGAGTTCGACGCGGCCTTTGGCCGTACCCCGCAGCAGCTGGCCAAGGCGCTGGATACCCTGTATGCGGGCACCCAGCTGGGTGACGAGGCGCAGCGCCTGTCGCGCTTCGCTGCCGCACGCGAAGGCAAGGCGCTGGCCGCCGATCCGCTGATCGCCGTGGCCGGCCCGCTGGTGGCCGCGCAGCTGCGCATCGAGAACGAGAGCAAGACCCGCGAAGGCGAGCAGCTGCGCCTGCGCCCGGCCTACATGCAGGCGCTGTTCGCCTGGCGTGCCAAGCAGGGCCGCGCCGTGTACCCGGATGCCAACCGCACCCTGCGCATCAGCTACGGCAAGGTGGAGGCGCTGCACCCGCGCGACGGCGTGACCTACTCGCCGGTGACCACCGTGGCCGGCATTGTCGAGAAGAACACCAACGCCTATCCGTTCGATGCACCCAAGCCGCTGCTGGCGGCGATTGCCAAGGGTGACTTCGGCAGCACCGGCGACCCGGCGCTGAAGACCCAGACGGTCAACTTCCTGACCAACCTGGATACCACCGGCGGCAACTCCGGCTCGCCGGTGCTCAACGCCAATGGCGAACTGATCGGCCTGAACTTCGACAGCAACTGGGAATCGGTCAGCGCCAGCTGGTGGTTCGACCCGCGCTACAAGCGCGCCGTGCACGTGGACATGCGCTACCTGCGCTGGCTGCTGGCCAAGGTCTACCCGGCGCCCGAGCTGCTGAAGGAAATGGGCGTGCCGGCCCAATAACGCCGGTACCTGGCAGGTGCCCACCGCTTCCTGGTGGGTGCCCATTGATTCCCGGTAGGTGCCCACTGTCAGTGGGCACGGATGTCCCCGTCACGACCAACGGTCGTGACCCACCAGACGGACCAACGGTCGTGACCCACCACCATGACCTACCCTCACGACCAACGGTCGTGATCTACTGGCCCCTGTTCCGACGGAAATGCACGCGTGGTCTCCAGCTGGATCCTGCTGCTGGTCTCGGTTGCCTATGCCGCGCTGCTGTTCGGCGTGGCGTGGTGGGGTGACCGCCGGCCGATGTATCCCGATCGGCCGTGGCTGCGGCCGGTGGTGTACAGCCTGGCGCTGGCCGTTTACTGCTCGTCGTGGACCTTCTACGGCGCGGTGGGTACGGCCGTGCGCAACGGCATCGGCTACCTGCCGATCTATATCGGTCCGTTGCTGCTGCTTTTGTTCGGCTGGCGCATCATCGAACGCCTGGCGCTGATCGCCCGCAGCCAGAACGTGGTCTCCATCGCCGATTTCATCTCCTCGCGCTTCGGCCGCTCGCGGCGGCTGGCGGCGCTGGTGGCGATCATCGCCCTGATCGGCATCATCCCGTACCTGGCCCTGCAGTACAAAGCGGTGGCGATGAGCCTGCAGGTGCTGACCGGCAACAGCGGCCCGACCGGCTTCTTCACCGATCCGGCGCTGTACGTGGCGCTGCTGATGGCGCTGTTCGCCACCCTGTTCGGCACCCGCCAGGTCGACGCCACCGAGCACCACCACGGCATGATGCTGGCGATCGCCTTCGAATCGGTGATCAAGCTGCTGGCGATGCTGGCCGTGGGCGTGTTCGCCTACCTGTGGCTGAGCAACCGCACCGACGCGGTCGTCGAGTCGGTGCATACGCTGTTCACCGGCCTGCCGCCGGTGGGCTTCATCTCGCAGACCCTGCTCAGCTTCCTGGCCATCATCTGCCTGCCACGCCAGTTCCACGTGGCCGTGGTCGAGTGCGGTGACGTGCGCGACGTACGCCGCGCGCGCTGGATGTTCGGTGGCTACCTGGTACTGATCTCGGGCATGGTGCTGCCGATCGCCACCGCCGGCGTGACCCTGTTCGGCACCGGCGGCAGCGTCGCCGACGACTCGATGGTGCTGGCCCTGCCGCTGGCCGAAGGCCGCAACGCGCTGGCGCTGATCGCCTATGTGGGCGGCTTCTCCGCCGCCACCGGCATGGTCATCGTCTCGTCCATCGCGCTGGCCACCATGGTCAGCAACGATCTGGTGATGCCGGTGCTGCTGCGTCGCAGTGGCGACCATCAGGAGGCCGCCGACGTCGCCTCGCGCGTGCTGTGGATCCGCCGCCTGGCGATCCTGCTGCTGGCGCTGATGGCCTACAGCTACTACCGCACCAGCAGCAACGACAGCACGCTGGCCTCGTATGGCCTGATGGCGTTCGCAGCGGTGGCGCAGTTCGCACCGGGGCTGATCGGCGGCCTGTACTGGCGCGGCGCGAGCCGGCGTGGTGTCGAGGTGGGCATGCTGCTGGGCTTCGCCACCTGGCTGTACACGCTGCTGCTGCCGGCGATGACCATGGCCGGCTGGGTCGATGCTGGCTGGGTGCAGCACGGCCCGTTCGGCATCGAGTGGCTGCGCCCGCAGCAGCTGTTCGGCATGACCGGCTGGGACCCGCTGACCCATGGCACGTTCTGGTCGCTGCTGGTCAATGCGGCGACGATGATGCTGGTGTCCGCGCGCTGGCGGCCCGGTGTGGACGAGCGGCTGCGCGCCGCGCCGTTCCTCGACCCGTATGCCGAGCGCCCGTCGGTGGCCGGTGGCTGGCCCGGTCATGTGCACGTGGGCGACCTGCTGGCACTTGCCTCGCGCGTGGTCGGCGAGCGCCATGCGCGGCGTTCGTTCTTCGAGCAGGCACAGTCGCTGGGCCGCGAGCTGCAATCCTCGGCGCCGGCCGACCGGCCGTGGGTGCAGTTCACCGAACGCCTGCTGGCCGCGTCGATTGGTGCGGCCTCGGCGCGCCTGCTGCTGACCAGCCTGCTGCGCGGCTCGGGCATGGACCTGGGCGAAGTGGTGGCGGTGCTGGACGAAGCCGGGCAGGAACTGCGCTTCAACCGCGAGATCCTGTCGACCACGCTGGAGAACATCAGCGCCGGGGTCAGCGTGGTCGATCCGGACATGCGGCTGACCGCATGGAATCGTCGTTACCAGGACATGTTCGGCTACCCCGACGGCATGCTCTACGTAGGTCGCCCTGTGGCCGACCTGATCCGCTACAACGCCGAGCGCGGCGAGCTGGGCGAGGGTGATATCGAAGTGCAGATCAACCGACGCATCGGCTACATGCGCGCGGGGTCACCGCACGTGTTCGAGCGCACCCGCAGCGATGGCAAGGTGATCGAGATGCGTGGCCAGGCGCTGCCCGGCGGCGGTTACGTGACCAGCTACAACGACATCACCGACTACAAGCACGCGGAAAAGGCCCTGCTGGAAGCCAACGAAACGCTGGAACAGCGCGTGGCCGAGCGTTCGCATGAGGCCGAGGTCGCGCAGCAGTCGAAGACCCGCTTCCTGGCGGCGATCAGCCATGACGTGCTGCAGCCACTGAACGCCGCACGCCTGTTCGCTTCCGCGCTGCGCGACAGCGATCACGTGAGCGATGAGCAGAAGCACCTGGCCGAGCGTGTGGATGCGTCGTTGCGTGCGGCCGAAGAGCTGCTCGATGGCCTGCTGGATGTGTCTCGGCTGGATGCCGGTGGCCTGCACCCGGTGATCGGCGAGTTCGACGTGAGTGCGTTGATGCGTGAGCTGGCCGCGCAGTACACCCCGGTCGCCGCCGGCCGTGGCCTGCGCCTGGACCTGTTCGCGCGACCGGCATGGGTGCGCAGTGATCGCCGCCTGCTGCGCCGCGTGCTGCAGAACTTCCTGGCCAATGCGCTGCGCTACACGCGCCAGGGCCGCATCGTGCTGGCCGTGCGCCAGCGTGGCGACGAGGTGGAACTGCAGGTGTGGGATACCGGCCCCGGTATTCCCGAGCACCACATGCGGCAGATCTTCGACGAGTTCCACCGCTACCAGCAACCGTTCGATTGGGGTGAGCAGGGGTTGGGGCTGGGCCTGTCGATCTGCCAGCGCATCTCGCGCCTGCTTGACCATCGCCTCAATGCGCGCAGCCGGGTCGGCAAGGGATCGATGTTCTCGATCATCCTGCCGCGGGTCGCACCGTTGCCGGGCTACACCGAACTGGCCGCGCCGGTACAGGCCGTCGCCGCGCCGGTGCGCAGCGATTCGCTGGCGGGCCTGCGCGTGCTGTGCGTGGACAACGACGAGGAGATCCTCGACGGCATGCGCGCACTGCTCGGCCGTTGGCAGGTGCAGGTGATCACGGCATCGACGGTGGATCAGGCGTTGGAGAAGGTGGCCGAACGACCACAGGTGATGCTGGTCGACTACCACCTGCACGACCGCATGGATGGCCTGGACGCGCTGGTGGCCCTGCGCGAAGCCGCCGGTTACCCGCTGCCGGGTGCGCTGCTGACCGCCGATGGTCGCGACGAGCTGAAGCGGATGGCGCGCGAGCGTGGCTATCGCGTGCTGACCAAGCCGATCAAGCCGGCCTCGCTGCGCGCCTTCCTCGGCGCGCTGCGCGACGCGCAGTAGTGCCGGCCGCTGGCCGGCAACCACGACGTGAAACCATGCCAGGCAAGCCTGGCATCTACCCAAGCTTCATCGGCCTGGCAGTAGATCCACGCCATGCGTGGATGTGACGTCAGGTAGTGCCGGCCGCTGGCCGGCAACCACGTAATCGCGGAAGCGTTACCCCACGCCGTGCAGGTGCTCGTACAGGATCGTCGCGCCGATGATCACCAGGATCACGCCACCGATGATCTCGGCACGCTTACCCACCATGCTGCCCAGCACGCGGCCGAGCATGATGCCGGCGGTGACCATGGTCAGCGTGCACAGGCCGATGACCGCGGCCATCACGCCGATATGCACGTCCATGAAGGCCAGGCCGATGCCCACCGCCATCGCATCGATGCTGGTGGCGAAACCGGTCAACGCCAGCTTCCAGAAGCCGTGGTGCTGCGAGGGGTCTTCGTCTTCGTCAGCACTGTCCGGGCGCAGGCCGTTGTAGATCATGTGGATGCCCAGCGCGCCGAGCAGGCCGAAGGCGATCCAGTGGTCGAAGGCTTCGACGTACTGCAGCGCGGCGCGGCCGAGCAGCCAGCCGATGATGGGCGTGATCGCCTCGATGACGCCGAAGATGATGCCGGCACGCAGTGCATCGCGGAACACCGGCTTGCGCATGGCCGCACCCTTGCCGATCGCGGCGGCAAAGGCATCGGTGGACATGGCAAAGCCGATCAGGAGGATCGAAATGGGGGACATGGACAGCGGCTGAGGTCGGGCAAGGACGGACGCACGGCTCGCGCTCGCGCCCAACCTGACGTTGCGCGCGCGGGCCGCTGGTCTCGCCAACCATCATGGTTGTCCACGCCACGGCGCACTGGCCGAGTATGTTGACGTGGACGATTCCTGCGAAGGAATCCGGCTACTCCCCAAGGGGACGCGAAGCTTAGCATCGCGATTCGCGCGTGGCGCATTTCCAGCGAAACGCGCAGGCAGGGCTGGTTTGTATAGCGATGGCTATATCGCGAGCGCAGCGGTGCCGGGTAGTGCCGGCCGCTGGCCGGCATGCGCAACGGCGAGAGCGTGCCAAAGCAAGCTTTGCACCTACCGAAGCGGTTTCGGGTGATTTCAGGGGCTGAAGGCGATTGCCGGCCAGCGGCCGGCACTACCTCAATCTTCTTCCGGCGGCAGCACGATGGCGTCGTCGTCGATCGCCAGCTTGCCGGCCATCAGCACGGCCTGGGTGCGGTTGGTCACGCCCAGCTTGCGCAGGATGGCGGTGACGTGGGCCTTGATCGTCGCTTCGGAGACATTGAGGTCGTAGGCGATCTGCTTGTTCAAGCGGCCGGCGCCCAGCATCTGCAGCACGCGGAACTGCTGCGGGGTGAGCTCGCGCAGTCGCTGGCCGACTTCGCGTTCCTCGCGCTCGGTGGGCGGCACGTTGTGCGCTTCCGGCGGCGCCCAGGTCTCGCCATCGAGGATGGTGCCCAGTGCGTGGCCGATGGTGTCCGAATCCGCAGACTTCGGAATGAAGCCCAGCGCGCCGTGGTCGAGCGCGCGGCGCATCACCGTGGCTTCTTCGCGCGCGGACACCACCACCACCGGCAGGTGCGGGTGCAGCGAACGCATGTGCACCAGCGCGTTGAAACCCTGTGCGCCAGGCATGTTGAGGTCCATCAGGACCAGGTCGGCGTCGTTGTGCTGGTCGGCCAGCGCATACAGCGCTTCCACGCTGTCTGCCTCGAACAGCTGCACGCCGGGGATGACCCGCTGCACGGCGCCGCGCAGGGCTTCGCGGAACAGCGGGTGGTCATCGGCAATCAGGAGGGTGGTCATGGTCGGGGGGAACCGTGGGGGAAAGCAGATGGGGTCAGAGCCCTTTCATTGCGGAAAGGGATCCGACCCCGGTCGTACATCAGCGCACCTTGCGCTCGTCCACCAGTGACGCCACCACCGACGGATCAGCCAGGGTCGAGGTGTCGCCGAGCTGGTCCGGCGCGTTCTCGGCGATCTTGCGCAGGATGCGGCGCATGATCTTGCCCGAACGGGTCTTCGGCAGGCCCGGCGCCCACTGCAGGTGGTCGGGCGTGGCGATCGGGCCGATCTCCTTGCGCACCCAGGCGATCAGCTCCTTGTGCAGCTCGTCGCTCGGTGCCTCTTCGGCCACCAGGGTGACGTAGGCGTAGATGCCCTGGCCCTTCACGTCGTGCGGGAAGCCGACCACGGCCGCCTCGGCCACCTTCGGGTGCGAAACCAGCGCGCTTTCCACTTCAGCGGTGCCGATGCGGTGGCCAGACACGTTGATCACGTCGTCGACGCGGCCGGTGATCCAGTAATAGCCGTCCTCTTCGCGGCGGCAACCGTCACCGGTGAAGTAGCTGCCCGGGTAGGTGCGGAAATAGGTATCGATGAAACGCTGGTGGTCGCCGTACACCGTGCGCATCTGGCCCGGCCAGGAATCACGGATGATCAGGTTGCCCTCGGTCGGGCCGTCCTGGATCTCGCCATCGGCATTGACCAGCGCCGGCTGCACGCCGAAGAAGGGCAGGGTGGCCGATCCCGGCTTGAGATCCATCGCGCCGGCCAGCGGCGAGATCAGGATGCCGCCGGTTTCGGTCTGCCACCAGGTATCGACGATCGGGCAGCGGCTGCCGCCAACCACCTCGTAGTACCAGCGCCAGGCTTCCGGGTTGATCGGCTCGCCGACGCTGCCGAGCAGGCGCAGCGAGGCGCGCGAGGTCTTCTTCACCGGCTCGTCGCCCTCGCGCATCAGCGCACGGATGGCGGTCGGGGCGGTGTAGAAGATGCTGACCTTGTGCTTGTCGATGACGTTCCAGAAGCGCGAGGTGTCCGGGTAATTCGGCACGCCTTCGAACATCAGCGAGGTCGCGCCGTTGGCCAGCGGCCCGTACACGATGTAGCTGTGGCCGGTGACCCAGCCGACGTCGGCGGTGCACCAGTAGATGTCGTCCTCGCGCAGGTCGAACACCGCTTCATGGGTGTAGGCCGCGTACAGCAGGTAACCGCCGGTGGTGTGCAGCACGCCCTTCGGCTTGCCAGTGGAACCGGAGGTGTAGAGGATGAACAGCGGGTCTTCCGCGTTCATGCGTTCCGGTTCGCAGGTGGACGGCTGGCTGTCCACCACATCGTGGAACCAGCGGTCGCGCGGGGCCTGCATGTCCACCGCGCCGCCGGTGTGGCGCACCACCAGCACGGTTTCAACCGTGTTCGTGCCCGGCAGCTTCAGCGCGGCATCGACGTTGGCCTTCAGTGGAATCTTTCGACCACCACGCAGGCCCTCGTCGGCGGTGATGATCAGCTTGCTCTGGCAGTCGCTGACGCGGTCGGCGATCGAGTTCGGTGCGAAGCCACCGAACACCACCGAGTGGATCGCACCGATGCGCGCGCAGGCCAGCATGGCCACCGCGGCGTCGACGATCATCGGCAGGTAGATGGTGACGCGGTCGCCCTTCTTGACCCCGAGGTTGCGCAGCGCGTTGCCGAGGCGGCAGGTGCGCCCGTACAGCTCGCGATAGGTCACATGCCGGGCCGGTGCATCCGGGCCGTCCGGCTCGAACAGCAGGGCGGTCTTGTCGCCGCGCGTTTCCAGCTGGCGGTCCAGGCAGTTCACGCTGGCATTGAGCTCGCCATCTTCGAACCACTTGATGTGGAAGTCGGACAGGTCGTAGCTGACGTTCTTGATCCTGGTCGGCTTGCGCATCCACTGCAGGCGCTCGGCGGCCTTGCCCCAGAAACCATCCGGGTCGGTCACCGAAGCCTGGTACTGCTGTTCGTACGACGTCTTGTCGATGCGTGCCTTGGCGGCGAATTGCGGATCGACGGGGTAGATATCAGCCATGGCACCCTCACTTGCACGTTGACTTTGTATGTGCGGTCGCAGCATCGCAGCGACCGATCCCCTTCAGTTTGCCCCATCCACCCCCGGCCGCGTCACCACTCTGGTTAGACCATGGTCGAAAGTGAGCGCCCAGCAGGGCCGGGTTCGACCAATGGCGAATAGCCGCTATACATAATCGCCCCGCAGTCTCGGCTCGACCGTGCCCCACGCGCGGCATCACCTTGCCACTTGGGAGAGAGGGCAACATGAGCCACCGTACGTTGAAAGCCGTGCGCACACCTTTGGCGGCCTGCCTGTTGGTCGCCCTGGTCGCACCGGGCATGGCGTTCGCTGAGACCGCCAAAGAGAAAGCGCTGGAAGCACGCGTTGCCGAACTGGAACGCCAGGTCCAGCTGCTGCTGTCTTCGCAGCAACAACAACAGACCCAGATCAGCCAGACCCAGCAGGCGGTGACCGAAGTGCGCACGGTGCAGGCCGGGCAGAAGCCGGTCGCCTCGGTGCCGGCCGGCAAGCAGCCGATCCAGGTCACCACCATCACCCCGGGCGCGGCGCCGGGCACCACGGTCAAGATCGGTGGCTTCATCAAGGCCGACTTCCTGGCCACCCAGACCAGCGATGGTCAGCTGGCCGACGACGCCACCGGCCGCTCGCTATACCTGCCGGGCCAGACCCCGGTGGAAGGCGCCGGCGGCAGCGGCAAGCGTTCGGGCACCGACTTCAACGCCCATGCCAAGTTCTCGCGCTTCAACCTGGGCATCGACAACGTGAGCGAATCGGGCAACAAGGCCGGTGCGTTCTTCGAGATGGACTTCTTCGGCAACTCGCTGGGCAACCAGACCGCCACCAATACCTACGGCGTGACCCTGCGTCATGCCTACATGTACTGGAACAACTGGATGGCCGGCCAGACCTGGTCCAACTTCATGGACGCGGCCGCGCTGCCCGAAGCGGTCGACTTCGTCGGGCCCACCGACGGCGTGATCTTCGTGCGCCAGGCCCAGGTGCGCTACACCCAGGGTGGCTTCAGCGTCGCGCTGGAAAACCCGGAAACCACCACCCTTACCGGTACCCGCAACCCGGTCACCGGCGCCTGGACCAACACCAGCGCCAACTCCGACCGTGGCAGCCTGCCTGACCTGACCCTGCGCTATGGCTGGAAGGGTGACTGGGGCACCTTCGGTGTCGGCGGCATCGTCCGTCAGCTGAAGGTCGACAACCAGGCCACCGGCGCCAAGGCCGACAAGGTGGCTGGCGGCCTGACCCTGGGCGGCAAATGGGTGATGGGCGACAGCGATTCGCTGCACTACCAGCTGACCGGCGGCGAAGGCATCGCCCGCTACATCGGTCTGGGCATCACCGCCGACAGTGCCTACGACGTGGCCCGCGACGAGCTCAACCCGACCGGCGTGCTGGCCGGCTACGTGGGCTGGCGGCATGCGTTCTCACCGAAGCTGCGCACCAACCTGATCTATGCGCGCAGCGACTACGACAACGACAGCATCCTCGGCCCGCTGGTGACCAAGAGCGTGCAGAGCATCCGCGGCAACATCTTCTATTCGCCGCTGCCCAAGGTCGATATCGGCGCCGAACTGATGTACGGCCGTCGCGAAGTGGAGAACGGCAACAAGGGTGACATCACCCGATTGCAGTTCACCACGAAGTACAGCTTCTAAGAGCGTGCCGGCCAGCGGCCGGCACCTACCGAGATGGGGTGCCGGCCAAGGTCGGCATCTACCGAGATGGGGTGCCGGCCAAGGTCGGCACCTACCGAGATGGAGTGCCGGCCAAGGTCGGCATCTACCGAGATGGGGTGCCGACCAACGGTCGGCACCCACCAACAACGATTGCTTCGGAGGGGAAGCGTCCCATGTCCAGTACACCCAGCACCGCACATAAAGCGGGCACCCTGACCAAGGGCCACAAGAAGGTCATCTTCGCCTCGAGCCTCGGCACGGTCTTCGAGTGGTATGACTTCTTCCTGTACGGCTCGCTCGCGGCCATCATCGCCAAGCAGTTCTTCAGCGGCGTCAATGAAACCACGGGCATGATCTTCGCCCTGCTGGCGTTTGCCGCCGGCTTCTTCGTGCGTCCGTTCGGCGCGGCCTTCTTCGGCAGCCTCGGCGACCGCATCGGCCGCAAGTACACCTTCCTGGTCACCATCCTGATCATGGGCATCTCGACCTTCCTGGTTGGCGTGCTGCCCAACTACGCCTCGATCGGCTTCGCCGCACCGGTGATCCTGATCATTCTGCGCCTGGCCCAGGGCCTGGCGATGGGTGGCGAGTACGGCGGTGCCGCCACCTACGTGGCCGAGCATGCGCCGGATGACAAGCGCGGCCTGTACACCAGCTTCATCCAGTGCACCGCCACGCTCGGCCTGTTCATGTCGCTGCTGATCATCCTGGCCTGCCGCTACTTCCTGGGCAATGAGGCCTTCGAAGCCTGGGGCTGGCGCATTCCGTTCCTGGTCTCGATCCTGCTGCTGGGCGTGTCCGTATGGATCCGCCTGCAGCTGAGCGAGTCGCCGCTGTTCCAGCAGATGAAGTCCGAGGGCAAGGGCTCCAAGACCCCGTTCCGTGACAGCCTGAAGGGCGGCAACCTGAAGCTGATGCTGCTGGTCCTGCTCGGCGCTGCAGCCGGCCAGGCCGTGGTCTGGTACGGCGGCCAGTTCTACGCGCTGTTCTTCCTCAGCAGCATGCTGAAGGTCGATGCCACCACCTCCTACCTGCTGATCGCCGCCGCGCTGGCGCTGGGCGTGCCGTTCTTCATCTTCTTCGGCTGGCTGTCCGACCGTATCGGCCGCAAGAAGATCATCCTGGCCGGCTGCCTGCTGGCGGCTGTTACCTACATCCCGATCTTCAAGGGCCTGACCCACTTCGCCAACCCGGCCATCGAAGAAGCCCGCAGCAGTTCGCCGGCCCTGGTCGTCGCCGATCCGAACACCTGTTCATTCCAGTTCGATCCGGTGGGCCTGCGCAAGTTCACCAGCTCCTGCGACGTGGCTACCGCCGCGCTGACCAAGGCTGGTGTGCCGTACGACGTACAGCCCGCTGCCGCCGGTTCGCTGGCGATGGTGAACGTGGGCAGTGCCAGCGTCACCTCGTATGAGGCCGCTGGCCTGACCAAGGAAGAAGGCAAGGCCAAGGCCGATGCATTCGGTGCGGAACTGAAGACCGCCCTGACCACCGCCGGCTACCCGGCCAAGGCTGATGGCGCCCGCATCAACATCGCCGGCACCATCTTCATGCTGTGGCTGCTGGTGCTTTACGTGACCATGGTCTACGGCCCGATTGCCGCTTATCTGGTCGAACTGTTCCCGACCCGCATCCGCTACACCTCGATGTCGCTGCCGTACCACATCGGCAACGGCTGGTTCGGTGGCTTCCTGCCGGCGATCTCGTTCGCGCTGGTGGCCGGTACCGGCAACCTGTACTACGGCCTGTGGTACCCCATCATCATTGCGCTGATGTCGGTGGTGATCGGCGGCCTGTTCCTGCGTGAGACCAAGGACGTGGATATCACCAAGTAACCGGTGTGCCGACCAACGGTCGGCACTCACCGGGTTTCAGGGGCCGCGGTGCAGACCGCGGCCTTTCTGTTTGTGGGGTGTGCCCACTCGGCTCGCATTCCGGTAGTGCCGGCCGCTGGCCGGGAACGGCTTTATGTCCGCGGAGATTCATGAGGTTGCCGGCCAGCGGCCGGCACTACCATTGGGTTGCGCAGCACCCCGTATAGTCGGCCCATGACCACCACTACGCCGGAAGACCTCCCCGCCCTCCTGCACACCCTGCGCAGCGCCTGGCAGTCGCAGCGCCCGTCGCTGGACCAGCGCGAAGCTGACCTGCGCCGCCTGCGCGAGGCGCTGAAGCCACGCCTGGACGAAATGGCCCAGGCCATCGCCGAAGACTTCGGCCATCGCGCCCGCGTTGAATCGAAACTGGCCGATGGCATGAGCGTGCTGTCGGCCATCGACCACCTGCGTCGCCACCTGCGGCGCTGGTCGAAGCCGCAGCGGGCATCGGCGGGATGGAAGTTGTGGCCAGCGCGCGCGCAGCTGCGGCCGACGCCGCTGGGCGTGGTCGGGGTGATCTCGCCCTGGAACTACCCGGTCACGCTGGCATTGGTGCCTTTGGCCACCGCCATCGCTGCGGGCAACCACGTACTGCTGAAGCCTTCGGAACACACACCACGCACCAGTGCATTCCTGGCCGATCTGCTGGCCAGTGTGTTCCCGCCCGATCGCGTGGCGGTGGTGCAGGGCGGGGCGGATGTGGCGGCGGCGGTGTCCTCGCTGCCGCTGGACCATCTGTTGTTCACCGGTTCGACGGCGGTCGGCCGCAAGGTGATGGCCGCCGCGGCTGAGCATCTGGTACCGGTCACGCTGGAGCTGGGCGGCAAGTCGCCGGCGATTGTCTGTCGCGATTTCCCGCTGGACAAAGCCGCTGCGCGGCTGGCCACCGGCAAGTGGTTCAACGCGGGCCAGACCTGCATCGCGCCGGATTACGTGCTGATCGATACCGTTCGCCAGCGCGAATTCGTACAGGCGCTGCAGCAGCAGGTGCGCGAGCGCTATGGCGACTTCAGCGATGCCGACGACTACACCCGCATCATCAATGAAGGTCAGTACCGGCGCCTGCAGGGCTATCTGGCACAGGCGCGGCAACGCGGGGTGCCGGTGATTCCGTTGGCGCAGGTGGATGACGCGCGCGCCGACCGCGAGCGCCTGCTGGTGCCGACCGTGGTGCTGGACCCGCCGGACGACCTGGACCTGATGCGCGAGGAGGTCTTCGGCCCGATCCTTCCGGTGCGGGCCTACCCGGATCTGGAGGCGGCGCTGGCGGACGTGCTGTCCCGCGACCGGCCGCTGGCGCTCTATCCCTTCAGCCACGACCGCGCGGCGGTGGAGCGCATCCTCGGCCAGGTGGTGGCCGGCGGGGTGACGGTGAATGACACGCTGCTGCACTTCGCCGCCGATGGCCTGCCGTTTGGCGGGGTAGGGGCCAGCGGCATGGGCGCGTACCACGGCCGGGCCGGGTTCGATGCGATGAGCAAGCGGCTGCCGGTGCTGTGGCAGTCGCGCTGGGCGGCCAGCGACCGGCTGCGGCCGCCGTATTCGAAGATTGCGGGGTTGTTGAAGCTGCTGCTTCGGTAGTGCCGGCCGCTGGCCGGCAACCGCATGGACCGTCGGCAAGACCCTGCAGTTGCCGGCCAGCGACCGGCACTACCGGTGGGTGCCAGCCTTGGTTGGCACGCGGGGGCCGTGCGCCAACCAAGGCTGGCGTCTACCAAAGCTGGCCCGGGTAGAATGCCTGCATGAAGATCGCCTCGTGGAACGTCAATTCGCTCAATGTCCGCCTGCCGCACCTGGAGCAGTGGCTCAGGGAGTTCGGCCCGGACATCGTCGGTATCCAGGAAACCAAGCTGGAGGACCACAAGTTCCCCGATTCTGCGCTGATCGCCGCCGGCTACCGCAGCGTGTTCGCCGGCCAGAAGACCTACAACGGCGTGGCGCTGCTGTCGCGTGAGCCGGCGCAGGACGTGCAGATCGGCATTCCCGGCTTCGAGGACGAACAGAAGCGCGTCATTGCCGGTACCTTCGGCGACCTGCGGGTAATCAACCTGTACGTGGTCAATGGCCAGGACATCGGCACCGACAAGTACGACTACAAGCTGCGCTGGCTCGAGGCGGTGCATGCCTGGATCGCCGAAGAACTGCAGCGGCATCCGAAGCTGATCGTGATGGGTGACTTCAACATCGCCCCGGACGCGCGCGATGTGCACGACCCGGAGGTGTGGAACGACAACCACATCCTGACCTCCACCGCCGAGCGCGGCGCGCTCAACAAGCTGCTGCAGCTGGGTCTGCACGATGGCTTCCGCCTGCACAACGACGAGGCGGGCACCTTCAGCTGGTGGGATTACCGTGCCGCCGGCTTCCGCCGCAACCTGGGCCTGCGCATCGACCTGACCCTGGTCTCCGATGCGTTGAAGGGCAGCGCGGTGGCCTCGGGCATCGACCGCGCGCCGCGCACCTGGGAACGCCCGAGCGACCATGCGCCGGCCTGGGTGCAGATCGGTTGAACGAACAGGGCCCGACGATTGCCGGGCCCGTTCTGGAACATCTGCCGGCCAGTGGCCGACGCTACCCTCGGATCACCGTATGCTCTTGCGGGTGAACAGGTTGACGATCGCCAGCAGGATCACCGCGCCGATCAGCGAGAACAGGAAGGTGCGGATGGTGATCGCTTCGTTGATGCCGCCGCCGAACAGCCAGCCGGAAATCAGCGCGCCGACGATGCCGACCACGATGTTGAGGATGATGCCCTGCTGGGCATCGCGCTTCATGATGATGCTGGCCAGCCAGCCTACGATGCCGCCGACGATCAGCCAGATGATGATGCCCATGATCGAACCTCCGGTGGGAAACTGTGACCAGTTGACGCGCACGGCCGTGAACCCGTCGTGCAATTGCGTGATGGGCGCGTGCGGATGAGCCTGCCAGCCACCCTCGACGGCCCGTGGCGCTTCGGTCCGGTAACGGTCTGGCGGCGTCCGCACGTGCCGGGCCAGCGCGGTGAACCGCAGGCCCGGCAGGTACTGGCGCAGGCGCTGGGCACCGATCCGCAGACGCTGCCCCTGGTCCGTGACGACAAGGGCCGGCCGGAGCTGAGCGGCCCGTTGGCCCACTACGGGACCGGCTGGAGCCACAGCGGTGAGGTGCTGCTGGTGGCGCTGGGCGAAGGCGTGCGGCTGGGCGTAGACCTGGAACTGCTGCGGCCGCGGCCGCGTCTTCTGGAAATCGTGCGGCGCTTCTTCCACCCGCAGGAGGTGGCCTGGCTGGAACGCCTGGACGAGGCCGACCGCGAGCACTGGTTCTTCCGCGTGTGGTGCGTCAAGGAAGCCATCCTGAAGGCGCACGGCCAGGGCATCTCGTTCGGCCTGCACCGCCTGCAGCTGGCGCCGGGGGCCGATGGCGCCCTGCACCTGCGCTGGTGCGACCCGGAACTGGGCGAGGCCGCGCGCTGGCACCTGCACGAATGGCAGGCCACCGGCCAGTTCCGTGCGGCGTTGGCCTGGTATCCGCACTGAAGCGGGGAATCAGCGCGCAAAACCGGCGATAATGTCGACATGAGCGAACACCCACTTCCCGCCAGCGTGGCTGCCACGCTGGAACAGGGCCTGGCCAGCATGGGCCTGGACGCCGCGCTGGCGCCGCCGCTGCTGCGCTACCTGGCCCTGCTGCACCGCTGGAACGGCACCTACAACCTCACCGCCATCCGCGACCCGCAGGAGATGGTTACCCGCCACCTGCTCGATTCGCTGGCGATGCAGCCGTTCGTGGCTGATGGCAGCCTGGCCGACCTCGGTACCGGTCCCGGGTTGCCCGGCATCCCGCTGGCGATCGCCTGCCCGGGCCTGCAGGTCACCCTGGTGGAGAGCAACGGCAAGAAGGCGCGCTTCATGCGCGAGGCCGTGCGCCAGCTCGGCCTGGGCAACGCCCGCGTGGCCGAATCGCGGGCCGAAGCGCTGGACGAGGCCGGTCGTTACGACCAGCTGACCGCGCGCGCAATGGATACCCTGGCTGGCATCGTCCGCGTCGGCGGCCATCTGCTGCGCCCCGGTGGCGTGCTGCTGGCCATGAAGGGCGTCTACCCGCATGAGGAGATCGCGGAACTGCCGGCTGGCTGGCAGGTGCGTGAGGTGACCCCGCTGAGCGTGCCCGGCCTGGCCGGCGAACGCCACCTGGTCACCGTTACAGGTCCCTGATTTTCGCCGCCAGCCCTTTGTGGAACAACGGGTTGGCGATCCACGATTTCCGCAAGGGGCCGGTTGTACGCATAATGACCGGTCCCAACCATCCGTCGACGAGGCACACCCGCATGGCCCGCATCATCGCCATCGCCAACCAGAAGGGTGGCGTCGGCAAGACCACGACCGCCGTCAACCTGGCCGCTTCCCTGGCCAACGCACCCAAGCGCGTGCTGTTGGTCGACCTGGACTCGCAGGGCAACGCGACCATGGGCAGCGGCGTGGACAAGCGTGAGCTGGCGGCCTCCACCTGCGATCTGCTGCTGGGCGAGAACAGCGCCGCCGATGTGCGCGTGCAGACCGCCGAAGGCTACGACCTGCTGCCGGGCAACATCGACCTGACCGCCGCCGAGATCCAGCTGATGGGCCAGAGCGAGCGCGAGCAGCGCCTGAAGCGCGCATTGGCGCCGATCCGCGACGAGTACGACTACATCCTGATCGATTGCCCGCCGGCGTTGTCGCTGCTGACGCTCAACGCGCTGGCCGCCGCCGATTCGGTGATCGTGCCGATGCAGTGCGAGTACTACGCACTGGAAGGCCTGAGTGCGCTGGTGGAAACCATCGAAGCCCTGCGCACCAGCCTGAACCCGGCGCTGGAGATCGAAGGCGTGCTGCGCACCATGTTCGACGTGCGCAACAACCTGGCCAACGCAGTGTCGGCCGAGCTCACCGAGCACTTCGGCGACCGCGTGTTCCGCACCATCGTGCCGCGCAACGTGCGCCTGGCGGAGGCACCCAGCCATGGCCAGAGCATCGTCGGCTACGACCGCGCCTCGCGCGGTGGCGTGGCCTACCTGGGCCTGGCCGGCGAGATCATCCGCCGCAACAACGAACGCAACAAGGCCGCCAAGGCCGTGGAGACCGTCTGATGACCAGCAGCAAGCCGGCAGCCAAGAAGCGAGGCCTCGGCCGTGGCCTGGACGCGCTGCTGGGCCCGAAAGGCGCGGTCAGCCAGGTGCAGGCCACCACTGCGGTGATCGAACCGCTGCCGGGTGAAGTGCTGCGCAAGTTGCCGGTCGGCCAGCTGCAGCCGGGCAAGTACCAGCCGCGCCGCGAGATGGACGAGGGCAAGCTCTCCGAGCTGGCCGACTCGATCAAGTCGCAGGGCGTGATCCAACCGATCCTGGTGCGCCAGCTGCCGGCAGGCAACTACGAAATCGTCGCCGGTGAGCGCCGCTGGCGCGCATCGCAGCTGGCCGGCCTGGACGAAGTGCCGGTGGTGGTGCGCGAGCTGGAAGACCGCACGGTCATCGCGATGGCGCTGATCGAGAACATCCAGCGCGAAGACCTCAACCCGCTGGAAGAAGCCGAGGCGCTGCAGCGCCTGATCAGCGAGTTCACCCTGACCCATGCCGAGGCCGCCGAGGCCGTCGGCCGCTCGCGCGCGGCGGTGTCCAACCTGCTGCGCCTGCTGGAGCTGCCGGTGGCGATCCGCCTGCTGCTGGAAACCCGCCGCCTGGAAATGGGCCACGCCCGCGCGCTGCTGACCCTGGCTCCCGAGCTGGCTGGCAAGCTGGCGCAGGAAGCGGCCGATGAAGGCTGGTCGGTGCGCGAGGTCGAGCGCCGTGCGCAGGCCTTCGCGGCCGGCAAGGTGCCGAGCAACCGCCCGGTGGCGACGCCGAAGGTGCAGCAGGCCGACATCGCCTCGCTGGAAACCGAACTGTCCGAAGCACTGGGTGCCAAGGTGGCGATCAACCACGGCCGGGGCGGCAAGGGCAAGCTGATCATCCACTACACCGACCTGGATACCCTGGACGGCGTGCTGGAAAAGCTGCGTACGCGCCAGGGCTGAGCCCGGCGCAGCGCCAGGGGGTGCGGCCTGTTCCCGCCGCGTCCTGCAGATGACAGGGAACGCACCGCCGCGCGTGCCGGGGATGCACTGCTCTCCGGTCCGTGGCCTCATCCAGGGAACAGGACATGAGCAACGAATACGAGGACGTCAGCCCGGACGGCACCCAGATACTGGTACATCGCCGCGAAAAGGACTTCGTGCCCGCCATCGGCGAAGAACAGCACATCGAGGCGATCAGCGCCCACCTCGAACGCCATCTGGGCCCGGTGTCCGGTGTCTTCCACGAGATCATCTCCGACCTGGTGCACATCGACGTGCACGTGGTGCCGGCCAATGACCACTGCCCGTACCTGCGCCTGGTCACCTCCGGCATGAGCGACCTGCCGATGACCGTGCCCGCCGAGGTGGACGCGGACGTGCCGCGCTACATGGAACTGATGGTGACCCTGCCGGCCGACTGGCCGATCTCCCAGGACGCCTTCGAGGACGAGCGCAATTACTGGCCGGTGCGCCTGCTGAAGGGCATGGCACGGTTGCCGCACGAGTACGACACCTGGCTGGGCTTCGGCCACACCATTCCCAACGGCCATCCCAGCGAGCCCTACGCGCCGGGCGTGGGTTTCGATGGTGCCATCGTGCTGTCGCCGGTGACCGCCCCGGAGGACTTCGCCACGCTGGTGCTGGAGGACGGCAGGACCATCAGCTTCATGAGCCTGGTTCCGCTGTACCCGGAAGAGATGGACCTGAAGCTGAGGAAGGGCGCCGAGGCGCTGCTCGACCGCTTCGATGCGAAGAACATCCAGGACGTGATCGAACCCGGCCGCAACAACGTGGCGAAGAAGCGTTTCGGTTTGTTCTGAGACCGGTAACATCAGGGGCCTGAACTTCGTTTCCAGGCCCCTGTCATGACCATCCTGCTCACCGGCGCTGCCGGCTTCATCGGTGCCTACACCGCCCGCGCGCTGCTCGAGGCCGGCCAGCCCGTGGTCGGCCTGGACAACTTCAACGACTACTACGACCCGCAGATCAAGCGCGACCGCGTGGCTGCGCTGTGCCCGGCGCTGGACCTGCGCACCCTGGACCTGACCGACCAGCAGGGCCTGGCGGCACTGTTCGACGAGGTGAAGCCGACTGCGGTGATCCACCTGGCCGCGCAGGCCGGCGTGCGCTATTCGCTGGAAAACCCGCACGCCTACGTCGACAGCAACCTGGTCGGCTTCGTCAACATGCTCGAACTGTGCCGCCACCGTGGCGTGCAGCACCTGGTCTATGCCTCCAGCAGCTCGGTCTACGGCGATTCGGCCACGCCGCCGTTCTCCGAGGACCAGCGCGTGGACCAGCCGCGCTCGCTGTACGCGGCGACCAAGGCGGCCAACGAGCTGATGGCCTACACCTACGCGCAGCTGTATCGCCTGCATGCCACCGGCCTGCGCTTCTTCACCGTGTATGGCCCGTGGGGCCGGCCGGACATGGCACCGCTGCTGTTCTCGCGCGCGGTGCTGGCCGGGCGGCCGATCGACGTATTCAACGAAGGCCGCATGCAGCGCGACTTCACACATGTTTCCGACATCGTGTCGGGTATCCTCGGCGCCCTCGCGCATCCGGCCGACGGTCCGGTGCCGCACCGGGTGTTCAACCTCGGCAACCATACGCCGGTCGAGCTGGAGCGCTTCATCAGCGTGATCGAGCAGGCCGCCGGCCGCCCCGCGCAGAAGGTCTACAAGCCCATGCAGCCCGGTGACATGGTGCGCACGATGGCCGATACCCGGCGCGCCCATGACGCATTCGGCTTCGACGCGGTGACCCCGATCGAAGAAGGGCTGCCGCCTGTCGTGCAGTGGTGCCGCGAGTACTTTGGCGACCGCGCCTGAGGACGGATCCTCACGCCACCAGGTTCATCTTCGGATAACCTCGGTTTCGGAGAATGCGCGGTCTTTGTCCCCCCTTGGCCGAGTGCCTTATGAGCCAACCCGAGCTTTCCGTTGTCGTCCCGGTGTTCAACGAGCGCGACAACGTCGCCCCGCTGGTTGCCGAAATCACCGCTGCGCTGCGTGGCCGGCTGCCGTTCGAGATCGTCTACATCGATGATCACTCGCGCGATGACACCCTGGCGGTGCTGCAGGGCCTGAAGGCGACCACACCGGAACTGCGGGTGCTGCACCACGTGGACCAGAGCGGGCAGAGCACCGCCGTGCGCACCGGTGTCAAGCATGCGCGGGCGCCGTGGATCGCCACCCTGGATGGCGATGGTCAGAACGATCCGGCCGATATCCCCAAGCTGCTGGCCGCGCGCGATGCCGCCGAGGCGCAGGTGAAGCTGTTCGCCGGCTGGCGGGTCAACCGCCAGGACAGCGGCAGCAAGCGCTGGGCCAGCAAGTGGGCCAACGCCATCCGCGCGCGCATGCTGCGCGACGATACGCCCGATACCGGCTGCGGCATCAAGCTGTTCGAGCGCAGCGCGTTCCTCGACCTGCCGTACTTCGACCACATGCACCGCTATCTGCCCGCGCTGATGCAGCGTGCCGGCTGGAAGACCACCAGCGTGCCGGTCAACCACCGCCACCGTACCGCCGGCGTGTCCAAGTACAACAACCTGGGCCGTGCACTGGTCGGCATCCGCGACCTGCGCGGCGTGGCGTGGCTGATCACCCGCAGCAAGCGCACCGCAGTGGAGGAGCGTTGATGGACCTGGAGCTGCACTGGCTCGACCAGCCGCTGACCTGGTTGTACTGGACCGGCCTGCATGTGACCGGCTGGAAGCTGATCGGCTACACCGGCGCGCTGATGTTCGGCGGCCGCTGGCTGGTCCAGTTCATCGCGTCCAAGCGTGCGGGCAAGCCTGTGATCCCGCGCCTGTTCTGGTACATGAGCGTGGTCGGCAGCCTGATGACGCTGAGCTACTTCCTGTTCTCCGCCAAGCAGGACTCGGTGGGCGTGCTGCAGAACCTGTTCCCGGCGTTCACCGCGCTGTACAGCCTGCAGCTGGACATCAAGCACCGGGGCTGGAAGCGGGACAAGGCCAGCCATTGAGGCTGCGCCGGGATGCGGTCTGCCGTGGGTAGAGTCGACTGTCAGTCGACTTTCGCGCGGAGCGCGGGGTTTGCTGCATATGGCGGAAGAGCAGCCGACTGACAGTCGGCTCTACCACGCGCCTCCGGCGTTGGGGCCCCGGCCTGCGGCTGGTTCCCGGCCCTGCCTGCCGTGGGTAGAGTCGACTGTCAGTCGACTTTCGCGCGGAGCGCGGGTTTGCTGCATATGGCGGAAGAGCAACCGACTGACAGTCGGCTCTACCACGCGCCTTCGGCGCTGGGGCCCCGGCCTGCGGCCGGGGCCCGGTCCTGCCTGCCGTGGGTAGAGTCGACTGTCAGTCGACTTTCGCGCGGAGCGCGGGGTTTGCTGCATATGGCGGAAGAGCAGCCGACTGACAGTCGGCTCTACCACGCGCCTTCGGCGCTGGGGCCCCGGCCTGCGGCCGGTTCCCGGTCCTGCCTGCTGTGGGTAGAGTCGAATGTCAGTCGACTTTCGCGCGGAGCGCGGGGTTTGCTGCATGTGGCGGAAGAGCAGCCGACTGACAGTCGGCTCTACCACGCGCCTTCGGCGCCGGGGCCCCGGCCTGCGGCCGGGGCCCGGTCCTGCCTGCTGTGGGTAGAGTCGACTGTCAGTCGACTTTCGCGCGGAGCGCGGGGTTTGCTGCATGTGGCGGAAGAGCAGCCGACTGACCGTCGGCTCTACCACGCGCCTTCGGCGCTGGGGCCCCGACCTGCGGCCGGGGCCCGGTCCTGCCTGCTGTGGGTAGAGTCGACTGTCAGTCGACTTTCGCGCGGAGCGCGGGGTTTGCTGCATGTGGCGGAAGAGCAGCCGACTGACAGTCGGCTCTACCACGCGCCTTCGGCGCTGGGGCCCCGACCTGCGGCCGGGGCCCGGTCCTGCCTGCTGCGCAGGCAGGACCTTCGTCCCATGCCACGGGCCGTGGGCGGTGCCATCATCGGGGTCTGCCTTCCCGGGAACCTGTGCTCGTGAAAACCCGTCTTGCCGTTGCCCTGCTGATTGCCCTGTCCGCGCCCGCCGTGGCCCTTGCCGTGCCGCCTGCCACCGCCGCACCGGCCAGCGTGGCCACCGAATCGCCCGCCGATGCCGCCTTCCGCGCGCTGTACGAGAAGGAATGGAAGTGGCGCCAGCAGGGCGGCGGCGAGGCCAGCGAAGACGAAGACGCGCCGGCCAATGCCACCCGCATGCCCGATGTCGGCCCGGCCGCGCAGCAGGCGCGCCTGAAGGTGTGGGACGAGACCCTCGCCGCGCTGAAGAAGATCGACCCGAAGACCCTGTCGCCCGACAACCAGGTCAACTACGCGATCTACCACGACCAGGTGTTCAACCTGGCCGAAGAGACGCGCCTGCGCGGCTACGAGATGCCCTTCAACGCCGACTCCTCGTTCTGGTCCAACCTGTCCTTCATGGCCCGGCGCGAGATGAAGACCGTGCAGGACTACCAGAACTACATCGCACGGCTGAACGATGTGCCGCGATACTTCGGCCAGCAGACCGAGAACATGCGTGCCGGCCTGAAGCGTGGCTTCAGCGTGCCGCGTGCCGTGCTCGATGGCCGCGAGGTCTCCATCGCCACCGTCGCCGAGCTGATGGATCCCACCGAGTCGCCGCTGTACGCGCCGTTCAAGAAACTGCCCAACAGCATTCCGGCCGCCGAGCAGGCCAGGCTGCAGGCGCAGGCGCGTGAAGCGATCAGCGGCAAGGTGGTGCCGGCGTTCCAGCAGCTGCGCACCTTCTTCGTCAACGAGTACGTGCCGCAGGCGCGCACCACCCTGGCCGCCGAAGCGATGCCTGATGGCAAGGCGTACTACAAGCAGCAGATCCACGAATACACCACGCTGGACCTGTCGCCGGACGAGATCCATCGCATCGGCCTGGATGAAGTCGCACGCATCCAGAAGGAAATGAACGACATCATCAAGCAGGTGAAGTTCAAGGGCAGCTTCGCCGAGTTCCTGACCTTCCTGCGTACCGATCCGCAGTTCTATGCCAGGACGCCGGAAGAGCTGCTGTCGCGTGCCGCGTGGATCTCCAAGCGGGCGGACGGCCAGCTCGGCAAGTACATGACGCTGCCGCGCGCCCGCTTCACCATCGTGCCGGTGCCGCCGGATATCGCGCCGTTCTGGACCGCCGGCCGTGGTGGCATGGGCACCTACTGGCTCAATACCTACAACCTGCCGTCGCGCCCGCTGTACAACCTGCCAGCACTGACGCTGCATGAGTCCGATCCGGGCCACGCGCTGCAGGGCGCGATCGCCGCCGAACAGAAGAACCTGCCCGAGTTCCGCCGCAACGCCTACATCTCCGCCTATGGCGAAGGCTGGGCGCTGTACTGCGAGAAGCTGGGCGTGGAGATGGGCATCTACGAAACCCCGTACGAGGATTTCGGCCGCCTGACCTATGAGATGTGGCGCGCCGCGCGCCTGGTGATCGACACCGGCGTGCACAGCAAGGGCTGGACCCGCGAGCAGGCGCTGGCCTACCTGCGTGACCACACCGCGCTGAGCGAGCATGAAGTGACCACCGAAGTGGACCGCTACATCTCCTGGCCGGGCCAGGCACTGAGCTACAAGCTGGGCGAGATCGCCATCGTGCGCCTGCGCGCGCAGGCCGAGAAGGAACTGGGCGACAAGTTCGACATCAAGGGCTTCCACGACACCCTGCTCAAGCAGGGCTCGGTGCCGCTGCCGGTGCTGGAACAGCAGATCCAGGCCTACATCGCCGAGCGCAAGAAGGCCTGACCGCTACCGGGTAGTGCCGGCCGCTGGCCGGCAACCTGCACGCACCGCGATCGTTCGACATTGCCGGCCAGCGGCCGGCACTACCTCGGACCGGGAAACGGGGTCGGATCACAGGATCCGACCCCGTGGTCTTTCACCCCACCGCCCGCGGCTTGGCTACCCGAGCCGCGAAGGTCGGCAGCACCAGCAGGGTCAGCACGGTGGCGGTGATCAAGCCACCGATCACCACCGTCGCCAACGGCTTCTGCACTTCCGCACCGGAACCGCTGGCAATCGCCATCGGAATGAAGCCGACGATCGCCACCAGCGCCGTGGTCAGCACCGCGCGGATGCGGCTGGAGGCACCGTTGATCGCTGCCTGCAGCGGCAGGTCACCGGCATCCAGGCGTTCGCGGATCGCCTGCATCAGCACCAGGCCGTTCAAGGTCGCCACGCCGGAGACGGCGATGAAGCCGACCGCCGCTGACACCGAGAACGGCATGCCACGCAGCAGCAGCGCGAGGATGCCGCCGACCAGCGCCAGCGGCACGCAGCTGAACACCAGAATGGCTTCCTTGCCGCTGCGCAGGGCCATGAACAGCAGGCTGCCGATCAGCAGGAACACCACCGGCACCACCGTCGCCAGCCGCTTCTCCGCGCGCTGCAGGTTCTCGAACTGGCCACCCCAGGTCAGGTAGGCACCCGGCGGCAGCGCCACGTCGGCCACCGCGGCCTGTGCCTCGCCGACGAAGCCGCCCAGGTCGCGACCGCGCACGTTGGCCTGCACCACCACGCGGCGGCTGCCGTTGTTGCGGCTGATCTGGTTCGGCCCTTCGCTCACCGTGATGCGCGCCACTGACGACAGCGGAATCACCAGCCCCGAAGGCGTGGCGATCGGCAGCGAGGCCAGCTGGTCCGGATCGTTGCGCGAGGCATCGTCCAGGCGCACCACCACGTTGAAGCGGCGATCACCTTCGAAGATCTTGCCGGCCGCCGTGCCGCCAATGCCGGTGGACAGTGCATCACTGACGTCTGCGGCAGTCATGCCGTACTGCGCCGCCGCCACGTGGTCGATCGCCACGTTGAGCGTAGGCAGGCCGGAGATCTGTTCCACCCGCACGTCGGCCGCGCCGTTCACCGCACGCAGCTTCAGCGCCACCTGGTCGGCCACCTTCTGCAGCTGGCTGAAGTCATCGCCGAAGATCATCACCGCCAGGTCGGTACGCACGCCGGAAATCAGCTCGTTGAAGCGCAGTTCGATCGGCTGGCTGAACTCGAAGCTGTTGCCCAGCTGCTGCCCGGCCAGCTTTTCGAAGCGCGCCACCAGTGCGTCCTTGGCCAGCTTCGGATCGGGCCAGTCCTTGCGCGGCTTCAGCACGATCACACTGTCGGAGATGTTGGTCGGCATCGGGTCGATGGCCGCCTCGGCGGTACCGGTACGCGAGAATACGGTTTCCACTTCCGGCTGCTTGGCAATTGCTTTTTCCAAAGCCAGCTGCATCGCCAGCGACTGCTCCAGCGAGGTCGAGGGCACGCGCAGGGCCTGCATCGCCACGTTGCCTTCGTCCAGCGTCGGCATGAACTCGCGGCCCAGCAGCGAGAACGCGCCGATGCCCACCACCACCATCATCACCGCACCGGCCAGCACCGTGCGCGGATGCGCCACGGCCTTGCGCACCACCGGTTCGATGCGTGCACGCAGCACGCGGATCAGCTTCGTCTCGTGCTCGCCACCTTCGGCATGCGTATCGCCGTCCTTTACCTTTGGCTCGCGCACCAGCAGCGCGGCCATCGCCGGAACGAAGGTGAAGGAGAACAGGAAGGCACCGACCAGGGCCAGCATGAAGGTCGCCGCCATCGGGTGGAACGTCTTGCCCTCCACACCTTCCAGCGTGAGGATCGGCGCGAACACCAGCAGGATGATCAGCTGGCCGAAGGCCGCAGGGCGCGCCATCTTCATCGCCGAATCGGCGGCCACGCGCAGCCGCTCCATCGCGGTCAACGCACGGCCCAGTTCGGCGCGGCGCTGGCCCAGCATCAGCAGGGTCGATTCGACCACGATCACCGCACCGTCCACCAGGATGCCAAAGTCCAGCGCACCCAGGCTCATCAGGTTGCCGCTGATCCCGAAGCGGTTCATGCCGATTACTGCGAACAGGAACGACAGCGGAATCACCAGCGCGGTGATCGTCGCTGCACGCAGGTTGCCCAGCAGCAGGAACAGCACCACCACCACCAGCAGCGCGCCCTCGGTGAGGTTCCTGGCCACGGTCTTGATGGTGGAATTGACCAGCACGCTGCGGTCCAGCACCGGTGCCGCCACGATGTCGGCCGGCAGCGATTTGTTCACCTGTTCCAGGCGCGCCGCAGCGGCCTGCGCCACGGTGCGGCTGTTGCCACCGGCAATCATCAGCGCGGTACCCAGCACGGCTTCATGGCCGTTGCGGCTGGCCGCACCCAGGCGCGGCGCGCGGCTCAGCTCGACCTCGGCCACATCGGCCACGCGCACCACCACGCCATTGCGGGTCGCCACCGGGGCCTGTGCCAGATCCTCGGTGGTCAGCGCCAGGCCATCGGCACGCACCACCAGTCCTTCGCCGGCGCGCTGCACGAAACCGGCACCGGCCTGCACGTTGGAACGCTGCAGGGCGGTGA
The DNA here is from genome assembly GCF_059372495.1 of Stenotrophomonas sp. YJH_SMC_80. NCBI lineage: Bacteria > Pseudomonadati > Pseudomonadota > Gammaproteobacteria > Lysobacterales > Lysobacteraceae > Stenotrophomonas > Stenotrophomonas sp. YJH_SMC_80. The sequence goes on from NZ_JCAFVP010000006.1 coordinate 47,847, forward strand.
CCAGATCGGCCAGGCCGAGGCCGTGCGCGGCCAGCCGGGCGCTGTCCGGATGCACGCCATATTCCTTGACGTAGCCACCGACCGTATCGACGCCGGCCAGCCCCGGGCTGGAACGCATCTGCGGCGCGATGATCCAGTCCTGCACGGTGCGCAGGTAGGTCGCACGTTCTTCCGGTGTACGCAGCAGATTGCCTTCCGGCGTGCGGTAGACCTCGCCGGCCTGCCAGCCGGCTTCACCCGGCTTGGCCAGGCTGGCCGGATCGAACGCGGTGAAGTCCACGGTCCACATCAGCACTTCGCCGAGGCCGGTGGTGACCGGCGACAGCATCGGCGACGCGCCATCGGGCAGGTCTTCCGATGCCTCGCGCATGCGTTCGGCCACCTGCTGGCGGGCGAAGTAGATGTCGGTCGCATCGGTGAAGATCGCGGTCACCTGCGAGAAGCCATTGCGCGACAGTGAACGCGTGGTGGTCAGGCCGGGAATGCCGGCCAGCGCGGTTTCCAGCGGATAGGTCACCTGCCGCTCGATCTGCTCCGGTGTCAGCGCCGGTGCCACCGTGTTGATCTGCACCTGGCGGTTGGTGATGTCCGGCACCGCGTCGATCGGCAGCTTGCCCAGCTGGAACAGGCCCATCGCAGCAATCAGCGCCGCCAGGAACACCACCAGCCAGCGGTGGCGCACCGCTGTTTCAATGATCAGCTTGAACATGGTCGCTTCCTCAGTGGCCGTGCTCGGCTTCGCCCTTGGCCAGTTCGGCCTTGAGCAGGAAGGCGTTGCTGCCAACGATGCGCTCGCTGCCGGTCAGGCCACCGAGGATCTCGATGCGGTCACCGGCACGGCGCCCAGCCAGCACCGGCTGCGCCTTGAAGCCGCCTTCGACGGCGACGAACACCGCGCTGCTGCCATCGACGTTCTGCACTGCATCGGCCGGGACGCTGAGCGAGTCGTCCTGGCCTTCGGTGACCACCACCGCCGATACCGGCGAACCTGCCGGCGGCAACGAGGCATCCACCGGCGTGGCACGGATGACCGCGACGCCGCCCTGCTGGCGCACATCGGCGGCCGAACCGGTGACGGTGGCGGTGAAGCTGCCACCCGGTACGCTCACTTCCAGCTTCATGCCCGGCGTGACCTGCGCGGCCAGCGCCGGCGGTGCGGTGAACACCAGCTCGTTCATCGTCGGGTCGGCGACGTCGGCCACCGCGCTGCCGGCGGCGACCACGCCGCCCGGGGTGACCTGCACGTTGCCGACGATGCCGGCCACCGGGCTGGTGATGCGCACGCGACCGCTGGCATCGGGCGCACCGTTGGCGGCGGCCTGGGCCTGCGCGGCAGCAGCCTGGGCCTGTGCCGCCAGCGAACGTGCACGGGAGGCTTCCATCTCCTGGCGGGCGACCACGCCCTGGTCGACCAGCGCCTTGTCGCGGCCATAGGCCAGCCGCGCGGCTTCGGCTTCGGCCGCTGCGGCCAGCGCATTGGCGCGGAACACCGCCGCTTCGCCGCTGACCACGATCGCCAGTGCCTGGTTCTGCTTCACCGCGGTGCCCGGTGCGACCAGAACGCGTTCGACGCGGCCGGTCACGGTCGACGCCACCGAGGCGCGTGCACCGACCGACGGTTCGACCCGGCCGGACAGGCGCGTGGAGCCACCGCCACCGCGACCGATCGCGACCACTTCGATACCGGAGGCCTTGATCTGCTCCGGGGTCAGCTGCACCACGCCTTCGTCGGCGTCAGCAGGTGCCTTCGCGGTTTCTGCCTTGGCTTCCTTGCTGCCGGCGGCATGGCCGTGGCCATCGTCGGTGCCGGCCTTGGCCGCAGCGGGGTTTTCATTGGCAGGCGTCTGCGCGTTGCCGGCGCAGCCAGCCAGCAGGACGGTCAGCAGTACGCCGCCGATCAGCGGGAAAGTACGGGAGAGAGTCATGGAGCCTCCACAAAGGGTGCGCGCCCTTCCAGGCGGGCAAGATCGATTTCCGCGGCGACGCGCGACAGGCGCGCATCCACGGCGGTGCCGCGGGCGGCGATGAGGGCGCTGCGCGTGCTGCGCAGTTCCAGCTGCGAGATGCGTCCGGCGTCGAAGCCAATGCGGGCCAGGCGATACGCCTCTTCGGCGGCGACCACGCTTTCATCGGCGGCGCGGGTACGGCTGCTGGCGGCCTTCAACCCGGCCACCGCAGAGAGGCGCTCGGCCTCGCTGTCGCGGCGCTGCTGGTCCAGGCGCGCTTCGGCCGCGCGCTGGTCGGCATTGGCGGCGCGGATGCCACCGCGGTTGCGGTCGAACAGCGGGATGCTGAGGCTGACCCCGAGGTTGTAGGCACGCTCGCCGCCTTCGCGGAAGCGGGTCTGCGCGGCGGTGACACTGAGGTCGGGCAGGGCACGCTTGCGCTCCACCTCGACCAGCTTGCCCGCCGCATCGGCTTCGGCTTCGGCGATGCGCACCGCCAGTGCCACGTCGGTGGCGCCACGCGGTAGCGGCGGCGCACGGTCGAGCAGGCTGTCGTTGATCGACTGCACCGGTGCATCCAGCAGTGCAGCACCGGCCAGGCGGGCCAGCGCGGCATCGCGGAACGCCTGCGCTTCATCCAACGCGGCGCTGGCGTTGGCCACCTCGCTCTGCGCCTGCACCGCACGCAGCTGCGGTTCGCGGCCCTGCTTGACCAACGCGTTGACGGCGTTGGCGTCAGCGCGGGTGAGGGTCAGTGCTTCTTCGGCCAGGGTGTAGCGGCGCAGTGCACTTTCCGCCTGTGCGTAGACCACCGCCAGCTGGCTGGCCACGTCGCTGCGGCTTTGGGCACCACGCAGGTTGGCGGCCTGTGCTTCGGCCCGGGCGGCACGGACGCGCGCGCCACGCTGGCCCCAGACCTCCAGCGGCTGGGACAAAGTGAGCACGGTATCGGCCTTGCCCATGCCGCCATAGGAGCCGGTGCCCCAGGCGTTTTCGGCGGAATAGGAGAGGGAAGGATTGGGCAACGCACGCGCCTGGTCGGCGCGCGCATCGGCGGCCTCGGCCAGTGCCGTACCCACGCGGGTACCCGGCAGCTGGTCCAGGCGTTCAAGCAGGGTGTCGTAGGAAGGGGCGGCTTGCGCCGACGCCTGCATTGCCGGGGCCAGGCCCAGCAACACGGCGACGACCAGCCCGGCCGCGCGCGGCGACCGAGGTGTCAGGATCGACATAGGGGGATTCCGGTTGTGAGTGAAACGGGAGCCCGCAATCGCGGGACGCGCTCAACTCACGCCCGGGGGGGACGCGTCAATTCATCCTGAGCGACCGCATAGGTCGCCGCGTCGCCGGCATTCATCCAGCGCGCCGGCAGTGGCGCACCGAAGGCGGCGAGGGTACTGGCCGGCAGGCTCAGGTTGGAGTGGTGGCAGTGGTTGTGGCCACAGGCACCAACACGCTTGCCGTCGGTATCGCCATCGGAATCCGGTGCGGACTCCACGTGCACCGTGCTGGCGTGCGGTTCCACCGTGCAGGCCAGCGCGTCGGCCACCGGCACGACCACGAATGCCGCCATCAGCAGCATCAGCAGGTACGAGCGAAGGTGGCGGGAGATCCGGCGCATGGAAGGGAGGCTAGCAAGCGGTTTTCGCCGGATACAATATCAATGGCCGCTTCGGGAATACGTCGGAATCTCCCGTTCAGGTGGGCCGGGCGCGGGGTCGGATCCCTTTCCGCCGGAAAGGGCTCTGACCCCGACACCTTGCTGCCGGCCAGCGGCCGGCACTACCGGTCTGCAGGCAGCTTCGCGATCACCTTGATCTCGAACTGGAACCCGTACAGCCAGGTCACGCCGATGCCGGTCAGGGTCGGGTGCGGCGCCTCGCCCCAGTACTCGGGCACGATCGCCCAGGCCTTCTCGAAGTTGGTTTCCGGATCGACCAGGAACACGGTCACGTCGATCACGTCATCGAACGTGCAGCCCGCAGCAGCCAGCACCGCATTGAGATTCTCGAACGCGCGGCGCACTTGGGTTTCGAAATCCGGCTCGGGCGAGCCGTCCTCGCGGCTGCCGACCTGGCCGGAGACGAACAGGAAGCCATTGGATCGGATCGCCGGCGAGTAGCGGTTGCGCTCGTACAGGGCCTGGCGGCCGGCGGGGAAAACGACATCACGCTGTGACATGGGGAAGATCCCGTGGGAGAGAACGCCATCCTCCGCGCCAGTGCTGTCTGGATAAACCGCGATGATCAGCCTAGATTGATTGCCAATTCCAAACAATCATGGCCCGCCATGGACCGTTTCGAGGCGATGCGGGCGTTTGCCCGGGTTGTGGAAACCGGAAGCTTCACCCGCGCCGCGCACACGCTGCAGATCAGCCGAACCACGGTCACCCAGCTGGTGCAGCAGCTGGAGGCACACCTGCGGCTGCGCCTGCTCAACCGCACCACGCGCCGGGTCAGCGTCACCGCCGACGGCGCGGCCTACTACCCGCGCATCGCCCGTCTGCTGGCCGAGCTGGAAGAAGTGGAGGGCGGGCTGGGCGACGCGGCCAACCAGCCACGCGGGCGGCTGCGCGTGGATGTGCCCGGACCCTACGCGCGACTGCGGCTGGTGCCGGCGCTGCCGGACTTCCAGGCGCGCTACCCGGAGATCCAGCTGGACATCGGCGTCAGCGACCGCGAGGTCGACGTCATCGCAGACAACGTCGATTGCGTGATCCGGGGTGGCACCCCGACCGACCCGGCACTGGTGGCGCGACCGCTCGGCGCCCTGCCGATCGGCTTCCACGCCAGCCCCGGCTATGTGCAGCGTTTCGGCCTGCCGACCGATCCGCGCGCGCTGGAAGGCCCCGATCACCACATGGTCGGCTTCCTCAGCCCGCGCAGTGGCCGCGCACGCGTGTTCGTTGCACAGCGCGGCGATGAGCGCGTTGAGGTGCAGGGCCGCTATACGGTCGGCTTCGATGATGGAAACGCCTATCTGGCCGCTGCGTTGGCGGGGTTGGGCGTGGTGGCGCTGCCCAGCTACATGGCCGAGCCGCACATGGCGCGCGGCGAGCTGCTGCCGGTGTTGCAGGACTGGCAGCTGCCGCCGATGCCGATGCATGTGATGTTCCCGCCGAACCGGCACATGAGCCAGCGGCTGCGGGTGTTCATTGATTGGGTGGTGGAGGCGTTGGGGCACGAGAACGCGCCATATCTGGCCTGATGGGCCTAAAGACCGCCGAGCCGACGCCGCTAACGTGGCAAGGATACGTTGTAGGAATGGATATCGATGATTGACTGGCCGAACATCACAGCAACCTTGATTGCCGCCGCTATCGGTGGACTGATCGCGAGCAAGGTTGCCCGTCACCAGATTGAGGCGAACCAGCGCGCCGAACGGGAAAAGGTGCGCCGCGAGACCGCCAGGGAGTTGATCGAAGCCATCGACTCGTACGTCCACATCGCCTATCGAGATCAAAGTGATGCCTCGCCGCAAGAACGCCAACGTCTTCGCAAACGCATCCTATCGCTGGTGGCGCTGACCCTGCCGGACAACTTCCCACCTGTGAGGGAGCATCTGGATGGGATCGACCGATGGTGGTGGCAGAAGCAGTCCGGCGGCACGTCGGCCAAGGGCTTCGGTTTGACTGCCACCAACCAGTTCTTTGAGAAGCTGAAGTCCGATCTGTTCAGCCAGGTGTTTGGCCAGCAGTTCGACTTCAGCCAGGGCCAAGCCTGAATCGTCCGTCCCCAGCCTGTGGGTAACTTGCGCAAGTGCTTGAACCCGTGCATAATGCGCGGCTCGCTGTGTCCGGTTTTCTACCGGGCGGCGCCCCCGGGAGCACGTCCCCGGCCGCCCAACGCCAGCGTAACCCTTTGATTCTCTTGACGTGTGGTGGGCAACCATCGAGGCCGCCGTCTCCCGGGCTACGGGCTGACAACTACTACTATCGAGGTGCGCAATGTCCCGCGTATGCCAGGTTTCCGGCAAGCGAGTGCAGACGGGTAACAACGTCTCGCACGCCAACAACAAGACCCGTCGTCGTTTCCTGCCGAATCTGCACGAGCGCCGTTTCTGGGTGGCCAGCGAGAACCGCTGGGTCAAGCTTCGTGTTTCCGCGCATGCACTGCGCACCATCGACAAGAACGGCATCGATTCCGTTCTGGCTGAGCTGCGTGCGCGCGGCGAAAAGGTCTGAGGAGTAAAGCATCATGGCAGGCAAGCGCGATAAGGTCCGTATGATTTCCTCGGCCGGTACCGGCCACTTCTACACGACCGACAAGAACAAGAAGAACACCCCGGGGAAGATGGAATTCCTGAAGTACGATCCGGTCGTGCGCAAGCACGTCCTGTACAAGGAAGGCAAGATCAAGTAATCCGCAAGGATTGCTGGTCCCCGCGAAGAAACCCGCCCTTGTGGCGGGTTTTTTCATGCCCGATGTTCCCGTGGTGGGTGCCTGTGGGTGCCGACCGTTGGTCGGCACACTCCCTCCCCGCCCCCGGTAGGTGCCAACCTTGGTTGGCACGCTGCTTCAACGCAGTCGAGCGCGGCTCGACTCTACAAAGGCCGGTGGGCAGAATGGCCCATCACCTCCCGACGGGCGACACGATGCTGTTCGAGTGGTTGCTGGGTTCCTACCTGCTGCTGATCGACTGGCTGATCCGGCTGGTCGCGCTGTGCTGGATTCCCACCCGCACCACGCCCGGCGCGGCGCGCAGCTGGCTGCTGCTGGTCGGCTTCGTACCGCTGCTGGGCCTGCCGCTGTACCTGCTGTTCGGCCACCCGTGGCTGTCGCGCGAGCGCATCCGCCGCCAGGCCGAGGCCTCGCAGGTCATCCGCGAGGAACAGGCGCTGCAGCATCGCCTGCGCTGGACCCCACAGCCCGACACCGCCAGCGCCGAGATCGTGCCGCTGGTGCAGCGCCAGGGCGATTTCATGCCGGTGCACGGCAACGCCGTCGATCTGCTTACCGACTACGACGAGTCGCTGCACACGCTGATCGCCGACATCGACCAGGCCGAAGACCGCGTGCACCTGCTGTACTACCTGATGTTCGATGACGCGGTCGGCGAGGCCATTGTCGAGGCCTTGCAGCGTGCCGCCGCGCGTGGCGTGCAGTGCCGCGTGCTGCTCGATGCGGTGGGCGCCAAGCGTGGCCTGCGCGCCTATCGCAAGCGCCTGCAGGCGCGCGACATCGAAGTGCGCGCGATGCTGCCCGGTGGCCTGCGCTGGCGCCGCAGCGGGCGCATGGACCTGCGCAACCACCGCAAGATCGCGGTGATCGACAACGAAGTGGCCTATGTCGGTTCGCAGAATCTGGCGGGCCCGCAGTTCGTGCCGGGCCACCCGAACCGCGAGCTGGTGGCGCGCGTGCGCGGCCCGGCGGTGGCGCATCTGGAAGCCGTATTCGCCAGCGACTGGTACATGGAGACCGGCCAGCGCCTGGATGTGATCACCGATGTGCCCGAATGCGGCGACGACATCGCCACCCAGCTGCTGCCCAGCGGCCCGGCCTACCCGTACAGCAACGCGCGCGACGCGGTAGCCGCGCTGATCCACCTCGCACGGCGCCGGCTGGTGATGGTCACCCCGTACTTCGTGCCTGACGAAGCCACGCTGAGTGCGCTGCGTATCGCCGCATTGTCCGGCGTGCAGGTGCAGCTGATCCTGTCGGCCAGCAACAACCAGCGGCTGACGTCGTGGGCGCAGGAGGCCTACTACGATGAACTGCTGCGCTGTGGCGTGCGCATCGCGCTGTACGAGCCGCAGTTCCTGCACGCCAAGCACATGAGCGTGGATGAGGACATCGCCGTGCTCGGCTCCATCAACATGGATATCCGCTCGTTCGCGCTGAATGCCGAGATCGGCCTGATCTGCTACGACCGCGCGCTGGTGCAGCAGCTGTGCGCGATCGAGGATGGCTACCTGCGCGAGTCGCGGCAGCTGGACCTGCAGCAGTGGCGCAGCCGCCCTGCGTGGCGGCGCAGCCGCGAGGGTATTGCACGGCTGGCCGATGCGTTGATGTGAGGCAATGCCGGCCGCCCATTCCGGCAATCCGGCCTGTCATCGCCGATGGCCTACAATTGGCACATGACTGATTCACCGCGTAATGGCGAACTGGACCTGGCGATCATCGGTGGTGGTGCGGCCGGGGTGCTGGTGGCGATCCAGGTATTGCGCCAGGCGAATGCGCCGCTGGCGCTGGCCATCTTCGAACCCGCCTCGCAGCTGGCCCAGGGCATCGCCTATGCCACGCCGTGGCCGGAGCACCTGCTGAACGTGCCGGCGGCGAAGATGAGTGCGTTTGCCGACCAGCCCGGCGATTTCCTCGACTACCTGATGGCCGCCAATGCCTACCCGGGCGAGGCGCGCGAGGCGCTGGGCGAGCGCTACGTGTGCCGCCACTACTTTGCTGCCTACCTGCAGCAGTGCCTGCAGGAGGCCGCTGCGACCAGCCCGGCACAGCTGCAGGTGATCGCGCAGCCGGTGCTGGGCCTGCAGCCGGGTGACCACGGCTACCAGCTGACACTCGGCGATGGCAGCACACTGCACGCCGCGCAGGCGGTGCTGGCCACCGGCAACAGCATGCGGCCGCCGCCGGTGGCCGGTGCCGAGACACTGCCCGCCGATGACGTGATCGAGGCCTGGGACTACGACGGCGTACGCAGCCTGGCCGGCGAGCAGGCTGTGGCCATCGTCGGCTCCGGCCTGAGCATGGCCGACAGCGTGTTGGCATTGGTCGCCGCCGGCCACACCGGCCCGCTGCATGTGATCTCGCGCCACGGCCTGCTGCCGTTGCCGCATGCGCATGGTGGCCTGCCCACGTTCGACCCGGCTGCGCTGCTGCCGATGAACCTGCGCCAGCGCCTGCGCGCGCTACGCGGGTTCGCACGCCAGGCGCAGGCCGATGGCCTGCCGTGGCAGGGCGTGATGGACCGCATCCGTCCACACGGGCAGGCGCTGTGGTGCAGCCTCGATGAGGCCGACCAGCGTCGTTTCCTGCGCCATGTGGTGCGCTACTGGGACGTGCATCGCCACCGCATCGCCGAAGAGGTGGACGCGCAGCTGCAGTCCCTGCAGGACAGCGGCCAACTGCGCATTCACCGGTCCCGCCTGCAATCCGTCGGCCGCGAAGGCGATGCCCTGCGGCTGTCGGGTCGCGATGCCAACGGCAATGAACAGCACTGGACGATCAGCGGGGTGATCAACGCCACCGGTGTGGAAACCCGCGCCAGCGCGCTGCGCAATCCGCTGCTGCAGCAGCTGCAGGCCGATGGCCTGGCCCGCCCCGGCCCGCATGGGCTGGGCCTGGACAGCACGGTGCCGGGCGACCGCCTGCGTGCGGCCGGTGGCCAGTCGCAGGCACGGCTGGGCGTACTTGGCAGCCTGCGCATCGGCAGCCTGTGGGAAAGCCTGGCGGTGCCTGAACTGCGTCAGCAGGCGCAGGCACTGGCCACCCAGGTGGTCGCAGGAGCCGCGACGGCGATGCCGTAAAATGGGGGCATGGATGTCTCCCACCTGCTTGATGGCCTGAACCCGGCCCAGCGCGAAGCCGTCTCCGCTCCCCCCGGCCACCACCTGGTGCTGGCCGGTGCCGGTTCCGGCAAGACCCGCGTACTCACCCACCGCATCGCCTGGCTGCATGAAGTCGACGGCGTGCCGACCCACGGCATTTTCGCGGTGACCTTCACCAACAAGGCGGCCGGCGAGATGCGCCACCGCATCGATGCCCAGCTGCCCCATGGCAGCCGTGGCATGTGGATCGGTACCTTCCACGGCCTGGCCAACCGCCTGCTGCGCCTGCACTGGCAGGACGCGAAGCTGCCCGAAGGCTTCCAGGTGATGGATTCGGACGACCAGCTGCGGCTGGTCAAGCGTGTGGTGCAGGCGCTGGAGCTGGACGACGGCAAGTACCCGCCCAAGCAGATCGCGTGGTGGATCAACGCGCAGAAGGACGAGGGCCGCCGCCCGCAGCACATCCAGCCGGAACCGCACGACGCGTGGCTGGAAACCATGCGCCAGGCCTACATCGAGTACCAGGCGCGCTGCGACCGCGCCGGCCTGGTCGACTTCGCCGAGCTGCTGCTGCGCGCGCATGAACTGCTGCGCGACAACCCGGCGCTGCTGTCGCACTACCGTGCCCGCTTCCGCGAGATCCTGGTGGACGAGTTCCAGGATACCAATGCCATCCAGTACGCCTTCGTGCGCGTGCTGGCCGGCGATTCCGGCCACGTGTTCGTGGTCGGCGACGATGACCAGGCCATCTACGGCTGGCGCGGCGCCAAGGTCGAGAACGTGCAGGGCTTCCTGCGCGATTTCCCAGGTGCGCAGACCATCCGCCTGGAACAGAACTATCGCTCCACTGCCAACATCCTCGGCGCTGCCAATGCGGTGATCGCGCACAACCCGGATCGCATCGGCAAGCAGCTGTGGACCGACAGTGGCGACGGAGAACCGATCGACCTGTACGCGGCGTACAACGAGATGGACGAGGCGCGCTACATCGTCGAGCGTGCCCGCCAGTGGGTGCGCGACGGTGGCAGCTACACCGAAGTGGCCGTGCTCTACCGCAGCAACGCGCAGTCGCGCGCGCTGGAAGAGGCGCTGCTGAGCGAACAGGTGCCCTATCGCGTGTACGGCGGCATGCGCTTCTTCGAACGTGCCGAAATCAAGGACGCGCTGGCTTACCTGCGCCTGCTGTCCAACCGCAACGATGACGCCGCCTTCGAGCGCGCGGTCAACACGCCTACCCGGGGCATCGGCGACCGCACGCTGGACGAAGTGCGCCGCGAGGCGCGCGCGCAGGGCATCTCGCTGTGGGAAGCAACGATGCTGGTCACCCAGGGCAACGCGCTGGCCGCACGCGCGCGCAATGCACTGGCCGGCTTCTTGGGGCTGGTCAACGAGCTGCAGGCGCAGACCGTGCACATGACCCTCGCCGAGCGCGTGGACCACGTGCTGGCCCGCTCGCAGCTGCGCGAGCACTGGAGCAAGGAAAGCCGCAATTCGCTGGATTCGGAATCGCGCACCGACAACCTCGACGAACTGGTCTCGGTCGCTTCGCGCTTCGTGCGCCGCGCCGACGACATCGAGGAAGTGGGCGAGGACATGGACGAGCTGGTCGCGTTCCTGGCCTACGCCGCGCTGGAGGCCGGTGAAGGCCAGGCGCAGGCCGGCGAGGACGGCGTGCAGCTGATGACCCTGCATTCGGCCAAGGGCCTGGAATTCCCGCTGGTGTTCCTGGCGGGCATGGAAGACGGCCTGTTCCCCAGCGCACGTTCGCTGGAAGAAAGCGGGCGGCTGGAGGAAGAGCGCCGCCTGGCCTACGTGGGCATCACCCGCGCGCGCCAGAAGCTGGTGCTGAGCTACGCCGAGTCGCGCCGCATCCACGGCCAGGACAACTACAGCCTGCCGTCGCGCTTCCTGCGCGAGATTCCGCGCGAGCTGCTGCACGAAGTGCGCCCGAAGGTGCAGGTCTCGCGGCCTGCCTCGATGGGCGCCAGCCGGGTGATGGGCCATGCCTCGATCGAGGCGCCGCCAGTCAAGCTCGGCGCGCTGGTCACCCATCCCAAGTTCGGCGAAGGCATGGTGACCGACTACGAAGGCAGCGGCGCGCACGCCCGCGTGCAGGTCGAGTTTGCTGATGCCGGCAGCAAGTGGCTGGTGATGGCCTACGCCAACCTGACGGTGATCTGATCACCGTCAGGGGGCGGGAATTCCTGTAGAGCCGAGCCATGCTCGGCTGCTTCAGGCGGGAAAACCAGCCGAGCATGGCTCGGCTCTACAACAGCGGTCGGATATCAGCCGATGGTGAACTTCTCCACGGCTGCCACCAACCCGGCGCGGTCCATCGCTTCTTCATCCTGGCGGTTGCGGATCAGCGCGTAGTGGCCTTCCGCCGGCGACAACACCTCGATCACTTCGCCGCGGTAGTTGGTGATCTCGATGAAGCCGTTGCTCACTCCGCTAACGTTGTCGATCTCCGCTATCAATGTCTCCAGGCTCACAATGGCACCGTCCTTGTCCGTGCCGCCACCAGTGCGGGGATTGTCGAAGTACACGCTGATCTTCGGCTGCCTGGTCCTATGCAAGTTGTTGACGTCAACGATGTGATGTGTGGACCACCTGAAATCCTCTGCTGATTCGTTGCCGTTGAACTCACACCGGAAGATCGGCAGGCACAGGAACAGACCCGTGCGCTTCTCGATCCCATTCAGAAGCCCGTGATAAGTGCTGGGAACCGCCATCGCATGAGTGAACCCATAGGCGTTGGAAGGAATTTCAAAGATCGTTGGCCCATCATGTGAAAGACGGGGCGGCGCGTTCAGCACAACGCTGGCGGCGAACTCCGGATCATCGACATTTTTGGACGCGATCGCGAGGTCATGTTCCTTGGCATTTCTGATGCAGCAATAGAGCACGTACGTCGCGACTACGTACTTGCTGAAGTAGCAGTCGTGCGCCTCGGCTACCTCTGCGAACGTCGTTAACAGGTCATCCTTGGTGATCATGGGCATCTGGACGGTGGAAAGGCCCATGATGGTCTTTCGAGTGTTTTCCGGCCATGCAACTTGTCCGAATGTACCTGAGTGGGGTCAGAGCCCTTTTCCGTTGGAAAAGGGATCCGGCCCCGATTAGGCTGCGCGCATGACCCGCAACGTGCTCTTCCTCTGCAGCCAGAACCGCCTGCGCAGCCCCACCGCCGAGCAGGTATTCGCCGATTGGCCGGGCATCGAGACTGCCTCGGCCGGGTTACTGGCCGATGCCGAGGAAGTGCTCAGCCCCGAGCTGCTGCAGTGGGCCGATATCGTGTTCGTGATGGAGCGCGCCCACCGCAACCGGCTGTCCAGCCGCTACAAGGCATGGCTGAACGGCAAGCGGGTGATCTGCCTGGATATCCCGGACGACTACGATTACATGGACCCGGTGCTGGTTGAGCTGCTGAAGCGCAAGGTCACGCCGTTCCTGCGTTGACGGGCTGTTATAGAGCCGAGCCGATGCTCGGCGGCGTCTGGCGCGAAAAGCAGCCGAGCATCGGCCCGGCTCTACTAGAAGGACAGAGCGTCAGTCCTGCGCCTTTGAACCGGCCGCCGCATCCTGTTCGGACATCGACTGCTGCAGGCTGCTGGTGAAACTCTTTACCGCGCGCTCCAGTGCGATCTCCCAGTTCTCGCGTGATGGCACCTGGAAGATGTTCGCGCCATGCCCGGTGGCGGTGAAGGCACGGGTCTGGCCGTCCTTCCGCGCAACGACCTGCACCGAAATGTCGGCCAGCATCTGTTGTGTGGATGACACCATCCGGAAGAAGTTCGCCGGCATCTTGACCGAGAAATCGGTGAGCGAGGCCTCCAGTTGCGTACATGAGGTTTCGCACTGATCGGCGGTGCGATAGCCCATGTTTCGCAATGACTGGATCATGATTTCGCGCGTCTTGTCCGCCGCTGTGGTGGACTCGATGGAGACAAGGACGCCGTTGCCTTGACGAACCACCCCGGCAATGTTCTTCGCACGGTCGGCTGCCGCAACTTCCGGGTAATAGACCGGACGACCGTCGCGCACGGGCCCCACCACCACTACCGGACCCTGTTCGGGATTCACCCGGATATCGGGCACGTTCACGCGCACCACTTCGGTGCGGATGCCGCAGCCGGTGAGCAACAGCAGCAGCGCCGGTGCAATGATCGACTTCATGTATTCCCCCTGTTGGAATGATGTCCTTGCGACGCGCATTATCGCTTGGCTGGCAGACGGGGGGGGCTTTGGTCTGGGCAGGGAAAGTCGGCCGAGCATCGGCCCGGCTCTACAATAGGCGGCACTTCTTCCAGGAACGCCCCCATGACCGAACCCACGCTGCACGTCACCGTGACGTTGAATGCCAAGCTGCAACCCGAACACCGCCATGAACTGTTCGAGGATCCGCTTGACGCGTTGTTGCAGGCGGCCCAGGTGGGCGAGCTGACGGGCGGCGGCACTGCGATGTCCGATCTGGGTGAGGTCGAATACGGCGACATCGAAGTGGCGCTGGTCGATGCCGATGGCGTGCCGAAGCTGATCGACCTGCTGGAGCAGTTGGGTGCACCGAAGGGCTCGAAGATCCACGGCGCGGGCGAGGCCGACCTCAGCTTCGGCGTGACCGAGGGCCTGGGCATCTACCTGGATGGCCTGAACCTGCCGGACGAAGTCTACGAGCAGTGCGATTCCAACCACGTGTTCGAGCAGCTGTCGGAGAGCATCGACGGCCTGGGCGAGATCTGCAGCTGGTGGCAGGGCCCGACCGAGACCGCGCTGTACATGTACGGCCAATCGTTCGAGGTGATGCGCGATGCGATCGCCGGATTCGTGGCCAGCTACCCGCTGTGCCAGAACGCGCGCATCGTGCAGATCGCCTGAGCGACGTTGTTGTAGAGCCGAGCCCATGCTCGGCTGCCTTTCCCGCCAGAAGCAGCCGAGCACGGGCTCGGCTCTACAGAGAAGGGCGGGCCGGGCCTGTCCCCCGGACCACGTGACGGTGCGCACACGCCGCTGCGCGACGCCGGATTGATCCTGCTCAAGGCGCCGCCTCCACATCCGGTGTGCAATGGTGTCGTTCCCATCTGGCAGACCGCCACGGAGCCCCACCATGTACAAGCGCATCCTGATTGCCACCGACGGGTCCGAGCTGGCCGACAAGGGCCTGGCGAAGGGCTTGGAGCTGGCCAAGGACCTCAACGCCGAGGTCGATATCGTCACTGTTTCCGAGCCGTGGGCGGTCGGCATGTACGACGCCATGGGCTGGAGCGTGGGTTACATGAACAGCCCCGAGTACAAGGCCGACCGCGAGGAAGGGGCGCAGAAGGTACTGCAGCCGGCGCTGGCCAAGGCCGCCGAGCAGGGCATCACCGCCAACCCGGTACACGTGCTGGACCGCTATGCGGCCGACGGCATCATCGAGACCGCCGGCGAGCGCAACAGCGACCTGATCGTGATGACCTCGCACGGCCGCCGTGGCGTGACCCGTGTACTGCTGGGCAGCCAGACCGCCGAAGTGCTGGCACGCAGCACGCTGCCGGTGCTGGTCATCCGCTGATCCATACCCGCAGATTCAAGCGTTCCCGGGGAGGGGACCCGACGCCGGCCGCAGGATGCGCGCCGGCGTTGTTTTTTGTGGGGGATAGGGGGCGGATCCACGCATGGCGTGGATCTACTGATAGGCGGTCACCCACGCATGGCGTGGACCCACGTTCGTTGTCCCGGTAGATCCACGCCATGCGTGGATGGGCCGTGCCAATCACCCTGAGGGGGTCAGAGCCCTTTCCTGTGGAAAGGGATCCGACCCCGGTCACAACCCCGGTCACCTCACCAGCTGTACAGCTTCCAGTACACCGGCGACACACCGTCCTTGTCGTTGTCGAAACGGCCGTCGCCGTTCTTGTCGTACATGTAGAACGGAGCACCGCGCGATGGCGTCACCTTGACCATGCGCAGCTGGCCGGACACACGGTATTCCTCGATGACATCGCCGTTGTCCATGGTGCGCTTGGAGACATCGGCGCCCTTGACGTCCACCGGGGGAGCACCTGCGCCACCCATGCTGGCGCAGCCAGCGAGCAGGAGCAGGGAAGCCAGCATCAGGGTCTTCATCGGCGGGGGCCTTTGCCTGGAGAGAGCCCTGATTATGCCCCATCGCCAGGTGCGTGCCGTGTCGTCGCGGTGCAGGCACGGGCGCGTAGAATCGGCCCATGAGCAGATTAGTCCTGATCGACGGGTCCAGTTACCTGTACCGCGCGTTCCACGCGCTGCCGCCCCTGTCCAATGCACAGGGTGAACCCACTGGCGCACTGTTCGGCGTGGTCAACATGCTGCGTTCGACGCTGAAGGAACGCCCGGCCTACGTCGCGTTCGTGGTCGATGCGCCCGGCAAGACCTTCCGTGACGACCTGTACGACCAGTACAAGGCCAACCGCCCGCCGATGCCCGATGAGCTGCGCAGCCAGGTCGAGCCGATGTGCCGCATCGTCGAGGCGCTGGGCATCAGCATCCTGCGCGTCCCCGGCGTGGAAGCCGACGATGTGATCGGCACGCTGGCCCTCCAGGGCCTGGCGCAGGACCTGAAGGTGACCATTTCCACCGGCGACAAGGACTTCGCCCAGCTGGTGCGCCCGGGCATCGAGCTGGTCAACACCATGACCGGCAGCCGCATGGATTCGGATGCGGCGGTGATGGAGAAATTCGGCGTGCGCGCCGACCAGATCATCGACCTGCTGGCGCTGATGGGCGACGCGGTCGACAACGTGCCGGGCGTCGAGAAGTGCGGGCCGAAGACCGCTGCCAAGTGGCTGGCCGAGTACCAGCACCTGGATGGGGTGATGGCGGCCGCGCCCTCCATGAAGGGCAAGATCGGCGAAAACCTGCGCGCGGCACTGGAGCGGCTGCCGCTGAACCGCGAGCTGGTGACCATCCGTACCGACGTGCAGCTGGACGCCAGCCCGACCACGCTGGCCCTGCGCGAGCAGGATGTGCCGGAGCTGACCGAGCTGTATACGCGCTATGGCTTCACCCAGGCGCTGAAGGAGCTGGGCGCGCCGGTGCCGGCACCGGTGGCCGCCAGCGAGGCGACCCCGAGCCTGCGCGGCACTGCGGCCGGCTTCGCGCGAGGCAGCGTCGAGGCGCCCGCCGCCGGCACGCTGGATCCGGCACTGTCCGCGCCGGGTGAATACGAGACCGTGCTGACCGCCGAGCAGCTGCACGCCTGGGTCGAACGCCTGCAGCAGGCCGACCTGATCAGCTTCGATACCGAGACCGACGCGCTGGACGCGATGCGCGCGCGCCTGGTGGGCATCAGCCTGGCCGTCGAGCCGGGCAGGGCGGCGTACATTCCGGTCGGCCACGATTACCCGGGTGCGCCGGCCCAGCTGCCGATGCAGCAGGTGCTGGACGCACTGCGCCCGGCGCTGCAGGACCCGGCGAAGAAGAAGCTGGGCCAGCACGGCAAGTACGACCTGCATGTGCTGCGCCGCCACGGCGTGGCGGTGCAGGGCTACCACGATGACACCATGCTCGAGAGCTTCGTGCTCAATTCCACCGCCACCCGCCACGACATGGATTCGCTGGCCCTGCGTTACCTGGGCTACAGCACCATCAAGTTCGAGGACGTGGCCGGCAAGGGCGCCAAGCAGATCCCGTTCTCGCAGGTAGGCATCGACGAAGCCAGCCGCTATGCGGCCGAAGACGCCGACATCACCCTGCGCCTGCACCACGCGTTGCAGCCGCAGCTGCTGGCCGAGCCGGCGCTGGACAGCGTGTACCGCAACATCGAGATGCCGCTGGTGCCGGTGCTGGCCAGCATTGAAGCCAATGGCGTGCGGATCGACACCGACGAACTTCGCCGGCAGAGCCAGGACCTGTCCTCGCGCATGCTGGCCGCGCAGCAGAAGGCCACCGAGCTGGCCGGGCGCAGCTTCAATCTGGATTCGCCCAAGCAGCTGCAGGCGGTGCTGTTCGACGAGCTGAAGCTGCCGGCGGTGGTGAAGACCCCGAAGGGCCAGCCCAGCACCAATGAAGAGGCGCTGGAGGCGATTGCCGACCAGCATGAGCTGCCGCGGGTGATCCTCGACTACCGCGGGCTGGCCAAGCTGCGCAGCACCTACACCGACAAGCTGCCGGAGATGGTCAACCCGGACACCGGCCGGGTGCATACCAGCTACCACCAGTCCGGTGCCGCCACCGGCCGCCTGTCCTCCTCGGACCCGAACCTGCAGAACATCCCGATCCGCACCGAGGATGGCCGCCGTATCCGCCGCGCGTTCGTGGCGCCGGAAGGCTTCCAGCTGCTGGCGGCCGACTATTCGCAGATCGAGCTGCGGATCATGGCGCACCTTTCCGAAGACCCGGGCCTGGTGCGTGCCTTCGAGCAGGGTGCCGACGTGCACCGTGCCACCGCCGCTGAGGTGTTCGGGCGCACGCTGGAGGAGGTGACGCCGAACGAGCGCCGCGCCGCCAAGGCGATCAACTTCGGGCTGATGTACGGCATGAGCGCCTTCGGCCTGGCCCGCAACCTGGGCATCGACCGCGGCCAGGCGCAGGATTACGTGGCGCTGTACTTCAGCCGCTACCCGGGCGTGCGCGATTTCATGGAGCGGATGCGCCA
The DNA here is from genome assembly GCF_059372495.1 of Stenotrophomonas sp. YJH_SMC_80. NCBI lineage: Bacteria > Pseudomonadati > Pseudomonadota > Gammaproteobacteria > Lysobacterales > Lysobacteraceae > Stenotrophomonas > Stenotrophomonas sp. YJH_SMC_80. The sequence goes on from NZ_JCAFVP010000006.1 coordinate 65,902, forward strand.
GCAGGCCCGCGACCAGGGCTATGTGGAAACCCTGTTTGGTCGTCGCCTGTACCTGAACGACATTCATGCACGTAACCAGGGCCTGCGCGCCGGTGCCGAACGCGCGGCGATCAACGCGCCGATGCAGGGCACCGCCGCCGACATCATCAAACGCGCGATGGTGGACGTGGACCAGTGGCTGCGTGACAGCGGCGCACCGGCACGGATGATCCTGCAGGTGCACGATGAACTGGTGTTCGAAACCGAAAGCAGTTTCGTTGAAGACTTGCGTTTGCAGGTGGTCGAGCGCATGTCGCAAGCGGCCAAACTGCGGGTGCCGCTGGTGGTCGATACCGGCGTCGGCAACAACTGGGACGAAGCGCACTGAGGGTATTTCAGGCCGAAAACGACGTGAATTCGTTCATTCGTCAGAGGTTTCTGACTCGATCATGAATGTTGTCCTGATCGAGGTTCATTAAATTGGGCCCCTTCACGAACCGTTAGTGTTCGGAGTGCTTCTATAACTCTCGACAGGCGCAACGCCTGTTGTGGATCTCTCCCATCCCCTGGAGCAGATCTCGGAACGGGGACTCCTCCCCAAGTGCCCGTTCCCCGGCCCCGTTGACCTCCCCCTGGTCAGCGGGGCTTTTTATTTGTGCCGCCGCAGCACCAGGGATGGGGTCAGATCCTTGGTGCTAGGCTGGGCTACCGTTCCACAGGGGAAGACCATGCCCGATCTGTTTGCACTGGCAATGCCCTGGTGGGAGTTCATCCTGCGCGCGGTGGTGGTCTATGTCGTGGTGCTGGGCATGGTCCGGCTTGGCGGCAAGCGGGCTCTAGGACAGATCACGCCCTTCGACGTGCTGTTGATCGTGCTGCTGGGCAATGCGGTGCAGAACGCGCTGCTGGGCACCGATACCTCGCTGGGCGGCGGCCTGCTGCTGGCCGCGACCCTCATTCTGCTCAACTATGGGGTGGGCTGGCTGACCACCCGGAATCGACGCATGGAGCGGATGATCGAAGGAGAACCTACCGTAATCGCGCGCGATGGCCGGCTTTTGGAGGGTGTTCTCCGCCGCGAACTGATCAGCCGGGCCGATTTCGATGCTGCGTTGCGCCAGCAGGGTGGCCTGCGGATCGAGGATGTGCAGATCGCCCTGCTGGAGACGACCGGGCACATCACCATCCTTCCGCGGAAGGGCACCTGATCGTGCAGCACCGAGCATGGGCTCGGCGCTACAGGGCATCATTCACGGTGTGCAGCGGGTATTGCCGGCCGCCGGTTTGCGCTCGTAATAGGCGAATTGATTGCCGCTGTCGATACCGACCAGGTTGCCGTTCTGCAGCAGCTGCAGCACGAAGTCGCTGCCGATATCGCGGTGTATGAGGATGCGGCCATCGCGCAGGCTTGCCCGCAGTGGCTGTTCGCGACCACCGGCCTCAACCACACCACCCTCGAGGAAACGCAGCTGCGACAGCGCGCTGCGCTCGGCTTCAAAGCTGCCACAGGGCAGTGCGGCGGCCGGCACCGGCGTGAGCGCTGCCGCGGGGGCGCTGGCGAGAACGGCAAGGTCTTTGGCCGGACCGCAGGCCGGGGCGTCCGCGCGCTGTGCACAGGATCGCTGCAGCGCATCGCGGGCCTCCTGCAGGCGGCCACTGCTCCACAAGGTTTCGGCGGTGTCGGCGCAGAACGTTTCGCCCTGTTGCACGCGGCAAAGGTCGATCAGTTCATCAAGCTGTGCAGGTGGCAGAGGCGCATCCACGGAATGCTGCAGGCCGAGCAGGGCCTTGCCCATCATTTCCGAGGCAATCTCCTTGGCTGCCGTCATGCAACCCTCGGCGTCGAACGAGGGCAGCTCCTCCCTGCAGATCTCGGGAATCGGCGGTTCTTCCTTTCTGGGCGCTGCGTCCTTGGCCTGCTGCTGGTAGGTCTCCAGCAGGCGCATGCAGGCTGCGCCCACGCCCTGGGCGCACCAGGCGTGCAGTTTCACAGGTGCGGCCTCTGGCAGCGCCTCCAGGCACTCGGAGGTGTTCATCACGCAACCGCCCTCGACGGGCTGCGGCATCGTCTTGCAGGCGGCGGCGTGCTCACGGGTGAACTCGCGATAGGGCGTGCTGATCGTGCGGTCGTTGTCCGAGAAGTACCAGTTTTCCAGCTGGCCCGTGGACAGGTTGCCGGTACCGAGCACGTCTTCCTGGCGGGCGATGCGCAGCTCCTCGGTGGCCTGGTAGGGGCCGGACAGGAAGCCGTGGCCTTCGCTCTCCAGGGTCAGCGTGGTGTTGCCGCTGCTGTCCTTGTAGGTGCCGCAGGCCATCGACTGCGCGGCGGCCGGCAGGCTGGCCGAGGCCAATGCAAGCAACAGCAGGGAGCGCCAGCCCGCAGCGCGGGGGCGGGGGGAAACAGCGGCGGGCATGGGGTCATCCTTGAAGGAAGTGAGCAGGGACTGTCCGGTGCAGGGCGCACCACAGGCGCGAGAAGGCGCCACGCGTCAGGCGTGGCGCCGGAAGATCACAGCCAGTCGCGTGGCACCAGGTAGTCGGCCAGGCGCGCCTCGGCGCTGCCCGCTTCCGGGGCGAAGCCGTACTCCCAGCGCACCCGCGGCGGCAGGCTCATCAGGATGCTCTCGCTGCGGCCGCCGCTCTGCAGGCCGAACAGCGTGCCGCGGTCGTAGACCAGGTTGAACTCCACGTAGCGGCCGCGGCGGTACAGCTGGAACTCGCGCTCGCGCTCGCCATAGATGGCGTCCTTGCGCTGCTGCACGATCGGCAGGTAGGCGTCGAGGAAACCATCGCCGACCGCACGCAGATAAGCGAAGTCGCGCTCGAAGTCGCCGTGCAGGTCGTCGAAGAACAGCCCGCCGACGCCGCGCGTTTCACTGCGGTGGCGCAGGAAGAAGTACTCATCACACCAGCGCTTGTGCGCGGCATAGCGTTCGTCGCCGAACGGCGCACACAGATCGCGTGCCACCTTGTGCCAATGCTGCACGTCCTCGTCGAACGGATAGAACGGGGTCAGGTCGAAGCCGCCGCCGAACCAGCTGGCCACCACTTCACCGTCGCGCTGTGCCTGGAAGAAGCGCACGTTGGCATGGGTGGTCGGCACGTAGGGGTTGAGCGGGTGGAACACCAGCGACACGCCGGTGGCGCGCCAGGAGGCGCCGGCCAGTTCCGGGCGGTTGGCCGAGGCCGACGGCGGCAGGCGGCTGCCGGACACATCGGAAAAGCCGATACCGGCCTGCTCGAACACCGCGCCGTCGCGCAGCACGCGGGTGCGCCCACCGCCGCCCTCGGCACGCTGCCACAGGTCTTCCTGGAAGCGGGCCCGGCCATCGACGGCCTCGATCGCCGCACAGATGCGGTCCTGCAGGTCGGTGAGGTAGGCGCGCACGCGCTCGAATTCGTTCATGGCGCGTACTTTACCGCAGGGCCCGCCCGAAGCTGCGGACAGGCCCTGGCCGGCTCAGCGCTTGCGGTTGGAATGGCGTGGCGGCGGGGTGTCGTCTGATGCCGCGTCATCGGCCGCCTTCTGCAGCGCGCGGCCCAGATCGATCAGTTCCCAGTTCTGGGTGCCGAGCACGTCGCAGGCCACGTGCAGGCCACTGCGGTCGGCCTTGCACAGCCGGTCCAGCAGTGCATGTGCATCCACCTCGGCATCGTTGCCCTGGGCCGTGACCAGGTTCTCGCAGCCCTCGCGGACGCCGGCTCGGCAGACCGTGGTGTAGTGCTCGGCGGCCTGCAGCCAGTGCCCGGACAGCGCAAGGCGGTTGCCGAGTATGTTGCAGCCCTGCAGCCTGCCCTGCGCGCAGCAGGCTTCCGCCCCGCCGGCAGCGAGCGCCTGCGGGCAATCCTGGGGCAGCGGCAGCACGGTGTACTGCTTTGGTGCACTGCAGCGGCCCGGGCCATCTCCAGTGGAGGTGAACACCTGGAAGCGGGTCCAGGTATCCAGGCCCAGCAGTTGGCCGCCAGGCAGCGGACGCAGCACGAAGTCGCCGCCCCTGTCGTGGCGGATGCGGATGTCGCCCTCTTCGACGCGGGCGCGGAGATGACTGTTCCAGCCAACGCCGACCAGGCCGTTGTCACCGAAGTCCAGCGTGTCCATCAGACCGCCATCGGCCCGGTAGTTGCCGCAGGGCAGGGCCGTTGCCGGTTGCGGTTGCAATGATGCGCCCAGCGCCTGCAACGCCGGCAGATGCTCGCAGGTGGCGGTGTCGTTGCCCGGTGTGCAGGCCGCAGCCAGCGCCTGCACCGCCAGCAGGGGATCTCCCGCGTCCCAGGACAGTTCGGCCACCCGCTCGCAGAAGCCGCCATGCGCTACCTCGCGGCACAGCCGCAACAACTGTTGCCGCCGCTCAGCCGGAATGATCACCGGCACGGTCGGCGCCGTCATCGTCACCATGGCTTCGGTCATGGCTGCCGTCATCGCGGCCTTGACCAGCTGCGCCTGCGCTGCGGGGTCGGCCTCGAGCGCGGCGGCACATGCCGGGGTTTCCTGTTCGAAGCCACCGTTGTCACAGGCAGCGGGGAGCTTGATGCCGGACAGGGCGGCGTCGAGGGCCGCCTTCTGCTGGACAGGATCGGCCTTCACCGTAGGCTTGGCTTCATCACGCCAGCGATCAGCCAGTTGCAGGCACATGCCGGGCACGCCTTCCCGACACCCTGCTTCCAGCGCGGCCGGAGTGGCTTCGTGACGGTTGTCCAGGCAGGCCACGGCATTGGCCAGGCAGCTGCCTTCAGCCGGTGTGGCTGCGGCGGCGCACTGTTCGGGGGCCAGCAGGATGTAGGTCGTGCCATCCACCTCGACCGTGCGGCCACGATCACGTACCTGCAGCGGGCTGGGCAGGCCGTACTCCAGGTTCACCAGTTGCAGCTTCCCGTCGATCTGCTGGAACGCGACCGGAGACGGTGCACTGCCGAAGTGCTTCTGCTCGCCACGGTTGGGTGAGCTGATGCGCAGCGTGCTGCTGCCTTCGTCGGCCTTGAACAGGCCGCATTGCGGTGACTGTGCGGCGGCCATCGGTGCGGCCAGCAGCAGCGCCCAGGCCAGCCAGCGCTGGCGCGGTGCGGGTGAATGCATGTCGTCTCCTTGACGATCGAACGGGAAACTCCAGGCGCTACGGCGAACCACGGCCCTCGCGCGGGGCCGTGCATTGTGCCGTGCCGGGCACGGACTGGTAACGCTGGTAGGCGGTCTGCGCATCCATGCCGAGCAGATCGCCGTTGCCGAGCTGGCGCAGCACAAGGGTTTCGCCGTTCTGCTGCAGGTGGATGGCGCCGTTCTGCAGGCGGGCCCGGGTGCCATCGCCGAAGTCGAGCCTGTCGATCACGCCTCCATCGGCCTGGTAGCGGCCGCAGGGCACCTGCTGGGCCGGGACGAGGCGCAGGTCAGCGCCGGGACCGCGCAGCGGTGCGATGCGTTCGCAGGCGCTGGCGCGGCCGGCATCGCAGACCACCTGCAGCGCCTGCACCGCCAATGCGGGCTCCAGCGCGATCAGCTGCTGTGCGGCTAGTTCGACGCAGAAGCGGCCACTGCGGTGCTGCAGGCACAACTGCTGCAGGCGATCGTGTGCAGCGGCCGGAAGCGGTGAATCCGGCATGTTTTCGTCTTCCTGTTGCAGGCGTTCACCGACCTTCTGCATGGCGGCGGCCAGCGCATCGCCGGTCAGCGTCTCGCAGGCCCGCGGGTCATGGCCGGGCGTGTGTTCGCGGCAGATGGGCGGGCGTTCGAAGCGCGCGGGGCTGGTGTCATCGCTGCCGACTGCAGTTGTTCCATCGCGAAGCTGGCGCAGCAGCGCCGAGCAGCGCCGAGCAGCCCGCGCCAACGCCTTCGCTGCACGCACGCTGGGCCTGGCCGGGTGAGGCCGTGGGCAGCCGTGCAACGCAGTGGCTGCCGGCGGCGCGGCAGCTGCCGTCCATCGCGCTGGGCTCGCTGGCGCAGGCGCGGGGCTGGCGCAGGGTGTAGAGCACCACCCCGTCGTGCTCGATGCGCTGCCCATCGGCGCTGATCCGGATCGGCTGCGCCACGCCATCGTCGAGCATGACCAACCGCGTCTGTGCCGCACCGCGATCAACCCACAGCGGCTGTGGCTCGCTGCCCTCATCGTGGTGGTAGCCGCTGCCGGGAGTGGTGAACACCAGCGCCATGCCGCCATCGGCGCTGCGGTATTCGCCACATTGCAGCGCATCGGCGCCGGCAGGCAGCGCAGTCAACAGCAGCAATGCGGGGAGAAGGGTCGAAAAGCGCAAGCGACGGTCCTTGTCGTGCGGGAAAGGGGGTGGCTCAGTGGAAGCGCGAGCGGATGTCCGGCCGCAACAGGCGCCAGGCCAGCCAGCCCTGCAGGCCGAGGAGCACCAATGACATGGCCACCACGGTCAGCGTGATCAACCAGCGTTTCAGATGGAGTTCCTGCTGCAGGACGGCGTCGTCGGAGAGAAACGGGATGACATCACGCATGAACACGTCCAACCAGCCGGCGATCGCAAAGTTGGCCAACGCGCTCAGCAGCAGGATCACCACAAAGCTCCACAGGCCCCAGCTGCGCTCGCGCAGCAGGCCCCAGCTGGCCAGCGTCGAGGCCAGGCACAGCAGCGCGGCAATCATCGACGCGGCCACCGGATGCGCCAAAAGCCAGATCAGGCTGTGCAGGTGCTGGTCTTGTACTTCCCTCTCAACCAGATGCCAGATCGGAAGGTTGTGCAGCGGCCACAGCAGCAGCCCCTGCATCACGAAGTACACCGTGAGCAGCAGCGACAGCCAGAACGAAGCGTGTGCGATCGGGCGCACCCAGGCGTGATAGGTCGGCTGGACCAGCGAGGGAATCGGCGGGATCGACATTGACATCCGGTGTCCTTGCAATCGGTGCCCGCGCGATCAGCGGGCCGTCACCCGGGTGGCGACGGCCGGCAGGATATGGTGTTCGCTCAACGGTGCCAAGGGCTGGCCATGCGGCGGCTGCAGTGGCACCCAGGCCAGTTCGGCGATCTCGGCACATGCCTGTGGCGTGCCGTCCACCCGCACCCACCAGGCCTGTGCCTGCACGCGATGGCCGGGTTCGTTCACCGCCCAATCCTCAAAGGTGCCCAGCGCGATGGCGGTTTCGGCGCACAGCTGCACACCGAGTTCTTCGTCCAGTTCGCGGGCCAGCGCCTGCAGCGGCGCTTCGCCGGGTTCGGGCTTGCCGCCCGGTTGGATGAAGCGGCTGGCGCCGTGCTTGCGTACCACCAGCGCCCGGCCGCGGTCATCCAGGATGACCGCGGCCACGATGTGGATCGTGGCCGCGGCGTTGCTCACTTCAGGTTCTGCTCGAACAGCTTGAGGATGCGCTTGTACTGGTCCAGCCAGGAATCGGCGCGCACATAGCCGTGGCGCTCCAGCGGGTACGGTGCGATCGACCAGTTGTCCTTGTGCAGTTCGATCAGGCGCTGGGTCAGGTTCACCGAGTCCTGGAAGAACACGTTGTCATCCATCATGCCGTGGGCGATCAGCAGGTTGTCCTGCAGGTTCTGCGCGTATTCGATCGGCGAGGACACGCGGTACGCCTCCGGATCGATGTCCGGGGTATTGAGGATGTTGCTGGTATAGCCGTGGTTGTACTGGTGCCAGTCCACCACCGGGCGCAGCGCGGCGCCGGCCTTGAACGTGCCCGGCGAGCGGAACAGGGCCATGAAGGTCATGAAGCCGCCGTAGGAACCACCGTAGATGCCGGCATGGTCGCGGTCACCCTGCTGGGTGTCGACCAGCCAGTCCAGGCCGTCCTTGTAGTCTTCCAGTTCCGGGTGGCCCATGTTGCGATAGATCGCCGTACGCCAGTCGCGGCCGTAGCCCTCGCTGCCGCGGTAATCCATGTCCAGCACGATGTAGCCCTTCTGCACCAGCAGGTTGTGGAACATCTGCTCGCGGAAGTAGGCCGGGTAGCGCTGGTGCACGTTCTGCAGGTAGCCGGCGCCGTGCACGAACATCACGATCGGGTACTTCTTCCCCGGTTCCTTGTTTTCGGGCTCGTAGTACTTGGCCCAGACCACGCCGGCGCCATGCTTGGACGGCACCGCCACCAGCTTCGGCTGGATCCACTGGCGCGCCTTGAACTCGGCAGTGCGGGTGTCGGTCAGCACGCGGGCCTGGCCTGCGCCGGTGCTCGATACCACGGCCAGCTGCGCCGGCAGGTAGGCGCCGGAGTAGCGCACCAGCAGCTGCTGGCCGTCCGGCGACAGCGAGAAGTCTTCCACGCCGTTGAGGCTGGTCAGCTCGCGCACCTGGCGGCTGCCGGTGTCGACCGCGCAGACTTCGTAGTCATGCGGCGCCTGCTGGTTGCACAGGAAGTAGAAACCCTTGCCATCGGCCGAGGGCACCGGCGCCGAGGTTTCCCACTTGCCGCTGGTCAGCGCCTGCGGCTTGGCCGTACCGGACTGGGTATACAGGTGCGAGAAGCCCGATTCCTCCGACAGCAGCCACAGCGTGCGGCCATCGGCCATCCAGCCGAAATCATTGAAGCCCCAGTTGATCCAGGCGTTGTCGGTCAGGCGATGGCGGTTCTGCACGCGGCCGTCGGCGGCGTTGATGCTGACGATCCAGCGGTCCTTGTTGTCGTTGGCACGCAGCATCACCGCGGCCTGCTGGCCATCGGGGCTCCAGCGGATGCCACCGCCCATGAAGTCGCTCATCACCTGCAGGCTGCGCTCGCCCTTCAGCGCGTCCTTGCCGGCCTTGCGGCGCAGCTCGGCCAGCGGATCGGTGCTGATGCCCGGCAGGCCGGCCAGCGAAACCTTCTCGGCCTTGCCGGTGCGCACGTCCACGTACCACAGCGTGTGCGGCTCGAAGCCGTTACGGCCGACGCGGGTGCGGGTGTCCTCGGTTTCCTCGTAGCCCGACTCGGTCACGTACAGCGGCATCTTGCCGCCACGGCCGTCATCGAAGTCCTTCGGCTTGGTCACCACGACCAGGTGGGTCAGGTCAGGCGACAGCACGCTGTCGGCGATCTCCACGTCGGCGCCCAGGTACACCGGGCCCGGCGCGCGGGTCGGGTCAGCCTGGCGCCAGCGCTGGTCCTGGTCCTTCAGTGCTTCGCGCTGGTCACGGTCGCGGCGAAGGGTTTCCAGCGTGCGCAGCTGCTGGTCGCGCAGCACGTCGGCCTTCGGCGGCGTACGCGGGTCCTTTTCGGCCTTCAGGCTGGCCACCTGCTGCACGCCGCTGGCGGCGGTCCAGTGGAACCAGTTCTGGCCGACGCGCCAGATCACGCCATTGTCGGCGGCGAAGTTCACGTTGCCCGCGCGCTCGTTGCTGCGGGTCAGCTGCGTCAGCGCGCCGCTGCGCAGGTCGCGCACGAACACGTCGCCATTGCGCACGAAGGCGCTGCGGCTGCGGCTGCGGTCGTAGACCGGCTCGGCCACGTCCAGGGTGCCGCGCTGGTCATCGGCCACCTGCGCGGCCACGCCACCGGCCACCGGCTGGCGGAAGGTATCGCGCACCGGGCTGCCGTTGCGCTTGAGCTGGTACTCCACCTGCTGGCTGTTCCACGACCACCAGGCCTTCTCGACCGGCGGGCCGATCCAGTCCGGGTCGGCCATGGCCTGTTCGATGGTGATCGGCGTCGGCGCGGCATGCGCGGCCGGTGCGGCCAGCACGGCCGACAGCAGGATGGACAGGGGCAGCACTCGGGACATGGGCGGACGGCACCAGTAGAGGAAAACCGGTCAAGCGTAGCAGCCGCACGGGCCGGGGGCAGGGGCCACAGGTCATGGCAGCGGGATTGGCAAAGTAGTGCAACCGCTGGCCGGCCTCGCGCATCCATTCTCCTGAACCCGCATCATCCACCGAACAGGAGCCCGACCATGCAGGAACTGATCCCGATCACCCTCTTCATCTGCATCGCCTACGCGATCCACGCCATTGCCGATGCCCGCGCGCGTAGCAAGCTGGTGGCCCCGCACGTGCCCGAGGAAGTGATCCGCTCGCTGGCCGTGCTGGAAGAAGAGCGCCGCCGCCAGGGCGCGCTGCGCTGGGGCATCAGCCTGGTCTGCCTGGCGCTGGCCATGGCCCTGCTGGAAGCGATGGGTGCCCGTGACCTGACCTTCGGCGCCGCCGCCGCACTGGTCGGCAGCGCCGGCCTCGGCCAGCTGCTGGCCTGGCACTTCACCCGTCCCGCCGTCCGCAAGGGCTGAGCTGGAACATGCCACGGGCACAGGGGGCGCCCCGTAGATGAGCCTGTTCGGCGAAGCATTGTCGGCACTGCGGGGCCGTCGCCGTCACGATGCAGCGGCGACGGCGGCACCCGCCGCACCGCTGGACGCGGACCAGGCCCTGGTGCGAGCCATCATCGATGGCTCGCAGTCGGCCTTCGCGCAGCTGGTTGAAGCCCACCAGCGCACCTGCGCGCATGTGATCGGACGCATGGTGGGCGACCGCGACCAGGTGGCTGACCTGCTGCAGGAAACCTTCCTGGCCGTGTTCCGCCAGCTGCACCGGTTCCGCTTTGAATCTTCGTTGCGTACCTGGGTTTCGCGGGTGGCCTACACCACTGCACTGCAGCACCTGCGCCGGCGGCGGCTGGAGGCGCAATGGGTGGTGGCGGTGGAGGTGCCGGAGGAACTGGGGATCGGCGATGAAGGCCCCGGGCCCGCCGAGTTGAGCGAGGCGCTGCAGGCCGGGCGCCAGCTCGGCGTGGCACTGGAACGGCTGAGCGCGCCGCAGCGCCTGATCGTCGGCCTGCACTACCTGGAGGATTTCGATCTGGCCGAAATCGAGCAGGTGACCGGGCTGGCGCGCGGTACCATCAAGAGCCACCTTCACCGTGCGCGCCAGGTCCTGAAGCAGGAACTGACGCGGCGTGCCGCCGCCGGAGAACTGCTGTGAACCGACCGACCGACCCTCGCGATGCGGAAGAGCGCGCGCTGGCGCAGGCGTTGCGTGAGCAGGTGCAGCGGGAAGAAACGCCGGATGTGAGTGAGGCGCTGCAGAAGCGCATTGCCGCTGAGTCGCGCGACAGTGGCGTGGGCTATGTGGTGGTGCAGGTGCTGTTGTTTGGCGCGCTGCTGGCTGCAGCGGCCTGGTACATCTGGGTCTAGAAGAACATTGACGCCCGCAACTGCTTTGGGACGCTTCTTCCTCCAACTTCCGATCAGATATCCAAGCGTCGGGCGTTGTCTCCACGTCGGCAGTTGGCCTTTCCCGTCAGACTCCGTCACGTCGGCCTCGTCATCAGTGGCAGTCGCTCTATCCAGGGTCCGCGAGCTACGTGTGTTTCCTGAGGAAAGTTGCAAACTCCATGCCTCCGCTTGAGTCGGAGTTTCACAATCAGAGACTCTCAACCATCAGCTTCCACGGGTATGGAGTGAGAATCACATGGACAGGTGCGCCAGTAATCCAACGCCGGATGCAATTGGATGATGCTCTACTACATCCAGCTTTCGCTTGCCCGATTCAAGCAACGAATCGGGACTCATCTGGCAATCGCTCTCATGCTGGGTGCGGGGGTGGGGATCACGACCGTGATGCTCTCCATTGTTCTCCAGGCATCGTCGGATCCCGCGCCAGGCCGGAGCTCCGCGTTGTTCCGCCCGTACCTTGACGCGCGTCCAGATGCTCTGCGCAGTGGTTCCTCGGATCCGGGACAGGCACTGACCTGGCCGGATGCGAAGGCGCTTCTGGGCCAGGGGAGGTCGTGGAAGCAGGCCGCCATGGCGGGCGGGGCGGTGACGCTCTCCCGGCCGGGAGCCTCCAGCGCAAGGCTGCGTGCGAGGTTCGCAACGTCCGAAGTGTTCAGTGTTCTTGGCATTGCTGTTGTTGAAGGGCGCGCATGGACCGCCGAGGAGGGGCATGCTGCGAGTCGTATAGTGGTCCTGTCGCGTGCGCTTGGTGAGCGCGAGTGTGCGCAGGACTGTGTTGGTCATCGGTTGGAACTGGGCAGGCGCACCTACACTGTTGTGGGTGTCGCGGAGGATTGGCATCCGGTGCCGATGTTTCAGGGAGATCTCACACGCCGGCCGTTTGTGGAACCTGACGAGATCTACCTGCCGGTTGAGACCGCAATCGCGGACAGGCTGACTGTTGTGGATGGGACGGCGATCTGGGGGGGTGACCAGGACACGGACCCTGCAGGAGCCAACGTGTCATGGCTCCAATTGTGGGCGTGGCTGCCCACCGCGGACGATGTCGCCGCCTACCGGGCGAATCTGGATGCCTATGCACAGGCAAAGGGCCTTCGGATCGAACCAGGCACCCAGCAGGTGGCACTTTGGCCGTTGATGGAGTGGCTGGATAGGCTGGGATTGGTTCCGGAGCGGGCCAGGATGCAGCTTCGGCTGTCACTGATCCTTCTCGGTGTGTGCATCGTCAACGCGGCGGCGCTGCTGAGCTTCAGTCTGGGGCGCCGTCGGCGGGAGCTCGCGATACGACGTGCACTGGGAGCGCGACGTCGGGACGTGTTCATCCAGCTCATGTGGGAATCCATCGCGGCGGGAGCCGCAAGCAGTGTGCTCGCTGTCGTCACCTACACGCTGGGAATCCGGGTGGTTGCTGCGGGAGACGTTCTGCCCAGCGCGATAACGGCGATGCATGCTGGGGCAATGCTGATGGCCGCTGGCCTGGGAGTCGTCACGACGTTGCTCTGTTCATTGGTCCCGTCGTTTGAAATCTGCAGGGTCAGCTCCCTGTCGAGTGCCTTCGCGAAGGGGGCTGCCTGAAATGTTCGACTCGATGAGGGAGACCCGACGACATTTGGGAAGCGCCGCACTGCTTGCAGTGCAGGCAGCGCTTGCAAGCCTGGCATGTGCGTTCGCACTGCAATCTGCGCTGGACAGCTTCGCCAGATTGAACGCCGGGAGCATCCGGGAGGCAGCATCGATTGGTGTGGTCAGAGTCTCTGATGTCGAAGACGGCGCGGATGCGGCAGTGCTGCGGGCAGACCTGTCCGCGATCCGGCTGCCCGGTGTTCAGAACACGGTTGTGAGCGACGCTGTTCCGTTCGGGGGAAGAGCCCATCGATACGGCGTATGCACCAGTGAGTCGGCCATGGTGCATTCGATGAACGCGGGCACGGCAGACGTTGCTGGATGTGATCGCGTTCCCGTTGTAACTGCAAGCTCTGGCTTGCTGGCGATGCTGGGCGCGGGAATCGTCCTGGGGCGCGATGCCATGGAGGAGGACATGGTTGAAGGCGCTCCGGTGGTGCTGATCAGTGAATCGCTGGCTGCCCATCTGTTCGGAACGGGGAATGCTGTTGGCCGCCACCTGTATTTCGGCCCCGGCAGCAGCCGGGTCATCGTGGGCGTATTTGCGTCTGTTGCTGGACCGGCGCCAGGCGGCAATGAGCGGGACTCGCAGTGGGTGCTGCTCCCGGGCCTTCCCATGGGCGCCAGTCGCTATTATCTGGCGAAGTGGAAGTCGGAGGTTGATCGTTCATCGCTTGATCGCACCGCCGATGCGCTGCAGCGGCCTTATCGGATCATGCATCCAGCCGGTGTCGAGACGCTGGCGGGTTATCGCGACGCCTACGTCAAAGCTGATCGCTTCGCTACGACCGTGCTCGCGGTCATGACCGCCGTTGTTCTCGGTGTGCTGATGGCCGGCGTTTCTGGAGTTGTGGGCGCGTGGCTTGATCAGCGCCGGCACTCCATTGGGGTTAGACGGACATTGGGTGCTCGCGGATCCGTGATCTTTGCCGAAATCATGTTCGAGGTTTCACTGTTCACCACGCTGGGCACCCTGCTCGGCGCGTTGTCGTTGCAGTGGGTAGGGTCGCCGCAGGACGGCATCACCGGTTCACCGTGGTTCTCGATATCGAGCGCTGTTGTGCTGGTGATGGCGGCCTGCTTGACTGCACTGGTACCCCGGGCCCTGAGAATCGCCAAGGAGCCGCCCTTGACCCTGCTGGAGCCCCTGTAGCCCATTCATCCTGTCACCCAGCTTCACCTGCGACAAAGTGAAGCAGCGCGTCACCCGGTCGCATCCCGTCTTAACGAAATCCTCCTAAAGTGGTCCGGTATCCCACCGGTCACAGGCAGGAGGCGTCCCTTGGACGCGTTGTTGTTGTCCCGGATCCAGTTCGGATTCGTCATCAGTTTCCATGTGCTGTTCCCCGCCTTCACCATTGGCACGGCCAGCTGGCTGGCCTTCATCGAATGGCGCTGGCTGCGCACGAAGTTGCCCGTGTGGCGCGAGCTGTATTTCTTCTGGCAGAAGATCTTCGCGGTGTCGTTCGGCATGGGCGTGGTCAGCGGCATCGTCATGGCCTTCCAGTTCGGAACCAACTGGCCACGGCTGAGCGAGGTGGCCGGCACGGTCATCGGCCCGCTGCTGACCTATGAAGTGCTGACCGCGTTCTTCCTGGAAGCCAGCTTCCTCGGCGTGATGATGTTCGGCTGGGGCCGCGTCTCGCCGCGCCTGCATTTCCTGTCCACCTGCATGGTGGCGCTGGGCACGCTGTTCTCCACGTTCTGGATCCTGTCGTCCAACAGCTGGCTGCATACGCCGGCCGGCTACGAGATGGTCAACGGCGTGGTGCATCCGGTGGACTGGTGGCAGGTGGTGTTCAATCCCTCGTTCCCGTACCGGCTGGCGCACATGGCGCTGGGTTCGTTCATCACCACCTGTTTCGTGATCGGTGGCGTGGGCGCGTGGTACCTGCGCAAGGGCACGCACGTGGAAGCGGGCCGGCGCATGCTGATCGCAGCGGTGGCGTTCGCGGCACTGACCGTGCCGGTGCAGATTTTCGTCGGCGACATGCATGGCCTGAACACGCTCAAGCACCAGCCGATGAAGATCGCGGCGATGGAAGCGCACTGGCATGAAACCAAGGAGGGCGAGGGCGTACCGCTGGTGGTGTTCGCGCTGCCGAACGAGAAGGAAGAGCGCAATGATTTCGAAGTTGCCATCCCGAAGCTGGGCAGCGTGATCCTCACCCACAGCCTGGACGGTACCTTCGACCCGCTCACCTCGGTACCGTCCAACGAGCGGCCGCCGGTGACGCCGGTGTTCTTCGCCTTCCGCATCATGGTCGGTTTGGGCACGCTGATGCTGCTGCTGGCCTGGGTGTCGGCGTTCCAGTTGTGGCGGAAGAAGCTGCTGGATTCGCCGTGGCTGCTGCGCGGCTGGAACTGGATGCTGCCCAGCGGCTTCATCGCGCTGCTGTCGGGTTGGTTCGTCACCGAGATGGGCCGCCAGCCGTGGGTGGTGTATGGCGTGCTGCGCACTGCTGATGCGGTCGGCCCGCAGAGTGCGTGGATGACCGCGCTGTCGCTGGCGGTCTACGTCGTTGGCTACGCCTTCGTGTTCGGCTGGGGCATCTGGTACCTGGTGAAGATCCTGCGCCACGGACCGCGGCCACATGATGATGGACCGTCGCTGGACCACGGCAGCCACACCCCGGCACGCCCGCTGTCGGCGGCCGACGAACCGCTGGAGGAGCGCTGACATGGACCTGATGACCTGGCTGCCGGTGGCGTGGTTCGCGGTGATCGGCTTCGGCGTGCTGATGTATGTGGTGCTAGATGGCTTCGTGCTCGGTATCGGCATCCTGGCCCCGTTCGCCGAGGACGAGGAGCAGCTGGACCTGATGATGAACACCGCCGCGCCGATCTGGGACGGCAACGAGACCTGGCTGGTACTGGGCGGCGCCGGGCTGCTGGCGGCGTTCCCGAAGGCCTATGCGGTGTTGTTGTCGGCGCTGTACCTGCCGGTGCTGCTGCTGGTGGTGGCGCTGGTGTTCCGCGGCGTGGCGTTCGAGTTCCGCTTCAAGGCACACCGGTCGCGCCGGCTGTGGAGCGTGGCGTTCGGACTCGGTTCGCTGCTGGCCACGTTTGCCCAGGGCGTGATCCTCGGCACCCTGGTGCAGGGCATCCCGCTGGTGGACGGTGTCTATCAGGGCGGGCCGTTCGCCTGGTTCAGCCCGTTCGCGATGCTGACCGGTGCCGCGCTGGTAGCCGGCTATGCGCTGCTGGGCAGCACCTGGCTGATCCTGAAGACCGAAGGCCGCGTGCAGGCGCTGGCACGGCAGATGACCCGGCCGCTGGTGGTGGCGGTGATCGCAGCGATGGGCCTGGTCAGCAGCTGGCTGCCGTTCCTCGATTCGCGGCTGATGGCGCGCTGGTTCAGCGACGGCAACTTCTGGTGGCTGTCGCCGGTGCCGCTGTTGACCCTGGCGGTGGCCGCCGCGCTGTGGCGCAGTGCGACCCATCCGCGCCGCGACCTGCCGCCGTTCCTGCTCAGCCTGGCGCTGTTCGTGCTTGGTTTCCTTGGCCTGGTGCTGGGCATGTGGCCGTACCTGCTGCCGCCGTCGATGACCCTGTGGCAGGCCGCCGCGCCGGCCTCCTCGCTGGGCTTCACCCTGGTCGGGCTGGTCATTCTGCTGCCGGTCATCCTCGGCTATACGGCGTGGTCGTACCGGGTGTTTCGCGGCAAGGTGCACGCCGACACCGGTTACCACTGATGGGTTGAAGGCGGGGCCCGCCGGTGCCGGGCCCCGTGTTGGGGAATGTGAAACCTGCACACCCCGGGCGGGACGTGCTAGCGTGCGCTCCTTTCCGGCAGCCAGGGGGGCAGCCGGCGACGTCCTGGACGGACGCACGGCTGCAGGAATGGGGGGCCGCCGCGCGTCGCCGTAATGGCTCGTGCCTATCGATCTCCCGTTGAAGCACCAACGCTAAATGATTGAATTCTCCATCGTCGACTGGGCCGCGTGGGCGCCCGGCCTGAGCGAGCGTAGCCAGTGGCTGGGCTGGGCCGAAGCGCCGTACCTGCCGCACGGCGGGGATACGCCGGCACTGGCAGAGGTTCCGGCAATGCAACGCCGTCGCATCGAGCGGTTGGGCCGCATGGCGATCCAGACCGCGTGCTGGTGCGAGGACGGGCAGGGGGCCGACAGCGACGTGCCGCTGGTGTTCGCCAGCCGCCATGGCGACGTCGCACGTTCGATGGACCTGCTGGGGGCGCTGGTCGGCGACCAGCCGTTGTCGCCCACCGGATTTGGCCTGTCGGTGCACAACGCGATCGCCGCGCTGTATTCAATCGCCCGCGGCCATCGCGGCAACTACCTGGCATTGGCTGCTGGCCAGGCAACGGTCGAAGCCGCGTGCCTGGAGGCCGTCGGCCTGCTGGCCGATGGCGCCCGCGAGGTGCGGGTGGTGGTCTACGAGTCGCCGCTCCCGGAGGTTTACGCGACGTTCGCCGACGAACCCGACCCGTTCTTCGCCTGGTGCTGGCGTTTGACCGCGCCAACAGGGGGCCGGCCGACGCTGGCGCTGCAGTGGCAGCCGGCCGACGGCCAGGCCAGCACTGTGCCCGGCCTGCTGCCGCACGCGCTGGACCTGCATCGCTTCCTGTTGTCCGGCGCGCCAGCGCTGGAGCACGTGGCCCATGGCCAGCGCTGGCGCTGGGGCCGCCGTGAGTGAGCTGCCGCGCCGCCTCGACCACGCCTGGCGGGTGTTTGGCACCGGCCTGAGCTTTGTTGCGTTTGGCCTGGGCGGGCTGCTGCTCGGCGTCCTGGTGATGCCGGTACTGCTGCTGATGCGGGACCCGGTGGCCCGTCGCCGGCGCGCCCGGCGCGTGGTCCAGGTCGCGTTCGCCAGCCATCTGCGGCTGATGCGCGGGCTGGGGGTGATGACCTACGAGATCGAGGGCGGTGAACGCCTGCAGCGTGACGGCCTGCTGGTGCTGGCCAACCACCCGACCCTGATCGACGTGGTCTGCCTGATCTCGCTGCTTCCCAACGCCGACTGCGTGGTCAAGCGGGCCGTGGCCTGCAACCCGTTCATGCGCGGTCCGGTACGGGCCGCCGGCTACATCTCCAATGACGATGGCGCCGGCCTGGTCGATGACTGCGTGGCCGCGGTGCATGCCGGCGGCACCCTGGTCATCTTCCCGGAGGGCACCCGCAGCGTGCCCGGGCAGCCGCCGCGCCTGCAGCGCGGGGCCGCCAACATCGCCGTACGGGGCCGCATCGACGTCACCCCGGTGCGGATCACCTGCAGCCCGCCAACCCTGACCAAGGGACAGAAGTGGTATCGTGTCCCCTCACGTCGCTTTCACGTTCGGCTGCAGATCGGCGAAGATATCCCGATCGCGCCTTTCTTGGCCGAAGACGACTCGCCAAGGGGGGATGCCTTGGCGGCACGCCGCGTTACCGAGCACCTTTCTCGTTATTTCGACCTGTCTGGAGAGCCGCCCCGTGCAAGCACTTGAGCACGAGATCAAGGAATTGATCATTTCCTCCCTTTCGCTGGAGGACATCACGCCGGAGGACATCGATCCGACCGCGCCGCTGTTCGTCGAGGGCCTCGGCCTGGATTCGATCGACGCGCTGGAGTTGGGCCTGGCGCTGCAGAAGAAGTACGGTGTCAGCCTCTCGGCCGATTCGGAAGAAACCCGTCGCCATTTCTCCAGCGTGCGCGCGCTCGGCGAGTTCGTCGCCGCCCGCCAGTCGTAACGGCGCCAGGAATTGCCATGACCAAGAATGAACTGTTCGAACGCATCGTCAGCATCCTGACCGACAGCTTCGAGATCGAAACCGCCCGGATCACCCCCGAGGCACGCCTGTACGACGACCTGGATATCGACAGCATCGATGCGGTCGACCTGATCGTGCAGCTCAAGCCGCTGCTGGGCCGCAACCTGCAGCCGGAAGCGTTCAAGGCCGTGCGCACCGTGCAGGACATCGTCGATGTCGTGCATGGGTTGCTGCCGGACCAGGCAGCCGCCTGACCGCAGCGCCGGCGGCTCCGCCATGGCACGCGCACGCACGGTCGTGGTGGCTGCGATCTCGCTGGCCTACCCGGTGCTGGTGTACCTGGCGATGGGCCGTTTCGAGCCACGCTGGCTGTCGCTGCTGCTGTTCACCCTGGCCCTGCTGCGTGCGCTGAGTACGCGCCAGCCGCTGTGGTGGGCCGCCGCCGCGGGTACCGGCCTGCTGGCCGTGTTGGCCACCGTGCTGAACCAGGCCCTGCCGCTGAAGCTGTATCCGGCGCTGGTCAACATGGTGATGCTGGCGGTGTTCGGCACCAGCCTGCGCTTCGGCCCGCCGCTGGTGGAACGCCTGGCGCGGTTGCAGGAGCCGGACCTGCCGGCATTCGCGGTGGCCTATACCCGCCGCGTCACCCAGGTGTGGTGTGGCTTCTTCGTTCTCAACGGCAGCCTGGCCCTGCTGACCGCGCTTTACGCGTCGGACCGGGTCTGGATGCTCTACAACGGATTGTTGGCGTACGTGATGATGGGCGTGTTGTTTGCAGGTGAGTGGCTGGTGCGGCGTCGGGTCAAGGCAGCGCACGCGCATGGCTGAGTGGATTGCCCTGGACCGGCTGCTGGTGGACCCGCAGCCGCAGCGCAGCATCGGCGTGTGCGATGGCGAGGTGATCGACCATGCCCGCTTCCGCCAGCGGGTGCTGGCCTGGCGTGCGGCCTTTGCTGCTGCCGATGGCCGTGACTGGGCCCTGTACTTCGATGATGCGGTGGCCTTCGCTGCTGCGCTGTTCGGCGCCTGGCATGCCGGCAAGCGGGTGTTTCTGGCTGCCGACAACCTGCCGGCCACGCTGCAGGCGCTGCAGCCACAGGTGAGCGGTTTCGCCGGCGATGTTTCCGCCGACTACCGAGCGCTGGTTGCCCCCACCGTTGGCGTGGACGGCGAACTGCAGGTGCTGGACGAGCGCGCCTGCGAGCTGTGCGTGTTCACCTCCGGCAGCACGGGCCAGCCCAGTGCGATCAACAAGCGCATGGACCAGCTGGCGCGCGAGGTGGATGCGCTGCAGGCTGCGTTCGGCGCGCAGCTGGAAGGCGTGCAGGTGCATGGCACGGTGTCCCACCAGCACATCTACGGCCTGCTGTTCCGGGTGCTGTGGCCGCTGGCCGCCGGCCGCCTGATCCATCCGCGCCGGTTCTTCCACGAAGACCTGGTGGGTGCGCTGGCCGGTACCGACACGGTGCTGGTGGCGACGCCAGCCCACCTCAAGCGCCTGCCCGAGCAGCTCGACTGGGCCAGCCTGCACGGCCGCCTGCGCGCGGTGTTCTCCTCCGGTGGCCCGCTGCCCGAAGAAGCCGCACGCCAGGTACGGCAATGGCTGGGCGTGGCACCGACCGAGGTTTACGGCAGCAGCGAAACCGGTGGTATCGCCTGGCGCCGCTGGGATACCGACCTGCCACCGTGGCAGCCGTTGCCGGGCGTGCAGTGGCGCATCGAGGATGGTTGCCTGGCCGTCGCCTCGGCGCATCTGGAAACCCTCGACTGGCGGCGCACCCAGGACCGCGTGGAAGCGTTGGCCGATGGCCGCTTCCGCCTGCTGGGCCGCGCCGACCGCATCGTCAAGATCGAGGAGCGCCGCGTTTCGCTGGATGCGCTGGAACGCGCGCTGCGCGAAGACACCGAAGTGGACGATGTGAGAGTACTGGTCCTGCCAGGACAGCGTGAGCAGCTGGCAGCGGTGGTGGTACCGGCCAGCCTGGCGCTGCTGGAGGGCGGTGACGCCGCGCGCCGCGCGCTGGGCCAGCGCCTTGGCGCGCGCCTGGCACAGGCGCATGACGCGGTCACCCGGCCGCGTCGCTGGCGCCTGGTGAAGGCGCTGCCGATCAATGCACAGGGCAAGGTCACCCAGGCGGCACTGGCGGCGCTGTTCCAGCCGCTCATGCCGGTGCCGGTCTGGGATCACCGCGATGCTGCCAGCGCTACGTTGCGCATGACCCTCGACCCGGCGCTGCGGCCGTTCCAGGGCCACTTCCCGCAGGCGGCGATCCTGCCCGGCGTGGCGCAGCTGGACTGGGCCGTGCGTTTTGGCCGCCAGGCGTTCAGCATGCCAGCCGGATTCCTGCGCATGGATGCGGTGAAGTTCCAGCACGTGGCCTGCCCGGGCGATGAGCTGACCCTGCAGCTGGACTGGGATGCCACGCGCAATGTGCTGGCGTTCCGCTACACCTCCAGCCACGGTGTGCATGCCAGCGGCAAGGTGGTTTTCGCCGATGCGGACTGATCCGGCCGTTGCCGGTGCCGCGTTCGCGCCACTGGTGGTGATTCCCGTCTACGACCATGAGCACGCCATCGGGGCGGTGGTCGACGGCGTGCAGGCCGCCGGGCTGCCGTGCCTGCTGGTCGACGATGGCTCGCATGAAGCGTGCGCGACGGTGCTGCGTTCGCTGGCACAGCGCCAAGGCGTCGACCTGCTGCGCCTGGACATCAACCAGGGCAAGGGCGGCGCGATGCTGGCCGGCTTTGCCGAGGCCGCTGCGCGTGGCTACAGCCACGTGCTGCAGATCGATGCCGACGGCCAGCACAATACCGCCGACCTGCCGCGTTTCATCGAGGCGGCGCGTGCGCACCCGGGTGCGGTGATCTGCGGCATTCCGGCCTACGACGCCAGTGTTCCCAAGGCGCGCCTATATGGCCGCTACGCGACCCACATCTGGGTCTGGATCAACACGCTGTCGCTGCACCTGCGCGACACCATGTGCGGCTTCCGCGTGTATCCGCTGCCGCCGGTGCTGCGCCTGATCGGTGAAGAGACCATCGGCCGCCGCATGGATTTCGATACCGAGGTGATGGTGCGCCTGTACTGGCGACAGCTGCCGGTCGAGCACCTGGCCACGCGGGTGACCTATCCCGCCGATGGCGTCTCGCACTTCGATGTGTGGCGCGACAACGTGCGCATCAGCCGCATGCATACCCGCCTGTTCTTCGGCATGCTCTGGCGCGCACCGCGCCTGCTGTGGCGCCGCCTGCGCGGGCAGCGCTGAGATGGCGGCCGCGCAGGGCGCTCCGCACTGGGCCGACATCGGCGAATCGACGTCGGTGGCCGGCGTGCTGTTCCTGTGCTGGGTGCACCGCTGGTTCGGGCGCTGGCCGTTCCGCCTGTGCGTGTGGCCGGTGGTGGCCTGCCACTGGTTGGGCAACCGCGTCGGCCGCCAGGCCTCCATGCAGTACCTCCAGCGCCTGCAGGCACACAGCGGTGTGCTGGGCCGTGCGCCGACCCGGCGCGACAGCCTGCGCCACTTCTTCGCCTTCGCCGACACGATGCTGGACAAGATCCTCGGCCTGGGCGGGCGCTATCCGGCCGAACGCATCCACCTGCATCGCGACCTGGTGCTGGAGAAGATCGCGCGCCGCGAAGGCGGGCTGATCCTGACCGCACACATCGGCTGCCTGGAACTGTGCCAGGTGCTGGCCGAACAGGTGCCGGGGTTCCGCATCACCGTGCTGGTGCACACCGCGCATGCGCAGCGCTTCAACCGCCTGCTGCAACGGCTGGACCCGCTGGCGGCGGTGGAACTGGTGCAGGTAACCGAAATGGGCCCGGCCACGGCAGTGATGCTGGCCGAGCGCGTCGCGGCGGGGGGCTTCGTCGCCATCGTCGGCGACCGCACGCCGGTGCAGGGCGGACGCAGCGTCACCGCCGATTTCCTTGGCCACCGCGCCCCGTTCCCGATCGGTGCCTATGTGCTCGCCGCTGCACTGGGCTGCCCGGTCTACACCATGGCCTGCCTGCACCAGGGCGAGGGCTACCGCGTGGCATTCGAACAGTTCGCCGAACGCATCGTGCTG
This sequence comes from Stenotrophomonas sp. YJH_SMC_80, assembly GCF_059372495.1. Classification (NCBI taxonomy): domain Bacteria; kingdom Pseudomonadati; phylum Pseudomonadota; class Gammaproteobacteria; order Lysobacterales; family Lysobacteraceae; genus Stenotrophomonas; species Stenotrophomonas sp. YJH_SMC_80. The sequence continues at coordinate 88,386 of NZ_JCAFVP010000006.1, forward strand.
CCGCGCGGCTCACGCGATGCGGCACTGGCCGAACAGGCACAGCGCTTCGCGCGCTGGCTGGAACTCCAGGTCATCCAGTCCCCGTTGGACTGGTTCAATTTCTTCCCCTTCTGGGATCAGGCTCCGCATGACGACTGACGCCGTACCCGTGTGCCGCTTTGGCGATGCACCGTTGACCATCGAAGACGTGGTTGCCCTGGCCCAGCGCCAGTGCGAGGCCGCACTGAGCGACGCGCCGGCATTCCGCGCCCACATCCAGCGTGGTGCCGACTTCCTCGACCGCCTGCTGCGCGAGGATGGCGTGATCTACGGTGTGACCACCGGCTATGGCGATTCGTGCACGGTGAACATCCCGCCGGCACTGGTGGCTGAACTGCCGCACCACCTGTATACCTACCATGGCTGCGGCCTGGGCCGTTACCTGGACCCGGTCGAGACCCGTGCGGTGCTGGCGGCGCGCCTGGCCTCTCTGGTGCGCGGCATGTCCGGTGTAAGCCTGCCGCTGCTGGAAGGCCTGGCCACGCTGCTGCAGCACGACGTGCTGCCGATGATTCCGGCCGAAGGCTCGGTCGGTGCCAGTGGCGACCTGACCCCGCTGTCGTACGTGGCGGCGGTGCTGTGCGGCGAGCGCGAGGTGCTGCACGACGGCCGCGTGCAGCCGGCGGCGGACGTGCTGGCGAAGATCGGCATGACCCCGCTGAAGCTGCGGCCGAAGGAAGGCCTGGCGATCATGAACGGCACCGCGGTGATGACCGGCCTGGCCTGCCTGGCCTGGCAGCGCGCCGACTACCTGGCACGAATGGCTACGCGCCTGACCGCGTTCAACGTGCTGGCCAGCGACGGCAACGCGCACCACTTCGACGAAACCCTGTTCGCAGCCAAGCCGCACCCGGGCCAGGGCCGCATCGCCGCGCGCCTGCGCAGCGACCTGCACAGCGAGCGCCCGCCGCGCAATGAACAGCGCCTGCAGGATCGCTACTCGCTGCGCTGCGCACCGCATGTGATCGGCGTGCTGGAGGACAGCCTGCCGTTCCTGCGCCAGCTGATCGAGACCGAACTGAACAGCGCCAACGACAACCCGCTGATCGACGCCGACGGCGAGCGCATCCTGCATGGCGGCCACTTCTACGGGGGCCACATCGCGCTGGCGATGGACACCCTGAAGAACACCGTGGCCAACGTTGCCGATCTGCTCGACCGACAGCTGGCGCTGGTGGTGGACGCCCGTTACAACCATGGCCTGCCGGCCAACCTGTCGGCGGCCACCGGTCCGCGCGCGGCCATCAACCATGGGCTGAAGGCACTGCAGATCAGCGTGTCGGCCTGGACTGCCGAAGCGCTGAAGCAGACCATGCCGGCCAGCGTGTTCTCGCGTTCCACCGAATGCCACAACCAGGACAAGGTCAGCATGGGCACCATCGCCGCGCGCGACTGCCTGCGCGTGATCGAGCTGACCGAACAGGTGGTGGCGGCAATGCTGATCACCGCGCGCCAGGGCCTGGCCCTGCGTGAACGGGTTGGCCTAAATGCGCAGCTGCATGGCAGTCTGGCCGATATGTACGCCGACCTGGGGCAACGTATCGCCCTGGTCGAGGAAGACCGCGCGCTGGATCGCGAACTGCGGGAACTGCTGGTGGAGATCCGCGCGCAACGTTGGGAGCTGTATGCCGGTGAATGAGGCCATTGAACGGGTTGGCGAGATTGCGTTGACCCCCGCCTTCCATGACTGCGATCCGATGAACGTGGTCTGGCATGGCAACTACTTCAAGTACTTCGAGATCGCGCGCTGCGCGCTGCTCGGTCGCTACGACTACGACTACCCGCAGATGCTCGAATCGGGCTACCTGTGGCCGGTGGTCGATGCGCGGGTGAAGTACGTGCGCCCGCTGCTGTTCAACCAGGCGCTGCGCGTGGTCGCGCGCATCGTGGAATGGGAGAACCGGCTGAAGATCGAGTACGAAATCCTCGATGCGGAAAGCGGCCAGGTGCTGACCCGGGCGATGACCATCCAGGTCGCGGTGGACGCGGCCAGCAAGGAAATGCTGTACCAGTGCCCGCCGGTACTGTGGGAACGCCTGGGAGTGCCTGCGCCATGAACCAAGCGAACCGTTTCGCGCGTGCGCTGCTGTGCGCGCTGCTGCTGGTGGCCCCACCACTGGTGCAGGCGGCCGACCCTGCCATCGATGCGATTACCCAGGCGGTGGCGCGGCCGGATGTGCTGCGTGGCCAGTTCAGCCAGGAAAAGCAGGTGAGTGGCTTCAGGAACCCGCTGCGCTCGCAGGGCCGGTTCGTGGTCGCGCGCCAGCACGGCGTGATCTGGACCACGCTCAAGCCGTTCCCCTCGGAAGTAGTGGTCACCGCCGACCGCATCCTCAGCCGGCAGCGTGATGGCAGCACCCGCGTCGAACTGGACGCGCGGCAGCAGCCGGCGATGCGTTCGGTGAATGCGATCATGTTCGCGTTGATGAGTGGCGACGTGCAGGCACTGTCCAGCCAGTTCAACGTGGCAGCCAGCCGTGAAGGGCAGGGCTGGCGGCTGCGCCTGACGCCGAAGTCGGCGATGCTCGCCAAGGCCTTCGAATCGCTGACCCTGCAGGGCGACCGCTACGTGCGCCAGGTCGAGATCGTCGAGGCCAACAAGGACCGCACGCAGATCCAGTTCAGCGCGTTGAGCGAGGCGCCGGCCACGCTCAATGCCGACGAGGCCCGCCGCTTTGAGTGAGGCCGTGGCATCGAACGCACCGGACCGGTTGCGGCGCTGGTGGCACTGGCTGGGCATTGCCTGGCTGCTGGTGCTGCTGGCGCTGGGCGCACAGCAGTGGCAGCTGTGGAGCCAGCAATCGCGGATCGACACCGACATCCTCGCCCTGCTGCCGCAGGATGCGCACGACCGCCTGTTGAGCGACGTCACCCGGCGCATTGCCGATGGCAGTTCGCGGCAGGTCGTGGTGCTGCTCGGCAGCAAGGACAGCGCGGCTGCGAAGCGCGCGCAGGCGGCCTTTGCGGCGGCCATGGCCAAGGATGCCGACCACGCCTTGCTGGTACCCAGCGGTTCGATCGAAGGCTGGTTTGACGAGGCGCGCGCGTTCTACGCGCCGTACCGCGACCGCCTGCTGACACCGGCCCAGCGCGAGCAGTTGCAGGGCAGCGAACCGGGCGTGTTGGCCGAGCAGGCGCTGGCTGCGCTGTATGGGCCGATGGGTGCGCCGCGATTGACTGAATGGCGCCAGGATCCGTTGTCGCTGTGGCCGCAGTGGTGGCAGCAGCAGGCGCAGGGTTCGGGCCTGCGGTTGGGCGATGACGGCCTGCTTGAAGCCGAGGGCAGGCATTGGGCCGTGCTGCAGTTCGATACGCCCGGTTCGGCGTTCCAGCTGGATGGCGAGCGCCACCTCGATGGCCTGCTGGAACGTGCCGGGCAGGCCGCCACGGCGGCGGCGCCTGAGCTTGAAATCCTGCATGCCGGCGTGCCGCTGCATGCCGAGGCCGCCGCGGTGCAGGCCAACCAGGAGATCAACACCATCGGTTGGGGGTCGCTGGCGGCGGTGCTGCTGCTGGTGTGGCTGGCATTCCGCTCGCTGCGCCCGATCCTGCTGGTGGCCGCCTCGCTGCTGATCGGCTGTGGCGTGGCGCTGGCGGTGACCGTGCTGGTGTTCGGCAAGGTGCATGTGCTGACCCTGGTGTTTGGTGCGTCGCTGGTGGGTGTGGCCGAGGATTACGGCATTCACTGGTTCGCCTCGCGCCAGGCCGAACCGGCCGATCGTCGCTGGAAACTGCTGCGGCATCTGCTGCCCGGCCTGTGGCTGGCCCTGCTGACCAGTGCGCTGGCCTACCTGGCATTGGGCCTGGCCCCGTTCCCCGGCCTGCGCCAGATGGCGCTGTTCTCGGTGGTGGGCCTGGCCGCAGCTTTCCTCACGGTGATCTTCTGGTTCCCGTGGCTCGACGGTGGCGAGATCCGCCAGACCCGCTTCTCGAAGTGGCTGGGCAATACGCTGGAGCGTTTCCCGCGGCTGCATGGCCGCCGCGCGGTGACGGTCTTCGTGGTGGTCGCGCTGGCACTGTCCGCCATCGGCATCGTGCGCCTGCAGAGCAACGACGACCTGCGCAGCCTGCAGTCCTCGCCGCCGGCATTGATGGCGCAGCAGATCCGCCTGAGCCAGTTGCTGGGCATGCCCAGTCCGGCGCAGTTCTACCTGGTGCAGGGTGTCGATGCCGCGCAGCTGCTGCAGCGCGAGGAAGCACTGACCGAGCGCCTGCGTGTATTGGCCACCGACAAGCGCATTGGCGGCTATCGCGCGATCAGCGATTGGCTGCCGTCGCCGGCGCGCCAGCAGGCCGATGCCGCGCTGACCGCGAAGGTGGAACCCAGCGTGCTGTCGGCCGTGTCCGAGGCGGTGGGCGAGCCGCTGCAGCGACCGCAGTTCGCCGCCGCGCCGCTCACCGCCGAAGCCTTCCTGGCCTCGCCGGCCTCGCAGCCGTTCCGCCACCTGTGGGTGGGTGAAGTCGGTGGGCAGATGATCAGCGTGGTGATGGTCGATGACCTGTCGCGCGCCGATGCCCTGGCCACGCTGGAGGGTGCCGCCGAAGGCCTGCCCGGCGTGCGCTGGGTAGACCGCACCTCCGATTTCTCCAAGCTGCTGGGCCACTACCGCAAGCTGATGGGCGGGCTGCTGCTGGTCGGCATCGCACTGGTGTTCGGTGCGCTGTGGCTGCGCTACCGCCGCCAGGCCTGGCGCGTATTTGCCCCCACCCTGATTGCCGGCGCACTGACCCTGGGCCTGCTGGGCCTGTTCGGCCAGCCGCTGCAGCTGTTCAACGTGCTGGCGTTGATGCTGCTGCTGGGCATGGGCATCGACTACGGCATCTTCCTGATCGAACACCGTGGCGATGCCAGCGCATGGCTGGCGGTCTGCGTGGGTGCGGCCAGCACCTGGCTGTCGTTCGGCCTGCTGGGCCTGTCGCAGACCCCGGCGCTGCGCGCGTTCGGCCTGACCCTGCTGTTCGGCATCGGCCTGGTCTGGCTGATCTCGCCACTGTTCCGGCCGCCACCGCATGACCTGCCGCCGGCCTGAGTCCGCCTTCCGCTTTTCTTCTTTCCCCTGATCGAGCAACAAGGACGCCCCGATGAGTACTGCTGTGGATGCTGTCGAACGCACTGAAATCCTGATCATCGGCGCAGGCCCGGCCGGCTCCGTGGCCGCGGCGATGCTGCGCCAGCAGGGCCGACAGGTGCTGATGCTGGAGCGCCAGCAGTTCCCGCGCTTCTCCATCGGCGAAAGCCTGCTGCCGCAGAGCATGGAGTACATCGAAGCAGCCGGGCTGCTGCAGGATGTGGTCGAGGCCGGCTTCCAGTACAAGAACGGCGCGGCCTTCGTGCACGGTGAAGCGCGTACTGCCTTCGACTTCCGGAAGAAGTTCTCGCCGGGCTGGGGTACCACCTACCAGGTGCAGCGCGCCGACTTCGACAACGTGTTGGCACGCGGCGCCGAGCGCATGGGAACCACGCTGCGTTTCGGTGATGAAGTGCTGTCGGTCGAACCCGGTGAACAGCCTGCGGTGAACGTGCGCCGCCCGGATGGCAGCGAATACCGCATCGAGGCCGATTTCATCCTCGACGCATCGGGCTTCGCGCGCCTGCTGCCGCGCCTGCTGCAGCTGGAATCGCCATCCAATTTCCCGGTGCGCGGCGCGATCTTCTGCCACGTGCGCGACAACATTCCGGCCGAAGCCGACTTCGACCGCAACAAGATCCTGATCACCACCCATCCCGAACACATCGACGTCTGGTACTGGACGATTCCATTCTCCAACGGTTGCTGCTCGCTGGGCGTGGTCGCCGAGCCGTCGTTCTTCGAGCGCTACGAAGGCGACGACCTGCAGAAGCTGCAGGCCATCGTCGGTGAGGACCCCAACCTGACCCGCCTGCTGGCCAATGCCGAATGGGCGGTGCTGCCGGTGCGCCGCATCACGGGTTACTCGGCCAATGTCAGCTCGCTGTGGGGCCCCGGCTACGCGTTGCTGGGCAACGCCGGCGAGTTCCTCGACCCGGTGTTCTCGTCCGGTGTGACCATTGCCTTCAAGTCCGCGCAGCTGGCCAGCGAGTGCCTCAAGCGCCGTTATGCCGGCCAAACCGTCGACTGGGAAGCTGAATTCTCGATCCCGCTGCGCGCCGGCGTGAAGACCTTCCGCCGCTTCGTGGAAAGCTGGTACCAGGGCGGCTTCCAGAAGATCATCTACCACCCGCAGCAGCAGCCCGAAGTGCGCGACATGATCAGCTCCATCCTGGCCGGTTACGCCTGGGACACCAAGAATCCGTATGTGGCCGATGAAAGTGGTCGCCGCATGCGCGTGCTGGAGGAATTGTGCAGCGCCTGATCTTCCGTACTGCGGCCCTGCTGCTGTGCCTGCTGCTGGCCGCCTGTGCCGGGCGCATGCCCAAGCCCCAGGTGGAGCTGCCGCCGCTGCGGCTGTCGCCGGCCAGCCTGCCGGCGCCGCTGGCCCTGCAGCAGCAGCTGCATTTCCGCTTCGGCAGCCATGAGCGCGACCTCGACGCGCTGCTGGAGGCCGACGCGCAGCAGGTGCAGCTGGCGGTGCAGGCGATGGGCCAGACCGGCGTGCGCCTGCAGTGGGACGGCCAGCAGCTGACCCAGCAGCGCGCGCCGTGGCTGCCGCCGCAGGTACGTGCCGAGCGTGTGCTGGATGACCTGCAGTTCGCGCTGTGGCCGACCGCGGCCATCGCCGCCGCGCTGCCGGCCGACTGGCAGGTCAGCGACGACGGCCAGCAGCGCAGCCTGTCGCGCGATGGCACGGTGTGGCTGCAACTGCAGCGCCTGGACGATGGCAGCGTGCAGCTGGACAACCGTGCCGAAGGCTATGCGCTGCGCATCGAATCGATCGACATGGCCGGACAGGACCGATGAGTGCACCGATCTACCTGAACGACCTGGGCGTGGTCTGCGCGCTCGGCGATGGCCGCGCCGCTGTCGCGTCGGCGATGTTCGCCGACGTGCCGGGCGGGCTCAGTGACAACGACAGCCTGTTGCCGGGGCGCACCCTGGCGCTGGGAGAAGTACGCACGCCACTGCCGGCGCTGGAGGAACTGCCGGTGGCCCTGCGCGGGCGCAACAACGCCCTGCTGGACGTGGCACTGGCGCAGATCGCTCCGGCGGTGGCCGCCGCGATCACCCGCCATGGCGCCGAGCGCGTGGCGGTGGTGCTGGGCACCAGCACCTCGGGCATTGGTGAGTCCGAGCAGGCCCTGCGCACCCACGCCGAACAGGGCCAGTGGCCGCAGGGCTTCGATTACGCCCAGCAGGAAATGGGTACTGCCGCGCAGTTCGTGCGCCAGCGCAGCGGCGCTCAGGGGCCCGCGTGGACCCTGTCCACCGCCTGCTCGTCCAGTGCCAAGGCATTGATGTCGGCTGCACGCATGCTGCGAGCCGGTATCGTCGATGCCGTGATCGCAGGCGGCGCGGACTCGCTGTGCCGCTTCACCGTGGCCGGTTTCAGTGCGCTGGAATCGGTGTCGGCCCTGCGCTGCAATCCGTTCTCGCAGCACCGCGCCGGTATCAACATCGGCGAGGGCGCCGCGCTGTTCCTGCTCACCCGCGAGCCGGGCCCGGTGTGCCTGGCCGGGTGGGGCGAATCGGCCGACGCCCACCACATGTCCGCGCCGGACCCGCAGGGCCTGGGTGCCATCGATGCACTGCAGCAGGCGCTGCAGCGCGCCGGCTGGGCGGCCGATGAAGTGGACTACGTGAACCTGCATGGCACCGCCACCGGGCACAACGATGCGATGGAAAGCTTGGCGGTTTCGCAGGTGCTGGGCAACGGCATTCGGGCCAGTTCGACCAAGCCCCTGACCGGCCATACGCTGGGTGCGTCAGGCGCGATCGAAGCTGCATTGTGCTGGATCGTGCTGGCCGAGAACCCGCAGCAGCAACTGCCACCGCACTGGTGGGACGGCGTGGCAGACCCCGCGCTGCCGGCACTGCCGCTGGTCGCACCAGCCACCCGCCTGGCGCAGGCACCGCGGCGGGTGCTGAGCAATTCGTTCGCCTTCGGCGGCAGCAATGCCGTGCTGGCGCTGGAGCGTCGATGAACATGCTGTATGCAATTGAAGAGGTGGTACCGCACCGCCAGGACATGTGCCTGCTGGAGCGCATCACGCACTGGGACCAGGACACCATCGAGGCGGAACTGGTGGTGCCCGAGGCCGGCCTGTTCGTGGAAAACCACGAAGTGCCGGCCTGGGTGGGCATCGAATACATGGCACAGGCCATCGCGGCCTGGGCCGGCTGCCGTGCGCGTGCAGCGGGCAAGCCTCCGCAGCTGGGCTTCCTGCTCGGCAGCCGCCGCTACAACAGCGTGCGCTGCAGCTTCCCCAGCGGCTCGCGGCTGCGCGTACAGGCGCGCTGCGAGCTGTTGGGTGACAATGGATTGGGGATGTTCGCCTGCCGCATCCTGGCGGGCGAGGACGAATGGGCGACAGCCAACGTGTCGGTGTTCGAACCGGCCGATGCGATGGCCTATCTGGAGAGTGGACAGGCATGACAGGGAATCGAAGCGTGCTGGTGACCGGCGCCAGCCGGGGCATCGGCCGGGCCATCGCGCTGCGCATCGCGCGCGATGGCTTCGACGTGGTGGTGCATTGCCGCAGCCGCCTGGATGAGGCACAGGCCGTGGTGGCCGAGATCCACGCGTTGGGCCAGCAGGCCCGCGTACTGATGTTCGACGTGGCCGACCGCGAGGCCGCACGCGCCGCGCTGGAGGCCGATGTCGAAGCGCACGGCGCGTACTACGGCGTGGTCTGCAATGCCGGCATCGCCCGCGACGGCGCCTTCCCGGCGCTCTCTTCGGAAGACTGGGACCAGGTCATCCACACCAACCTGGATGGCTTCTACAACGTGCTGCATCCGCTGATCATGCCGATGGTGCGGCGGCGCAAGCCGGGCCGCATCGTCACCCTGTCGTCGGTGTCCGGACTGGCCGGCAACCGCGGGCAGGTCAATTACAGTGCCGCCAAGGCCGGCATCATCGGTGCCACCAAGGCCCTGGCGCTGGAACTGGCCAGCCGCCAGATCACCGTCAACTGCGTGGCCCCGGGCCTGATCGAGACCGAAATGCTCAACGATGAAGTGATCGAACACGCGCTCAAGCTGATTCCCGCCGGCCGCGTCGGCCGTCCCGACGAAGTGGCGGCCACGGTGGCGTTCCTGCTGTCCGAATCGGCCGGCTACATCACCCGCCAGGTGATCTCGGTGAACGGGGGCATGCTCTGATGGCCACCGATCGTCGCGTCGTGGTGACCGGTGCGTCCGCGATCAGTCCGCTCGGCCATGACTGGCCGACCATCGAGGCGCACCTGCGCAGCTGCCGCAACGCGGTGCGCGCGATGCCCGAGTGGGATGTCTATGCCGGGCTGAACACCAAGCTGGCTGCGCCGGCGCAGGACTTCGCGCTGCCGCCGAACTACAACCGCAAGACCACCCGCTCGATGGGCAAGGTCGCGATCATGTCGGTGCGTGCCACCGAAGTGGCGCTGCGCGAAGCCGGCCTGCACGAGCACCCGGTGCTGCGCAGCGGTCGCACCGGCGTGGCCTATGGCTCCTCGTCGGGCAGCCACGAAGCCACCGGCGAGTTCGGGCGCATGCTCAACGAATTCACCACCGAAGGCATCAGCGCCACCACCTACCTGAAGATGATGAGCCATACCGCGCCGGTCAATATCGGTGTGTTCTTTGGTTTTTCCGGGCGTGTCTATACCACCTCCAGCGCCTGCACCTCGGGCAGCCAGGGCGTGGGCGCGGCCTATGAAGCGATCCGTAGCGGCAAGCAGACGGTGATGGTCGCCGGTGGTGCCGAGCAGCTCGACGCTACCGCTGCGGCGGTGTTCGACACCCTGTTCGCCACCAGCGTGCGCAACGACGCGCCGCAGACCACGCCGCGCCCGTTCGATGCCGGCCGCGATGGCCTGGTGCTGGGCGAGGGTGCCTGCACGCTGATCCTGGAAGACCTGGAGCACGCGCAGGCGCGCGGTGCCACCATTCTTGCCGAGGTGGTCGGCTACGGCACCAACAGCGACGGCCAGCACGTCACGCAGCCCAGCGCCGACACCATGGCCCAGGCCATGCGCCTGGCGCTGGAGGATGCGGGCCTGGAGGCGGCGCAGATCGACTACGTCAACGCCCACGGCACCGCCACCGATCACGGCGACATCGCCGAGACCCAGGCCACCGCGCAGGTGTTCGGCAGCCGCGTACCGATCAGCTCGCTGAAGAGCTACGTCGGCCACATGCTCGGTGCCTGCGGTGCGTTCGAGGCCTGGCTGAGCATCGAGATGATGCGTGCCGGCTGGTTCGCCCCCACGCTGAACCTGGCCGAGGTTGACCCGCGCTGCGGCCAGCTCGACTTCATCACCGGGCAGGGCCGCGAATTGCAGGCCGAGTACGTGATGAGCAACAACTTCGCCTTCGGCGGCATCAACACCTCGCTGGTGTTCCGCCGCTGGAGCGAATGATCCACCGTCCCATCCCGCCTTTTTCCTCAACCCACCCGCACCCCCGACAAGGAGATGTTCCGATGCGCCGCACCCTGATGATCGCCACGGCCACTGCACTGCTGGCCCTGACCTCCACCGCCTCCGCCCGCGACACCCGCGTTGAGCAGTCCCTGCAGGAGCTGGTCACCTCGCAGGCCGCCCGGGACGCCGGCATCGACGGCAGCGTGCGCTTCTACCTGGCCGGCCAGCCGGTCAGCGTGCAGCAGCGCCTGGGCGAGGACGTGACCAACAAGAAGACCAACGCCGCCAACAAGAGCGATGCCGAGGCCTGCCGCTGGGTCGCGCTGTCGGCGCTGCGCGCGCTGCAGGATGGCGCCAAGTCGCGCGGTGCCAACGCGGTGGTCGACATCGTCAGCTACTACAAGAAGAACGAGTTCAAGAGCAGCACCAACTACGAATGCTATGCCGGTACGATCCTCGCCGGCGTGGCGCTGAAGGGCACCTACGCCAAGGTCAAGTAAGCGACCGCAGGGCAGCGGCGTTGCCTGAACGCCGCCGCCACATTGCTGAACCCCGTCGGGGAAACGCCGTCGATCACGCCGCCATCGTCGGCCGACGGCTTTCCCCGGTGTCGGCTTTCCGACACAATCATGGCTCTTCCCGGGTTATCGTCCCGCGGACATGCACGCCTACGTCTATAAAAGCCAACTCAAGCCTGACACCTACGTCTACGTTCCCCGACGCGATGATTTCAGCGCGCTGCCTGCGCCGCTGCTCACCTCGCTGGGTGCGCTCACCTTCGTCCTGGACGTGGCCCTGGATGCCCAGCGTCGCCTGGCCCAGGCCGACCCGGACAAGGTTCGCAGTGACATGAGCGAGCGCGGGTTCTACCTGCAGGTGCCGCCGTCGGTGGCCAGCCTGATGCCGCGCCACTATGACTGACGTCTCCCGTCCGCGCGCCCTGTCGATCGCCTTCGCCGTGGGCGCCGTGCTGGCACTGGGTGCTGCCGTGGGCGGCGTTGCCGGTGCCATCCTCGCCGCCCTGGCGCAACCGGCGTTCGCGCTGGGCGTATCGTGGTGGCGGCGCAGCCGTGCGCTGCTGCCGCTGAAGGTGGTTGCACGCCAGGACCTGCCGGCGCTGCTGGCACTGTGGGCGGCCGCACCGCTGCTGCTGGCGCTGCTGCTGGCCTGGCCGCTGGCGGCGCTGCGTGACAGCGGCAGCCTTGCGGCGGTGCTGGGCCTGAGCGTGCTGGTCAGTGCCGGCCTGCTCGCTGCCTGGCGCACCTGGCCGCTGTGGAACGATGTCGAACGGCTTGATGGCAGCCTGGCCCATCATTGGCAGGCGCTGGCCGGTCGTGACCTGACCGCCTGGCGCGGTCTCGGCGTGGCGGCGCTGGTGATCGCGCTGGCCGCGCTGGTGGTGCTGCCGGCCTGGCCGGGACTGCTGCCGGAGAGCGCGCGCTGGCCCGCTGCGCTGGCCGTGGTGGTGGTGTCTCCCGTGCTGCACCTGCTGCTGCAACGGGTCGCGCCGGCGCCGCTGGTGTCGTTGCGCCCCAGCCCGATGGCGACGTCCAGCGCAGAACACGAACCGATGTTCGCTGCCGCGGCCGAGACCGCGCCGCTGGAGGCGATGGCACCGCAGGAGCTGACCCCGGCCCTGTATGAAGCCGCCCGCCACGGCCGCATCGACCGCGGCCTGCAGCTGCTGCAGGCCTGCGCCGATCCGTATGCGCTGCCCGACCCGAACTGGCGCGACCAGCGCAGCCTGGCGGTGCTGGCGGCGGTGTTGCCGGACCTGCGCCTGCTGCGCGAACTGATTGCCCGCGGCGTTGACGTGAACGCGCCGCACCGGGGCATGACCCCGCTGCTGGCCGCCACCCGCGACAGCTGGCATGGCCGCCCCGAAGCCGTGATGACCCTGCTCGCCAACGGTGCCGATTCGCGTGCCACCGACAGCGATGGCAACACCCCGCTGCACCATGCCGCGCGCAGTTCCGACCCAGGCGTGGCCGCGCTGCTGCGCGATGCCGCCGCCGAAGTCGATGCGCTGAACAACGAGGGCTGGTCGCCGCTGGCCGTGGCCTGCCAGGTCGGCAACTGGCGCCTGGCCCGCTTCCTGCTCGAACGCGGTGCGCGCAGCGAACCGGCAGAGGGCACCCCGGTGCTGCTGGCCGCCGCCGCCACCGAAGACGACGATCCGGCTGGCGTGCAGCTGCTGCTCAAGCACAAGGCACGTGCCGACGCGCGTGATCGCCAGCGCCGCAGCGCGCTGCACGAGGCGGCGCTGGCCGGCCACGTTGAAATCATCGGCGTGCTGCTGGCCGCCGGTGCCAACCTGGAAGCACGCGATGCACTGGGACGTACGCCCTGGCTGGAAGCCGCCCGTGCCGGGCGCGCCGCGGTGGTCGAACACTTGCTGCCGCACAAGCCGGATCTGGTTGCCGTCGACGGCGAAGGGCGCAACGCAGTGCAGCTGGCCGTGATGGCAGAGGATGTCTCGCCGTTGCTGGTCAAGCGCCTGGTGGAGCTGGGCATCGCCGCCGACGCGACCGATCCGGTCGGTCGCCGTGCAGTGGACTACGCTGCCGAAGCCGGGCGCTGGGCGATTGTCGCCCTGCTGGATCCGTCCTATCCGTTGCCGGCCGCGGTCAGTGACGGCCTGGCCGAGCGTGGCGAAGCCGCCAGTGCCAGCGGCCTGCTGCCGGACCGCCCGCCGCTGACCCTGCTGCGCGAGGCGCTGGGCTTCGGCAACACCGAAGGCATGGCCGCGCTGGCCAAGCTGTGCCAGCCGGAAGAACTGGGCGGCCTGCTGCTCGACCCCGAGCTGGCGCTGGAGCCGCGCGCGGTGGATTGGCTGCTGGGCCACGGCGCCGATCCCTACGTGCGCGACGCCTGTTCCGATACGCCGATGTTCGCGTTGCTGTCGCGCGGCATTGATGCGGTGCCGGCGTTGCAGGTGATGTTGCAGCGTGGCTTGTCGCCGGCCGGACGCGGTGGCCTGGCGCGCTTCCTGGCGGCCTGTGCGCAGCACGACCAGGCCGCCCGTGGCCTGGAACAGCTGGCGCTGGAATTGCTGGAGCGTGGCGCCGATCCGTTCGCGGCTTCGCCGGCCGGTGATCCGCCGTTGTCGCTGGCGGTGCGCCTGGGCTGGCTGCGCCTGCAGCAGGCGCTGCTGAAGGCGGGCGTCGATCGTGAAGCGCGCGACAGCCATGGCATGACCGCATTGCATCTGGCCACCGCATTGGCCCGCGAAGGCGCGCTGAAGCTGCTGGTGCAGCACGGTGCCTCGCCGGAAGCACGCGCCGCCGATGGCCAGACGCCGCTGGGCGTGGCGCTGTCGATTGGTCGCCGCGACCTGGCCGACTGGCTGGACTGGCGGGTGTGGCCGTTGCCGCGCCGCACCCTGCGCGAGTCCGATCTGCCGGCCGCCGCAATGGCCGGTGACGTCGACGCGGTACGCCGCCTGATCGATCTGGGCTTCGCCGTCGATGCGGTTGATGCGCAGGGCTGCACCGCGCTGCTGCGCGCCGCCGGTGGTGGCCATCTGGCGGTGACCGACCTGTTGCTGGCGCGTGGCGCCGATCCGCAGCACGCAGCGGCCAGTGGTGCCACGCCGCTGTCGGCGGCGGTCAGCATGCGCCAGGTGGACATCGTCTCGGCCCTGCTCGACGCTGGCGCCAAGCTGGAACACCGCCTGCCGGGCGGCGTGACCGTGCTGATGCTGGCGTCCGCGCTGGGCCTGCCGGACATCGTTGCGCGCCTGCTCACCGCCGGTGCCGACGTGCACGCCGGTGACGCCCAGCAGCTGGGCCCACTGCACTGTGCCGCGCTGTATGGCTTCAGTGCCCGCGACCGCTCGCGCCTGCTCGCCCTGCTCGACACCCTGCTGCTGGCCGGTGCCGAACCGGACCAGGCCGCGGCCGGTGCGGTCACGCCGCTGCTGCTGCTGCTGGGTGCACGCGCCGAGCCCGGCACCGCCTGCGACGAACAGGTGGTGATGGCTGCGGTGGAACGCCTGTTGGACGAAGACGTGAGCCTTGAGGTGCGTGATCCGCGCGGCTTCGGACCGCTGCACCTCGCGGCCCTGCACGGCCTGCCGCTGCTGGTGCAGCGCCTGCTGCGCGCTGGTGCCGATCCGGAGGCGCGCGACAGCCTCAACCGCAGCCCGCGCGAGATCGCGGTGATGCGTGGCTTCATCGACGTGGCCGGCGAGTTCGAACCGCGCGTGCCGGGTGTCTCGTCGATGGCGCGGTTCCTGCGCGACAACGGTTGAGCACCGGGGTCGGATCACTTTCCCACGGAAAGGGCTCTGACCCCGGCATCGCGTCATCCACGCATGGCGTGGATCCACTGCCGGAATCCGCAGTGGGTAGTGCCGGCCGCTGGCCGGCAATCTCCTGAAACCTTCGGGATCACGAGGCTGCCGGCCAGCGGCCGGCACTACCGGGTCCATCAGCCATCGGGTGGGTGCCGACCGTTGGTCGGCACGCCTACTTGCCGTCGCTTTCCGCGTCGGCCTCGAACAGATGCATCAGGTCGTTGCGTGCGTCGCGCGAGGTCTGGATCACCGCTGCCTCGTCGTCGTACACCAGGTACTGGTCGCGCAGCAGCTGCTCATCGTGCTCGCGGAAGCGCTGCACGTGGCGCTCGGCCACGTCCGGTGCCACGCCCAGCGCGGTCAGCACGCGGCCGCTCATCTCCAGGCTGGTGCCGAACACTTCGCGGAACGGCTCGGCCGACATGTCCATCAGGCGCCACGCATGCTGGCGGTTGCGTGCACGCGCCAGCACCGTCGCGTCCGGGTACAGCCGGCGCACCATGCGCACCGCGCGCAGGTTGGTTTCCGGGTCATCCACGGTGATCACGAACACATCGATGTGCTCGCCCCCGGCCGCGCGCAGCATCTCCGGCCGGGTCGGGTCGCCGTAATACAGCTGGTTGCCGAATCGGCGCAGGTCGGCCACGGTATCCGGGTTCGCCTCCAGCGCCACGAACGGCACCTTCTGCGCGGTCAGCAGGCGCGCGATCACCTGGCCGAAGCGGCCCATGCCGGCGATCAGCACCTTGGGCCGGTTGTCCGGCGCCACCTTGTCGGCCTCGGCCGGCTCGCGCGGAGTGGCTTTCTCCTGGCCGAGCAGTTTCAGCAGCGCGATCATCAACAGCGGCGTGATCGCCATCGACAGGCCGACGATCGCCACCAGCCGGTCGTGGTTGGCGTTGCCCAGCAGGTGCGCGCGCTGTGCCTCGTTGAACACCACGAAGGCGAACTCGCCGCCCAGCCACAGCACGCTGCCCAGCAGCAGCGATTGCCGCGAGCTGAGCCGGGCGACACGTCCAACCGCGTAGAGCAGGCTGAACTTGACCACCAGCAGGATGCCGACACCTGCGGCGATCAGCCACGGCTCGGCGGCGATGCGGTCCAGGTCGATGCCCATGCCCACCGCGATGAAGAACAGGCCCAGCAGCAGCCCCTTGAACGGCTCGATCTGCGCTTCCAGCTCATGCCGGAACTCCGAATCGGACAGCAGCACGCCGGCCAGGAACGCGCCGAGGCTGGGGCTGAGGCCGGCTTCCTGCATGAACCAGGCGGTGCCCAGCACCACCAGCAGGGCGGTGGCAGTGAATACTTCCGGGCTGCGGGTGCGCGCAATGATGCTGAACACCTTGCGCAGCACCGGTCGTCCGCACAGGATCACCACCGCCAGCGCCCCCAGCGCCACGGCCGCATCTTCCCAGCGCAGGGTCTCGTTCTTCACCCCGCCCAGCAGCGGGATGGCCGCCAGCAGCGGGATCGCGATCAGGTCCTGGAACAGCAGGATGGCAAAGCCCAACCGGCCGTGGTCGCTGTTGATCGCCTTGTGCTCGGACAGCAGCTGCAGGCCCACCGCCGTCGATGACAGCGCCAGCGCCACGCCTACCACCAGCGCGCTCTTCCACTGGAAGTGGTCGAGCAGCAGCAGGCCGCCCAGCACCAGCCCGGACAGCGCCACCTGCGCCGCACCGGCACCGAACACCGAGCGCCGCATCACCTTCAGGCGTGCCGGCGACAGTTCCAGGCCGATCACGAACAGCAGCATCACCACGCCGATCTCGGCGGCGCCGAGGATGCGGTCGGCGTCCTGCACGAAGCCGAGCCCGTCCGGGCCCAGCACCACGCCGGCCGCCAGGTAGCCCAGCACCGCGCCGAAGCCGAACTTCTTGAACACCGGCACGGCGATGACTGCCGCCAGCAGCAGCACCAGCGCCAGTTCCAGACCACCGCTATGCATGGGAATACCTGGTCATCGGGGGAGCCGCTGTGCGTCCGTTCGGGTTGGGAAAAGCGTGGCGAACACCACCGCGCCATTATGCGCGCCGGCCTGTGTACGCACGAGAACAACCTGCGGGCAGGGTGCTGCCGCGGCGGGACCGGGTTGACCTGCATGGTCCACGGGTCCAGACTGCCCGCCGCTGGCGGCGCGTCCGTCGGCACACGCATCCCGGAGTCCCCAACCCATGTCCAGCGACAGTAGAAGTCGACCTCGTTCGACGCCAGCGATGGCCACCGCCTGACATCGGGACGGTTTGCCTGCGTTGGCGTTGCGCGAGGTCGCACCCCCACAAGGCAAACCCGATGAACCAGAAGCAATTGCTGCGCCCGGTGGCCGATGCCG
The DNA here is from genome assembly GCF_059372495.1 of Stenotrophomonas sp. YJH_SMC_80. Lineage (NCBI taxonomy): Bacteria > Pseudomonadati > Pseudomonadota > Gammaproteobacteria > Lysobacterales > Lysobacteraceae > Stenotrophomonas > Stenotrophomonas sp. YJH_SMC_80. The sequence continues at coordinate 105,537 of NZ_JCAFVP010000006.1, forward strand.
CCGCACTGGCCGCGCCGCTGGCGAACTTCAACACCGCCGATGCGGTGGAATTCCTCAACACGCTGGAACTGGCCCGCGCCGCGGAAACGCTGGCTGCGCTGCCGTTGCCGCGTGCAGTGAAAATGCTGGAAGCACCGGAACTGCACCGCAGTGGCGAACTGGTGGCTGCGCTGCCGCCGGCGCGCGCGGCCGCCCTGCTCGGCTTGATGGCCGACGACCGCGCCACCGACATCGTCCATGAGCTGGATGAGGAAGAACGCGCCCGGTTGATCCCGCTGCTGGGCACCGACGCCCGCCAGGCCATCCAGAAGCTGCTCAGCTACCCGCCGAACACCGCCGGTGCGCTGATGACCACCGAGTACGTGGCGGTACCCGCCAGCTGGACCGTGGCGCAGACCCTGCAGCACATCCGCCAGGTCGAGCGCACCCGTGAAACGGTGTACGCGATCTACGTGCTGGACCCGGCCAGCCAGCAGCTGCAGCAGGTGGTGACCATGCGCCGGCTGATCACCGGCCTGCCGGAGGAGTCGATCCTGGACGTGGCCCAGGTCAATCCACCGGTGACGGTGGACGCACTGATGGACCAGGAAGAAGTGGCACGGCTGATCCGTCGCCACGACCTGCTGGCGATCCCGGTGGTCGATGCGCAGCAGCAGATGCTCGGCATCGTCACTGTCGATGACGTACTGGATGCGCTGATCGAGGAATCCACCGAGGACGCGCACAAGTTCGGCGGCATGGAAGCACTGGACAAGCCGTACATGCAGATCGGCTTCTTCGAGATGCTGCGCAAGCGCGCCGGCTGGCTGAGCGTGCTGTTCCTGGGCGAGATGCTGACCGCCAGCGCGATGCAGCACTATGAGGACGAACTGGCGCGCGCGGTGGTACTGACCCTGTTCATTCCGCTCATCATGAGTTCGGGCGGCAACTCCGGTTCGCAGGCCACCTCGCTGCTGATCCGCAGCCTGGCGCTGCGCGAACTGCGCCTGCGCGACTGGTGGAAGGTGGCCCTGCGCGAAGTGCCCACCGGCATGGTGCTGGGCGCGATCCTCGGCTGCCTGGCCATCGTGCGCATCGTCATCTGGCAGCTGGGTGGCCTGCATGACTACGGCGAGCACTGGATCCTGCTGGCGATCACCATCGGCGCCGCGCTGGTCGGCATCGTCACGTTCGGCTCGCTGTCCGGATCGATGCTGCCGTTCATCCTGAAGCGGCTCGGCTTCGACCCGGCCAGTGCCTCGGCCCCGTTCGTGGCCACGCTGGTGGACGTGACCGGACTGGTGATCTATTTCAGCATCGCCGCGATGATCCTGCACGGCACACTGTTGTAAACCGGGGTCGGTTACGGGGTCGGTTACGGGGTCGGATCCCTTCGCGCAGCGAAGGGCTCTGACCCCTGAAGCACCGTGCCCCGGTAGTTGCCGACCTTGGTCGGCACGCAAGGTTCACGCAAGGGTCAGAGCCCTTTCCTGGGGAAGGGATCTGACCCCATCGCCATGGAATTTGGTTACCGTAGGCGCATGAGTACCTACCACCTGCAGTCCGTGTTCCGTCCGCAGTCGGTCGCGGTGATCGGCGGCAGCCCGCGTCAGCGCTCGGCCGGACGTGCGGTGATGCGCAACCTGCGCGGCACCGGCTTCCCCGGCAGGGTGGCGTGGATCAACCCGCGGCATGCCGAAATCGATGGCATCCGCACCGTGAAGCGGCTGAAGGACCTGGACTGGGTGCCGGATCTGGTGGTGATCACCGCGCCGGCGTCGATCGTGCCGCAGGTGGTGCGCACCGCTGCCGAACGCGGCGTGCAGGCCGCAATCATCCTCACCGCCCACCTGGGTGAAGGCCCGGGCTCGCTGTCGGCGCAGGTGGAGGCGGTGGCGCGCAAGCATGGCCTGCGCATCCTCGGCCCACACTGCCTGGGTGTGATTGCACCGCACGCACGGCTCAATGCCAGCATCGCAGCGCACTTCCCGCAGGCCGGTGATCTTGCGTTGATCTCCGAATCCTCGGCCATTGCCGCCGCGCTGGTGGAGTGGGGCGTGGCCCGCTCGGTCGGATTTTCCGCGGTGGTCTCGCTGGGCGACACGATGGACGTCGACTTCGGTGACCTGCTCGACTACTTCGCCACCGACTACCGCACCCGCGCCATCCTGCTCTACGTCGAGCAGATCAAGGATGCGCGCAAGTTCATGTCGGCCGCGCGTGCCGCCGCCCGCGCCAAGCCGGTGGTGGTGGTGAAGTCCGGCCGCGCCGAGCGCGTGCAGCCGGGCAGCCGCGATACCCATGTGCAGGCCCTGGCCCGCGCCGACGATGTGTACGGTGCAGCCTTCAACCGCGCCGGCCTGCTGCGCGTGGGCGCGCTGGACGAACTGTTCACGGCCGCCGAATCGCTGGGCCGGTTGGGGACCTTCCCCGGTCGTCGCCTGGCCATTCTCAGCAATGGTGGCGGTGTCGGCCGCCTGGCCGTGGACCAGCTCATTGCACTGCGTGGCACGCTGGCCAACCTGTCCGACAGCACGGTCGAGAAACTCGACGCCGTGCTGCCGCAGGGCTGGTCGCGCAGCAACCCGGTCGACATCGTGGTCGACGCCGATGGTGACCGCTATGCCGCCGCCATCGAGGCGCTGCTGGCCGACAACGAGAATGATGCGGTGATGGTGGTCAACGTGCCGACCGCATTCACTTCATCCGCAGACGCCGCACAGGCGCTTACCCGCACGCTCGGACTGCGCCCGCGCCATCACCGCGACAAGCCGGTGTTCGCGGTGTGGCTGGGCAACGATGACCAGGCCACCGCCACGCTCAACGCGGCACGGGTGCCGACCTATCCGACCGAGGCCGAAGCGGTGCGTGGCTTCCAGCACCTGGTGCGCTACCGCGAGGCGCAGAACGCGCTGATGGAAACGCCACCCAGCCTGCCGCAGGATTTCAGTGTCGACGCGGCGGCCGCACGCGCGCTGGTCGATGCGGCGCTGGCCAACGGCCAGCAATGGCTGGACCCGTTGGCCACCCACGAACTGCTCAAGGCCTACGGCATTCCCTCCGCGCCGGTGATGCATGCTCGCGATGCGCACGAGGCGATGGACCTGGCGCAACCGCTGCTGGAACGTGGCGCCAGCGTGGCACTGAAAATCCTGTCACCCGATATTCCGCACAAGTCGGAAGTCGATGGCGTACGCCTGAACCTGACGACGCTGCCGGCGGTGCAGAGCGCGGCCAATGCGATCCTGTCACGTGCGCGCCAGCTGCGGCCGGATGCGCGCATTGACGGTCTGCTGGTGCAGCCGACCATCGTCCGCCCGAAGGCGCGCGAGTTGATCGTCGGCATTGCCGATGACGCGACGTTCGGCCCGGTGATCGTGGTCGGTCGTGGCGGTACTGCGGTCGAAGTGATCAATGACAAGGCGTTGGCGCTGCCGCCGCTGGATCTGCGCCTGGCCCATGAGCTGATCGGCCAGACCCGTGCCTCGCGTATCCTCAAGGCCTATGGCGATGTGCCTGCCGCCGACGAGCGCGCACTGGCCCTGGCGCTGGTCAAGCTGGCGCAGCTGGCCGCCGACATTCCCGAAGTGCGTACGCTGGACATCAATCCGCTGCTGGTCGACGGCAAGGGCATCCTCGCCCTCGACGCACGCGTGGCGGTGGCGCCGTCGCGCATCCTGCACAAGGGCCGTGGCCATCCGCGCTTCTCGGTGTTCCCGTACCCGAAGGAGTGGGAGCGCACCATCGAACTGTCCGATGGCGGCCGCGCCTTCGTGCGTCCGGTGCGGCCGGAGGATGACGCATTGTTCCGTGCGTTTTTTGCCCGCGTCAGCGACGAGGATCTGCGCCTGCGCTTCTTCCAGTCGGTGAAGCACTTCAGCCACGAGTTCATCGCACGCCTGACCCAGCTCGACTATGCACGCTCGATCGCACTGGTGGCGATCGAACCGCGCAGTGGCGAAATGCTCGGCGCGGTGCGCCTGCACGCCGATGCCGACTACCACCGCGGCGAGTACGGCATCCTGATCCGCTCGGACCTGAAGGGCCACGGCATTGGCTGGCGGCTGATGGCGATCATGATCGAGTACGCCAAGTGGCTGGGCCTGGACGTGGTCGAAGGCCAGGTGCTGCGCGAGAACAGCACCATGCTGGCGATGTGCCAGAGCCTGGGCTTCAAGACGAAGCTGGACCCGGATGACCCGACGGTGATGATGGTGACCCTGCCGGTGCAGCAGGTAGAGGTGCCGGCGGCACCGCTGTAGAGTCGAGCTCGCTCGACTGTTGCCATCGAAAGCAGTCGAGCAAGCTCGACTCTACGACCAGGCTACCGCATCGGTTCCACCACCACTGCCGTGCCGTAGCACAGCACTTCGGTCAGCCCGGTCATCACATCGGTGGCGTCGTAGCGCATGCCGATGATCGCGTTGGCGCCCAGCTGCCGCGCGTGCTTGACCATGTCGCGGTAGGTTTCCTCGCGGGCCTGTTCGCACAGCTCGGTGTAGATGGTGATGTTGCCACCGAACAGGGTCTGGATGCCGCCGAGGAAATTGCCGACGATCGAGCGCGAGCGCACGGTGATGCCGCGCACCACGCCCAGGTTGCGCACCACGCGATGGCCGGGCAACTCGAAGGCGGTGGTGACCAGTGAATCGTCGAAACGTGTCAGCGAGGTCGTCGGGTTGCCGCTGTTGTAGGGGTCTGCCATGGCCGCATCCTTGGAACGGGTAGGGTCGAGGGCTGCATCCTAGCGTGTCGTCGCGCTGCTGGGCCGGTTCTGCAACGCACAGGGCCAGCCACGGCATGTCCTTGCCACCGCACCGGCGCGACAATACCCGCATGACCGACCGTATCCCCCTGCTGCTGCTGCCTGGCCTGCTCAACGATGCCGAACTGTGGCGCGCGCAGTTGGCCGATCTGGCCGACATCGCCGATTGCACCGTAGGCGACCAGACCCGTGGCGAAACCCTGCAGGCGGTGGCCGAGGACGTGCTGGCACAGGCGCCGGAGCGCTTTGCGTTGGCCGGGTTCTCGCTGGGCGGTTTCGTCGCCCAGCAGATCCTGCGCATCGCGCCGGAACGCGTGCTGCAGCTGGCGCTGGTCGATACCTCGATCCACGCCGATTCACCGGAACGTGCCGAACAGCGCCGCAGCCAGCGCGCCAGCGTGCGCCTGCCCGGCAAGTTCCATGGCTTCGGCGATGTGCTGATGCGCAGCTACATCGATGCCTCGCGGCTGGATGATTACGTGCTGGTGCAACGTGTGCGTGACATGACCGCCCGCCTGGGCGCGGACGTGTTCCTGCGCCAGAGTGCGCTGGAACGCCGTGACGGCCATGACGTGCTGGCTGGCTACCGCGATCCGCTGTTGATCATCTGCGGGGCCAACGACCGCATTACGCCACTCGCGGTCAGCGAGGAAATGCACGCCCTGGTGCCGCACTCGCAGCTGGTGGTGGTGCCGGACTGCGGGCACCTGGCCCCGATGGAGAAGCCGGACGAGGTCAGTGTGGCGATGCGCGGGTGGTTGCTGCAGGGCTAGGCCAAAGCCGCTTCTGGTGGGTGCGGACCTCGGTCCGCACGGTGTTTCAATGATCCATCAGAGGTCAGTGCCGACCAAGGGCGGCACCTACCGATTCCGATCCGCAACCGCGGTCGGGATCAATCCCAGGCGGGTGCAATCCCTTCCGGATTCGCCAGGCGATGGCCACGGTCCAGCTTGGCGATCTGCGCCATGTCTTCGTCGGTCAGGCGGATCGCTGCCGCTTCCAGGTTGCTCGACAGGTTCTCGCGCTTGGTCGACGACGGGATCACCGAGAAGCCCTGCTGCAGCGCCCAGGCCAGCGCGATCTGCGCCGGAGTGGCCTGGTGGCGGCCGGCAATGGCCTGGATCACCGGGTCCTTGATCACCTCGCCATAGGCCAGGCTCATGTAGGCGGTGACGTGGATGCCGTTGTCCTGCAGGAACTTCACCAGCAGGCGGTTCTGCAGGTAGGGATGGATCTCGATCTGGTTGGTGGCGATGGCATCGGCGCCAAGGATCTCGATGGCCTTGCGGGTCTGGGCGATGGTGAAGTTGGAGATGCCGATCGCCTTCGTCAGGCCCTGTGCCTTGGCCTCGGCCAGCGCCGGCAGGTACTCCTCCATCGGCACGTCGACCTTGTCGTTCGGCGACGGCCAGTGGATCAGCGTCAGGTCCACATGATCGGTACGCAGCTTTTCCAGACTGGTACGCAGGCTGGCCAGCAGCGCTTCGCGCTTGAACGCGGTGATCCAGACCTTGGTGGTCAGGTAGATCTCTTCGCGCGGCACGCCGGAATCGGCGATGGCCTGGCCGACCTCGGCTTCATTGCCGTAGATCTGCGCGGTATCGATGGCGCGGTAGCCGACATCCAGCGCATTGCGCACCGAGTCGATCACGGTCTGGTCTTTCAGGCGGAAGGTTCCGAGACCGAAGGCGGGGACAGTCATGGGGAGCTCCAGCAGAGGGGAGGGATGCGAATATCCAGCAAAGGGTAGGCCAGTGGCCGCATGCGTGCCGGCAACGGTGCATTGCACCACCGTACCGGCAGGGCATGACCTATCTCAATGCGTGGCCACGGCGATGCCATCGGCGCGGTCATCGATGCCGTCGCGGCGGTCCAGGCGGCCGCTGAGCACGGTCAATGCATACGCACCCACCACCACCAGCGCGCCCAGCCACGGCGTGTGCATCAGGCCGATGTTCTCCACCACCAGGCCGCCGAGCGAGGCGCCCAGCGCGATGCCGATGTTGAAGGCGGCGATGTTCAGCCCCGATGCGACGTCGGTGGCCTGCGGCGCATAGCGCTGAGCCTGCTTGACCACATACACCTGCAGGCCGGGCACGTTGCCGAACGCCACCGCACCCAGTGCCAGTACCGTCAGCAGCATCAGCCAGGTGTTGTAGGCGGTGAAGGTGAGCACGAACAGCACGACGGCCAACAGGGCGAAGATGCGCTTCAGTGCGGGCACCGGGCCCATGCGGTCGGCCATGCGCCCGCCCCACAGGTTGCCGATCGCCACCGACACGCCGTACACCAGCAGCACCAGGCTGACTGCGTTTGCCGAGAAACCAGTGACGTCCTGCAGGATCGGCGCCAGATAGGTGAAGGCCAGGAAGGTGCCGCCGTAGCCCAGCGCGGTCATCGCATAGACCAGCAGCAGGCGGGGTTGGGCGAGTACGGCCAGCTGCTGGCGGAAGCTGGCCGGCGCACTCTGCGGCACGCTGCGCGGCACGAACAGCAGCGCGCCGAGCAGGGCGATCACGCCCAGCGCGGCCACCGCCAGGAAGGTGGCGCGCCAGCCCAGGTGCTGGCCGATGAAGGTGCCCAGCGGCACACCGGTCACCAGCGCCACGGTGAGGCCGGTGAACATGATGGCGATCGCGCTGGCGGCCTTCTCCTTTGGCACCACCGCGGTGGCGATGATCGAACCGATCGAGAAGAACACACCGTGGGCGAGGCCGGTGAGGATTCGGGCGACGATCAGCGAGGTGTAGCCCGGCGCCAGGAAGGCGATGACGTTGCCCAGGGTGAACAGCACCATCAGCGCCACCAGCAGCGACTTGCGCGGTACGCGGCCGGTGAGCGCGGTCAGCACCGGCGCACCGATGGCCACGCCGAGGGCATACAGAGAGACCAGCAGGCCGGCCGAGGGCAGGCTGACCTGCAGGTCGGCGGCAATGGTGGGAATCAGGCCGACGATGACGAACTCGGTGGTGCCGATGGCGAAGGCACCGAGGGTCAGCGCCAGCAGGGCGAGGGGAATGCCACGGATCATGGCCGGCTCCGGAGGGAAGGAAGGCGCGCAGTGTGCGCGGCGCACCTTTGCCGAAAAACCGGTCTTCACGCCAATCACTATTGCCGCCCAGTCAATAATGGAGGCATGAAGACCACTCTCGATGAAATGCAGGCCTTCCTCGCGGTGATCGACAGCGGGTCGATCAGTGCTGCCGCCGAACAGCTGGGGCAGACGCCGTCGGGCGTGAGCCGGGCGCTGGGGCGGCTGGAAGACAAGCTCGGCACCACCCTGTTGACCCGTACCACCCGCCGCCTGCACCTGACGGCAGAGGGCGAGGCCTACCTGCGCCATGCACGGGCGATCATCGATGCGGTGGAGTCCGCCGAGGAACAGATGGCCGCCCGCCGCGAGCGCCCGGCCGGGCGCCTGCGCGTGGACGCGGCGATGCCGTTCGTGCTGCACGTGATCGCGCCGCTGGTGGCCGGGTACCGCGCGCGCTACCCGGAGGTGCAGCTGGAGTTGAACAGCTCCGAGCGCTACATCGACCTGCTGGAACGGCGCACCGACTTGGCGATCCGGATCGGGCCGCTGGCCGACTCCACCCTGCATGCGCGGCCGTTGGGTCGCTGCCAGCTGCGGCTGGTGGCCAGTCCGGCCTACTTGGCGGCACACGGCGAACCGGCCAGCGTCGCCGCGCTGGGCCAGCACACCCTGCTCAGCTTCAACGAACCGGAATCGTTGAATCACTGGCCGCTGCCGGGCGATGCCGATGGCCTGCTGCGGGTGCGTCCGGATATCGCGGTGTCCAGCGGCGAAACACTACGCCGACTGGCGGTGGAAGGCGTGGGCATCACCTGCCTGTCCGACTTCGTGACCGATCGCGACCGGGCTGCCGGCACGTTGGTGCCGGTGCTGGCGACGCAGACGCTGGATGTGTACCAGCCGATCCACGCGGTGTATTACCGCAACACGGCGGTGTCGGCGCGGATCAGCTCGTTCCTGGATTACCTGGGTGAAGCGATGGCGCGGAGCGATTACCTGCGCTGAGGTCGTGGTGGGGGTGCCGGCCAGCGGCCGGCACTACCGCAGGTTACGGTGGGTGCGGACCGTTGGTCCGCACGGCCCCTGCCATCGCCCGACCAACGGTCGGGCGCTACCCATGTGGTGGTGGGGTTGCCGGCCGCTGGCCGGCAACCGGATCAATCAGGCCGCGCGCGCCAGCGCGTCCTTCGCTGCGGCGGTGGTCGACAGATCGAACACATCCACCGCGTCGATCAACCGGTTCGCCTGCTGCTCCAGGCTGCGTGCGGCGGCGCTGGCTTCCTCCACCAGCGCGGCATTCTGCTGGGTGGTGCCGTCCATCTGGATCACCGTCTGGCTGACCTGTTCGATGCCCGCGCTCTGCTCCTGCGAGGCGGCGGAGATCTCGGCCATGATGTCGGTGACACGCTGCACCGACGCCACGATCTCGGCCATGGTGTCACCGGCCTCGCGCACGCGCCGTGCACCGTGGCCGACCTGTTCCACCGACGCTTCGATCAACGCCTTGATCTCCTTCGCGGCTGCCGCCGAACGCTGTGCCAGGGTGCGCACTTCGCTGGCAACCACCGCGAAGCCGCGGCCCTGCTCGCCGGCGCGTGCCGCTTCCACCGCGGCGTTCAGCGCCAGGATGTTGGTCTGGAAGGCGATGCCGTCGATCACGCTGATGATCTCGGCGATCTGCCGCGACGAGGTTTCGATCGCGCCCATCGTCGTCACCACCTGGCCGACCACGCTGCCGCCGTGAGAGGCAACGGTGTGCGCGCCGATCGCCAGCTGGTTGGCCTGGCGCGCATGCTCGGCGTTCTGGCGCACGGTGGAGGTCAGTTCCTCCATCGATGCCGCCGTCTCTTCCAGGTTGGCGGCCTGTTGTTCGGTACGGCGCGACAGATCGTTGTTGCCGGCGGCGATCTCCGCCGCCGCCGTGTGGATGTTGCCGGAGGCGTGCTTGATGTCGGTGACGATGGTTGCCAGCTGCGTAGCGGTGGTGTTCGCGTCGCCGGCGATACGCGCGAACACGCCCTGGAAATCACCGTGCATGCGCGCGCCGAGGCGGCCATCGGCAATCGCGCGCAGCATGCTGGAGACCTCGCCGAGGTTCAGTTCAGTGGTCTGCATCAATCGGTTCAAGCCGTCGACCATTGCGCGGAAATCATGCTCGAAGCGTGCGCTGTCGCCGCGCTGGCTGAAGTCACCGGCGGCGGCGGCTTCGGCCAGGCGGCGGATCTCGCCGTTGATCATGCCGAGATTGGCCTTGGCCGTATCCAACGCGTTGGTGATCACGGCCTTTTCGCCGGGCAGGCGTTCCATGTCCTGGCTGAGGTCACCGACGGCATAGCGGCCCATGATCGAGATCGCGCGCATCTTCACCTGGATGTGCGCGTCAACCAGCGTGTTGCAGTCGGCCACCATGGTGCCGAACGCGCCCGGGAACGCACTGGCATCCATGCGATGGCTGATGGTACCGGCGTCATGCGCCTGCGCCATCGTCGCCTGTGCGTCCAGTACGCCGCGCAGCGTGGACTGCACCGCCTGCATCGCCTGCGCGAGGCGACCGATCTCGTCGCGGCTGCGCACCTGCACCACGTGCTGCAGATCACCGGCGGCCACGGCACGCGCAGCGGCTTCCACCGCCAGCACCGGCTGCACCACCGCGCGCCTCAGCCACCAGGCCAGGCCCATCAGCAGCAACACGGCGGCCAGCACGGTCAGCGCCGCGCACAGCAGCAGGGTCTGCCGCGCCTGCTGCGACCGCGCCGCTACGGTTGCTTCGGCCACCTGCGTGGCATGCGTGCTCAGCGCATCCAGTGCGGTCGCCACCGGGCGGTCCTTGCCACGCACCAGGTTGTCGCCGGCGGCGGGATCGTAGCCGGCTTCCGCAAACGCCTGCAGGGCGGCGTGGTAGTCCTTCTGCAGCTGCGTGTGCAGGCCGATGAAGGACTGTGCCAGTTCGCGCGTGCGTATGTCCGGGCTGGCTACGAGGCCCCTGGCCAGCTGCTCGACCAGGCGGCCCTCGCTGTCAAAGGCGTCCAGATGGCGCTGGCGCAGCGCGTCGTCGTGGCCGCGCAGCAGCACGTTCTTCCATTCCTGCACCTGGCTGCGGAACTCGCGCTGCAGGCGTTCGGCGTCGCGGCTGTGCGCGACTTCGGGTGGAACCTCGGTGGACAGCTTCAACCAGGCGGAGGCCAGGCCCGCCAATGCGCACAGCAGGACCACGGCCAGACCAACGGAAACCGCGCCGAGCAGCTTGGACTGCAGGCGCGGAGCACGGACAGACGCTTTCATGGAAGGGACTCTCGGGAAGGGGCAATGCGGTATCGACCTGTCCCCACGCGTCTGAAGTGCGACGTTCATCACATTACCGTTTCGTTTAGTGATGTGAAGGGGATGTTTCATAGGACAAATGTGTCCATATGGAACGAAAGAAGATTCTCGACAGAGAATTTAAATGTAACTATCGTTGTTACATGAAATCCGCAAATCCACTGTCCGACGCCCTGCATGTGATGGCGCACCTGGTCGGCCATGGCGCCCCGCGCACGTCCGAGCAGCTGGCGTCCTGCCTGCCGACGCATCCGGTGGTGATCCGTCGCCTGCTGGCGCAGCTGCACAAGGCCGGCCTGGTGCGCAGCACCCGCGGCCACGGCGGCGGCAGCCTGCTGGCACGCGATGCCGCGGCGATCACCCTGCATGACATCTACCTGGCGGTGGGCGCACCACCGCTGGTCCAGGTCGGCGCACGCGACTCCGGCGGTGGCTGCCCGATCCAGCAGCTGGTCAACAGCGCCCTGCTCGAAGGGGCGCGCGAAGCGCAGCGCCTGCTCGAAGCGCGGCTGCAGGCGACCACGCTGGACCAGCTCGGCGCCGACTTCGCCCGCCATCTTGCCCATCACCGTTCCCTGGAAGGTCACCATGAATCCTGATGTGCTCATCGTCGGCGGCAGCTATGCCGGCATTGCCGCCGGCCTGATCCTGGCCCGTGCCCGTCGCCCGGTCACCGTCATCGACGCCGGTTCGCCGCGCAACCGTTTCGCCAGTCATTCGCACGGGGTGCTCGGGCTGGATGGCATCAGTGGCGCCGAGCTGCTGAAGACGGCGCGCCAGCAGCTGCTGGACTACCCCACGGTGCGTTGGGTGCATGCCGAAGCCGTTCAGGCCACCGCCAGCGCCGAAGGCGTGGAAGTGCGTACCGCCGATGGCCAGGTGCTGGCCGCGCGCAAGCTGCTGCTCGCCAGCGGCATCGCCGACCAGTTGCCGGCGTTGCCGGGCCTCGCCGAGCGCTGGGGCAGCACCGTGCTGCACTGCCCGTACTGTCATGGCTATGAAGTGGGTGGTGGTGCCATTGGCCTGCTTGGCGGTCATCCGATGTCCGCCAGCAAGGCGCCGCTGTTCGCGGACTGGGGCAATGTCACGTTCTTCAGCATGGGACTGGACATCACGGATGAGGAACGCGCTGCCATGCAGCAGCGCGGCGTGCAGATCGAGACGTCACCCGTGCTGGGCGTGCAGGGCGACCAGCCGACCTGGCTGGAAGTGGAGCTGGCCGACGGCCGCCGAATCGCCCAGCGTGCGTTGTTCGTGCCGGCCACCCAGGCGATGGCCACGCCATTGGTGCAGCAGCTGGGCTGCACGTTGGTCGAGAGCCCGCTGGGCGTGCTGATCGAGGTCGATGCGATGAAGCAGACCTCGGTGCCGAACGTGTATGCCGCAGGCGATGCGACCACGGTGGGCAACATCACCCTGGCCATGGCCGAAGGCGTGCGCGCGGGCATCGGCGTGCACCATGCGCTGGTGGCCGAAGACAGCGTGCCGCGCTGAACGCGCGTGCTCCGGTAGATGCCGACCTTGGTCGGCGCTGTTCCATCCACGCATGGCGTGGTTCTACTGCAATCGGGAGCGGTGGGTGCCGACCTTGGTCGGCACCGCTCCATTACCCCTTCACGCACAGCACCTGCCGCAGCGTGTGCACCACGTCCACCAGGTCGAGCTGCGCAGCCATCACATCGTCGATCGACTTGTACGCGGCCGGTGACTCGTCCAGCACGCCACTGTCCTTGCGGCATTCCACGTGCGCGGTGGCCTCGCGGTGCTGGGCCAGCGTGATCTGCTGGCGCGCCGTGCCACGGCTCATCACCCGGCCGGCGCCGTGGCTGCAGCTGTGGAAGCTGTCCGCGTTGCCCTTGCCGCGCACGATATAGCTGCGCGTGCCCATGCTGCCGGGAATGATGCCCAGCTCGCCCTCACGCGCGCTGACCGCGCCCTTGCGCGTCACCAGCAACTCCTGGCCGTTGTGCGTCTCCTTCTGCACATAGTTGTGGTGGCAGTTCACCGCCATCGCCGCCAGCTGGAACTTCGGCAGCCGGTGGCGCATCTCGGCCAGCACGCGCGACATCATCGCCTCGCGGTTCTGCCGGGCGTAGTCCTGCGCCCACGACACCGCTTCGACGTAGTCATCGAACAGCGGCTCGCCTTCCATGAAGAACGCCAGGTCCTTGTCCGGCAGGTGGAAGCCCAGAACGCGCCGGGCCAGTTCCTCGCGCGCCTTCTCGATGAAGTAGGTGCCGATCAGGTTGCCGGTACCGCGTGAGCCGCTGTGCAGCATCACCCACACCGTGTCCGTCTCGTCCAGGCACAGTTCGATGAAGTGGTTGCCGCCGCCCAGCGTACCCAGCTGGCGGTCCAGCTTGTCGGTGCGGATGCGGCGGTGCTTGTCCTTGATCTTCTCCAGGCCGGCGGCCAGCCCGGACTGCACCAGCCGGGTGTGGATGCTGTCGGGCATGCGGTGATGCTCGCCGCCGCGCCCGTTGCCGACCGGAATGCTGCGCTCGATGCTGTTGCGCAGCTGCCGCAGGTCATCGGGCAGGTCATCGGCGCGCAGCGTGGTACGCACCGCCGCCATGCCGCAGCCGATGTCGACGCCGACCGCGGCCGGGATGATCGCCCCGCGGGTCGGGATCACCGAGCCGACGGTCGCGCCCTTGCCCAGGTGCACGTCCGGCATCACGGCCACCCACGGCCCGACGAACGGGATCGCGGCGATGTTGCGCAGCTGCTCATGTGCCTGCGCTTCCAGCGGCACTCCGTTGACCCAGCCCTTGATCGGCGTGGTGCCCTCGGCATGCAGCCATTGATAGTTCTGTTGAGTGTCCATGTCTTCTTTAATGTCCTTGATGGGCCGGCGGCGCGTCCCTGCGCCACCGCGACCCCTACCTGATCGTCACCAGCTGCTTCAGCACGCCATCCAGGCCGCCGAACACGGTGAGCGTGTCGATCTTCTCGGTGACCTTCTCCAGTGCCTCCAGCTCCTTCAAGCGCATCAGCACCGGGTTGTCCTCGATCAGCTTTGCGGTGTTGAGCTGCGAACGCGTGGCGTTGGCCTCCTCGCGGCGACGGATCACGCTGGCCTGGGCCTGCTTTTCGGCCAGCACCACGCCGTTGAGGATCTCCTTCATCTCGCCCGGCAGGATCACGTCCTTGATGCCGACGCCGAGCAAGCGCACGCCGTGGCCTTCGATCGCCGCCTGCACATGCGCAGCGATCTCGCCGTCCAGTGCCGCCTTGTCACCCAGCAGCTCGTCCAGGCTGCGCGCGGCAATTGCCTGGCGCAGGCCGAACTGCAGCTGCCGATAGACGAACTCATCGGCATTGCTGAGCGTGCGGTGCGCACGCACCGGGTCGACCACCTGCACGGTCGCGGCCAGGTTCACCCGCAGGGTCACCTTGTCGCGGCTGAGCAGTTCCTGGCCGGACACGTCCAGTGAACGTGCACGCAGTTCCACACGCTCCACCGACACGTTGCCGTTGAAGTTCCAGAACGCGTGCAGGCCGGCGTCCAGCGTCTGCCGCAGCGTGCCATCGATGAACAGCAGGCCGACCGACTCGCTCGGCACCGTGTTGATCACCGCCACACGCGGCAGCACGCCCAATTGACCCAGCCGCTGCTGCACGTCGGCCGGAATGCGCGGCTGGTCACCCAACGCCATTACCTGCACCTGGGTATCGACCGAACCGCGCCAGTACAGACGGCGGCTGCCCGGCGGCAGCACTTCATCGATGCGGCCGTTGCGCAGCAACAGGCCGACCTCGCTGGCGCCGACGTTGGCCAGCACGAAGTGCGTGTCCAGCTGTGCGCCCAGCGCTTCGATCAGGCTGTCCTGGTCGCTGCCAGTGTAGGCCGCGCCCTTCGATGCAGTGTGGATGTCCACGTGCGGCCGGCCGCCGAACGGCGACAGGCGGTGCACGCCCGGCAGCAGGATCTGCTGGAAACGACGGTTGCGATACACCAGGCCGCGCTCGCCGTCGCCGATCACGACCTTGATGGTCCAGAACATGGGAGTCTCTCCTTGTATGGCTCTGGTGGTTCGACCCGTTGCGGATGAATCGCCATGACCCGGGTCGATCCGGTCGTGGCGAGGCTGCCTGCACATCACGTGCAGGCAGCGGAAGAGGGCGGCCATCGGCGGACGGTCCGCGCGCGGAGCCTTCGGTGCGCCGGCAGTGCTGCCATCGTCGTTCCCGGCAGGCAGCACCGGTGCGGAACGTGGCTGGCAGTGGCGGCGGGCCGGGGCCCGGCGTGCGGTCCGTTGCCTTCCACGTTCCTGCCCGAAGGCGATGTCGGTGGACGGCGACGATGGCCGCTGGGGCTTGCACCCCGGGTGTTGCTTCAAGTCATGACGTGACAGGTCATGTGGTTTGGAGTGGGAATCGAACCCACGACAGACGGATTACGGATCCGTTGCTCTGACCAAGCTGAGCTATCCAGTTGGGGACCGCGCGGAATCGAACCGCGTACCGGCGAACCGGCGCCTGCCTCCAGCAGGCGATCCAGGCGATGGCATGTCCGCGACCTCCGGCATACGCCACGGCAACGCCGCGCGCACCAGCCCGTGGATGAAACGGGACCGTTGGAGAATCGAGGGTGCAGGCCAACGACATTATCGCGAGCGATAATGTTTGGGTGCGATGCAGATAATGTCCAGGCGCTGCCAGTTGCGCGAAGTAAATCCTTCGGCGGGGTGGGAAAAGCCTGGGTCAGTGAGCGGCGGGTCGCCGCGCGGGGTGCAGTTCTGGCATCGCGGGTCCTTGTGTCGACGCAAACGAAAACGCCCCCGGGACTTGCGTTCCGAGGGCGTCGTCAGGCCTCGGAGATCGGGGTGGCCGATCTCCGCAGGGCGGGTATCAGGCCGTTGTCAGCTGGTCTTCCTTGCCGAACGCGCGCGCCGGCCCGTCCATGCGCAGGCATGGCAGCAGTTTGGCGATGGCGACGGAATGCGCGTTCAAGGGAAGTTTCCAGTGGTTGTTGAAACGAGGTGCGCACGATAAACCACGATTTAGTCGTGCGCAACCATTTTGTTCAATTATTTTCTGCAGTATGTGTGCAATGCCGGCCAGCGGCCGGCACTACCGGCCCTCACGCTTCCGCGCTGGCGGCATCCAGCTGCGCGACATCGTGCACGCTCAGCGACACGTTGGCCGCCGCCAGCAGATCGTGCAGCTGCTCGACGCTGGTGGCGCTGACGATCGGCGCGGTGATCGACGGCCGTGCGATCTGCCATGCCAGCGCGATCTGCGCGGCACTGGCGTTGTGCTTGCTGGCCACGTCATCCAGTGCCTGCAGGATGCGCAGGCCACGCGGATTCAGATAGCGCTTCACCACGTTCTCGCCACGCGCCGGGCTCTTGGCCGCATCGGCCGGCGTGCGGTACTTGCCGCTGAGGAAGCCACTGGCCAGCGCGTAGTAGCCGATCACGCCGATCTGTTCGCGCTGCACCAGCGGTTCCAGTTCCTTTTCGTAGCCGGCGCGGTCATACAGGTTGTACTCCGGCTGCAGGGTTTCGTAACGCGGCAGCTTGTAGTCGGTGGACACCTTCAGCGCATCGGCCAGGCGCGTGGCGCTGTAGTTGGAAGCACCGATCGCACGCACCTTGCCAGCTTCGATCAACCGGCCGAATGCAGCCAGGGTCGCTTCCAGCGGCGTCGACTCGTCATCCTCGTGGGCCTGGTACAGATCGATCACGTCGGTCTGCAGGCGGCGCAGCGAATCCTCGACCGCCGCATTGATGTTGTCCGGGGTCAGGCCGGGGCGTTCGGCCCACTTGGCCACCTTGGTCGCCAGCACCACCTTGTCGCGCTTGCCGCTGCGGGCAAACCACTTGCCGATCAGCGTTTCCGATTCGCCGCCGGCATTGCCCGGCACCCACGCCGAATACACATCGGCGGTGTCGACCAGGTTGAAGCCGGCGTCGACGAAGGCATCGAGCAGGGCGAAGCTGGCCTTCTCATCGGCGCTCCAGCCGAACACGTTGCCACCGAAGGCGAGCGGACGTACATGCAGGCCGGAACGGCCCAGTTCGCGGGTTGCCGTCATGGGCACGGACTCCTTGGGGGAAGTGTTCCAGAATAAAACGCGTAGTGTGACCGTGCTGCGGCGGCGACCACAAAACAGTGTTCCGCGATACGCACGCAGCTAACGTTTTGTGAACACCTGGGACGCCGCGGCTGCTAGTCTCGCCGCATCTTCCGCTGGAGTCGCTCCGATGATGCCTGCTTCGTCCCTGCGTGGTTGCCGCCTGCTGCTTGCTTCGGCCCTGTTTGCCGCTGTTCCCGCGTTCGCCGCACCGGCCACGGTGGCGCCGGCGAAGATCCAGGTGTCGCCGGCCATCGACGCGGCGGTGAAGGCACCCACCCGTGATGCCAACAACGTCAAGCGCGACGGCTTCCGCCACCCGGCGCAGACGCTGTCGTTCTTCAAAGTGACGCCGGAAAAGACCGTCATCGAGATCACCCCCGGCAACGGCTGGTACTCGGAGATCCTGGCGCCGCTGCTGCACGACAAGGGCCACTACGTTGCTGCGGTGGTCGATCCGATGGCGGTGCCCGAAGGCCGCGGCCGTGACTACCAGCAGCGCAGCCGCGACAGCCTGGAAAAGAAGTACGCCGGTGCGCCGGCACAGTTCGGCAAGACTGCCGTGGTCGCCTACGATCCGGCCAAGCCGGTGTTCGGCCCGGCCGGTTCAGCCGATGTGGTGCTGACCTTCCGCAACGTGCACAACTGGCGCAAGGCCGGCCAGGCGCAGGGCATGTTCCAGGGCTTCTTCAACGTGCTCAAGCCGGGCGGCGTGCTGGGCGTGGTCGAACATCGCGCCAAGGCCGACGTGGCCGACGAGGATGACACCGGCTATGTCGGCCAGCAGCAGGTGATCGCGATGGCCGAGGCCGCCGGCTTCAGGTTGGACGCGCGCAGCGAGGTCAACGCCAACCCGCGCGACACCAAGGACCACCCGAACGGCGTGTGGACGCTGCCGCCGACCAACCAGCACGACAAGGCCGATGATGCGAAGTACCAGGCGATCGGCGAAAGCGACCGCATGACCCTGCGCTTCATCAAGCCGTAAAGGGGGGGGGGGCAGGGCTGGCGCATGCTGACTCTGTAGAGCCGAGCCCATGCTCGGCTCATCGCGCGTAGCGCGGCGCATGGCTGGTCCCAAGGCCGGCCATGCGCCGGAATTCGATCGTATGCAAGGACATGGATAGTTGAAGAAGATTTTTTACATCGCTGTCGCGGTGCTGGTGCTGGGGCGGTTGATCGATTTCGTGTTCTACGGTGGTCATGCCCACGATCTGATGGCGACGGTAGGGTTTGCCGTCCTGTTTACGGGTGCCCTTCTGGAGGAACGTTCGCGCAAGGCCGACCCGCCGGCGGCAGACCTGCGGCGCCGGGCCAATGTCATCGCCGCGTGCGGCATCGCATTGGTCCTGGGTTCGTTCCTGCTGGAATGGAAGGTTTTCGGCTGAGCCCGCCGTGATCGCCGCGGCGGGAAAGGGCCGTCGAGCCTGCGCTCATCGCGTGCAGCGCGAGGTATGGCTGGCCCCCGGTCCGGCCATGTGCCGGAGCCCAATCGGATTCAAGGACATGGACCGTTGAAGAAGGTGCTGTACATCGTCATCGCGGTGCTGGTGCTGCCGCGGCTGTATGACTTCGTGTTCCACGGTGGGCATGCTTACGACCTGCTGGGAGCGACGGGTTTTGCGGTGCTGTTCTTTGGTGGCGTGCTGGACGAACAGGCCCGCATGACCTGCCCGCCCCCCGCGGCGCTGCGCCGCCGGGCCAATGTCGTTTCGGCATGCGGTTTCTTGCTGGTGCTGGGTTCGTTCCTGCTGCAGTGGAAGGTATTCGGCTGAGCCCTTCGTGTTCGTGGTCGCAGGAAAGAGCCGCCGGGCATGACCATGCCGGCCGTCCTGACCGGCACCCTGTGGTGCTACAACACCGGGGCGCCTGTACTTCGCGGCATGGGACAATGCCCCACCCGCCGACTGCCGTGCCCGCAATGCTGATCGCCTTCAACAAGCCCTTCAACGTGCTCTGCCAGTTCACCGACCGCAGCGTACCGCCGCGGCCGACGCTGGCCGGGTTCGGCCTGCCGCCGCGCGTGTATGCCGCCGGTCGCCTGGACCATGACAGCGAAGGCCTGCTGCTGCTGACGGATAACGGTACGCTGGCGCACAAGCTGACCGACCCCAGGCACAAGGCCGACAAGACCTACTGGGTGCAGGTGGAAGGCACGCCCAGCGATGAGCAGCTGCAACGGCTGCGCGATGGGGTGGAGCTGAATGACGGGCCGACCTTGCCGGCGAAGATCGAGCGCCTCGATCCGGCGCCGTCGCTGTGGACACGCCATCCGCCGGTGCGCTTCCGCAAGACCGTGCCTGACAGCTGGCTGGCGATCACGATCCGCGAGGGGCGCAACCGCCAGGTGCGGCGGATGACCGCGGCGGTGAACCTGCCGACGCTGCGGCTGGTCCGCGTGTCGATGGGACCCTACCGGCTGGACGACCTGCAGCCGGGGCAGTGGCGGCAGATTGGCTGAAATGAAAAGGCCGGAGCCCTTCCTGCGGAAGGACCCCGGCCCTGACAGTGGCCGAAGATCTCAGGCGTCGCTGCCGATATCGCTGTGCTCGTCCACCACGGTGCCGTTGCGGCGGTCGCGTGCGTTGATGCGCTGCGCCTGCCCATTCACCACGTGGCCATTGGCAGCCTTCTTCTTCTGCTGCTTGCGGTACAGCGCATAGCCGAGCAGGCCGACGCCGACGGCAGCCGCGGCAATGGTCACGGCCGGGTTGCGGCGGGCGAACTTGGTGGCGACCTTGCCGCCGGTCTTTACTGCGCCGAGGGCGGCGCCGGTCTTGATCCAGTCCGCGTTGCGCAGGCTGCCACCAGCGCTCTTCAGGCCATCGCCGGCGGTGTGGGCCAGCTCCAGGGCGCGCTCCAGAGCGCGGTCGGTGATTACAGTCAGCTTGCTCATGCGGGGGTCCTTTGCCTCGGGTCGAAGTCCAGTGTCGCGTGTTGCCCGTAAACGGTATGTCAGTCGGGGACGCAGGCGGTGTGACTTTAGCGTAGCCATTCAGGATCAGGCAGGGTGGGTCGGATCCCTTTCCGTTGGGAAACGGCTCTGACCCCAGCGCCACGCCTGGGGTCAGAGCCCATCGCGATGCAATGGGATCCGACCCCGCCCTTCAGGTTCCGCGCGGCTTGACCCGGTGCGTGGCCGTCGCCGTCCACGGATCATCCGGCCATGGGTGGCGCGGGTAACGGCCCTTCATCTCCTTTTTCACTTCGGCGTAGGTGCTTTGCCAGAAGTTGCGCAGGTCCTGGGTGACCTGCAGCGGGCGGCCACCGGGGGAGAGCAGGTGCAGGGTCAGCGGCACGCGGCCATCGGCGATGCGCGGCGTGTCGGCCAGGCCGAACAGTTCCTGCAGCTTCACCGCCAGCACCGGCGGCAGCGGATCGCCGCTCTCGCTGTCCAGCGCATAGGTGATCGGCCGCTCCAGTCCGGACGGCACGGTAATGCGGGTCGGCGCATGACGCTCGACCAGCTGCCGTTGTGACCACTCCAGTGGCGATTTCAGCGCTTCGCCAAAGCTGGATTCGTCCAGCGCATCCAGTCGCGTCTTGCCGGCGAACGCGGGCTGCAGCCACTGCGCACGGTTGGCCAGCAGGGCGTCGTCGCTGCAGTCGGGCAGGCCGAGCTCGGGCATCCAGCGGCGCAGCGATTCCACCCGTGCCTGCCACTGGCGCAGGCCTTCGGTCCACGGCAGCGCCTGCAGGCCGAGCTCGGCCACCGCATCGGTCAGCGCCTGCGCGGCGTGCTGCGGATCGACCCGGCCGGCCGAGCGGCTGTCCAACACGATCCGGTCGAAACGGGTCTCGCGCAGGGCCACCAGGGCGCGGCGCTCGCTGTCCCAGCGCACCACGTCTTCGGTGACGAAGCGCTCCGGCCACGTCCTGCGCAGCTGGCCTTCGTCCACCGGTGCGGCACGCAGCAGCAGCGCATCGCGTGCCTCAAAGCGAAGCTCGCGGGCCACCAGCCACGGTTCGCCACGCAGGTCGCTCAGCTCGTGCAGGCGCGCGCTGCGCCCATTGGCCAGCAGGTAACGCAGTGGATCGCTGGGATGCTGGAAGCCGATCCGATCAGGGAAGGCGTGAGCGAGCAGGTCGCCCAGCTCATGGGCCTCGATGCTGGCCGGCGGCGTGGCTTCGCAGCGCAGGCGGCGACGCCACTGCTTGGCGGCGGCATCGATGGCGGCCAGCCCGCTGCGGTTGGCATCGCCCGGTGTGCGGCCATTGCGGAACGCGGCCAGTGCGCGCCAGCGGCTCGCCAGCGCGTCACCGCCCTGGCGCAGCGGATCGCGCGCTTCCAGCAGCGCGGCCAGATCGGCGGCCAGTGCCTGCGAACGTGCATCGGGCGCGGCCAGCAGCATCGCCGCCATCCGTGGGTGCGTACCCAGCGCCAGTATGCGGCGGCCGAGTGCGGTGATCGCACCACTGCTGGACAATGCGCCCAACCGCTGCAGCAGTTCGCGGGCGGCGCCCATCGGGCCGGCAGGTGGCGGATCGAGGAAGCGCAGGTCGCTGCTGCCCCAGGCGGCCAGTTCGAGTGCCAGTCCGGCCAGTTCCACCTGGTCGATCTCGGCGCGGCGCTGCGGCTCCAACCGCTGCGACTGCGGCCACAGCCGCCAGGCCACGCCTTCGGCCACGCGACCGGCGCGACCGGCGCGCTGGTCGGCCGACGCCTGGGTGATGGACACCACGTCCAGCCGGGTGAAGCCGCTGTTGGGGTCGTAGCGCGGTTCGCGTGCCTGGCCGCTGTCGATCACCACGCGCACGCCGGGCAGGGTCACCGACGACTCGGCCACGTTGGTGGCCAGCACCACGCGGCGGCGGCCATCGCTGGCGGCCTGCAGCACGCGCGCCTGCTGTTCCACCGGCAGCTCACCATGCAGGGCCAGTACTTCGACGCCGGCATCCAGCGATTCCTGCAGGCCAGCCTGCACCCGCGCGATCTCGCGCTGGCCGGGCAGGAACACCAGCAGGTCACCGGGGTGATCGGCCAGGGCCTGCTGCACCGCGCGGCGCACCTGCAGTTCCAGCGTCTCATCGCGGCGCGCCGGGAAATGGCTGACCGTCACCGGGTAGCTGCGGCCCTCGCTGCTCAGCCGCGGCGCATCGAGGAAGCGTGCCAGGCGCTCGCCATCCAGCGTGGCCGACATCACTACCAGGCGCAGGTCATCGCGCAGCTGCGCCTGCAC
Organism: Stenotrophomonas sp. YJH_SMC_80; assembly: GCF_059372495.1. NCBI lineage: Bacteria > Pseudomonadati > Pseudomonadota > Gammaproteobacteria > Lysobacterales > Lysobacteraceae > Stenotrophomonas > Stenotrophomonas sp. YJH_SMC_80. The sequence goes on from NZ_JCAFVP010000006.1 coordinate 127,898, forward strand.
GTCCAGCGCCAGCGCCAGGCCGAGGTCACCGCTGAGATGGCGCTCGTGGAATTCGTCGAACAGGATCGCACCGACCTCTTCCAGCATCGGGTCGTCCTGCAGCATGCGGGTCAGGATGCCTTCGGTGACGACTTCAATGCGGGTGCGTGCCGAGACCTTGTTCTCGAAGCGGATGCGGTAGCCGACCGTGCCGCCGACCTCTTCGCCCAGCTGCCGTGCCATGAACAGCGCGGCGCTGCGTGCGGCGACCCGGCGCGGCTCCAGCAGGATGATTTTCCGGCCTTGCAGCCATGGCGCTTCGAGCAGGGCCAGTGGTACCTGGGTGGTCTTGCCGGCGCCGGGCGGGGCTTCCAGCACCAGCCGTGGCTGCACGGCCAGGTGCTGCTGGATCTGCGGCAGCAGCGGGGAAATCGGGAAGAGCGGGGCATTCATGGGCAAAGGATAAGGGGCCATGGCGGCCGCAGGTACAATGCGCGGGCACTTTTTCCCCCGCGATGACCATGCACCTGATCGATATCGGCGCCAACCTGACCCACGACTCCTTCGACCGCGACCGCGATGCCGTGCTGGACCGCGCACGGCAGGCCGGCGTGGTGCAGATGGTCATCACCGGTGCCAGCCGCGAGCACTCGCCGCTGGCCGTGCAGCTGGCGCAGCAGCACCCGGGCTTTCTGTATGCCACCGCCGGCGTGCACCCGCATCATGCGGTGGAGTACACCGAGGAATGTGATGCCGAGATGCGCGCGCTGCATGACCACCCGGAAGTGGTGGCGGTGGGCGAGTGCGGGCTGGACTACTTCCGTGACTTCTCGCCGCGCCCGGCGCAGCACCGTGCCTTCGAGCGCCAGTTGCAGCTGGCCGCGGACAATGGCAAGCCGCTGTTCCTGCACCAGCGCGACGCGCATGCCGATTTCATGGCACAGATGAAGAACTTCGAAGGTCGCATAGGCCCGGCGGTGGTGCATTGCTTCACCGGCGAACGCGACGAGCTGTTCGACTACCTGGACCAGGACTGGTACATCGGCATCACCGGCTGGCTGTGCGACGAGCGCCGTGGCGCGCACCTGCGCGAACTGGTGAAGAACATCCCGGCCAACCGCCTGATGATCGAGACCGATGCGCCCTACCTGCTGCCACGCACGCTGAAGCCGATGCCGAAGGACCGCCGCAACGAACCGATGTTCCTCTCGCACATCGTGGAAGAACTGGCGCGTGACCGTGGCGAGGACGTTGCAGTGACGGCGGCCAATGCGACTGCGGCGACGCGTGCGTTCTTCCGCCTGCCCGACGCGGGTTGATGGGAGTGCCGGTCGCTGGCCGGCAATCAACCGTGGTGCCGGCCAGCGGCCGGCACTACCGGAGCAGGTCGCGCAGGCCCTCACGGTAGCTGGGGAAGCGCGGCTGCCACGCCAGCGCTTCACGCGTGCCACGACTGTCGATGCGCTTGTTGCTCTCGTAGAAGCGCCGTAGCGTCGGGCTGAGTGCAGGGTCGTCCCATGCCACGGCAGGCGGCATCGCAAACCCGCCCAGCTTCGCGGCGAAGGCCAGCACATCCTGCGGTGGGGCCGGCTCGTCATCGCTGGGCAGGTATATCCCCTGCGCAACCGGTCGCTGCATCGCCGCGACGATCACTGCCGCAAGATCCTCTACGTGCAGGCGGTTGAACGCCAGGCCCGGCCGAATCACATGGCGGGCACGGCCCTGTGACAGCTGCAGCAACGCATTGCGCCCCGGCCCGTACAGGCCGGGCAGGCGGAACACCGCCGAAGCGATGCCACGTTCCTCTGCAAGCGCACGCCATTGCGCTTCGGCACGCAGGCGCTGCACGCCGGCTGCTTCGGTGGCATCGGCTGCGCTGTGCTCGTCAACCCAGCCGCCGGCCCGATCGGCATACACCGACGTGGACGACAGATAGCCCACCCAGCGCAGTGCCGGGCTGGCCCGCAGAGCCGGCAGCAGCAGGCGCAGTGCCGGGTCGCCCGCGGCATCTGGCGGCACGCTGCACAGCACGGCCTCGGCCTGCGCGACCTCATCGAGCAGGGCGGGCGACGGTGGGGAGTCAGCGTGCAGCTGATGCCGCAGCAGGCCATCGTCCGGCGCCGACGAGGGGTTACGCACCGTGCCGACGACGTGCACGCCCGGCGCCTGCAGATGCGGGGCCAGCACGCATCCGCTCCAGCCCATACCGAGGATCAGCACCCGCATAGGCAGCGCGCCGGCCTGCAACGGGAGGCTCACGCGCCGCGCAGTGCTTGGTAGGCCTGCAGGCTGCTGTAGGCGACCTGCAGCAACAGGGCTTCCTGATCGGCCTTGCGTGCACGCGCCAGCATGTCGCCGACGATCTGCTCGGCCTCGACCTGCTGGCCAGCCTCCAGGTCCCGCAACATCGATGCCTTCAATGCAGAGCCGGCCTGGGTGAGGGTGCCGCGCGCGGTGTCCTGCGCGGCATCGGGAATCGGCTCACCGGCAGCTTCGGCCACGGCCAGGCATTCGTCGTACAGGCCGCGCACGATCGCCTCGCCATCATCGGTGGCGACGATGGTGCCGATATCCGCACGCAGCAGGCAGGTCGCGGCGGCCAGCGCGGTCAGGAAGGTGTACTTGATCCACTGTTCCTGGCCGATGTGTTCGCTGGCCAGGTGATCAAGATGGGCCTGCGCGCAGGCGGCGGCGAAGGCACGTACGCGTGCGGACGCCGCGCCGCCATCGCGTTCGCCGAAGGTGAGCTTGGCCGGCTTGCCCAGATGCAGCACGGCGCCATCAGGTGCCTTGGTGGCGCTGATGAAGCACAGGCCGCCCAGCACCGCCTCGCGGCCGAAGCGCAGGTCCAGCGCGTTGTAGTGGTGCAGGCCGTTGAGGATCGGCAGCACGGTGGTGTTCGCGCCCACGGCTGGAGCAATGGCGTCGATCGAGCTGTCGAGGTCGTAGGCCTTGCAGCTGAGGATGACCAGATCGAACGGCTTCTGCGCGGCCAATGCGGGCAGCGCATCGGCGGTGACGTGCTGCACCGGGAAGCTGGCATCGCCGAGCGGGCTGCGGATGACCAGGCCATCGCGGTCCAGCTGTGTGGCGCGCGCGGGGCGCACGAGGAAGGTCACGTCCACGCCGGCCTGGGCCAGGCGACCACCGAAGTAACCGCCGGTACCGCCGGCGCCGAGGATCAGGATGCGCATTGCACGTTCACCGCTTTCTGGAGAATCAGATCTGCGATTGTGCCGGAGATTGCGGCCAACGGCGGAGCCCCTCGTGGTGGTTCGCGCAGTTGGTTTCATGAGCTGGGTCGTGTGCGATGGGTTCGCGGGGGACGCCGTGAACCCCGCTCCGCGGTCCGGCCCAGCCGCTGGCGGCTGTGCGTTCGGGCGCTTGCGAAGCAATGCTTCGCAAGCAAAGCGCCCTCACCCCTGGGGGCTTAGCCGCGCCATCCATGGCGCGGATACCCCCGCGAGCCCATCGCACACGACCCCTGACAGTTTCCGGGTGCGGCCACCACGGAAAACAGATCAGGAGCGGAGGCGGGTCGCTCGCTGCGCTCGCTCGTGTAGAGCGGTGCTCAGGGCAGTTGTTCGCTGAAGTCTTCGGTGTAGCCCAACAGCAGTGTGGTGCGGGTGGCCAGGGTTGCAGCCAGTTTTGACCACGTGTCATGCGTTCCGGCCGCGTAGACGCGCTGCAGGTCCGCGACCAACGCATTTGCCTGTGCAGGCGACGGCGCGCTGTCGCGCTGGAAGCCGAGCCACGATGCGCCGAGTCCGAACAAGCGGTAGCCATGGTGCTCCTGCAGGTGCCGGATCAGGGCGTGATTCTGGAAGATGTCCCAGTCCGCGCTGAAGTAACCGTTGGGCAGGGCGGCAATCAGCAGGTCATCGCGGTCCACCGGCACCTGCTGCACGCAGACCACCTCGTCGACGATGAGGTCCGGCGTTGCATTGGCGGCGACCAGCGCCTCGACGTCCTCGTTGCTGCACATCAGCGTGCCCGCCAGCGCGCTCCATTCCAGCCGATGAGAGGAATGCTCGAGCTGCGCGACCACATGCGCCAGCAACCGCTCGCGTGCCGCCAATGCATCTTCGGGGGTTTCCGGATCTTCGTCCTCGTACAGCGCGATGCGCGCGTCGTCGGACGCATGCCTGCTGGTGTAGCGGCATTGGCCGACATCATCGAGCGTGCACAGGTAGCGATACCGGGGATCAGCCGCGTGCCGCGAGGCCAGGTATTCCAGCACCTCATCCAGCGTGGGTGAATCGCCCAGCAACGCATGGCTGAAGGCATCGATGGAGCCGTCCACAACGGCCTTGTCCAATGGAATGGAAGTGATCTTCATCGCCACAGCCTAGCCGCAATTCCGAACGAAAAGATCCGGGCGTCGGCCTTACCGTGAACGCTCCATCCACGCATGGCGTGGATCCATCGTGTCGACCAAGGTCGACACCCACCAACAGCAGCGGCAATCTGTCGAAGGCGGGGTGGGTCCGGTTGCGGGGGTGTCCGCGGCATGGATGCCGCGGCCAAGCCCCCCAGGATGGGTTTACGGCGTCCCCCGCAACCGGACCCACCCCCCGCCATCCCCCGGCTAGTCAGCTTTTGCCGTTGCCGTTGAAGTTGATTCGGCAGGTGCAGGGCCGCAGACCCTGCAGGCAAAACTCAGCTGCGCATGCCCACGCCGCGACGCAGCAGCCACAGCGCCAACGCCGTCAGCACCACCACGAAACCGATCATCAGGCCGTAGGCCACCGGCAGCGGTACATCGCTGCTGCCCAGCAGGCCATAGCGGAACGCGTTGACCATGTAGAAGATCGGGTTGGCGTGCGTGGCCGCTTCGGCCCAGCCCGGCAGCAGCTTCACCGAATAGAACACGCCACCCAGGTAGGTCAGCGGGGTCAGGATGAAGGTCGGCACGATCGCCACGTCATCGAACTTCTTCGCATACACCGCGTTGATGAAGCCGGCCAGCGAGAAGATCGTCGCGCCCAGGATCACCGTGGTCAGCATCACCAGCGGGTGCGGGATGCGCACCGGGGTGAAGAACATCGCGATGATCAGCACGATCACGCCCACCATCAGGCCGCGCAGCACGGCGCCGGCCACGTAGCCCCACAGGATCACCCAGTTCGGCATCGGGCTGACCAGCAGTTCTTCCACGTGGCGGCCGAACTTGGCGCCAAAGAACGAGGAACTGATGTTGCCGTAGCTGTTCTGGATCACGCTCATCATCACCAGGCCCGGCACGATGAACTGCATGTAGGTGTAGCCCCCCATGTCACCCACGCGCGACCCGATCAGGTTGCCGAAGATCAGGAAGTACAGGGTCATGGTGATCGCCGGCGGCACCAGGGTCTGGCCCCAGATGCGCATGATGCGGGCGACTTCGCGGCGCACGATGGTCATCAGCGCGATGCGGTTGCGCTGGCCGTCGGTCAGCTCGGTGGTGCTCATGCAGGCTTCTCCAGGTTGCCGGTGAGGCGCACGAACAGCTCCTCCAGGCGGTTGCTCTTGGTACGCATCGAACGCACGCGGATACCGGCCTCGTTGAGCGTGGCGAACACGCGGTTGAGGTCCATTGCGCGCGGCATGTCGATGTCCAGCGTGTGCGGGTCCGGCGCGGTCAGCGTCGCACCTTCGATCACCGGCAGCTGTGCCGGCAGGTCACCGTCGATGTCCAGCAGGAAGCCCTCCACGTCCAGCTTGGCCAGCAGGGTGCGCATCGGCCCCTGCTCGACGATCTGGCCATGGTTGATGATCGCCAGGTGGCGGCACAGGTACTCGGCTTCTTCCAGGTAGTGCGTGGTAAGGATGATCGTGGTGCCTGCGGCATTGATCTCCTTCAGCACGCGCCACATGTCGCGGCGGATCTCGATGTCCACGCCGGCGGTCGGCTCGTCCAGGATCAGCAGGCGCGGGCGGGTCATCATCGCGCGGGCGATCATCAGCCGGCGCTTCATGCCGCCGGACAGCGTGCGGCTCATCACCTGTGCCTTTTCCCACAGGTGCGCGCGCTTCAGTTCCTCTTCGGCGCGCTGCTCGGCTTCCTCGCGCGGTACGCCATAGAAGCCGGCGTAGTTCACCAGGATGTCGAAGGGCTTCTCGAACAGGTTGAAGTTGATTTCCTGGGGCACCAGCCCGATCAGGCGCATGGTGGCGCTGCGGTTGCGCACCAGGTCGCTGCCGAACACTTCCACCTGGCCCTCGCTGAGGTTGACCAGGGAGCTGATGATGCCGATCAGGGTCGACTTGCCGGCGCCATTGGGGCCGAGCAGGGCGAAGAAGTCGCCCGGGGCCACTTCCAGGGAAACCCCCTTCAGGGCCTGGGTGCCGTTGTCGTAGGTCTTGCGCAGGTCGCGCACGCGCAGGGCGGGCGCCGTATCGTTCTGGGATGCCAAGCTCGAAGCCTTCGCGCCCATGGGCTGGCGCTGGAGAGGGGCGGGGAGGGGCTATTATAGAAGACCCCGAGGGCTTGCCCCGGCTACACACTGTCCCGAAAAGTCGTGCCTGTTCAATTCCCCCTCAAGCTGGTCGGCTGCCGCATGCTGGCCCCGACCGTCGGCCACTACCAGTTCGTGCGTGACGATGGGCAGCCGCTGGATTTCCAGCCCGGCCAGTTCATCCAGGTCCATTTGAGCTACGCCGACGGCACCGAAACCAAGCGCAGCTACTCGCTGGCGACCATCCACGACCACGCGCTGGGCCCAGGCGAGGCGGTGGATATCGCCGTCAGTTTCGTGCCGGGTGGCGCCGCCACGGCCCTGTTCGAGGCACTGGAGCAGGGCGGCCAGATCAGTGCGTCCGGCCCCTATGGCCGGTTCTGCCTGAATCCCGGTGACCACAACGCCCGTTACCTGCTGATCGCCACCGGTACCGGCGTTACCCCGTACCGCTCGATGCTGCCGCTGCTGGAAAAGGCCATGGCCGAACGCGGTGTGCAGATCGTGCTGTTGCAGGGCGCGCGCAGCCCGGGCGAACTGCTGTACAGCGAAGATTTTTACAGCTTCGCCGAAAAGCACCCGAACTTCCGTTATGTTCCGTGCCTGTCGCGTGAACTCCCGGCTGATCCGCACCCGGACGTACAGCACGGCTACGTGCAGCAGGCGCTGGCCGGCTTCACGCCGGACCCGGCCACCGACATCGCTTACCTGTGCGGCAACCCGGACATGGTCGATGCCTGTGCCGAGCTGCTGAAGGCCGCCGGCCTGGGCAACCCGCAGATCCGCCGCGAGAAGTACGTCAGCAGCAAGTAAGTCAGGGTAGTGCCGGCCGCTGGCCGGCAGCCCCACGAACCCTGGTAGTGCCGGCCGCTGGCCTGCAACTCCAAGAACCGGAGGCGGCGCCACGCCGCCCCCGGTGCCCTGCCTCAGTACGCGACCCAGGCATCGCGCCAGGCGAAACCGGTGCCCGGGCGATAGGCATCGGCGTTGATGCTGCACCACGCACCTTCCGGGAACGGTCGGCAGGCGTAGAGCTTGCCGTCGGTGCCCTTGACCACGGTTTCGCCCGGCGTGTAGCTGCCGATACCGGCCGGATACACGAAGTCATAGTCGCCCGGCGGCGGATCGACCGGATCCGGCAGCTGCGTGTCGAGCTGGAAGCGATGGCCCGGCTTCAGGTAGACGCGGTTCTCGGTGGCCGAGGCGATGGGTGTGATGATTCCGTTCTGCAGTATGCCCACCCGGGCATGCTGGGCAGAAGCGTTGATCTTGCGGGCCAGCGCCAGCGGCCACTGGTTCGCAGCGGTCTGACCTGCGGCCAGGGTGATCTCCGGACGCTCCAGATCATTGCCCTGGGCGTTGAACACGCGCAGCGTCAGGGTGGTGCCTTCTTCCAACGCACCGCGGGCGGTGACCGGGCCGGCGTCCTGCCACTGCGGCGGCGGTTCAACGCCGCCACCGCCTTCGAAGCGCACGTCCGCGCAGGTATAGAACGCTTCACCGGAATCCGAGCGCTGCCAGGTGTTGTAGATGATGTGCTGGCCGCTGCGCTTGGGCAGCGGGCAATCCAGCTTGTAGACGTCGCCGGAGACCGGCACGTTGCCCAGCGTGCAGAATTCCTGCAGGTCGGCCCAGCGCAGCGGGCTGCCCGGCTGCCAGCCGTCGCGGGTGACGTAGAACTTCCACTCGCGGGTAGCATGCGGCGCCGGTGCCTTGAACTCGAAGGTGTAGCGCCCGCGCGAATCGGCGCGGATCGGCGAGGTCGGCCAGTCACTGCGGTTCAGATCGAGGCCGCGGTACTTGCTGTTGCCGCCGCTGCACAACTCGCCATCTGGAACCACCGCTTGATGGTTGCCGTTGGCGTTGGCCTGGTTGACACCGGCCCAGTCGTAGAACGGCTGGGCGCCGCCGATGGCCTTGGCGGCGGCGCAGGCCGGGTTGGTCGGATTCTCCGGATTGCCCTCGTGGCACTGCTTCACGCGGCTGAGCGGCTTGGACAGGGTGCCGTGGCCGAAGGCGTTGCCGGACAGTGCCAGGCCGACAACGGCGGACAGTGCGAGGACGGCCCGATGGGACAGGTGCATGCAGGAACTCCTTTGCGAAGTGTTGGAAACCTCGCGGAGTCTTCCCATGTAGCCGCCATATGCCCATCAGACAAGTTTGAAAGGCTGCTGCGTTCCTCTGTTTCTGCAACGCGCGCCCCACTGCGCGGCAGGGGAGCCAGGAGGCGGTGTGATGTGCACCGCCTCCCACATCACTGCGTCAGTACGCGATCCACGCATCGCGCCAGGCCGCGCCCACGCCCGGCCGGTAGGCCTCGGCATTGACGTTGCACCATGCACCCTCCGGGAACGGGCGGCAGGCATACAGCTTGCCGTCGCTGCTCTTCACCACGGTCTGGCCCGGCACATAGCTGCCGATGCCCGCCGGGTACACGTGGTCGAAATCACCACCCGGCGATGGCGTACCCGGGTCCGGCACCTGGGTATCGAGCTGGAAGCGGTTGCCGTCCTTCAGGTACACGCGATTGTCGGTGGCCGACGCCGACGGCGTGATCACGCCATTGGCAAGCACGCCCACGCGCGCATGCCGGGCACTGGCATTGACCTTGCGGGCCAGCGCCAAGGGCCATTGCGCGGCCGAGGTCTGGCCGCTGGTCAGCGTCGCTTCCACACGTTCGACATCGTTGCCGCTGGCATTGAACACGCGCAGTGCCAGCGTCGTACCGACCGGCAATTCACCGCGGGCGGTGACCGGGCCGGCATCCTGCCATTGCGGTGCCGGCGTCGTACCACCGCCGCTGCCCTCAAAGCGTACGTCCATGCAGGTGTAGAACGCTTCGGTCGAATCCGAGCGCTGCCAGGTGTTGTAGATCACATGCTGGCCGGTGCGCTGCGGCAGCGTGCACTGCAGCTTGTAGGTGCCATCGGCAGAGAGCGGTGTATTGCCCAGCGTGCAGAACTCCTGCAGGTCGGCCCAACGCAACGGGCTGCCCGGTTGCCAGCCGTCGCGGGTGACGAAGAAGCGCCAGTCGCGCGTGGCGTGCGGCGCGGTTGCCTTGAACACGAAGGTGAACTTGCCATTGGCATCGGCGTGGATCGGCGTGGTCTGCCAGTCACTGCGGTTCACGTCCAGGCCGCGGAAGGTGGCATTGTTGCCGCTGCACAGCTTGCCGTCGGGCACCACCGCCTGATGGTTGCCGTTGGCGTTGGCCTGGTTGATGCCGTTCCAGTCGTAGAACGCCTGCGATCCGCCCACCGCTTTCGCGGCGGCGCAGGCCGGGTTGGTCGGGTTCTCCGGATTGCCCTGGAAACAGGCATAGACGCGGCTGACCGGCGTGGTCATGGTGCCGTGGGCAAAAGCATCGCCGGCCAGCAACAGGCCAGCGGCGGCCAATGAAGTAGCCAGCAGCAGCGGTGTGGATTGGAATGACATGGCGCTTCCTTGTGGTCGTCGAAAGAGAGCGGTGACCGCAGAGTTGCGCTGCGCGGCGGACTTTCGGCGGCACCATGGCGAGTATCGAGTTGCGGTGCCGGGTGCGGAACCATGGAAATGCTGATCCGTGACTGTGGGTGTGAAGCCCTTCCCGCGGGCTTCACGTGGGCCTGAACGGATGCGCTGGCGATCACGTGTCCGGCGTGGCAACGATCACGTCGTGGAGATCCGGCCATGTCGGTGTCATGCCGACGCGATCCGCCTGGCACGAGAAGCAGCCGTGGGCCGCGTTGTGCAGCTGCACGAAGGCCACGGCAGGGTCGGCAAACAGCGCGTCCAGCCGAGCGCCGACATCCGTGCCTGCGCTGATCTCGGCGGCCAGCATCAATGCAGCCTGGTCATAGGCGCGCAACGAGATCATCCGGCGCTGCACATACGGGGGCACCTCGCCTGGCGGCAGCACGCAACGGGTCACGCCACGCTGTACGAAGATCGGGCCCGAGGCGTGATACGGCGAGTGCAGGGGCAGGTGCACATGGGACAACAGCAGCAGCTCGCTGCCACCGGGCGGATCGCTCAGGCTGATCCGGCAGGGGTGTCCTCCTGATTCGCCGGCCCAGCGACGCCGGATGCCCAGCGCAGCCAGCGCGGTGTCGCTCTTTTCGAACAGGTGCAGGAACGGGCGGTGGTCGATGCCACCGAGGTACCACGCATGCATGGGCGTCTCCTTGGTTTTCCGCGGATTCTGCGCAGGCACCGGCCGCCGTGCTCGCCGTTTTCAGACCCCGCATCTCATCGGGCCCGGCAGCGCCACGGGGATCGCAGCACAAGGCGCCAAGATGCGCGCGCCGCCCCTGGATTTCCCCACCCTCACCGCGCTTGGCTTCCTGCTCTGCATCGCTGGGGCCATCTGGCCGGAGACGAGGTACTGCGCCACTTCGCTGCATTGATGCAGCACGGTTTGCAGGGTCATGACACGCTGCTGGGCCGCTACGGTGGCGAGGAGTTCGTGCTGGTGCTGGCCAGCAGCACGCAGGCGGAAGCGATGGCGCGGGCTGCGGCGATCCGTACCGCTCTGCAGCAGAAGCCGGCGCGGCTGGCCACCGGGCCGGTGACGTTCACTGCCAGCATCGGCCTGGCGATGGACGACGGTCAGGGCGAGCTGTCCACGCTGCTGGCAGCGGCAGACGCGGCGCTGTACCGGGCCAAGGCCGCCGGCCGCGATCGCCTGGCCTGCGCCACGCCGGCGGAGATTTCGCGTCTGCCCATCGCCGACGACGCCGTGCCCGTGTAAGTTGAGTCACATCTTCCGCGGCAGCCCGTCGTGGTTGCCAGGAACGTCCTCCAGGGGAAACGAGCACGATGCAAAGACACCACCTCGCGTTGGCCGCAGTGTTGGCCAGCCTGATGCTTGCCGGTTGCAGCCAGTCACCGTCACCCGGCGCCGAAGGCGCCAGCGATGCACCCAGCCGCCGTTTCGGCACGATCGACTTCCAGCCCTGCACGCTGTCCACGGTAGGTGCCAGTGCCAACGTGGAAGCGCAGTGCGCCACCCTGCAGGTGCCGGAGGACCGGGCCCAGCCCGCTGGCCGGCGCATCGGCCTGCGCATCGCCTGGCTGGAATCGGGCAGCAGCGGCTCCAACCAGCCCGACCCGGTGTTCTTCCTGGCCGGTGGCCCCGGCCAGGCCGCCAGCGAAGTGGCCGTCATCGTCGATACCGCGCTGCGCCAGGTGCGCAAGCAGCGGGACATCTTCCTGGTCGACCAGCGCGGCACCGGCGGCTCCAACCCGCTCAGCTGCCTCGGCGCGGACGGAAAGGAACTGCCGATGGACGAGGACGCGGCGCCCTCCGAGGCCTTGCTGCGCGACTATGCCCAGCGATGCGCGGCTTCCCTGCAGGGACGTGCGGACGCACGTTTCTACACCACCACCGAAGCCATTGCCGACCTGGACGCGGTCCGCCAGGCCTTGGGCGTGGACCGGGTCAATCTGATCGGTGCGTCCTACGGCACCCGCGTGGCCCAGCGCTATGTGGGTACCTATCCACAGCACACCCGCAGCATCGTCATCGATGGCGTGGTGCCGAATGAGCTGGTGGTGGGCGGCGATTTCGCCAGGACGTTCGAAGACGCGATCGCCCTGCAGTCGGCGCAGTGCCGCAAGGACGCTGCCTGCAGCAGGCGCTTCCCGACCGATACCCGTGCGCAGCTGCGCAGCGTGGTCGAGACCCTGCGCCGTGCACCGGTTCCGGTCGAGTATCGCGATCCCGGCACCTACGACACCCGGAAGGATGTGCTGACACCGGACAGCGTGGTGGGCCTGGCTTTTGCGTTTTCCTACGTACCCCAGTACGCCTCATTGCTGCCGCTGGTTCTTGATGAAGCCGCGCACGGCCGCTACGCGCCGCTCGCCTCGCTGGCGCGCGGTGCGAACCGCAGCATGGATTTCCAGATCAACCGTGGCATGCACTGGTCGGTGATCTGCAGCGAAGACGCGCCGCGCTACCAGGCGCCGGCCGAGGATCCCGGGCGCCTGTTCGGCAACGACGTGGCAAGTTCCTTCTTTGCCGCCTGCCCGGCATGGCCGCACCGACCGGCACCGGCAGCCAATGCCGTGCCGCTGCGCAGTGACGTACCGGCGCTGCTGTTGTCTGGTGAACTGGACCCGGTGACCCCGCCGCGCTATGCCGAGCAGGTCCTCAAGGGCCTGCCCAATGGACGCGCGCTGGTCGCCCGTGGCCAGGGCCACGGCACGCTGACCGCCGGCTGCATGCCGCGCCTGCTCGGCCAGTTCATCGACACGACCGATGCCAAGGCGCTGGATGCCGGCTGCCTGGACACGCTGAGCTACGTGCCAGCGTTCACCTCGTTCAACGGATGGGAACCATGATCGTCGCCGACAACCTGCACAAGGCCTTCGACACCCGCACCGGCCGTATCCAGGCCGTGTCCAATGTCGGCTTCCGCGCCGAGGATGGCCGCATCACCGGCCTGCTGGGGCCCAATGGTGCTGGCAAGACCACCACCATGCGCATGCTGTACACGCTGATGACCCCCGACCAGGGCAGCATCAGCGTCGATGGTGTCGATGCTGCGCGCAATCCGGTGGAAGTGCGTCGCCATCTCGGCGTGCTGCCCGACGCGCGTGGCGTCTACAAGCGCCTGACCGCGCGTGAGAACATCGCCTACTTCGGCGAACTGCATGGCCTGTCGGCCGAGCGCATCCGCGAGCGCATCGAGGTGCTGTCGCACGCGCTGGACATGGGGGACATCCTCGACCGCCAGACCGATGGCTTCTCGCAGGGCCAGCGCACCAAGACCGCGATCGCCCGCGCACTGGTGCACGACCCGCGCAACGTCATTCTCGATGAACCGACCAACGGCCTGGACGTGATGACCACCCGCGCACTGCGCCGCTTCCTGCTGGGCCTGCGCGAAGAAGGCCGCTGCGTGATCCTGTCCAGCCACATCATGCAGGAGGTGGCCGCGCTGTGCGATCACATCGTGATCATCGCCAAGGGCACGGTGATGGCCGCCGGCAGCGCCGATGAACTGCGCGCGCAGTCCGGCGAATCCAACCTGGAGGATGCGTTCGTGAAACTGATCGGCAGCGAAGAGGGCCTGCACGCATGAGCATGATGTCGACCCTGATGACGGTGATGCGCAAGGAGCTGCGTGACCTGTCGCGCGACCGCCGTACGCTGGCGCTGACCCTGCTGTTCGGGCCGCTGCTGTACCCGCTGCTGATCCTGGGCATGGGCAAGCTGTCCGAAAGCCGCGTGCGCACGCAGATCGAGCAGCCGCTGCAGATTCCCACCATCGGCGCCGAACATGCGCCGAACCTGGTGCGCTTCCTGGCTGCCCAGGGCCTGAATGCCGCTGCTGCGCCGAAGGACCTGGCCGAGGCCATCCGTTCGCAGGACATCGACGTGGCGCTGCGTATCAGCCCGGACTTCGGCAGGGACTGGGCCGATGGCAAGCCGGCGCTGGTGGAGGTGATCAGTGACAGCACACGACGCGCCGCCGAGGTGCCCACTGCGCGTCTGCAGGCGGCGTTGGCCACGTACAACGGGCAGGTGGGGGCACTGCGGCTGATGGCGCGGGGCATCGACGCCCAGGTCGCACGGCCGCTGGACGTGGCCAGCCAGGACATGGCCAGTGCCGAAGCCAAGCGTGGCCTGATGCTGTCGGCGTTGTTGCCGATCCTGCTGACTCTCACCTCGTTCCTCGGTGGTGCCTACCTGGTAATGGACACCACCGCCGGCGAGCGTGAGCGGCAGTCGCTGGAGCCGCTGCTGGCCACGCCGGGGTCGCGCAGTGCCATTGTCAGCGGCAAGATCGCCGCCGCCTGCATGGTCGGCTTTGCGTCGCTGCTGTTGACCCTGGCCGCGTTCAAGGTGAGCGCGCAGATCGCCCCCGGCAACATCGGCCGCCAGCTCAACATGAACATCATGGCGATGGTGCAGATGCTGCTGGTGATGCTGCCGATGCTGCTGATCGGCACCTCGCTGCTGACCTTCCTGGCCGCAGCGGCCAAGAGCATGAAGGAAGCGCAGAGCCACATGACCTGGTTGATGCTTCTGCCGATGCTGCCGGGCTATGCGCTGATCGCCTACCCGGTGAAGAGCCAGCTGTGGCAGTACGCCGTGCCGTTCCTGTCGCAGAACCAGATGCTGCTGAAGGTGATCCGCCACGAGACCATCACACCCGCGGTCTGGGCCATCTACCTCGGCGCCAGCCTCGGCCTGGCCGCCGTGTTGTGGTTCGCCGCCGTGCGCCGTTATCACAACGAGCGCCTGGCAATCTCCGGCTGACCGCAAAAAGGGGACGGAGGGGATTAAGTCGTTTCTAACCCTCCGCCCCCTTCTTCCGAGGGCGCCCCCGCTTGCGCAGCATCACGGGGCGACCCAGCGTCCGTTCCACCATTCGCAGGTAGGCTGCATTTCCCAACGGATGCTGCCCGGCACTGTGCGCACGGATTGCCGGCAGGTCAGCGGACGCGTTCATGTCCTGCAGAAACTCCGCATAGAGCATTCCCCGCTGTCGCTGGGTCTGGGCGAGCGCCTGGAATGCGGGATGTTCCGTCAGCATCGGATCGTGGCGCCGCTGCAGGTTTCCATGCACGCTCGACCATGGGTGATCTTCCGGGGCGGCAGTCATGCCTGCACGAACCGGATTGAGTTCGATGTAGCGATAGACGCTGAGCAGATAGGCGTCGCTGTCCACCATCGAAGAATGGAAGCGGCCCTGCCAGAGCGGTCCGCTGCGCTGATGCCGCTGATTGAACGCCTGGACATAGTTGTTGCCCTGCATCCGCATCGCATTCGCCAAGCCAACACGCGTGGAAGGTGTGGCCAACAGATGAACGTGATTGCCCATCAATACGTAGGCATGCAGTGCGACCTGATGCTTCAGGAACGCGCTGTGCAACAGGTGCAGAAACAGCTGACGGTCGATATCGTCAACGAAGATCGCCCCCTTGTTCACACCGCGCTGGGTTACGTGGTACGGCTGTTCGGCCAACATCAGGCGTGCTTGTCGAGGCATGGCAGTTCGGGGCTTCAAGAATTCATCAGACTGCCGCCTCCGTGACCTTGAAGGGCATCAGGCGATGCCGCGAGATGGCGTGGGGGAGGGCAGAAGCGACTTAATCCCCTCCGTCCCCTTTTCCATACCGCGCAGGCGTCACCCCCATCTCGCGCTTGAACACGGCGATGAATGGACTAGGCGTGTCGTACCCCATCGACAGCGCGACGCTGATCACCGGCTCGCCGGACAGCAGGCGTGGCAGCGCCAGCAGCACCCGCAGGCGTTGCCGCCACTGGCTCAGCGTCATGCCGGTCTCGGCCAGCCAGTGGCGGGCCAGGCTGCGGCCGGACAGGCCACTGCTGACGGCCCAGTCCTCGACGGTGCGGTTGTCGTGCGGCGCGCGAGCCAGCGCGGCGGCGATCCGGCCCAGGCGCCGGTCACGCGGTTGTGGCAGGGCCAGCGGCAGCGGCGTGCTGGCGGCAATCTCATCGGCGATCACGCCGGCCAGGCGTGCCTGCGCAGCATCCAGTGGCGCATGGGGCCATTGCAGCGCACGTGCTGTCGCCGCCTGCAGCAGCGCATTGGGCTGGAAGATGCGTGGTGTGGCGGGCAGACCCAGGCAGGCCTCCGCGTTGAAGTACAGGCTCCAGCCATTGAACCCGTCTGCGCCCAGCAGCGCGTGGGGCAGCAACGGCGGTATCCAGGCGACGTGACCTGCGGGCAGCAGCCAGTGCAGGTCGTCGGCGGCGATCCGCAGCAGCCCCTGGTACGCACCCAGCAGCTGCCCACGCGCATGCCGGTGGCGGGCCGTGCGACGCTTGCCGAGCTGGTGCAGCCGGGCCGCCAGCACCACCGGTCCATCGGTGGCATCGGCCAGCGCGGGGTCGAGCAATGCGGCGGTTGTCTGATCTGCCATATCGATTGGCAGTTATACGGCAGAAACGTCGCCTCCGGGCCCCGACACTGGGGCCCACTTCAACGGAGCGCTTCCCCATGCAGCCACACGACATCCTCCCCGACCATCAGAACGACGTGCAGGTGAACGGCCTCACCGTGCGCAAGGGCAGTGTCGGCGCCTTCCTGGCCAGCGTCCGTGACTGGCAGGATCCCGCCAGCGATGTTGCCACCCGTTCCACTGCCGAAGCCGACCTGCGTGCGCTGCTGCCGGGCCTGCACGCGTTGGGCCTGTTCCAGGTGCTGACGGCGCGCGATCCGGCACTGCAACACCTGATCGATGGAGCGGCCTGAAACGGACAAGGCCCGGACATGCCGGGCCTTGGCGTCATTGCAGGGGCAGAAACGACTTAATCCCCTCCGTCCCCTTTTTCGTTCAGTTGTTGCCCGGCGCGAACACCAGCGTACGGCGGGTGGTCACCGGCGCGCTGACCGGCTCGAAGCGCCAACGCTTGACCGCGTTCAGGGCTTCACGGTCGAACACGCGTCCCGGCGTCGCGCGCAGCACGCGAGCGTTCACCACCGAGCCGTCAGTGCCGACGGTGATCTCCACCAGCACTTCGCCGGAGGTTCCCGAACGCAGCGCTTCGCCCGGATAGCGCGGCGCCGGAGTGCTGACCGGGCGCAGGGTGGGCGCTGCCGGTGCGGCGGCCTGGCGTGCGGCGCTGGCCTGCTGGGCGGCAGCCTGCTGCTGCTTCTGCTCGGCCTCGCGGCGGGCGGCGGCCTGGCGCTCGGCTTCCTGGCGCTCGTTGTCGCGGCGCGCGGCATCCTGCTGCGCGGCAATCTGCTTGGCGGCGTCGGCTTCCTTGGCGCGCTGCTCGCTCAGGCGCTGCTGCTCGGTCTGCTGCTTGCTGCGGTCCTCGGCGTCCTTCTTGGCCTTCTCGGCTTCCGCTTCGGTGCGCTTGGCTGCGTTCTGCACGCCCTTGGCCAGGCCGTCCTTCAGGCGCGGCAGGGCCGGCGCGGATGCATCCACCTTCTCGATCAGTGCCACCAGGCGCTGCGCTTCGGTGTAGTCCTCGCGGCCCAGGTGTTGCTCGGCGGCGATCAGGGTGTACGGCAGCAGGTCGGTCAGTGCGCTCTTCACCGAGGCGTCGTCCGGCGTCTTGTCACGCAGGGCGAGGTAGTACTCGATGGCGTTGTCGCCGGCCGGTGCATACATGCGGTTCTCGCGCAGCGCCTGGCTGGCCGACTCGCGCAGCTGCTCGGTGCCCATGGACTGCACCTTGGCAGCAACCGCCGGTGCGGCGGGTGCGGCAGCGGCAGGCGCCGTGGCGGCAGCAGGCGCTGCGGATTCTTCCTTGCCCGAGCAGGCGGCCAGTGCCAGTGCCAGGGCAACCGGCAGCCACCGGCGCGCGGCGGTGATCGTTGAGACGTGCGACATCCTGCTCCCCTCTAGAAGACGACGTGACGTAAATCATTGATACGCATGGCCGGGACCTGCGGTCCGGGCGCGGCAGGGTGACGTTTCCCGACGCCACCGCCGGCAACGGCGAGGGTGCAATCTAGCATCCCGGCCACCGCCGCGCACAAGGGACGGTGGCCGGAATGGGGCAGCGGCGGTCAAGCCGCTGGCGGCGGCGACCTCAGTGGTCGTGTGCCTTGTCGTGCGACCTGCTGTGGCTGTTGGACATCAGCTTGTCGGTCCAGGCGATGCCGATCGCCGACAGGATGAACACGCAGTGGATGATGGTCTGCCACAGCACGCCATCCTGGGTCAGCATCGAGCAGCGGGCGACACCGATGTTGGCAGCGGCCACGCTCATCTGCTCCGGCGTGCACAGCGGGATGCCGCCAAGCGCACCGCTGGCGATGAAGGTCTTCAGCAGGTGGATCGAGGAGATGCCGATGATCGCCATCGCCAGCTTCACCTTCAGCACGCTGGCATTGACGTGGCTCAGCCATTCCGGCTGGTCCGGGTGGCCTTCCAGGCGCAGGCGCGAGACGAAAGTCTCGTAGCCGCCGACGATCACCATCACCAGCAGGTTGGAGATCATCACCACGTCGATCAGGCCCAGCACGATCAGCATGATCTGCTGCTCGCCCATCGACACCGAGTGCGAGATCAGGTGCCACAGTTCCTTGCCGAACAGGAACACGTAGACGCACTGCGCCACGATCAGGCCCAGGTACAGCGGCAGCTGCAGCCAGCGTGAGGCGAAGATCAGCGTGGACAAGGGGGAGAGCGGCGGGCGGTTTGCACTCATGCGAGGGATGCTGCGTTGCGGGGGAGAGGCGAGGTTACCGGCCCGCCATGACGGTGCCAACCCAACTCACGCACTAGACTTCAGGTTCCTTTCCGCACCCCGAGCCGCCGCCATGATCGACCTGTATTACTGGCCCACCCCGAACGGCCACAAAGTGACCCTGCTGCTGGAAGAAACCGGCCTGGAATACCGCATCCACCCGGTCAACATCGGCTCGGGCGACCAGTTCAAGCCGGAATTCCTGGCGATCTCGCCGAACAACAAGATGCCGGCCATCGTCGACCAGGCACCGGCCGATGGCGGTGCTCCCCAGAGCGTGTTCGAGTCCGGCGCGATCCTGCTGTACCTGGCCGAGAAGACCGGCCGCTTCCTGCCCAGCGACCCCCGCGGCCGCGTCACCACCCTGGAGTGGCTGTTCTGGCAGATGGCCGGCCTGGGCCCGATGAGCGGCCAGATGGGCCACTTCAACGTATACGCGCCTGAAAAGATCCCGTATGCCATCGAGCGCTATGACAACGAAGTGCGCCGCCTGCATGGGGTGATGGACAAGCGCCTGGCCCAGCACGCCTTCCTGGCCGGCGACGAGTACACCATCGCCGACATGGCCAGCTACCCGTGGATCGGCGCCTACGACAAGCTGCCGGTGGATTTCACCGCGTTCCCGAACCTCAAGCGCTGGCATGAAGCCATTGCCGCACGCCCGGCCACCCAGCGGGCCTATGCCCTGCGCCAGCAGGTGAACCCCAACGCCGGCAAGCCGCTCAGCGACGAAGAGCGCAAGCACCTGTTCGGCCAGCGCTGACCGCCTCGGGGTCGGATCCCTTTGCAGCGCAAAGGGCTCTGACCCCAGCACCAGGCCATGGGCAGAAGGTCATGCTGCCTTCCCGCACGGGCTTGGTTAGGATGGGGGACGACCGCTCCGCGTCCATCGCGGGGGCGGACCTGCCGTTTGCCGGGATCCTCCATGCGCCACCTGTTCGCTTCGCTCGCCCTCATGCTCGCCACCAGTACCGCCGCCCACGCTGAAAAGCTGACCCTGGAAGCCATCACCGGCCCGTTGCCGTTGTCCGGCCCGACCCTGATGAAGCCGAAGGTGGCGCCCGACGGTTCGCAGGTCAGCTTCCTGCGCGGCAAGGACAGCGACCGCAACCAGCTGGACCTGTGGACCTACGACATCGACAGTGGCCAGACCCGGTTGCTGGTTGATTCCAAGGTGGTGCTGCCCGGCACCGAGACCCTCAGCGACGAGGAGAAGGCCCGCCGCGAGCGCCAGCGCATCGCCGCGATGACCGGCATCGTCGATTACCAGTGGTCGCCGGACGCGCAGCGCCTGCTGTTCCCGCTGGGCGGCGAGCTGTACCTGTACGACCTCAAGCAGCAGGGCCAGGCGGCGGTGCGCCAGCTGACCCATGGTGAAGGCTTCGCCACCGACGCCAAGCTGTCGCCCAAGGGCGGCTTCGTCAGCTTCATCCGCGGCCGCAACCTGTGGGTGATCGACCTGGCCAGCGGCAGGCAGCTGCAGCTGACCCGCGACGGCAGCACCACCATCGGCAACGGCGTTGCCGAGTTCGTCGCCGACGAGGAAATGGATCGCCATACCGGTTACTGGTGGGCGCCGGACGATTCGGCGATTGCCTTTGCCCGCATCGACGAATCGCCGGTACCGGTGCAGAAGCGCTACGAGGTCTATGCCGACCGCACCGACGTGATCGAGCAGCGTTATCCCGCCGCCGGCGATGCCAACGTGCGCGTGCAGCTGGGCGTGATCGCACCGGCCGCCGATGCGCAGCCGCGCTGGATCGACCTCGGCAAGGAACAGGACATCTACCTGGCCCGCGTGGACTGGCGCGATGCGCAGCACCTGAGCTTCCAGCGCCAGTCGCGTGACCAGAAGCAGCTGGACCTGGTGGAAGTGGCACTCGACTCCAACCGCCAGCGCGTGCTCGCCCACGAAACCAGCCCGACCTGGGTGCCGCTGCACAACAGCCTGCGTTTCCTCGACGATGGCAGCGTGCTGTGGTCGTCCGAACGCACCGGCTTCCAGCACCTGTACCGCATCGACAGCAAGGGCAAGGCCACCGCGCTGACCCACGGCAACTGGCCGGTAGACGAGCTGCTGGCGGTCGATGAAAAGGCTGGCAAGGCCTACTTCCGCGCCGGCATCGAGACCTCGCGCGAAAGCCAGATCTACGCGGTGTCGCTGCAGGGCGGTGAGCCGCAGCGCCTGTCGAAGGCGCCGGGCATGCACAGCGCCAGCTTCGCCCGCAACGCCAGCGTCTACGTGGACAGCTGGTCCAACAGCACCACGCCGCCGCAGATCGAACTGTTCCGCGCCAATGGCGAGAAGATCGCCACCCTGCTCGAGAACGACCTGGCCGATCCCAAGCATCCGTATGCGCGCTACCGCGATGCGCAGCGCCCGGTGGAGTTCGGCACGTTGATGGCTGCCGACGGCAAGACCCCGCTGAACTACAGCCTGATCAAGCCGGCCGGCTTCGATCCGTCCAAGCGCTACCCGGTGGCCGTGTACGTCTATGGTGGCCCGGCCAGCCAGACCGTCACCGACAGCTGGCCCGGCCGTGGCGACCACCTGTTCAACCAGTACCTGGCCCAGCAGGGCTACGTGGTGTTCTCGCTGGACAACCGTGGCACCCCGCGCCGTGGCCGCGACTTCGGTGGTGCGCTGTATGGCAAGCAGGGCACGGTGGAAGTGACCGACCAGCTGCGCGGCGTGGCCTGGCTGAAGCAGCAGCCATGGGTGGACCCGGCGCGCATCGGCGTGCAGGGCTGGTCCAACGGCGGCTACATGACCCTGATGCTGCTGGCCAAGGCTTCGAACCAGTACGCCTGTGGCGTGGCCGGTGCGCCGGTGACCGACTGGGGCCTGTACGACAGCCATTACACCGAACGTTACATGGACCTGCCGGCGCGCAATGAAGCGGGTTACCGCGAAGCGCGCGTGCTGACCCATATCGATGGCCTGCGCTCGCCGCTGCTGCTGATCCACGGCATGGCTGACGACAACGTGTTGTTCACCAATTCGACCAGCCTGATGAGCGCGTTGCAGAAGCGTGCACAGCCGTTCGAGCTGATGACCTACCCGGGTGCCAAGCATGGCCTGTCCGGCGCCGATGCCCTGCATCGCTACCGCGTGGCCGAAGCCTTCCTGGGACGTTGCCTCAAGCCCTGATCCAGCAACGGGAAGGAGCCCGCCGATGACCCTGCCACCGCCGATTCCCGCCCATGACCCGGCATCCGCCGGTTGGTGGTGCCGCCACTGGCGCTGGGCGATGCCGTTGATGGTGGTGCTGGTGCTGGGTGGTGCAGGGGGTGTGGTGACCTGGAGCGTGCTGCGCTGGAGCGAGGCGGCACGCGAGAGCCCGCCGATGCGCGAGGCGCTGCGGCGGGCGGGCTGCAGTATTGAACTGGTGGAAGCGTTCGGTGAGCCGTTGAACATCGAGTCGATGCCGCTGGGCAGCATGCAGACGGCGATCAACGGCCAGCGTGATGTCGGCCTGACCGTAGCCCTGGAAGGACCGCATGCGCACGGGCGGTTGTTCGTGCAGGGTACCCGTCGCGATGACGTGTGGGACTACCCGGTGATGTACGTGTTGGGCGAGGACAAGCAGACCTTCGACCTGACGGCGCTGGACGACGACGAGGCCGCGCAGGAGTGCGAGCTGAAGGCCTGCCGTGATCGCGGCGAATGCCCGCTGACCGCCGTGCTCTGACCTCCGGGGGCAGGCGACTGCGGGACGTCGACTGGGTAGAGTCGACCGGGTAGGGTCGACCGGGTAGAGTCGACTGTCAGTCGACTGCTCTTCGATCAGACAGCGAAAACCCCCGCGCTGCGCGCGATAGTCGACTGACAATCGACTCTACCCCCGCCAGGTTTCCGCGGAGCCCGGCTGCACAACCAGCCCGCCATGACTTCCCGCCGATTGTCGCCATCGCCGTGAGCGCGTAGGGTGCGGGCAACCCTTTGCTGGAGTGTCCCATGAAGCCGATTGCGCTCGCCGTTGCCCTGGCCCTGACTGCCGCACCGCTGCTGTCCGCACCACCGGCGCTGGCGGCACCCTCTGCCAAGGCCGCCACCCCGGCCAGCCCGGCCTGGGTCGCCCGCAGCAATGCGCTGGCGCAGATTCTGCTGGACGCCCAGGGCCCGTTCCAGCCGGAGGAAACCGGCTTCTTCGGCGTGCCCGGCTACGACGACAAGGTGGCCGATCTCGGCCCGGACAACGGCAAGCGCTACCGCGCTGCCATGGCCAAGGCACGCGACGAACTGAAGGCAAAGCTGGCCGTCGAGAAGGATCCCAATGTCCGCCAGGACCTGGAGATCATGATCCACGCCGCCAGCCAGAACATCGAAGGCAGCGAGCTCAACGAGAAGTACCTGCTGCCGTGGAGCGATGCGCCGCAGACCGTGTTCAGCGGCCTCAACCTGCTGCTGTCCGACCAGGTGCCGGCCGAGCGCCGGGCCAAGGCGGTCGACCGCCTCAAGGCCTATGCCGGCCTGCAGCCGGGCGGCACCGCCTTCACCACGCTGGCGCGCCAGCGCTACGAGGAACGGCTGAAGGACAGCAGCCTGTTGCAGCCGACCAGGATCGAAGTGCAGCAGTCGCTGGACAACGTCGAGACCTACATCACCGGTATCGAGTCGCTGCTGAAGAAGTACCAGATTGCCGGCGCCGATGAAGCAATGAAGGCGCTGGCCGGGCAGATGAAGGACTACGCCGACTGGACCCGCAAGGAGGTACTGCCGAAGGCACGTGCCGACGCACGCCTGCCGGCACCGTTGTACGCCTACCAGCTCAAGCAGGTAGGCATCGACATCGACCCGAAGCTGCTGATGCAGCGCGCGCAGCTGGAGTTCATGGAAACCCGCTCGGCGATGCAGCAGCTGGCACCGCTGGTGGTGAAGGACAAGGGGCTGAAGGTGGCCGACCCGAGCGATCCGGTGGCGGTGATCCGCGCGCTGAAGGCCGACAAGATCGCCGACGATCATCTGGAAGGCCACTACCGCAAGGTGATCGATGCGATCGATCCGCTGATCCGCGAGCACGCCATCGTCGACGTGCCCAAGCGCGCCATGCAGATGCGCCTGGGCTCGGCCGCCGAGAGCGCGGCCAGCCCGGCCCCGCACTTCCTGCCGGCCCCGCTGGTCAACAACACCGGGCAGCAGGGCACCTTCGTGCTGCCGCTGGGCAACCCGGCAGCGGGCCCGGGCGCGCAGTACGACGACTTCAACTTCGGTGCGGCAGCATGGACGCTGAGCGCGCATGAAGGCCGCCCCGGCCACGAGCTGCAGTTCACCGCGATGGTCGAGCGTGGTGTGTCGCTGGCACGCACCATGTTCGCGTTCAATTCGGTGAACGTGGAAGGCTGGGCGCTGTACGCCGAAGCCGAGATGGTGCCGTACGAGCCGCTGGACGGGCAGATGATCGCCCTGCAGTTCCGCCTGCTGCGCGCCGCGCGCGCGATGCTCGACCCGATGCTCAACCTCGGCCTGACCGACCGTGCCAACGGCGAGCGCGTGCTGATGGAGCAGGTCGGCCTGTCCAAGGCGATGGCCACCCAGGAACTGGACCGCTACATGGTGCGGATGCCGGGCCAGGCCGGTAGCTACTTCTACGGCTACACCCGCATCCTGGAACTGCGCATGCAGACGGAACTGGCGCTGGGTGCGAACTTCGACCGCCTGGCGTTCAACAACTTCCTGCTCGACCAGGGCCTGCTGCCGCCGGACCAGCTGGCCGACGCGGTGAACAAGGTGTTCGTGCCGAAGTACAAGCGCTGAACACCCTCCGGTAGTGCCGGCCGCTGGCCGGCAACCGGTGTTGGTAGATGCCGACCTTGGTCGGCGCTGTGGGTTCGTGCCAACCAAGGTTGGCACCCACCAGAGCGATGTGTTGGCTGTTGCAGGGATGTGCCGGCCAGCGGCCGGCACTACCCGCGGTGACGCTGCTGCGTCACCGCTGCGGGGTAATCACCTGTGTCGGCAACCGCGCCGGCGGTGCCGGATTCGGCACCCAGATCGCGACGCCCGCGGCGCGCTTCTGCGTGGTCGGAATCCCGATGCCGACGCCGCCACCGACGTGCGAGCCGAACGTGCCCGCGCCCACCGACATGCCTACCGGCGAACCGCTGCTGCCCACGCCCATCAGCACCACGCCGTTGGCGCCCAGCGCTGCGGCTTCACGTTTCAGGCGGGCCACGGCGGCATCGGTCTGGCCCTGGGTGCCGAAGCCAACGGCGGAAGACGATTCCAGCTGGGCGATTTCCTGGGAGCCGGCCGGTGGCGTCGAATAGATCTGCACCAGCGCCGGATCGATCGGCGCGCGGGCGCGGCCCAGCATCACCTTGGAGGTGCTGGCACAGCCGGCGGCGACCAGCAGCATGGCCGCCAACGCGGCCCAACGGATGTTCATGGCACTTCCCCTGCAGGACTGGTTGCGATGATCGGCGGGCCACTCTGAATCGGCGCCAACACCCGGGCCGGGGCACGCACGACAGCACGCTAGCACGGGTCGGGTGACAGCCCCGCCAATGGCAGTAGGCGGCGGCAACGGGAACGATTATGGTGGGGCCAGGAACCAACTGCGGGAGAGCGGCATGGGTGTGATCAGTCTGTTGTGGGGCGTATTGGCGCTGTTGTGGATGATCCTGGCGTTGATTCCGCTGCTGGGCTGGGGCAACTGGTTCCTGATCCCGTTCGCCGCGGTCGGTGCAGTCATCGCCGCGCTGGGTATCCTGTTCACCCACCCGAGCAAGCGTGGCCGGGCGTGGGCCGGGTTGGTCCTGAACGGTATCGTGGTGGTGGTCGGCATCCTGCGTCTTGGCCTGGGCGGCGGCGTGGTCTGAGCCCGGTCCCGGGTGCGACAGGGCGTCGCAGGCACACGGCCGATGGCCGGGCGGGGGCGTACAATGAATGGCTGCGCGAGCCCCCCGCGTGCCTGTGAATCCGCGCCCCGCGCGGCTGCCCCATGATCATCCGACCCCGTCCCCACGGCTGGCAACTGCTGTACATCCTGCGCGGTTCGATCGTCAAAGCGATCGCGCCGAAGGTGCTGGCCATCCTGATCCTGTCCATCGCCGTGGCTGCGGTGGTCGAACTGGCGCCCCCTACCGGCATCGAACGCGTGTCGGTGACCCCGTTCACCCTGCTTGGCCTGGTGCTGTCGATCTTCCTCAGCTTCCGCAACAGCGCCTGCTACGACCGCTGGTGGGAAGGACGCAAGCTGTGGGGCCAGCTGGTCTATGAATCGCGTTCGCTGGCGCGCCAGGTAAACCTGCTGCTGGCCGACGACGCGGGCCGTCGTCGTCGCGTCGCCTACCTCACCACCGCGTTCGCCCATGCGCTGGCGGCGCGACTGCGTGGTCGCATCGTCGCCCTGGCAGCACTGCCGTGGCTGGACAAGCGCCAGCGCGAACAGCTGGGCCAGCGCGAGAACGTGCCCGATGCGCTGCTGGCGATGATCGCGGCCGAACTGGCGCATGCGCTGCGCGCCGGCCAGCTCGACCCCATCCTCTACACCCAGCTGGAAGAGCGCCTGCACGCGATGTCGTCGATCCAGGCCGGCTGCGAGCGCATCCTCACCACGCCGCTGCCGTTCGCCTACACCCTGCTGCTGCACCGCTGCGCGTGGATGTTCTGCGTGCTGCTGCCGTTCGGCCTGGCCAGTTCGCTGGGCTGGGGCACGCCGGTGCTGTCGGCGGTGCTGGCCTATGCCTTCTTCGGCCTGGACCAGCTGGGCGAAGAAATGGAAGACCCGTTCGGCCTTGAGCCGAACGATCTGCCGCTGGACGCGCTGGTGCGCACGATCGAGATCGACCAGCTCGATGCGCTCGGCGAACGCCCGTTGCCCGAACCCCTGCTGCCGCAGGGCTACCTGTTGCAATAGCCACTCCTCGGAGCCTGCCATGTCCCACCCGCTGTATCGCCCGCGCCGCATGCGCCACGACGAGTTCTCGCGCCGCCTGATGCGCGAGAACACGCTGACCACCGACGACCTGATCTACCCGGTGTTCGTGCACGAACTGGCCGGCCGCACCGCAGTGCCGTCGATGCCGGGCGTGGAGCGGCTGTCGATCGAAGAACTGCTGAAGGTGGCCGAAGAGGCGCTGGAGCTGGGCATTCCGGTGATCGACCTGTTCCCGGTGATCGACCCGTCGCTGAAATCGCTGGATGCATCGGCGGCGTGGGCCGAGGACGGCCTGGCGCAACGCGCGATCCGCGCGCTGAAGTCGCGCTTCCCGGAACTGGGGGTGATGACCGATGTGGCGCTGGACCCGTACACCACCCACGGCCAGGACGGCATCATCGACGACAAGGGCTATGTACTGAACGACATCACTGTCGAAGCGCTGGTCAAGCAGTCGGTGTCGCATGCCGAAGCCGGCGTCGACATCGTTTCGCCGTCGGACATGATGGATGGCCGCATCGGCGCGATCCGCCGTGCGCTGGATGCCGACAACCACGTCAACGTGCGCATCATGGCTTACTCGGCCAAGTACGCCTCGGCGTTCTACGGTCCGTTCCGTGATGCGGTGGGCAGCGCGGCCAGCCTCGGCAAGGCCGACAAGAAGACCTACCAGATGGACCCGGCCAACGGCGACGAGGCCCTGCGCGAGATCGCGTTGGACCTGGAAGAAGGCGCCGACATGGTGATGGTCAAGCCGGGCATGCCGTACCTGGACCTGGTGCGCCGGGTGAAGGGGAAATTCGGTGTGCCGACCTTCGCCTATCAGGTGAGTGGCGAGTACGCGATGATGAAGGCCGCCTTCGCCAACGGCTGGCTGGACGAGCGCGCCTGCGTGCTGGAGTCGCTGCTGGGCTTCAAGCGGGCCGGTGCCGATGGCGTGCTGACCTATTTCGCGCCGCAGGTGGCGCGATGGCTGCGCGAGCGCTGACAATAGCGCCACGATAGACGGAGGACTGCGCGATGGGACCCGAACTGGGATGGATGCAATGGCTGATCTGGGGCACCGGCACGCTGGTGTTCGGCGCCATCATCGTCGGTGTCTTCATCGCCGCGTGGCGCGCGGGCAAGCGCCCACCGGAGCAGCTCTCCGCCGCCCGCCACGTGGCCCGTGAGCAGGCCCTGCCGGATAGCGTGCAGGCCGAGCTGGCCGCGCTGAACCAGCGCAAGGACAATGGCCAGCTGAGCGAGATGGAGTACGAGCAGTTGCGCGCCAAGGTGTTGTCGCGCTGACGGGCAATGCCCGGGGTCGGATCCCTTTCCGCAGGAAAGGGCTCTGACCCCTTCGCGGGCGCCATCCACGCGCGGCGTGGATCTACCGCACGCACCCGGCCACCGCCTCCACCTTCGGCACCGCCAACCGGTACACGTCCACGCCACCGGCACGCGGTGCCCTGGCCGCGCTGCTGGCCACCATCATTTCGCCTGGCTTGGCGTTGTCGATCACCGGCGCGCCGGTCCAGCCGCCGGTCTGGTTGAACGACAGTCCCAACGGTTGCAGGGCCGCGCCACTCCACGCGCAGCCGCTGCTCCACACCTGTGCGGTCGTGCCGTTGCCGCGGCTGAACACCACTGCGCCATCGTTGCCCAGCCAGTCGCCGTCGGTCTCGTCATCGGCGCTGTTCAACGCTGTCAATGCGGTGGCCGGGCCGCGCATGCCCTGCGCATCCAGCGTCGCCACGAACAGGTTCCAGCCGGCGCCACGGCCCTGTTGGCGGGCAAACAGCAGCCGCGTGCCGTCCGCGCTCAGGGCCGGCCCGCGCTCTTCGTGGCGTCCACCGTCGCCGGCCATGGGGTGCGCCTTGCCCAGCCGGCCATCGGCTTCCACTGCAGCCCGGTACAGCGCCAGCGCGCCTTCGCGGCCGGCGGCGAACAACAGCCAGCGGCCGTCGCGGCTGAAGTACGGATCGCGGGCCTCACCGGCCACGCCCACCGCCAGGGCCTGCGCCTGCTGCCAGCGGCCATCGACCACGCGCGCCTCCCACAGGCCCCAGCCGGCTTCGCCGCGGCGGGCGAAGACGATGCGCCGGCCATCGGCACTGATCGTGGCGCGGCCCTCGTCGGCACGGGTCGAGACCACGCCCATGCCTTCGATGCCGTACTCGTTCAACGCCATCGCCACGGGGGCAGAGAGTAGACTGGCGGCAAGCACCAGCAGGGGCAGGGTGATGCGCATCATCCGGTTCCATGCACGAACAGAGCATCAGTCTAGCCAGCTTGAGGATTCCATGACCGACCGTTACGCCGTCTTCGGACACCCCGTTGCCCACTCGAAGTCGCCGCAGATCCACGCGACGTTCGGTCGCCAGGAAGGCATCGCGGTGGATTACCGCGCGATCGACCTGGCCCCGGAGGCGTTCCTGGCCGGCCTGGAGGCCTTCGCCGCCGACGGCGGTGTCGGCGCCAACGTCACCTCGCCGCACAAGGAGGCCGCGTTCTCGGTGTGCACCACCCTGACCGCACGCGCGCGCCGCGCCGGTTCGGTCAACACGCTGCTGCGCAAGGGCGACCGCTGGCATGGCGACACCACCGACGGCATCGGCCTGGTGCGTGACTTGACCGACCGCCATGGCCTGGACCTGCGTGGCCGCCGCATGTTGCTGATCGGTGCCGGTGGCTCCGCGCGCAGCGTCGCCCCGGCGCTGCTTGATGCCGGCATCACCGAGCTGGTGGTGGTCAACCGCACGCCGGAACGCGCCGATGAACTGATCGATGCGATGGGTGAGCCGGGTCGCGCGATCAGCCGCTACTGGGAAGACCTGCGTGATCTGGGTGACTTCGAACTGATCGTCAACGCCACCTCGGCCGGCCGCGACCGTGACGTCGAGTTCAAGCTGCCGCTGTCGCTGGTCAACTCGATGACCACCGCCGTCGACCTCAACTACGGCGAAGCGGCGATCGCCTTCCTGGCCTGGGCGCGCGCCGCGGAGTGCCGCAATACGGTCGATGGCCTGGGCATGCTGGTCGAGCAGGCCGCTGAGAGTTTCCTGCAGTGGCACGGTGTGCGCCCGCAGACCGACGAGGTCTACCAGTCGCTGCGTGAGGGCTCGGCCGTGCTGGCCGGCGAGGACTGATCGATGGACGGCACAACCCTGCTGGTCACGGTGCTGAGCATGGTGGGCGTGCGCCTGCCGGTGCTGATCGCGCTGTGCGTGGGCCTGGTCTGGGTGGTCGGCGCACCGCGCGATGCCACCCGCACCGGTGCCCTGGTCGGCCTGCTGCTGTTGCTGCTGGCCAGCCTCGGCGGCATGGCGGCGGGCATCCTGCCGATGTGGATGGTCCGCAGCGGTGATTTCAGTGCCGTGTCGAGCTTGAGTGCCATCCTCGGCGTGCTGCATTTCGCGCTGGCGATGGTCGAGGCGATCGGTGTGGTGCTGGTGGTGTGGGCGCTGGTGCGCCTGCTGCGTACCCGTACGCTCCCGGCCGCCTGACCGGTCGCGCCGGGCCATGCCCGGCGTATCTGCCCCTGGGATGGTCCGGCCATTGGACCGGGACCGCCAGCGGGCGTCGTCGCTGGCCCGTTCAGGGTCCCAGCGGCGGTGAATGCGGCCGGCCATGCGACAATGCCCGGCCTGATCCAGCTACGGTAATTCCCGGCGTGACCGAAACCGTCGCCGCTCCGCGCACCCTCGATGACACCTTGAAGGACGCGATCCGCAAGGCGTACACGACGCTGCAGGCCAATACCCCCGGCTTTTCCACCCGTCGCTCGCAGAGCCAGATGATCGGCGTGGTGTCGCGTGCGCTGTCGAAAAGCGGTGGCGTCGGCGTGGTCGAGGCGCCCACCGGCGTCGGCAAGAGCCTGGGCTACCTCACCGCAGGCGTGCCGATCGCATTGGCCAGCAAGAAGAAGCTGGTGATCAGCACCGGCACCGTGGCGCTGCAGTCGCAGCTGGTCGAGCGCGATATCCCGAATTTCCTGAAAGCCACCGGCCTGGAGGCGACCGTGGCGCTGGCCAAGGGCCGTACCCGCTACCTGTGCACGCGCAATGCCGCCGAGGCGCAGGGCGAGGGCTCGCAGGGCGG
This sequence comes from Stenotrophomonas sp. YJH_SMC_80, assembly GCF_059372495.1. Lineage (NCBI taxonomy): Bacteria > Pseudomonadati > Pseudomonadota > Gammaproteobacteria > Lysobacterales > Lysobacteraceae > Stenotrophomonas > Stenotrophomonas sp. YJH_SMC_80. Next base: position 158,440 of record NZ_JCAFVP010000006.1, read on the forward strand.
CATGTTCGAGGATGACGCGCCGCTGTTCGACCGGCCACTGGCGCCGATCGAGATGGACATCGCCAAGCGCCTGACCGACGCCTTCACCAGCGGCAGCTGGGATGGCGATATCGACAACGCACCGGAGACCATCAGCCCCGGCCTGCGCAGCCGCATCACCACGCCGGCTTCGGGCTGCGCCGGGCGCCGTTGTGCCTATTCGGCGCAGTGTGCGGTGCTGCGTTCGCGCAACACCGTGCGTGATGCGCAGATCGTGGTCACCAACCACGCGCTGCTGCTGTCGGCGCTGTCGATCGGCGACAGCGACAACGGCCAGCCGTTGATCGCGCCGCCCTCGGACATGCTGCTGGTGCTGGACGAAGGCCATCACATCGGCAACGTGGCGATCGACCAGGGCGCGGCGAGCCTGGCGCTGGACGAGATGGCCAAGCGTACCGGCCGCCTGCAGATCCTGATCGCCGGCGCCTACCGCGCGGTCGACAAGGACCGCCTCGGCAACCTGCTGCCGAACGAAGCGATCGAGGTGGCCAGCAACGTGGCCAAGCAGCTGCGCGCGTTCCGCGATCATATCGAGCGGGTGTGGATGCCGGCGCCGGCGGACGAAGAGCCGATGTGGCGCGCGGCCAATGGGCGACTGCCCGAGGCCTGGCGCGAGCCGATCGAGGCCCTCGCCGACGATACCCGCAGCCTCTACAACTGGGCGCACGCCGCCACCGCGCAGGTGGCCAAGGGCAAGCCGGACGATGCCGCGCGCGAGCGCCTGCAGCGCAACCTGGGCATGGCGCTGGAAATGATCGAGCAGCAGTACAACCTGTGGCAGGCCTGGCGTCGCGAAGACAAGGACGGTGCGCCGCCGATGGCGCGCTGGGTCACCGCCACCCGCGACGGCGACCTGGTGCTGCACGGCTCGCCGGTGTCGGCCGCGCACGTGCTGCGCAAGCTGCTGTGGGATGAAGTGGACTCGGTGGTGATGACCTCGGCGACGCTGACCGGCGGTGGCGACTTCCAGTCGCTGGCGATCGACAACGGCATTCCGGAAGAGGCCGAGATGGTCTCGCTGTCGTCACCGTTCGACCTGCCCAACCAGGCCGAACTGATCGTGCCGAAATTCCCGGTCACCCCGGACGACCGCGAAGGCCACCCGCGTGAAGTGGCGCGCTATCTCGACACCGAACTGGACTGGGCCAAGGGCTCGATGGTGCTGTTCACCTCGCGCTGGAAGATGGAGAAGGTGGCTGGGCTGATGTCGGCCGCGCGCCGCAAGCAGGTGCTGGTGCAGGGCGAGATGTCCAAGACCCGCCTGATTGACGAGCATCTGCGCCGCGTGGCGGCGGGTGAAGGCTCGGTGCTGTTCGGGCTGAATTCGTTCGGCGAAGGCCTCGACCTGCCAGGTGAAGCCTGCACCACGGTGGTGATCACCCAGGTGCCGTTCGCGGTGCCGACCGACCCGCAGACCGCCACCCTCAGCGAATGGTTCGAGGGGCGCGGGCTCAATGCGTTCAACCTGATCGCCATTCCGCATGCGCTGCGCACGTTGACCCAGTTCGCCGGCCGCCTGATCCGCACCTCCACCGACACCGGCCGCGTGGTCATTCTTGATTCGCGGCTGCTGACCCGCCGCTACGGCAAGCGCATCATCGACGCGCTGCCGCCGTTCAAGCGCGTGATCGGCTGACCGGTAGTGCCGGCCGCTGGCCGGCAAAAAGGGGACGGAGGGAATTAAGTCGTTTTTGCCGTAAACGACTTAATTCCCTCCGTCCCCTTTTCTGCCCCCGTAGTGTCTACCGCCGCAACGGCAGCCATTGCCCTTCGCTGGCGCTGCGCCACAGCCATTCGACCGGCCCGAAACGATGGCCGCGCAGCCACCATGCGCTCGCCAGCAGTTGCAGCGGGAACACTACTGCAGCCACCAGCAGCACCGGCCACAATCCATGCCGCGGGCCGATGCCCAGCCCGAAGCCGGCAAACAGCGGTACGCAGATCGCGCTTTGCAGCAGGTAGTTGCTCAGTGCCATGCGCCCGGCCGGAACGAATACGCGCAGCACGCGTTCGGCCCACGGGCGCAGATAGAGCAGGGCGAAGATCGCCGCCGCAGCGATGCCCAATGCCAGCGGCGCAACGCGGTACGACACGCGCAGCAGGTAGCCGGGCACGCCCCCACGCAGCGCCGGCCACGCCTGCTTGAGCGCATCTGCATTGACATCGATCCAGAGGAACACGATGCCCAGCAGCAGACCGCCGAGAGCGATCACGCGCAGCAGAGGCAGATGCGCGCGCGGTTGCTGCAACAAGCCGCGGCGGCCCGCCCAGTAGCCCAGCAGGAAGCGGCCCAGCACGAACAGCAGCAGTGCCCAGTTGCTCAGCTTCAGCCACGCCGCCAATTGCAGGTTGCGCCACCACGCCTGGGCCAGGCTGCCGTGCGCCAATGCATCGAGCGCTGTGGCATTCATCTGCGCGCGCGGAGTCAGCAGGGCCACCCATTCGCGTATCCACGGCGACAGCAGCGGTGGCAGCAGCAGGGCGATGATCACGCCGCTGCATAGCAGGGCACGATCACCCAGGTGCCGGAACAGCGGCAACAGCAAGCCGACCAGTGCGTACACCAGCAGGATATCGCCCCACCACAGCAGTACCGAATGCAGCAGGCCGATCACCAGCAGCACACCCATGCGCCGCAGGTGCGCGGCCATGCTGCCCTGCGCATTGCCGTCCATCTGCATCGCCACACCCATGCCGAACAGCAGCGAGAAAAGGGTGATCGCCTTCATGTCCACCAGCCATTCCATGCCGGTGCGGATGGCGTGATCAAACGGGGCACTTGGCAGGGTCTGCTGCGCGGCCTCGGTCATCAGTGCATCGAGCGAAAAGAAGCGCAGGTTGACCAGGAACACGCCGAGCAGCGCGAATCCGCGCAGGGCATCGATGAGGGGTTGGCGCGGCGGGCGTTGGGTCATGCCGCGCAGAGTAGCGGATCGGTAGCGCCGGCCGCTGGCCGGCAACCGTTGTTGGTAGATGCCGACCTTGGTCGGCGCTGTGGGTTCCGTGCCAACCAAGGTTGGCACCCACCAGAGCGATGCGGCGATTGTTGCAGAGGTAGTGCCGGCCGCTGGCCGGCAACCTCATTGAAGTGGGGCGTCGCAGTACAGATGCCGGCCAGCGGCCGGTACTACCGTATGGCGGTCAATCACCCAGCAGGGCGGTGTTGCGTACGGCGCCCTTGTCGGCGCTGGTGGCGAGCAGGGCGTAGGCCTTCAACGCGCTGGTGACCTTGCGCGGGCGCGGCGCACGCGGTTTCCAGCCGCGGGCATCGGCGTCGGCGCGGCGCTGGGCCAGCACGGCCTCGTCCAGCAGCAGATCGATGCGGCGGGTAGGGATGTCGATGCGGATGCGATCGCCATCTTCCACCAGGCCGATGACACCGCCACTGGCCGCTTCCGGTGAGACGTGGCCGATCGACAGGCCCGAGGTGCCGCCGGAGAAGCGGCCGTCGGTCAGCAGCGCGCACTGCTTGCCCAGCCCCTTCGACTTCAGATAGCTGGTCGGGTACAGCATCTCCTGCATGCCGGGGCCGCCCTTCGGGCCTTCGTAGCGGATCACCACCACCTCGCCCGGCAGCACCTCGTCGGCGAGGATGCCGGCAACGGCGGCGTCCTGGCTTTCATAGACACGCGCGGGACCTTCGAATACGTGGATCGATTCGTCCACGCCGGCGGTCTTCACCACGCAGCCATCGACGGCCAGGTTGCCGCGCAGCACGGCGAGGCCACCTTCCAGTGAGTACGCATGCTGCAGCGAGCGGATGCAGCCCTCGGCGCGGTCCAGGTCCAGCGTCGGCCAGCGCGTGGCCTGGCTGAAGGCTTCCTGGGTGGGAATGCCGGCCGGGCCGGCCTTGAAGAAGGTGTGCAGGGTGTCGTTGTCACTGCGCACCACATCCCAGCGTTCCAGCGCTTCGGCCAGGCTGGCGCTGTGCACGGTGGGTACCGTGGTTTCGAGCAGGCCGGCGCGGTCCAGCTCGCCGAGGATGCCGAACACACCGCCGGCGCGGTGCACGTCCTCGATGTGGTACTTCGGCGTGTTCGGCGCCACCTTGCACAGCTGCGGCACGCGCCGCGACAGCGCGTCGATGTGGGTCAGGTCGAAGTCGACCTCCGCTTCCTGCGCGGCGGCCAGCAGGTGCAGGATGGTGTTGGTGGAGCCGCCCATGGCGATGTCGAGGGTCATCGCATTGGCAAACGCCGCCTGGGTGGCGATGCCGCGCGGCAGCGCGCTCGGGTCCTCGCCGCCATACCAGCGATGGCAGAGTTCGACGATCAGGCGGCCGGCACGGCGGAACAGCGCCTCACGGTCGGCATGGGTGGCCAGCGTGGTGCCGTTGCCCGGCAGCGACAGGCCCAGTGCTTCGGTCAGGCAGTTCATCGAGTTGGCGGTGAACATGCCCGAGCAGGAGCCGCAGGTGGGGCAGGCGCTGCGTTCGAACGCTGCCACCTTCTCGTCGGAAGCGCTGTCATCGGCAGCCACCACCATCGCATCGACCAGGTCCAGCTTGTGCTCGGACAGCTTGGTCTTGCCCGCTTCCATCGGTCCGCCGGAAACGAACACCACCGGGATGTTGAGGCGCAGCGCTGCCATCAGCATGCCGGGGGTGATCTTGTCGCAGTTGCTGATGCACACCAGCGCGTCGGCACAGTGCGCGTTGACCATGTACTCCACGGCGTCGGCGATGATCTCGCGGCTGGGCAGCGAATACAGCATGCCGTCGTGGCCCATCGCGATGCCGTCGTCCACGGCGATGGTGTTGAATTCCTTGGCGACGCCGCCGACCTGCTCGATCTCGCGCGCGACCAGCTGGCCGAGGTCCTTCAGGTGCACGTGACCGGGCACGAACTGGGTGAAGGAGTTGGCGATGGCGATGATCGGCTTGTGGAAGTCGCCGTCCTTCATGCCGGTGGCACGCCACAGGGCGCGGGCGCCGGCCATGTTGCGGCCGGCGGTGGAGGTGCGGGAACGGTATTCGGGCATGGCTGGCGGAACGGGCGGGCCGTACGACGTGGGGGTCAGCCGATCATGGCCAATTTTTTCGGTTGCTGCTGCAACCACCGGAGATGGTCCGGCCGGGCTGCGCCCGGCACCTGCCGAAGCAACAGCCGAAGCAACAGCCGAAGCAACAGCCGAAGCAACAGCGGGCTTCCTGCGGGAGGCGGGGTGGGTCCGCTGGCGGGGGACGCCGTAAACCCGTCCTTGGGGGCTTGGCCGCGGCATCCATGCCGCGGACACCCCCGCCAGCCGACCCACCCCGCCTTCGACAGTTTCCTGCGATGTGTCGGGGCCAGCGCTCTGCCCTTGGTAGGTGTCGACCTTGGTCGACACGATGGATCCACGTCATGCGTGGATGATGGGGAACGACGAAAATGAAAGTCCGTTCATCTTTCGGACTTTGCCGATTCCGGTTTCTGGTCCGGATTTGGCATCATTGGGGCATTGATCCGTCGACAGGGCATGAGGCCATGAAACGTTCCCGCACCACCGCGCTGCTGCTGATGAGCGCCGCGCCGCTGCTGTTCACCGCCTGCCAGAAGGAGCCGGAGGTGAAGGTGCAGGAAGGCCTGTACACCTCGGTCGAGGCCTGCACCGAGGCCACCGGCGATCCGTCGTCGTGCCGCAATGCCTTCGCCGAAGCGCAGAAGCAGGCCGCCGATGCGGCGCCGAAGTACGCCAGCAGGGAAGCCTGCGAGAAGGATTACAAGCCGGAGCAGTGCGTGCAGCAGCACACCTCGGCCGGTACCTCGTTCATCGGCCCGATGATGATGGGCTTCTTCATGTCGCAGATGCTGAGCAACCGCGGAGGCCTGGCACCGCAGGCACCGGCGTCGGCGCCGGCCTACCAGGACAAGAATGCGGGTTGGGCGCGCCCGGCACCGGGTGGCACTGGTGGCCTGAACACCGCCAGCGGCATCGGCGCGGGCAAGGCCGGCCTGGCCCCGGTCACCAGCGAACCGAACCGTGCGGTCACTGCCAGCCGTGGTGGCTTCGGCAACAGCAGCGCGCGCCGCAGCAGCAGCGGCAGCTACGGCGGCTGATCGACCCATGCAGCGCATCCGGATTGCCGAGCGTGCCCAATGGCGGGCGCGCGCGGAAGAGGCGGGTTTCCGCTTCCACACCATCGACGGCCAGCCGTACTGGGACGAAAGCGCGTACTACGCGTTCACCCTGCGCCAGATCGAGCAGGACATCGAAGACCCCAGCGCCGAGCTGCACCAGATGGCGCTGGACCTGGTCGGCGATGTCATCGCCAGCGAACGATTGATGGACCAGCTGGCGATTCCGCCGCATTACCGCGACTGGATCGCCGACAGCTGGCGCCAGCGCCAGCCGCATCTGTACGGTCGCTTGGACCTGGCCTACGACGGTACTGGCCCGGCCAAGCTGTACGAACTGAACTACGACACGCCGACCTCGCTGTTCGAGGCCAGCTTCTTCCAATGGCAGTGGCTGGAAGACCAGCGCAACGCCGGTCGCCTGCCGCAGCACGCCGACCAGTTCAACGCGATCCACGAAGCGCTGGTCGAGCGTTTCGGCGAACTGGCCACGCAGCTGCCACCGCCGCTGTATTTCAGCGCGGTGGGCAGTTCCGAAGAAGACCGCGGCACCGTCGACTACCTGCGCGACTGCGCCTCGCAGGCCGGCCTGCATGGCCAGGCCATCGCCATCGAGGACATTGGCCTGTCCGAGGACGGCCGCTTCACCGCGCTGGACGATTCGGTGATCGGCACGCTGTTCAAGCTGTACCCGCTGGAAGACCTGATGGCCGAGGAATTCGGCCGCGCGCTGCCCGGCTCGGGCGTGCAGCTGCTGGAGCCGGCGTGGAAGGCGGTGTTGAGCAACAAGGGCATCCTGCCGCTGCTTTGGCAGCGTAACGTGGGCCATCCGAACCTGCTGGAAGCGCATTTCGATGACGGCAGCACGCTGGCGTCGGGCTGGGTGCGCAAGCCGCTGTTCTCGCGCGAAGGCGCGAACATCGAGATGCATCTGGCCGATGGCAGCACCCAGCGCAGCGACGGTCCCTACGATGGCCCGGCGATCATCCAGCGCGCCCATCCGCTCACCCGCTTCGAAGGCGGCTATCCGCTGATCGGCAGCTGGGTGGTGGGTGACCACGCCTGCGGCGTCGGCATCCGCGAAGACGACAGCGCGATCACCCGTGACAGTGCGCGCTTCGTGCCGCATGCGATCGTTGACGAGGCGCCGACGCGGATCTACGTCTGATGGCGGTGCGGCGTTGGCCTGGCCGGCATGGGCGTTCTTCGCCCGTGCCTGGCCGGCACTTCGATGACGGGCGCAGCCTGCAGGCCTTCGCGGACCGTGTCGCGGTGCGTTGCCATCGCTGCGACGCCCCCGGCTGGGTGGTCGCCAGCTGGGAACCCTACCGGTGGACCGCGCGATTCCGCTGCACCGGCTGCAGTTCTGCACTGGACAGTGGTGACTGGGTCGGTGCGGTCTACATGCTGGGCCGCCAACCTTGTGGATTCTGTGGGCATCAGTGGCTGCACGTGCGTCGTCGGGTTCCCGCTGGCGTTCCTGCACCGGCGTCCTTCGCTGCTCGATGTGCGCAATGTGATCGCAGTACCGATGTTTCGGTCTCGGTGCGTCCATTGCGTGATGCCGAGCCTACCGATCCGCACTTCGGATTGCCGCTGTGCCTGGTCGAACAGACCCGCGCAGGCCTGCTCTGGGCCTATAACGCTGAACATCTGCACGCATTGCACGAGTACGCGAGCGCGACATTGCGCGAAAGCCGCGGCCATCACCGATCCATGTTCTCGCGCCTGCCGCAGTGGATGAAGCTGGCCCGCAACCGGGTGCTGCTGCAGCGTGCGGTGGAGCGATTGCAGCGGCGATTGCTGCAGGGGTAGTGCCGGCCGCTGGCCGGCAACCGCTCCTGGTATCAGAGCAACCCTTCGCGCTTCACCGCCAGATAGCGCTCCACCAGTGCACCGGGCAGGGCGTCGGCGGTCACGTCCAGCACCATCACCTTCTCGCTGCGCAGCGCCTCATGCGCTTTCGCGCGCTGCTGCAGGTACAGCGCCGCGGCACCGGCCTGTGCCGCGTCCTCCAGCGACTGCACCTCATCATCGAGGACAGCATCCAGTTCGCGCTCGCGCAGGCTGGCCACGCACACCAGGTGGCGTTTCTGCAGCAGGCGCACCGCCGCCAGCAGATCCTCGATGTCTTCGTCGCGCACGTTGCTGACCAGCATCACCAGCGCGCGCCGGCGCTGGCGCAGCGACACTTCGGTGGCGGCGGCCAGGTAGTCGGTGGCCACCACGCGCGGCTGCAGGTCGTAGCTGGCACGCAGCAGGTGCTCGACCGTGCCCATGCCACGCTGCGGTGCCACCCAGCGGCGCTCGCCACCGGTGGCGAACAGGCCGGCAGCATCGCCCTGGCGCAGCGCAAGGTAGGCCACCACCAGCGAGGCATTCAATGCATGATCGAAGTGCGAGAGCCCGCCTTCGCTGGCCAGCATGCGGCGGCCACTGTCGAGCATCAGCAGCAGCTGCTGGTTCTTCTCGTCCTGGTACTCGCGCGAGACCAGCTTGCGCGCACGCGCGGTGGCCTTCCAGTCCAGCTGGCGCAGGCTGTCGCCGATGCGGTACTCGCGCATCTGGTGGAAGTCGGTGCCTTCACCGCGGCGGCGCTTCACGTGTGCACCTACCAGCCGCGAGGCCTGGTCGGCGCTGAACAGGGCGAAGCGGGTGAGCGGTACGAAGTTCGGATAGACCCGCACGTCCAGCGCGGGAGGCAGCGTGCGTTGCTGCCACCACAGGCGCCACGGCGAGCGCATGCGCAGGTGCACGCCTTCGAAGCGGAAGTGCCCGCGCTGCAGCGGCTGCAGGTGATAGTGCAGCGTGGAGGCGCTACCGGCCTTCAGGCGCACGCGCTGCGGCAGCGACTCCAGCGGCCAGCCGCCGGGGACCAGGTCGAACACCTGCACCGTCATCGATGCGTCCGCCTGCAGCCGCAGTGCAGCCTCGCGGCGCACGCCCAGTGCCAGCGCTTCGGGCAGCTCACGCTGGATCTGCGGCGATGGACGCCGCGTCTGCCGCCACAGATCCATCAACGCTGGCACGGCAATTGCCACTGCCGCCAGCGCCCAGCTCCAGCGCGGCAGCAGGCCGCCCAGCACCAGGCCACCCAGGGCGGCCCAGGCCAGCAGCAGCGCCAGCAGCAGCGGGGCCGGCCTCATCGGCGCGGTGCTTCCACCTTGGCCAGCAGTGCACCCAGCACGTCGTCGGCGTCCTGGCCTTCGATCTGCAGTTCCGGTGCCAGCGCGATGCGATGGCGCAGCGCGGGGCGCGCGATGTCGCGCACGTCGTCGGGGGTGACGAAGTCACGGCCGGTCAACACCGCCTGCGCGCGCGAGGCACGTACCAGCGCGATGCTGCCACGCGGGCCAGCGCCGACCGCGATACCCGGCCACTGCCTCGTGGCCGCCACAATCCGCACCGCGTAGTCGATCACTTCGTCATCGACGGTGATCGCCGCCGTGGCGCGCTGCAGTTCCAGCAGCTCACCGGCGCCGAGCACGCGCGGCACCTGGCTCAGGTCGAAATCGCTGGCGGCGCGGCCGCTGGTGATCGCGGTCACCATGCGCTTCTCGTCCTCCAGCTGCGGGTAGTCGATCAGCACCTTCAGCAGGAAGCGGTCCAGCTGTGCTTCCGGCAGCGGGTAGGTGCCTTCCTGTTCCAGCGGGTTCTGCGTGGCCAGCGCCATGAACGGCGGCGCCAGGGTGAAGGCCTTGCCTTCGATGGTCACCTGGCCTTCCTGCATCACTTCCAGCAGCGCCGACTGGGTCTTGGCCGGTGCGCGGTTGATCTCGTCGGCCAGCAGCAGGTTGGTGAACACCGGGCCACGACGGATCTTGAAGCTCTCGCTCTTCGGGTCGTACACCGCGTGGCCGCTGACGTCGCTGGGCATCAGGTCGGGGGTGAACTGCACGCGACCGTAGTCCAGCTCAAGTGCCTGGGCCAGCGCGCGCACCAGCAGGGTCTTGCCCAGCCCGGGCACGCCCTCGATCAGCACGTGGCCACCGGCCAGCAGGGCCACCAGGATCTGGTCCAGCACATCAGCCTGGCCGATGAAGGCGTGGCCGACGGCATCGCGGATGGCATCGACGCGTTCGATCAGGCGGGCGTTGGCGGCCGCCGGCAGCTCGGGGACTTCGGTCATAGCAGGGATCTCATCTGGAGCAGCAAGCGGATGCGCTCGCGCAGGGCGGAGGAATCGTGCGGCGGAGGGGGCGTGAGCGCGCTGGCAACGCGGCCTTGCGGCCACTTCAGCAGCTCGGCGATGGCCTGATCGCGCGGCGCGCCATCGAGTGCGGCGGCAACCGGTGCGCGCAGGCGCAGGCGGTGCAGGAACAGGGCGAGTACGGCCTCGTACAGGCGCGCGCCGTGACCGAAGCGCAGCAGCAGTTCACCACTGGCGCGCACGTGCTCCAGCAGCGAACGGCGTTCCAGAACCGGCGACGGCAGCAGGCTGCCGAAGCGCTGCGAGCGGCCCCACAGCCAACCCAGCAGGGCCAGCAGCAACGGTGCCCACAGCGGCCAGCCCTGATAGAACATGCGCGACCACAGTGACGGCGGGCGGCTGGCATAGACCAGCCAGACCGCACCCTTGCCGTAGTTCGGATCGAGCAGGTAGCGGGTCAGGTCGCGATGCGACGCGTCGTGCAGGCCGTCGCTGGCCTTGCCCCCTGCGGAGGCCAGGCGCGCCGCAGGTGAGTCCACCTCGCTGCGCATGAACTCCATGTCGGCCAGCACGCTCACCTTGCCCTGGCCATGGCGCAGGCGCGCGAACACCAGGTCGCGATCCGTGCCCCAGCGACGTTCGGCCTGCGCACTGGCGGCAAAACCCAAGGTGAAGCGGCGGCCACCACAGAATTCAACGTGGCCAGGATCGTCGTCGACATGGAATGGCTGGCAGTCGCTGCGCTGGAACAGGCTGTCCACGCCCAGCCGGTCCAGCAAGGGGCCCTGCGTGCTGCCGGCATCGTCCTCGGCCGGCGGCGGTGTACGTACCAGCAGGTGGCCGCCACCGTCGACCCAGTCCAGCAGCGCGCTGGCAACGGGCGGCGGCAGTTCGCTGCTGTCCTGCAGCAGCACCACCGTATCGTTCGGCCCCAGTGCCATCTGCTGCAGTTCCAGCCGTGGCCGCGAGTGCACGTCAATGCCATCGGCGCGCAGGGCCTGGCCGAGTACGTACAGCGGGTTGTAGGCGGCTTCGCCCTGTGGCGGCAGCCGGATCGTCTCGGTCACCCGTTCGTGCGTGCGCAGGTAGAGGATGGTCAGCGGTACACCGAACAGCACCAATGCACCGAGCAGCAGCGACCAGAACAGGCGCGGACTCATGCCTGCCACCCGTACTGCTGGCGCAGGGTATCGACCAATGCATCGAAATCGGCGCGGCTGGGCAGGCGGCCACCGTAGGCGGCGTACTGCCACATGCGCACGATGCGCGCGAACAGGTCACGATCGGTGGCATCAGGCATGCGCCGCGACGCGCGCAGGCATTGCGCTTCGGTGGCACCAGGTGGAAGCGCGATACCGCTGCGCTCGCCCACCGTGCGCACACTGGCGCGGTACAGCAGGGCCAGCGCCTGCCGCGGCCGGCCCTGGTCCCAGAGCAGGCCAGCCTGGGTGGCCACGTCCGGCGGCAGCACCACCGGCAACTCCACCTGTTCCTCCAGCACCTCCGGTGCAGCGTCGGCCTTGCGCCGGCCACTGCCACGCAGCCATGGCAGCCACAGCCGCGCGGTCAGCAGCAGCACCAGCAGCAGGATGCCGAGCAGGCCCCACAGGCCCCATTCGGCCAGCCGTGCCAGCCAGTCGATGCCGTCCCTGCGCGCTTTGCGTTCACCTTTGCTGTTGGTGTCACGCTGCAGCTGCTTGTCTTCCTTCTTTTTTTCCTCGGCCTGCTCGATCGGCTTCCAGCGGGTGACCTCGCGGGTCGGGCGCTGCAGCGGGTCCTCATAGGCGCGGTTAACCGCTTGACGGAAACCGGCGGTGTCCACCGGCGTGCCACCGAAGATGGTGGCCGGCGTGTTGGCCGGGTCGATGGTCGGTTCATCGTCGTCGTCTTCGGCGGCGATGTCACTGGCGTTGGGCTTGCCCATTGCGCGCCCGGGCTCGGCATCTGCGTCCTGCGCATGCACCGGGGCGGAGACCAGCGGCAGTGCCAGGCACAGCAGCAGCGCCAGCGTCGATGCCGCCGGCAGCAGGCGATCGCGCAGTCGGCGCAGGGCGATTTCGACGTCCCAGGCTTCCATCTGCGTACGCCGGTTCAAGTACAGGCCAAAGCCCGCACCGACGAAGAACGGGCCGATCAGCGCCGAGGCCAGCCAGCAGGCCAGATTGAAACCGAAGCGTGCCCATGCCGGCGTGTCCTTGCCGATCATGTCCCAGGCCGCACGCCAGGATTCGGACATCAGGTCCAGTGGCATGAACATGAACACTGCACCGATGGCACCAGATACCAGCACCGCTTCGAACGCCATGCAGGTCACGGTCAGCACTGTCGCCGCACCTGCGGCGCCGGCAGCCACCGCACGGCGGCGTGGACCGCGCTGACCCGGTGCGTTGCCTTCCAGCAGGTTCACCGGCAGGCACAGGCTGCGCAGCACGCTGAAGCGACGCCAGCCCAGGTAGCCCCAGGAACCAGTGTTGCCCCAGTGGCGCTGCGCACGCAGGGCCGAAAGTGTGCTGACCGGTTCGCCGAAGATGCCGCGCGACAGCACATACAGCGGCGCACGCTCGAACAGTGGCTTGCACCACCACATCGCCAGCCAGGCCCAGCCGAAGGCATCCAGCCACCATCCCAGCGCGTTGAAGATCACGAACAACGGAGCACTGGCCAGCAGCCAGCTGCCCCACACGGCGCGCGCATGGCGGCGGGCGAGGGCACTGCCCAGCTCCATCGCTTCCCAGCCGCTGCGTGCACGCAGCACCACGTCCAGACGGTCAATGCGCATGACCGCCTCCACGCCCGCCACGCCACAGCCACAGCAGCACGCCGGCCCAGAGCACTCCGGCGACGCCGAACTTGGTCCATGCGGGGAGTTCGGCGATCGACGACCAGAACGCTTCGATGAAGGCTGCGACCAGCAGCATGAACGCCACGCCCAGGCACAGCCGCGCACCGATGCGGCCACCGTCGACCAGCGCGTCCAGGCGGCTGCGCCGGCCCGGTGCCAGCAGCTTCATGCCCAGCTGCAGGCCGGCACCGCCGGCGATCACGATCGCGGTCAGCTCGAACGCGCCATGGCCGGCCACGAAGCGCCAGAATGGTCCACCGTGCCCGATGTGCTGCAGGTGGCCGGCCACCGCGCCGATGGTGACACCGTTGAACAGCAGCACCAGCAGCGTACCCAGCCCGGCCAGCAGGCCGCTGGCGAAGGTGCGCAGGGCAATGCTGATGTTGTTGAGGATGTAGTGGCCGAACATCATCCAGTCGGTACCGCTGTCGCGGCCCAGTCGTTCGGCGGCAGGGTCGTACATGCGCTCCATCGCGGCGATCTGGCGGTTGTCCATCAACGTATGGATCAGGTCCGGATAGACCTGTACAAGCACGAAGCAGGCGATTGCCGGCAGGGCGAACATCGCCAGCGCCACCCACATGCTGCGTGCCTGGCTGCGCACGAGCAGCGGGAAGTCGGCGACCAGGAACTCCAGGGCACCCCGCCAGCGTGTCGGCGGCGTGCGGTACAGCACGCTGTGGCCCTGCTGCATCAGCTGCTGCAGGCGCTGGAGCAGCTGCGGGCTGTAACCGCGCTCGCGGGCCAGCGCCAGCTGCTGGCACAGGCGCCGGTAGCGCTGCGGGACGGCGGTATCGTCCAGTGCCAGGCCGCTGGCCTTGCGGCGCGCGCGGCGCGAGGCGCCGGCACGCAGCAGCAGCCACTGTTCCAGCTCCTGCCATTCCTGCTGGTAGCGGGCGACGAACTGTTCCTGTTTCATCGCCGCCCCAGCAGCCAGTTGGCCATGGCGTACAGGCGCAGCACGGCGACCTGGCCGTGGGTGCCGGTCAGGGGCTCGGCAATGCCGGCCAGCTCCTGCTGGCGTGCCGCCGACAGCCGTGGCGCGCGCTCGGCGAAGGCCATCAGCGCGGCCTGTTCCTCCGGCCGCAGTGGCTGCGGCGGGGCCAGCACGCTGTCGATGGTAGGTGGCGGCGGCAGGTACAGCACAGGCGCGTGCACCACCACGGTGCCGGCCACCAGGTCGCCGAGGCGGCGGCCGTGCGGATCGAACAGGCTGCTGACCAGGCCCAGTGCATAGCCGAACGGCAGCATGTCCACCGTACGCAGCAGGTTGCGGGTGATCGCCGCCATCCAGCCCACGGGCGCGCCATCGCGGGACAGCACGCGCAGGCCCAGCGCGCGCTTGCCCAGGGTACGGCCCCACAGCGCCTCGCACACGATCGGGTAGACCCAGTAGACCAGGAACATCAGCACCAGGTTGAGGCCGGAGCCGAATTCGTCCAGCACCGCCAGCGGAATCGCCATCAGCACCAGCACCGCGATGCGCACGCCAAGATCGACCAGCCAGGCCATGGCCCGCGGCAGCGGTCCGGCTACCGGCAACTGAAGCAGCACACCCTCCGGCGTCACCACCTCACGGTAGGTATCGAGCATCGGTGCGGCCATCAGCGCGGTGGCCTTCGTTGTGGGCGCCGGAGTCCTCTCCGGCTGGCAACCACAGGCATGGGGGTCTCGACAGGTCCTGGTCGGGCCCAGACTTTAGCAGAGCCGCGCGGCAGCGTTGGCTGCTCAGCCCCGGTATTCGTCCTTCAGCCGCACGTAGTGGTCGGCCGAATAGTGCAGCGACTCGATCTCCTTGTCGCTCAGCGTGCGTGCCGGCCGGGCAGGGTTGCCGACCCACAGCTCGCCTTCGCCCACCACCTTGCCGGGGCCGATCACCGCACCGGCGCCGACGAAGCCATGGCGCTCCACGCGGGCACCGTCGAGGATGCAGGCGCCCATGCCGATCAGGCTGTAATCGCCGATCGTGCAGGCGTGGATGATGCAGCCGTGGCCGACGGTCACGCCTTCGCCGATCAGGGTCGGGTAGCCGGCCTTGTTGTACGGGCTGTGGTGGCTGACGTGGATGATGGTGCCGTCCTGCACGTTGGTGCGTGCACCGATGCGTACGTAATTGACGTCACCGCGGATGACCGTGCCCGGCCACACCGACACGTCGTCGCCCAGTTCCACGTCGCCGATGATCGTGCACGACGGGTCGATGTACACGCGCTCGCCGAGGATGGGCATCTTGTCGCGGAAGGGGCGCAGCGGGTTCATCGGGGTCTCCGGAAATCAGGGCGTTCGCGACGATGATACCCGTGTGGTAGTGCCGGCCGCTGGCCGGCAACCGCGCGGCACGCCTGGATTTCCGTGGTTGCCGGCCAGCGGCCGGCACTACCAGAGGCAGGTGCGGCTCTTCACGCAGGCGCGTGCTCGGCCAGCATCTGCCGGAACAGCTCATCCAGCCACGCAGCATCACCTCGTCCGGCGGGCAGCTGTGGCGCCTGCGCAGTCCGGATGGCCAGTTCACGATCGATGTAGTCGCTGATCGCCGCAATGCGCGGCCCGGCGGCGACCTCGGCGCTGGCCCGCTTGACCGCCAGCAGGGCATCGATGACTTCACGCACCGCACCGTCTGGCAGCAGCCGGTCCAGCAGATCCTCGAAGGCCATCGGCGGGGGTGTCTGTTCGTGCTCTATCCACTGGCAGGCCAGCAGTGGGCGCAGCACGTACAGGTACTTCTTGGTGCGCACCGTTTCGCCACGCAGGTAGCCGCGATGGTTCGAGCGCGCCATGTTGAAGTAGTGCCACCAGGTGCCCAGCGGTGAATGGAACGCTTTCGCTGCTTCCCACAACTGTGACACCGCCGCCTGATCCTGCTGGTAGACGATCGGCGAGCGCAGCCACTCGATCAGGGTCGGATTGGATTTTGAAACCAGTCGCAGTGCCTTGCGCAGGTCCCAGCCGCTCACGTCGAGCTCATCGTCGATCGGCAGTTCGATCACATCGCGCTGCGCTTCGCCGGGACCGGTGCTCTCGTTGACGCTGAGATACCAAGGCTGGCGATGCACGTAGATGAAGCGCGCGTCGTAGTCGCTGTCGGGCGAGGAAAAGCCCCAGCCGCGGCTGCCCGACTCGCAGGCCAGCAGCACGCGTACGTCGTAGCGCTGTTCGATGTCAGCCAGGGTGGAAAGGATGGCGGCGCGCTTGTCCGGCGCGATCGGGTGGATGTCGTCCATGCAGTTGTGTTCGTAATGTCGAGCGTGCTCGACTGTAACGCAAGTGCGCACCTGTAGTGCCGGCCGCTGGCCGGCAAGCTCACGGGCGCACTTGGAATTCTGCGGTTGCCGGCCAGCGGCCGGCACTACCGGCTAGGGCTCGTAGCTGTAGCCCATGCCGTACACCGAACGGATCGGCTCGCCTTCCATGCCGGCGTCGGCCAGCTTGCGGCGCAGGTTGCGCACATGGCTGTCGACGGTGCGGTCGACCACCACGCGATGGTCCAGGTACAGCCGGTCGAGCAGTTCATCGCGCGCCCAGATCCGGCCTGGGGTGGCCAGCAGCGTGCGCAGCAGGCGGTACTCCACCGGCGTCAGGTCCAGGCCCTTGCCGTTCCAGGTGGCGCGTGCGGCCGGCTCGTCGATGTGCAGGCCACCGTTGGCGCGCGCACCCGGGTCCGGGCGGTAGCGGCGCAGCACCGCCATTACCCGCGCGACCACTTCGCGCGGACTGAACGGCTTGCAGATGTAGTCGTCGGCGCCGATCTCCAGCCCCAGCAGGCGGTCGATCTCTTCCACCCTTGCGGTGACCATGATGACCGGTACATCGCTGCTGGCACGCAGTTCGCGGCACAGGTCCACGCCGTCGCGCTGCGGCAGCATCAGGTCCAGCAGCACCAGGTCGGGCTGGTAGCGCGCGAATGCGTCGATCACCTGGCCACCGTCGTCCACCCACTCGCTGGCCATGCCGGCGGCGGCCAGGTAGTCGCGCAGTACCGAGGCCAGGCGTGGCTCGTCCTCGACGATCAGGATCTTCGTGGACGTGGCGGGCGACGTGCTCATGCAGGCTCCGGCAGGGTGATGACCACGCGCAGCCCGCCCAGCGGCGAGGGCGCGGCGTGGATGACGCCGTGGTGGGCGAGGATGATGTTGTGGCTGATGGCCAGGCCCAGCCCGCTGCCGCCACTGGCGCGGTTGCGCGAACTTTCCACGCGGTAGAAGCGTTCGAACAGCAGTGCACACTTGTCGGCCGGAACGCCCGGCGCGGTGTCTTCCACGACCAGCTGCACGCCGGCAGGCACGCGCGCTGCCTGCACGCGTACGCGGCCACCGGCATGGGTGTAGCGCAGTGCGTTTTCCAGCAGGTTGGCCAGCACCTGCTGCAGGCGCCGCTCGTCACCGGACACCTGCAACGGCGTGGCGGGCAGGTCTTCTTCCAACGCCAGGCCTGCATTGGCGAAGCGCACGCGCATGCCATTGAGTTCGCTGCGCAGCAGCGCCACCAGGTCCAGTGGCGCGAAGCGGTACGCCAGGCCGCCGGACTGGGTCATCGACAGGTCGTGCAGGTCGTCGATCAGCTTGCCCAGCTGGCGGATCTCGCCCTGCAGGCCCACCAGGTTGGCTCGGTCCAGCGGACGGATGCCATCTTCGATCGCCTCCAGCTCGGCGCGCACCACTGCCAATGGCGTGCGCAGCTCATGCGAGATGTCGGCAATGAAGGCGCGGCGGTTGCGTTCGGTATCGTCCAGCGCCTGCGCCATCCGGTTGAAGTCGTTGACCAGCGCGTCCAGCTCATCGTCACTGGTGCGCTCGATGCGGGTGGCGTAGTCACCGGCGGCCAACCGGTGGGTGGCAGCGGCCAGCTTGGCAAGGCGCTGGCGCAGCGCACGCGATACCAGCCAGGCCAGCAGTACCGTCACCAGCAGTAGCGCGATGCCGATCACCCACCAGGCGCGCACCTGGGTGTTGTAGAAATTCAGGTCGTTGGTGGCGATGACGGTCTGGAACGGCACCATGCCCAGCCAACCGACGGTCTGCCCGTCCACCTGCACCGCATGCGGCTCGTCATCGCTGGTGGCGTCGGGGTTGCCGGCCACGAAACGGTGCTGCGCGTCGAACAGGCCCAGGCGCGACGGCACGCCGGTCTGGTCGGACAGCGACGGCACCGGTCCTTCGTGCCCATGGGCCAGGTCCGGGCGCAGCAGCCGCGCCCAGCGGTCGCCATCACCGTGCAGATGCTCCCAGCCACCGTGCTCGCGGTACTCGCGCTGCAGGTGTGGCATCAGCCGCTGCATGCGCAGGTCGCCCTGGTCGTTGAGGTAGTCCAGGAAGCCGGTCTGGAAGGCCACGCGGCTGGCAATACCGTTCACTGCCAGCACCAGCAGGCAGGCGGTGAAGATCGCGAGGAAGGTCTTCGCGGTCAGGCCGAATTTGAGTCGAAACGTCGCCATCGCGGGGGCAATTAGCGGCGCATGCGGCGCTGAAAGCAAGCGCCAGCTGAGCCGGTCGCACATTCTCCATATTCTCTGCACAGTTCCACGGCAGCGTGCACGGGTCAACGCAAGGCCCCCACGCCCCCCATGTCACTCCCGCGCCCGCTGTCCCGCCCCCCCCGTCCGCTGTTGTTGCCCTTGTTGCTGGCCCTGGCGGCCTGCTCGGCGGGCAGGACCGAAGCCCCGGCCACCCCCGAAGTGGGCGTCATCACTGCCAGCGCGCAGCCGCTGGCACTGCGGCAGACCCTGCCTGGCCGGGCGGTGCCGTTCGAGGTGTCCGAGGTACGGCCGCAGATCGGTGGGCTGATCCGCCAGCGGTTGTTCACCGAAGGCCAGCAGGTCAAGGCCGGGCAGCTGCTGTACCAGGTCGATCCGGCGCCGTACCAGGCCGCCTTCGATACCGCGCGTGGCCAGCTGGCGCAGGCCGAGGCCACCGTGCTGTCGGCGCAGCCGAAGGCCGAGCGCACCCGCACGCTGCTGGGCATGGACGCAGCCAGCAAGCAGGACGCCGACGATGCGACCTCGGCACTGAAGCAGGCCCAGGCCAATGTGATCGCCGCGCGCGCGGCATTGCAGGCCGCGCGGATCAACCTCGACTACACCCGGGTGACCGCACCGATCGAGGGCCGCATCGGTACCTCCAGCGTTACCGCCGGCGCGCTGGTCGCCGCCGGCCAGGACGCGGCGCTGGCGACCATCCAGCGGTTGGACCCGGTGTATCTGGATGTCACCCAGTCCAGCACGCAGATGCTGGCGCTGCGCAAGCAGCTCGATGCCGGCCTGGTGAAGGCCATCGACGGCAAGGCACAGGTGAAGGTGCTGCTGGAAGACGGCAGCACGTATGCCCATGAAGGCACCCTGGAGTTCGTCGGCAGCGCGGTCGATCCGGGCACCGGCAACGTGGTGCTGCGCGCGGTCATTCCGAACCCGGACGGCCTGCTGCTGCCGGGCATGTACCTGAAGGCAGTGCTGCCGATGGCCACCGACGCGCGTGCCCTGCTGGTGCCGCAGAAGGCCGTGCTGCGCAATGAACGCGGCGAGCCGCTGCTGCGCCTGCTCGATGCCAGGGACCACGTGGTCGAGCGCCGGGTCAACACGGGCCAGGTAGTGGGCAACCAGTGGCAGATCACGCAGGGCCTGAAGGCCGGCGAGCGGGTGATCGTCAGCAACGGCAGTGCGGTAGCGCTTGGCCAGCAGGTGAAGGCGGTGGCGGCCACCAGCGCACAGCTGGCCGCCATGCCGGCGATCGACCCGAACGGCAACACCGACGAAAAGTCGCACTGAGGCCTGGCCCACATGGTTCGTTTCTTCATCGACCGGCCGATCTTCGCCTGGGTGATCGCCATCGCGGTCAGCCTGCTCGGCCTGCTCGCGATCCTGATCCTGCCGGTGGACCGCTACCCGCAGATCGCCCCGCCCACCATCACCATCCGCGCCACCTACACCGGCGCCTCGTCGCAGACCGTGGAAAACGCGGTCACCCAGGTCATCGAGCAGTCCCAGCAGAGCCTGGACCACCTGATGTACATGACCTCCACCAGCGCCTCCGATGGCTCGGCGCAGGTCAACCTGGTGTTCGCCACCGGCACCAACCCGGATACCGCGCAGGTGCAGGTGCAGAACCAGCTGCAGGCCGCCATGGCCACGCTGCCGCAGGCGGTGCAGCAGAACGGCCTGACCATCACCAAGTCCAGTGGTTCGATCTTCGAGGTGCTGTCGTTCACCAGCGAAGACGGCAGCATGGACAACTTCGATGTCGCCAACTTCATGGAAGCGCGCATCGACGACCAGATCAGCCGTGTCAGCGGCGTCGGCAACATCCAGCCGATCGGCCAGGAATACGCCATGCGTATCTGGCTGGACCCGGAAAAGATGCGCCAGTACGCACTGATGCCGTCGGACATCGAGACCGCACTGCAGGCGCAGAACACCGACGTGTCGGCCGGTGAGCTGGGTGGCCAGCCGGCGCTGAAGGGCCAGCAGCTGGACGCAACCGTGACCGCGCGCAGCCGCCTGCACACGCCCGAGCAGTTCGCGCAGGTGGTGCTCAAGGCCGATGCCAACGGCAGCGTGGTGCACCTGGGCGACGTGGCGACGATCGGCCTGGGGCCGGAGAGCTACGACAGCATCAGCACCTTCAACGGCAAGCCGTCGGCCTCGCTGGGCATTGAACTCAATGCCGGTGCGAACGCGATCGCCGTCTCCAAGGCCATCGATGCACGGCTTCAGCAGCTGCAGAAGTATTGGCCGCACGGCTACACCGCCCATGTGGCATTCACCACCACGCCGTTCGTGACCATCTCGCTGAAGGAAGTGGTGATCACCCTGATCGAGGCGATCGCGCTCGTCGTGCTGGTGATGTACCTGTTCCTGCAGAACTGGCGGGCCACGTTGATCCCGACCATCGCGGTGCCGGTGGTGCTGCTGGGCACGTTCGGCGTGCTGGCCGCGTTCGGGTATTCGATCAACACCCTGACCATGTTCGCGCTGGTGCTGGCCATCGGCCTGCTGGTGGACGATGCCATCGTCGTGGTGGAGAACGTGGAGCGGGTGATGACCTTCGAAGGGCTGGCACCGAAGCGGGCCACGCTGAAGGCGATGGGCCAGATCACCGGTGCGCTGGTCGGCATCGTGCTGGTGCTGACCGCGGTGTTCCTGCCGATGGCGTTCTTCAGCGGTGTCACCGGCGTGATCTATCGCCAGTTCTCGGTGACGATCGCTGCTGCGATGATCCTGTCGGTGCTGGTGGCGATGACCATCACCCCGGCGCTGTGCGGCAGCATCCTGCGTCAGATTCCCAAGGGCGGCCATCCGCATGGCGACCACGCTGGCGAGCCGAGCCTGCTGGGCAAGTTCTTCATCTGGTTCAACCACCGCTTCGAGCGCACTTCCAACGGCCTGCGCCATCGCGTGGATGGTTTCCTTGGCCGGCGCACGCTGGGGGTACTGTTCTACCTGGTGCTGAGCGTGGCCACCGGCCTGCTGCTGTGGCACCTGCCGGGTGCATTCCTGCCCGATGAGGACCAGGGCATGCTCAACGCGCTGGTGAAGCTGCCAGCCGGCTCCACCCTGGAGCAGACCCGTGCGGTGATGGATCGCCTCAGTGCCGCCGCAGTGAAGGACGACAGCGTGCTGTCGATCCAGGCCACCGCCGGTTTCAGTGTCACCGGCAGCGGGCAGAACGTCGGCCAGGCCTTCATCCGGCTCAAGGATTGGGATGACCGCAAGGACGACGCCGATACCATCGCCGCACGGTTGACGCGGGCGATGGCCAGCGTGCCCGATGCGCAGGTGTTCATCACCTCGCCACCCGCCATCCTTGGCCTCGGCGATGCGGGCGGTTTCACCCTGGAACTGCAGGACGAAGGCGGTGCCGGCCATGCCGCCGCCGTGGCCGCGCGCAACACGCTGCTGAAGGAAGCCGCCAAGGACCCGAAGCTGGTCAACGTGCGCTACGCCAGCCTGGAAGACGCGCCGGTATACGCCGTGAAGGTGGACGACGCCAAGGTGCAGGCCATGGGCGTGAACCCGCAGGACGTCAATGACACCTTGAACGCGGCGCTGGGCGGCGACTTCGTCAACAACTTCATCTACAAGGGCCGCATCAAGAAGGTGTTCATCCAGGGCACCGCCGAAGCACGCATGCAGCCGCAGGACATCGAGCGCTGGAGCGTGCGCAACCAGGCCGGGCAGATGGTGCCGCTGTCGTCGCTGATCAGCACGCATTGGACCAGTGCGCCGGCCGCACTGCAGCGCTACAACGGCATCTCGGCGATGGAAATCACCGGCCAACCGGCGCCGGGTGTCAGCTCCGGCGAGGCGATGGCCGAGATCGCGCGCCTGGCCGACACACTGCCGGAAGGCTTCAGCCACGCCTGGTCGGACATGGCCTACCAGGAACAGCTGTCGGGCAACCAGGCGCCGATGCTGTATGCCATTTCGCTGCTGTTCGTGTTCCTGTGCCTGGCCGCGCTGTATGAAAGCTGGGCGGTGCCGTTCGCGGTGATGCTGGCCGTGCCGGTAGGCGTGTTCGGTGCCGTGCTGATGATGAACCTGCGTGGCCTCAACAACGATGTGTACTTCCAGGTCGGCCTGTTGACCACGATTGGTCTGGCAGCGAAGAACGGCATCCTGATCGTCGAGTTCGCGCGCATCCTCGAACAGCAGGGCAAGAGCACCCGCGAAGCGATCCTGCAGGCCGTCTATCTGCGGCTGCGGCCGATCGTAATGACCTCGCTGGCGTTCCTGATGGGCGTACTGCCGCTGGTGTTCGCCACCGGCGCCGGTTCGGCTGCGCGCCGTTCGCTGGGTACCGGCGTGGCCGGTGGTACGGTGGCCTCGATGGTGCTGGGCATGTTCTTCGTGCCGTTGTTCTACCTGCTGGTGCGCCGCCTGTTCCCGGGCCGCGCGCCGGCCGACGCCACTGTCCCGGAGACAAGCCCATGAAGCCGATGCTGCTGCGCGCCCTGGCGGCCGCAACGATGACCGCCGTGCTGGGCGGCTGCGTGAGCATGGCCCCGCTCTACCAGCGTCCCGAGGCCCCGGTGCCGGCGCAGTTCGGCAATGCCGCCACCGGTGAGGCCGAACCGGCACCGGCGATGCCGGCCTGGCGCGACGTGTTCCTGGAACCGCGCCTGCAGCAGGTCATCGCGCTGGCGCTGCAGAACAACCGCGACCTGCGCGTGGCGGTGCTGCAGGTGGAGAAGGAGCGCGCGCAGTACCGCATCCAGCGCGCGGCACTGCTGCCGTCGGTAGATGCCAGCGGCAGTGTCACCCGTTCGCGGGTGAGCGATGCCAACAGCGAGACCGGCGTCACCCAGGTGACCGAATCCGATGCCGTGCAGGTGGGCATCAGCAGCTGGGAGCTGGACCTGTTCGGGCGTATCCGCAGCCTGAAGGACGAGGCGCTGCAGAACTGGCTGGCCAGCGCCGAGAACCAGCGCGCCGCGCGCACCAGCCTGGTCGCCGAAGTGGCGACGGCGTGGCTGGCGCTGGCGGCCGACGAGCAGTCGCTGGCATTCACGCAACAAACGCTGGACAGCCAGCAGCAGACCCTTCAGCGCACCGAGGCCCGCCATGCACAGGGGCTGGCCTCGGGCCTGGACCTGTCGCAGGTGCAGACCAGCGTGGAAGCCGCGCGCGGCGCGCTCGCCAAGCTGCAGACGCAGCAGGCGCAGGATCGTGATGCATTGCAGCTGTTGGCGGGGGCGCCGCTGGATCCGGCACTGCTGCCGACAACGCAGGTGCTGGAAGGCAGCGTCGCGCTGGCACCGCTGCCCGCCAACCTGCCCTCCAGCGTGTTGCTGCAGCGCCCGGACGTGCTGTCCGCTGAGCATGCGTTGCAGGCAGCCAACGCCGATATCGGTGCCGCGCGCGCTGCATTCTTCCCGACGCTGACGTTGACTGCCAACTACGGGCACAGCTCCACCGCGTTGTCGACGCTGTTCTCGGCCGGCACCCGTGGCTGGTCGTTCGTGCCCAGCATCACCGCGCCGATCTTCCATGCCGGCGCACTGAAGGCGTCGCTGGATGCCTCGAAGATCGGCAAGGACATCGGCATCGCGCAGTACGAGAAGGCGATCCATCAGGCCTTCAGCGAAGTGGCCGATGCGCTGGCCACGCGTGATCACCTGGCCGCGCAGATCGATGCGCAACGCGCGTTGGTGGCCGCCAGCCAGCGCAGCTACACCTTGGCCGATGCGCGCTACCGCACCGGACTGGATGGCTACCTGCAGTCGTTGGATGCGCAGCGCAGCCTGTATGCCGCGCAGCAGGACCTGATCGCCCTGCAGCAGCAGGAGGCGGGCAACCGGGTGACGTTGTTCAAGGTGCTGGGTGGTGGCGCGGACGCGCGGTAACGCGCCCGCCAATGTGGGTGTGTCTACCGCTCCGGTAGGTGCCGACCTTGGTCGGCACAAATGCATGCAGCATCGCGATCTGATGATTCGTGCCGACCCAGGTCGGCACCCACCAGGGCAGACTCATGTGCCGACCCAGGTCGGCACCCACCAGAAGCAGGTGCGGCCGCTTATGCCACGCGTCCGCGCCGCGCCCGCTCCAGGTGCACCAGCAGCAGCGAGATCGCCGCCGGGGTCATGCCCGGGATACGCTGCGCCTGGCCGATGGTCTGCGGGCGCACACGTTCCAGTTTCTGCAGTGCCTCAGCCGACAGCCCGCGCACGGTCGCATAGTCGAACGCCTCGGCGATCGGCGTGGCTTCGTGCCGCTGCTGGCGCTCGATCTCCTCGCGCTGGCGATCCAGGTAGCCGGCGTACTTCACGCCGATCTCCACCTGCTCGGCCACCTTGGCGTCGGCCACGGCCGGGCCCAGCGACGGCACCTGCATCAGCTGCGCGTAATCCAGCTCGGGGCGCTTGATCAGGTCCAGCACATTGGTTTCGCGGCTGACCGCCACGCCCAGCGTGTCCTGTACCTCGCGGCCCAGCGCATTGGCCGGGGTCGCCCACAGTGCGCCCAGGCGCGCGCGCTCGGCGGCGACGGCGGCCTGCTTGGTCTCGAACGCGCTCCAGCGATGGTCATCCACCAGGCCCATTTCGCGGCCGGCCGGGGTCAGACGCTGGTCGGCATTGTCCTCGCGCAGCTGCAGGCGGTATTCGGCGCGGCTGGTGAACATGCGGTAGGGCTCGTTGGTGCCGTGGGTGATCAGGTCATCCACCAGCACGCCCAGGTACGCCTCGTCGCGGCGCGGGCACCAGCCATCCAGTCCACGTACCTGGCGTGCGGCGTTGAGGCCGGCCAGCAGGCCCTGCGCGGCCGCTTCTTCATAGCCGGTGGTGCCGTTGATCTGGCCGGCGAAGAACAGGCCGTTGACCAGCTTGGTCTCCAGCGAGGCCTTCAGCCCGCGCGGATCGAAGAAGTCGTACTCGATCGCGTAGCCGGGGCGGGTGATGTGCGCGTTTTCGAAACCACGGATGCTGCGCACCATCTCCAGCTGCACGTCGAAGGGCAGCGAGGTGGAGATGCCGTTGGGATAGATCTCGATGATGCCCAGGCCTTCGGGTTCGACGAAGATCTGGTGGCTGGCCTTCTCGGCGAAGCGCACTACCTTGTCCTCGATGGACGGGCAGTAGCGCGGGCCGATGCCTTCGATCTGGCCGCTGTACAGCGGCGAGCGATGCAGCGCGTCGCGGATGATCTGGTGGGTCTGTTCGGTGGTGTGGGTGATCCAGCAGCTGACCTGCTGCGGATGCTCGTCCACCGAGCCGAGGAAGGACATCACCGGGCGCGGCGAATCACCGGGCTGCTCATCCATCACGCCGTAGTCCAGCGAGCGGCCATCGATGCGCGGCGGCGTGCCGGTCTTCAGGCGGTCCACCTGGAACGGGCGCTCGCGCAGGCGCGCGGCCAGCGTGGTGGCCGGCGGGTCGCCCATGCGGCCGGCGGCGTACTGGGTGGGGCCCACATGGATCTTGCCGGCGAGGAAGGTACCGGCCGTCAGCACCACGGCCCCGGCGTCGAAACGCAGGCCGGTCTGGGTGATGACCCCGCGCACGGCGTCGCCTTCGATGACCAGGTCATCGACCGCGGCCTGGAACACGGTCAGGTTGGCCTGGCCTTCGACGATGGCGCGGATCGCCATGCGGTACAGGTTGCGGTCGGCCTGGCAGCGGGTGGCGCGCACGGCCGGGCCCTTGGAGGCGTTGAGCGTGCGCCACTGGATGCCGGCGCGGTCGGCGGCATGCGCCATCGCACCGCCCAGGGCGTCGATTTCCTTGACCAGGTGGCCCTTGCCGATGCCGCCGATGGCCGGGTTGCAGCTCATCGCGCCCACCGTTTCGATGTTGTGGGTCAGCAGCAGGGTGCGCACGCCGGTGCGGGCCGCGGCCAGCGCGGCTTCGGTGCCAGCGTGGCCACCGCCGATGACGATGACGTCGTAACGATGGAAGGACGGATTCATGGGGGCTGTTCAGCTGGGGGCGGGCGCGGCCGGGGGGGCGGCGCCGGGGTGGCGATTTTAGCGCCATTCGGGGCCGGGACGTCGGTACCGGCCGGCCGGCGCCGAAATCAGCCCTAAAGTTGGCAGGATTTTTGCAGATAACCCAATAGCACCCACCGTGGCTGGCGCCGCAGGCGCCCGTGACCGGAATTGGAACAGGGGCCGGTACAGGCGCACGGTGGGGGAGCAGAGGGCCGGCAGTCGGGGGACTGTCCGGCCCTGTTTTTTTCTCGGGTTGCCGGGAAAGGCCCCATCCACGCATGGCGTGGATCTACTGACGCTGGGGCTCTCGCCGGTTGGCGGCCCGGCAAAACAAACGGCCCCGCATTGCGGGGCCGTCTGCCTTCAGAGGTGCCGACATCCGACAGGGCCGGAACAGGGGGGATCCAGATGTTCCTGTCGGATATCGACGTAGAGCTTTTTGCGGCGGCCCGTGTCGTTTTTGTCACTTTGTGACGCGGGCCGTCACTGTCCGCGTAGATTGCGGCTTGGACCGTGTGAAATGCAAGACGGTTCAGCGCTCAACTGTGCTCTGCGTCGCACGATCCATGTTGCGCCAGGGGGAACCGTTCATCCTCGGCGCACTCGGTGCCGGGGACGGGCGGGCCTGCGGCGCGGGCGACGGCGGCTGCATGTTCGATTGCGGCGGGCGGCGCATCGAATCCATGTTCCGCCACGGGGAACCGCCGTTGTACGACGGCCGCGGCGGCGGCGGCGGACGGTTCTCGCCACCGTTGCCGGGCGGACGCGGCGGCGGGCGGTGGTTGTGCGGCGGGCGGTAGATCGGGCGCGAGTAGTACGGGTTGCCATAGCCGCCGTAATAGCCGCCATAGCCACCGTAGTACGGGTAGCCGTAGTTGTAGGGATAGCCGGCCGGGTAGCGGTACTCCACCGACGGCGCGCCGTGGTAGTAGCCGCCACCGCGGCCACCGCCTACATAGTCGTAGGTGGTGCAGCCAGTCAGGCCCAACAACAGGCCACCGGCAAGCAACAGGCGCATTTTCATGGTGGGTCCCCCCAGAGGACGGATGTGCAGCCAGCTTCGTGCGCGGGCATTGAATCGGCCCTTAATTCGGCTGGCCAGGATGAATGGAGGCGTAGGCCTGCATGCTGGCATGACCTGTGCCCCGGTC
The DNA here is from genome assembly GCF_059372495.1 of Stenotrophomonas sp. YJH_SMC_80. Classification (NCBI taxonomy): domain Bacteria; kingdom Pseudomonadati; phylum Pseudomonadota; class Gammaproteobacteria; order Lysobacterales; family Lysobacteraceae; genus Stenotrophomonas; species Stenotrophomonas sp. YJH_SMC_80. The sequence continues at coordinate 186,090 of NZ_JCAFVP010000006.1, forward strand.
GCCAGCGCGGGGGCATACGTTAATCTTGCGTCATGAGCGATTCACTGTTGCCCCGCGCCGATGATGTCCTGCTTGCTGCTGCGAGGATTGCCCCGCATGCCAGCGTGACCCCGGTGCTGCGCTCGCGCACCCTCGATGCAATGACCGGTGCGCAGTTGGCCTTCAAGGCCGAGCACCTGCAGCGTGGTGGCGCATTCAAGTTCCGTGGTGCCTGCAATGCGGTGTGGTCGCTGGATGCCGATCGCGCCAGTGCTGGTGTGGTGACCCATTCCTCCGGCAACCACGGCGCCGCGCTGGCCCTGGCCGCACGCACCCGGGGCATCCCCTGCCATGTGGTGGTGCCGGAGGGGGCGGTGGCCGCCAAACTGGCCAACATCGCCCGCCACGGCGCCACGCTCTGGCGCTGCCCGCCGACCATCGCCGACCGCGAGGCCACCTGCGCCAAGGTGCAGGCCGATACCGGCGCAACCCTGGTGCATCCCTATACGAACCCGGCGGTGATGGCCGGGCAGGGCACCGCGGCCCTGGAACTGCTGCACAGCGACGGCCCGTTCGACGCGCTGGTGGTGCCGGTGGGCGGCGGTGGCCTGGCCAGCGGTACCGCGCTGGCCCTGCAGCACGCCAGTCCGCAGACCCGGCTGATCCTGGCCGAGCCGGCCGGCGCCGATGACACCGCGCGCTCGCTGGCCATCGGCGAGCGCCAGGGCGCGTTCACCCCGGACACCATCTGCGATGGCCTGCGTACCCTGATCGGCGCGCCCAATTTCGAGTTGCTGCGCGCCGCCGGTGCCGAGGTGATCGTGGTCGATGACGCCGCGACGCTGGCGGCGATGCGCCTGCTGTGGGACGTGCTCAAGCAGGTGGTGGAACCCTCTTCGGCCACCGTACTGGCTGCGGTGCTGGCGCAGCCGCAGCGCTTCGCCGGCCTGCGCGTGGGCCTGGTGTTGTCCGGCGGCAACGTCGACCTGCCAGCGCTGCGCTGGGGGGCGGCGTGAGCCGCGGGCGGCACCGCGAACGCACCGGCCTGCTGGGCTGGTTGTGGCGGCTGTTCGTGCTGCTGGTGATCTGGCTGCTGGGCGTGACCGCCTGGATCGTCTGGGTGGGTGAACGCGACCAGGCCGCCAAGGCCGACGCCATCATCGTGCTGGGTGCGGCCGCCTATGACGCCAAGCCGTCACCGGTGTTCGAAGAACGCATCCGCCACGGGCTGGATCTGTATGAAGCACGCTATGCGCCACTGCTGATCTTCACCGGTGGCTATGGCGGCACCGGTGCGCGCTTCTCCGAGTCGCAGGTGGCGCGGCGTTACGCGCTGAAGCATGGCGTGCCGGACGATGCGATCCTGATCGAAACCGCTTCGCGCAATACCGTGCAGAACCTGGTTGAAGCCAAGCGGCTGATGGACCAGCGCGGCCTGCACCGGGTGATCGTCGTCAGCGATCCGCTGCACATGGCGCGCGCGCTGCGCCTGAGCAAGGCGCTCGGCATCGATGCGCTGGCCTCGTCCACGCCCAGCACGCGCTTCCGCAGCTTCCACACCAGCTGGCGCTTCCTGGTGCAGGAAATCTATTTCTTCCACCGCGACCTGGTGCGCCCGCCGTTGAGTTCGCCGGCCAATACCTGAGGGCGGAAGCCTGCGTTGCGCACGGCGTCGCATTGGGTAGTGCCGGCCGCTGGCCGGCAGATGCCCCCCATGGAATCGTGAGGTTGCCGGCCAGCGGCCGGCACTACCAGACGATCAGGTCTGCTTGCGGCGGATCGGAATCGCCGACACCGGCACCGAGGCGACGTCATGCCCGCCTTCGCGGATCGGCGCGCCCGGGTCCGGTGCCCAGGCGTGGGCATAGATCACTTCCCAGCTGCTGGGCAGCTTGCCGTCGGCGCGCCGCATCGGCTCGTACGCCGCCGCCGCCGCCGCGAAACGGCCACGCCCGGTCAGTGTGTGGCGGCGGTCCACCCGCGCGTTGGTCGCACCCATCGCGCGCAGCTCGCGCATCAGCGAGGGCAGGTCGTCGTAGGTCAGGGTGAACAGATCGCGGTCCAGCACCGGGTCGCGGAAGCCGGCCATCATCAGCGCGTCGCCGAACTGGGCGATCTGCGCGAAGCGGCTCACGTGCGGACGATCATCGGCGGCGGCGAACGCTTCGTTGAGTTCCACCAGGGTTTCCGGGCCGAAGGTCGAGCACAGCAGCAGGCCCCCGGGCTTGAGCACGCGACGGAATCCGGCGAACACCGCCGGCAGGTCGTCCACCCACTGCAGGCACAGGTTGCTGAAGATCACATCCACGCTGTTGTCGGCCAGCGGCAGCGCGGCGGCATCGCCGCACAGGCGCTGGAACGGCTTCCACCACCCGGCCTGGCGCTTGGCCTGGTCCAGCATCGGCAGCGCCACATCCAGCGCGATCACCTGCGCCTTCGGCCAGCGCTTCTTCATCAACGCGCTGGCATGGCCGGTACCCGCGCCGATGTCCAGCACCACCTCGGGCTTGCGTGCCTCCAGGTAGTCCAGCGATTCGATCAGCCGCGACTGCACCTCGCGCTGCAGGGCGGCGGCGGCGTCGTAGCTGCTGGCGGCACGCGCGAACGCGCGGCGGACGTGGCGGGCATCGAAGTGGGACGGCATTGCGAAAGTCTCTTAGAACGTACCGGGGTAGGCGCCGCCGTCGATCAGCAGGTTCTGCCCGGTGAGGTAACCGGCCTGCGCACTGCACAGGAAGGCGCAGGCGGCGCCGAACTCGTCCGGCGTGCCGAAGCGGCCGGCGGGAATCTGCTGGCGGCGGCGCTCGGCCACTTCGCCAGCATCGCCGTCCTTGCCCGCGCTGTGGGCGAAGTTGGCGCGCAGGCGGTCGGTGTCGAACTGGCCGGGCAGCAGGTTGTTGATGGTGACGTTGTGGGCCACGGTGCGGCGCGACAGGCCGGCGACGAAACCGGTCAGGCCGCTGCGCGCGCCGTTGGACAGCGCCAGGATGTCGATCGGGGCCTTCACCGCCGACGAGGTGATGTTGACAATGCGGCCGAAACCGCGCTCGATCATCGCGTCGACGGTGGCGCGGATCAGCGCGATCGGCGCCAGCATGTTGGCGTCCAGCGCGGCAATCCAGTCGTCGCGTTCGAAATTGCGGAAATCACCGGGCGGCGGACCACCGGCATTGGTGACCAGGATGTCCATCTGCGGGCATGCGGCCAGTGCCGCAGCACGGCCGGCCTCGGTGGTGACATCGGCGGCAACCGCGCGCACATCGGCAGCGCCGGGCACGGCACGCAGTTCTTCAGCGGCGGCCTGCAGCGCAGCGTCACCACGGGCCACGATCACCACGTTGACGCCCTCGCGCACCAGCGCACGCGCGCAACCCAGGCCCAATCCCTTGCTGGCGCCGCAGACCAGTGCCCAGCGGCCGTTGATGCCCAGATCCATGCGTCAGTCCTGCGGAATTCGGAAGGCGCTCATTGTCCGCCATCAGCCGGCGACAGGGCGGCAACGAAGTGTTGCAGGGCGGCGGCTACTTCGTCGGCATGGCCAAGGAACGGCGCGTGGCCGCCGTGGGCGATGGTCAGCGCCTGCGCACCCGGGGCCAGTGCTGCGGCGGCCTGCATCGCCACCGGAGACACCAGCCGGTCACGCTGGCCGGCGATCCACAGGCTGGGCTTGCCCAGCGTTGGCAGTGCGCCGCGCAGGTCAGTGCTTTCGAGCAGGCGCAGGCCTTCCAGCAGGGCGCGTTCGGTGGGCGCACCGCGCTCGACCAGGCGCTGGCGCAGGGTGCGCAGCTCCTCGCGGGCGTGTGCCGAGCCCATTACGTCCAGCGCGAGGAAGCGTTCCAGCGTGCCGCCGAAGTCGGTCGCCAGCTCGCGGCCGAACTGCTCGAACACCGCCGGCTCCACCGCGTGCGGCCAGTCATCGCCTCGCACGAAGCGCGGCGTGGCGGCGATCATCGCCAGCCCGCGCACCTTTGGCAGCGTGGCCGCCGCGTGCAATGCGAACAGGCCGCCCAGTGACCAGCCGCACCACACCGCCGGCGGCGTAGCCGCGGCAATGGCACCGACCACGAACGGCAGGCGCAGCGGCGTGGTGTCCTCGCGGCTGTGCCCATGGCCGGGCAGGTCGACAAGGTGCAGGGTGAACTGGTCCGCAAGCCGCTGCACCAGCGGCGCGAACACGCCGCCCTGCAGGGCCCAACCGTGGATCAGCACCAGGTCCGGCCCACGGCCGGTGACGTCAATATGAATGGGCAACGACACGGAACTCAGGCAAAGACAGGCAGCGGCGGTGGCGCGGCTTCACGCACGGCCAGGGCCACGCGTTCGCGCGCGCTGGCGATGGCCTCGACCAGCCCCCGCACCTGTTCCGGCGTGTGCAGCGCAGACAGTGTCACCCGCAGGCGCGCCTTGCCTTCCGGCACGGTCGGCGGGCGGATCGCACCGACCAGCCAGCCGGCCTGTTCCAGCGCCGTGGACATGGCCACGGCGGTGTGGTCATCGCCGCACAGCAGCGGTTGGATCGGCGTGTCCGAAGCCATCAGGTCCAGCCCATGGCGGCGTGCTTCGCTGCGGAACAGCGCGATCAGGTCTGCCAGTTTGGAACGGCGCCAGTTGTCCCTGCGCGCCAGGCGCACCGCTTCAAGCGCAGCGGCGGCCATCGCTGGTGGCACGGCGGTGGTGTAGATGTACGGGCGTGCGGTCTCGGCCAGATGCTCGATCAGGTCGTCGCGGCCCAGCACCAGTGCACCGGAACCGCCCAGTGCCTTGCCCAGCGTGACCAGCTGCAGCGGCACATCGTCCACGCCCAGTCCGGCGGCGGCCACGGCACCACGGCCATCACCGACCACGCCTACACCGTGCGCATCATCCACATAGAACAGCGCCTGCTGCAGGCGTGCCACAAGCGACAATGCACGCAGCGGCGCGATGTCGCCATCCATGCTGAAAACACCATCGGTGGCCAGCATTGCCGCGCCATCGGGCGCATGCTTGAGCTGACGCATTGCGCCTTCCGCATCCAGATGCGGATAACGGCGCAGGCGTGCACCGGCCAACCGGGTGGCATCGAGCAGGCTGGCGTGGTTGAGCTTGTCCTGTACGCAGACATCGTTCTCTTCGCTCAGCAGCGCCTGCTGCACCGCCAGGTTGGCGGCGAAGCCACTGCCGAACAGCAGCGCACGCGGATAGCCAAGCCATTCGGCCACCTCGCGTTCCAGCGCCTCATGCAGGGCATGATGGCCGCAGACCAGGTGCGAGGCACCGGCGCCAGCGCCTTCGCGTGCGGCGGCGTCCTGCAGCGCGTTGACCACGCTGAACTGCTGGGCCAGGCCGAGGTAGTCGTTGCTGCAGAAGCCGGTCAGCCACTGGCCGTCCACTTCCAGGCGCACGCCATCGCGACGGGTGACCGTGCGTCGCGGGCGGCGACGGCCTTGGGCATCGCGCAGGGCGCGCTGGGCGTGGAGGCGGGCGGTCAGGTCGGGGCGGGCCATGGTGGCTGAATGCGTCGACGGGGCGGCTAGGGTAGCGCGTTGCCGCGGCGCCTGCTTGCGGCCCGTCTCAGGCCGCGTGAGCGCAGCCACAGCCGGGCGTATCGGCACTGATATCGGCGTGCACGGTGCCGCCGTGGTCGTGGCCCTCGGCATCCACCTGCACCGCCATCGGCTGCAGGCCCAGCCGGGCGAACAAAGCCAGGTCGCGTTCGCTCTCCGGGTTGCCGGTGGTCAGCAGCTTGTCGCCATAGAAGATCGAATTGGCACCGGCCAGGAAACACAGCGCCTGAAGCTCGTCGCTCATCGCCTCGCGCCCGGCCGACAGCCGCACCATCGAGCGTGGCATGGCGATGCGTGCCACCGCGATCATGCGCACGAACTCGAACGGGTCCAGCTCGGCGCTGCCATGCAGCGGCGTGCCCGCCACCTGCACCAGCTTGTTGATCGGCACCGAATCGGGATGTGCCGGCAGCGTGGCCAGCGCCAGCAGCAGGCCGACGCGCTGCGCGCGCGTCTCGCCCATGCCGACGATGCCGCCGCAGCAGGTCTTCAGGCCGGCATCGCGCACGTGCTCCAGCGTATTCAGGCGGTCCTGGTACTGGCGCGTGTGGATGATCGAATCGTAGTAGTCTGGCGCGGTGTCGAGGTTGTGGTTGTAGTAGTCCAGGCCCGCATCCTTCAGCGCACGCGCCTGCTCGCCGCTGAGCATGCCCAGCGTGGCGCAGGTCTCCAGCCCCAGTGCCTTCACCCCGGCGATCATCGCCGCCACCTTCGGAATGTCGCGGTCCTTCGGCGATCGCCACGCGGCGCCCATGCAGAAGCGCGATGCACCGGCGGCCTTGGCCTGGCGCGCCTTGGCCAGCACCGCGTCGGTCTCCATCAGCTTCTGCGCGTTCACCCCGGTGCTGTAGCGCTGCGCCTGCGGGCAGTACGCGCAGTCTTCCGGGCAGCCTCCGGTCTTCACCGACAACAGCGTGGACACCTGCACCTGCGCCGGATCGAAGTGCTCGCGGTGCACCGCGGCGGCGCGGAACAGCAGCTCGGGAAACGGCAGATCGAACAGCGCCTGCAGTTCGTCGTGTTGCCAGTCGTGGCGGATGGCAGCAGCCATGGCGGGACCTTGGGTACGAGTGGAGCGAGGGCGGCAGTGTGAGTGGGCACGGGGAGGCTGTCAACCAGTTGGATTTTAATTTGGTTTACGGGTCGTCGGCGCAATAGAGCATCGAGCGAAGCGCCGCATTTCACCGCATGCTGCAAGGCGTCCAGCCACAGTGCCTGCTGCACAACGTAAGTGCTGGCGCGCAGACTCTTTCCCATGCTTGATCTTTACCGCCTTCGTGGCCGCATCACCGCGCTGGTCCTCAGCGAGGCCTGGCGCCGCCGCGCCGCGCTGTGGGGCGGCGCGGTGGCCGTGGCACTGGTGGCGATCCTGTTTGCCAAGGCCAGCGATGCGGCCTTCCATCTGTTCCAGCGCATCACCTCGCACTCGCCGTGGTGGGCGCTGCTGCTCACGCCGGGCATCTTCGCGCTGCTGGCCTGGCTCACTTCCGGCGTGCTGAAGCCCACGCGGGGCAGCGGCATTCCGCAGGTCATCGCTGCGCTGGACAAGGCCGATGAGCCGTTCCGGAAAACCAACCTTTCCCCAGCGGTTTCGGCCGGCAAGCTGCTGCTGACCTCGCTGTCGCTGCTGGGGGGCGCATCGGTCGGGCGCGAGGGGCCCACCGTGCACGTAGGCGCAAGCCTGATGTATCTGTTCGGCCGCTGGTTCGGCTTCAAGGATCCCCGCGAGCTCTCGCACTTTCTGTTGGCCGGGGGCGCTGCTGGTATTGCGGCGGCGTTCAACACGCCGCTGGCCGGCATCGTCTTCGCCATCGAGGAGCTCAGCGGCCGTTTTGAACATCGCTTCTCCGGCACCCTGTTGACCGCGGTGATCGTCGGCGGCGTGGTATCGCTCGGCCTGTTGGGCAACTACACCTATTTCGGCCATGTGAGCGCGCGTCTGCCGCTCGGCCAGGGCTGGCTGGCGATCCTGCTGTGCGGCGTGGTGGCGGGCCTGCTGGGCGGGCTGTTCGCACGTGCGGTACTGTCCAGCGCGGCGGGCCGTCCGCGTTGGCTGGGGCAGCTGCGGCAGCGGCATCCGGTCTTGCTGGCCGCGGGCTGCGGCCTGGTGGTGGTCGTGCTGGCCCTGGTGTTCGGCGAAGGCGCGTTCGGCACCGGTTACGAACAAGCGCGCAGCCTGGTGCAGGGCCAGGCGCTGGTCGGCCACGAGTTCGGGTTGATGAAGCTGCTGGCCAATCTGGCCTCGTACGTGGCGGGCATTCCCGGTGGCCTGTTCTCACCTGCGTTGGCGGTCGGCGCGGGACTCGGCCACAACCTGTCAGTGCTGATGCCGGGCGTTGACCCGCGCGCGTTCGTGTTGCTGGGCATGTGCGCCTACCTGACCGGTGTGACCCAGGCGCCACTGACCTCGGCGGTGATCTCGCTGGAGCTGACCGACAGCGGTGATCTGCTGCTGCCGATCCTGGCCACGGTGCTGATCGCGCGTGGCGTGTCCGGGCTGGTGTGCCGCGTGCCGATCTACCGCGGGTTGGCGGAGTTGTTGATGGTGCCGCAAGCAGAGTCAGCGGATAGGCATCGCTGATTGCCTTGATCGACAGGATAAATCAGGCCGCAATCTTCACTTTTGCAGTGAAGCTGATTCCCCGTTGCACCGTCTACCCGATGCCAGGTGCGCCGCTGAAGATGCACCCACGCCGGGGCTACACCCGGACCTGCATCGAGAGCGACCATGATCAACTGCCGTATCCGCCGTCTGGCGGCTGCCGTCCTGGCCCTGGCCAGTTCCCCCATGCTGGCGATCGCCGGTACCCCATTGCTGCCCAGCGAGCGCAGCATCGGCACCCTCGAACCGGTGGCGCGTTTCGAGGGCGCCATGCCCACCAGTGTGGCGGTCTCCGAAACCGGGAGGATCTTCGTCAACTTCCCGCGCTGGGGCGGTGAGGTGCCCTACAGCGTGGCCGAGTGGCGCGACGGCCGCGCCGTGCCCTATCCGGATGCGCGCATCAACCGCAAGGACGGTCCCGATCCGGCGGCCCACTTCATCAGCGTGCAGAGTGTGGTGGCCGATGGCCAGGGTCGGTTGTGGGTGCTGGACACCGCCGCGCCCGGGTTCTCTGCACCACAGGCCGGCGGCGCCAAGCTGGTGGCGATCGATCTGGCCACCAATACCGTGGCCAGAACGCTGGTGTTCCCGGCCAACGTCATCGACGCGCGCACCTACGTCAACGATGTGCGCTTCGATTTCCGTGTCGGTCGCGAGGGCGTCGCCTACGTGACCGACTCGTCGCTGAGCGGCATCGGCGGCATCATCGTGATTGACCTCGCTACCGGCGCCGCGTCCAAGCGCCTGATCGGTCATGTGTCAACATCGGCGGATCCGGCATTCGTACCGATCGTGGAAGGACAGCAGATGCGGCTGCGTAACGCCGATGGTTCGTCGGCGCCGTTCACCGTGGCCGCCGATGGCATCGCCCTGTCGCCCGATGGTGGCACCCTGTTCTACACACCCTTGTCCAGCCGTCATCTGTACAGCGTGCCGACCGCGCTGCTGCGCGACCCGAAGCTGAGTGAAGCGGAACTGGCGGCGGCGGTGGTCGACCTGGGCGACAAGGGCGCCTCCGATGGCATGGAGATGGATGCCAACGGGCGGTTGTATGCCAGCGACTACGAGCACAACGCCATCCATGCCCGCGACGCGCAGGGGCGCTGGACGACCGTGGTGCACGATCCACGCATCCTGTGGCCCGATACCTTGTCGATGGGGCCCGATGGCTATCTGTACTTCACCGCCAACCAGCTGCACCGGCAGGCCGGATTCAATGGTGGCGTGGATCGCCGGCAGACGCCGTACATGGTGTATCGCACCCGGGTGGATGCGAAGCCTGCGCCAACGCGGTGAAGTGATCGGGGCAGGAGGCGGGCGATGAAAATGCCTACGGGTCGTTGAGGGCGCCCCCGATAGCAACCCGCTGAGGGCGGCGACATGCTGAAGTGCATGTCTGCCTTCTTCGACCCGGTCCGCCACGTGCAGGCCGCACTTCGCGTGCTGCTACCGCTGCGCTGCCTGGTCTGCGGTGACCCGGGCCACGATGGACTCGATCTCTGTGATGCCTGCCTGGCCGGACTGCCCTGGGCCGGCCGGGCCTGCCTGCGCTGCGCGTTGCCGTTGCCCGAGACCGCGTTGATCGTCTGCGGCACCTGCCGCGAGGAGGTACCGCCGCAGGCCGCCACGCATGCCAGCCTGCTGTACCTGCCGCCTGTGGATCAGCTGCTTGTGCGCTACAAGTTCCATCAGGATCTCGCAGCCGGACGCCTGCTCGCGCAGCTGATGCAGCGCGCACCGCCGCCCTGGTGGTGTCCACCGCTGGTGCCGGTGCCGCTGCACAATCGCCGGTTGCGCCAGCGCGGCTACAACCAGGCGGGCGAGCTGTGCCGGTTGCTGCCGATGCCGGTCTGGCAGGGGCTGTACCGGCGCCGCCACACCGCACCGCAGTCCGAACGCACGGCCGAACAACGCCGGGAAAATCTGTTCGACGCGTTTGCGGTTCGTGGTCCGGTGCCCACGCGGCTGACCGTGGTCGATGACGTGATGACCACCGGCAGCACGGTGATGGAGGTTGCCGAGACGCTGCGCTTGGTCGGCGCTGCGGAGGTGCGTGTGTGGGTCTGCGCGCGGGCGCCGTGATCGCCCTCTTCATCCACAGGGGCTAGGATGAGGCCGGTTCCGGATCGAAGGAGTGGCCATGAATTCCCCCTTGTCTCCCTTATTGTCGGCAGTTGGGCGCAGCTGGTGGATCCTGCTGCTGTACGGGCTCGTCGCACTGGGTTTCGGCATCGTTGCCATCGGCTGGCCGTTGTCCGCAGCGATGGCGCTGGCGTGGACACTGGGCGTGATGGCCATCGTTGAAGGTGTCATCAGCCTGTTCGCACTGATCAGCGGCGGCAGTGGTGCCTCGCGTGGGTGGCTGGCGCTGTACGCCCTCGCCTCGCTGGGCTTCGGTATCCTGGCGGTGATCAATCCGCTGGCCACCGCCAGCGTGCTGGTGCTGTTCTTGGCGGCGTGGCTGCTGGTGGCCGGCATCTATCGCATCGTATTCGCGATCCGCGTGCGCAAGCAGATCCAGGGCGAATGGTTGCTGATCCTCAGCGGCGTGCTGGCCGTGGTGCTGGGCCTGTTGTTTGCGGCCAACCCGTATGCCGGCGTGGCGGTCACCACGCTGTGGATCGGTATCGGCAGCCTGCTGTACGGCCTGCTGCAGGTGCTGGTGGCATTCAAGCTGCGGAAGCTGAAGTGAGGGCTGCGCTTCCGCTGTTGCTGGGCGTGGCCTTGACCCTGGCCGGCTGCATGCCGGGCGCCACGCCCGGTGGCTTGGCAGGGAAGGATCACGTGCCGCGCCCTGGCGTGGATGTGCGCCTGAGCGCGGTCGATGCGGATGGCAAGGGCACGCAAGCGCAGTGGCAGGGCGAGACCCTGGCGCTGCGCGAGCCGCCGATTGCCGACAGTGCAGATATCGCCGATGTGCGCTATGTGCTGGACGCGGGCCAGGAGCCCGGCCTGCAGATCCGGTATCGGCCAGAAGCACGCCAACGCATCCACGATGGCACGGCGGCGCTGGTGGGGCAACGAGCGGCGATCAGCGTGGATGGTCGCGTGCTGATGGTGGCGACGGTGAAAGGCCCGTTCGGTGAATCGATGATGCTGAGCGGGCTGCCGAGCGTTGCCGAGGCGCAGGCGTTGGCCAGGCATATCACCGGGAAGTGATGGCAGCGGTAGAGTCGACTGTTAGTCGACTCACGCGCGCAGCGCGGCGTTCCTGGTGTTGGAGCGAAGAGCAGTCGACTAACAGTCGACTCTACCCGGTCTGCGTACCGTACCCATCGGCGTGCCACAGCCTCAGCGACCTGAGGCGCAGGCGTTGGCCAGGCATATCACCGGGAAGTGATGGCAGCGGTAGAGTCGACTGTTAGTCGACTCACGCGCGTAGCGCGGCGTTCCTGGTGTTGGAGCGAAGAGCAGTCGACCAACAGTCGACTCTACCCGGTCTGCGCGCCGCACCCATCGGCGTGCCATACCGTCATCGGCGGGCCATACCCCGTTGGCATGTCATGGGGTATGGCCGACGCCAGGTGCAGGCGCTGTCAGCCCCGCTTTCCCGCGAACCGTGCCTCGATCTCCTCCAGTGACTTGCCCTTGGTCTCCGGCAGCCAGAACGCGGCTACCAGGAAGAACACGAAGGTGCAGGCCGCCCAGAACACGAACATGCTGGCGTAGCCGTAGTGGCCCACCGTGGGCAGGAAGATGGCGGCGATGGTGGTCGACACGAACTGGTTGATCAGCAGTGCGATGCTCATGCCGTTGGAGCGGATGCGGTTCGGCATCAGCTCCGACAGTGCCAGCCACACGCACACGCCGGGGCCGACCGCGAAGAACGCGACGAACACCAGGATGCAGGCGGCCACGGCCCAGCCGTGTGCCGGTGGCGGCACCGGGCCGATGCGCGCCTGTTCGATGCGCAGCGGCGCCTGCGCGGCACTGGCCGGGTCGGCGAACGGGTTCAGATGCAGCTTGCGGAAGAACGCACCAATCACACTGTCGGGCTGCACGGTGCCGGCGCGCTCGATGCGCAGCTCGCGATCGGTCAGGTTGTCGCTGCGCAGGGCGCGCACGTTGGTGAAATCACCGTAGGCATAGGAGACGGTCAGCTGCATCGGCCGCCCTTCGCGGTCGATCCCCGCGCCCAGGCGCTGCCACTGCGCATCATCCAGCACCAGCTGCAGGCCGTCGCCGCTGACCGCCGCCTGCAGCTGCGGCTGCACATCGGCACGGCCGCGCTCGGCCTGGAAGAACAGCGTGGCCGCGGCCAGCAGCGCCACGCAGATGCCACCACTGCCGAGCATCAGCAGGAACTTGCGGCCCTTGCGGTCGACCAGCAGCAACGCGACCACGGTCATCACCGCATTGAGCAGCTTGATCGCCACGTCGGCGCCGTTGGCCACTGAACCGGACAGGCCGGCCTGGTTGAGGATGTTCACCGCGTAGGCCAGCACCGAGTTGATGCCGGTGGCCTGGGTGCAGGCCAGCACCACGCAGGCGAGCAGGAACGGCACCACGTAGCGGCGGCTGAGCAGCGGATCGCGCTTGCCGTCGCTGCTGCTCGACTCCGGCGCCTGGATCTGGGCCAGGGTGGGCTCGACATCTGCGGCGGGCAGGACGCGCTGGAGGCTGCGGCGGGCTTCATCGATGCGACCGCGGCGCACCAGCCAGCGTGGTGATTCGGACAGCCAGAAGATGCCGGCGCAGAACAGCAGGCCCGGCGCCAGGCAGGTCCAGAAGATGGTGCGCCAGGCGTGGTCCTTCACCGTGAACAGTTCCTGTGCCTGCTGCGCGACCGGCAGCGAACGCACGGCTTCGGCGGCGGCATCCACGGCGTGAGCGTGGTACAGGCCGATCAGGGCGGCCAGCACCAAGCCAACGGTCAGCAGCAGCTGGAACATCGCCGCGCCGCGCCCACGTCGCTCGGGGCTGAGCACTTCGGCCAGGTACAGTGGAATCACTACGCCGATCAAACCGCCACTGATGCCCTGCAGCAGGCGCCCCAGCAGCAGCGGCGTGTAGCCGGAGGCCAGTGCCATGATCGGAATCGAGGCGGTGAACAGCAGGCCGGCCAGCAGCATCGCGCCGCGGCGGCCGATCAGGTCGGCAACCATGCCGGCGAACAGCGAGGACAGCACGCTGCCCAGCAGTACCGCTGCCACCACGAAGCCGAGCTGCTGGCTGCTGAGCTGCCAGGCGTGGCTGGCCGTTGCTTCAAGATAGGGCAGGGCGCCGGCGATGATGCCGATGTCGATGCCGTACAGCAGGCCACCCAGGCCGCCGATGAAGAGCAGGTAGCGTACGGGCCAGCGCGGAGCGGTGCGTGCAGTCATCGGCATATCCCAGAAGGTGTTTCGGTGCGGATTGCTTTCTGTAGAGTCGAGCCATGCTTGACTGACCGCGCATGGCGCGGCAGAGCAGTCGAGCATGGCTCGACTCTACAAAGGCGCGGTGCGTCAGGCTGGTGTTGCGTTCAAATCGACCACGCGCCCACCCACCACCACCTGCTGCAGGCGCAGTTCGGCGTCCAGCACCACCAGGTCGGCGCGGGCGTCGGGCGCGATGCAGCCGCGATCGCCCAGGCCCAGGTAGTCGGCCGGGAAGGTGGAAACACGCTGCGAGGCATCGGCCAGCTCCAGGCCCACACGCACCAGGTTGCGCAGCGCCTGGTCCATGGTCAGCGCGCTGCCGGCCAGCGAACCCGTGGCCAGGCGCACGCAGCCGCCGCACTTGTGCACGCGCTGCTCGCCCAGTGCGTACTCGCCATCGGGCATGCCGGTGGCGGCGGTGGCGTCGGTCACCGCGTACAGGCGTGGGATCGCGCGCGCGGCCAGGCGGATCACGCCGGGATGGATGTGCTGCAGGTCGGGAATGATCTCGGCGTACTGCGCATGCGCGAGTGCCGCCGCCGCGATGCCCGGGCGATAGTGATCGACGCCGGTCATGCCGTTGAACAGATGGGTGAAGCCAGAGGCACCGGCCTGCAGCGCAGCAACACCTTCTTCGTAGGTACCGGCGCTGTGGCCGAGCTGCACGCGGATGCCCATTGCCGAAAGCGCGGGAATCAGCGCGGTGTGCTCGCCGATCTCCGGCGCCAGCGTCATCACACGGATCGGCGCCAGCGCGTGCAGCCGCTGTACCAGCGCCAGCGTCGCCTCGATGGTGCGGTTGGGCTGCGCGCCCAGCCGCTGCGGGCTGATGAACGGCCCTTCCAGATGTACGCCGACGATGCTGGCGGCGTCTGCATCGGGTGCGGCCATGGTGGCGGCCACGCCGTGCAGCGCGTGCTCGATCTCATCCAGGCCGGCGGTCATGGTGGTCGCCAGCAGCGTGGTGGTACCGAAGCGCAGATGGGTGCGGGCGATGGTGCGCGCCACGTCGCCGCCCTGCATCAGGTCCACCCCTGCAGCGCCGTGCACATGCAGGTCGATGAAGCCGGGCAGGATCACCGGCAGCTGCAGATCGTCAGCGCCGCTGTGGTCGTCCACCTGCAGCTGGCGCACGTGGGAATCGAAGTGGACGTGGCCACGCCGCCAACCCAGCGGGGTGAGGATGCGGCCATGCAGGGAACGGGTGTCGCTCATGCGGTGGGCTCGGCGATGATCACCTCGATGCCCAGCCGCTGCAGTCCCTCGCGGGTTGCGTCGTCGATGCCGGCATCGGTGATGATGGTGTGGATCTGATCCAGCAGGGCGATGCGGTGCAGGCTGACGCGCCCGAACTTGGAGGCGTCGGTCAGCACCACGATACGGCGTGCACGCTCGACCATGCGATGGTTGAGGCGGGCTTCGGCTTCGTCATGGGTGGTCAACCCGAACTGCAGGTCCAGGCCATCCACGCCCAGGAACAGCGTGTCGAAGCTGTAGGAGTTGAGGCTGGCTTCGGCCTGGCTGCCCTGCAGCGACAGCGACTGCTGGCGCAGCAGGCCGCCGGTCAGCAGCACGTTGATGCCGGCCGCGTTGGCCAGTTCCCAGGCGATGTTCAGCCCGTTGGTCATCACCGTCACGTCGCGCTGCGTGCGCAGGTGGCGGGCCAGGGTCATCGTGGTCGAGCCGGAGTCGATGATGATGTTGTCACCAGGCCGTACCAGGCGCGCGGCACACGCGCCGATCGATTCCTTCAGCGGCAGGTTCAGTGCGTCCTTTTCGTGGATGTCCTGTTCCTGCGGCGGCGTGCGCACCAGCGTGGCGCCACCGTGGGTACGGTTGGCCAGGCCCTGCGATTCGAAATGGGTCAGGTCGGCACGGATGGTCACCGCCGACACGCCGAAGCGCTCGACCAGATCGGCCACCTGCACCGAGCCGTGCTCGATCAGCAGCTGCAGGATCTGTTGCCGGCGGGAGCGGGTGTTGCGCATGGCCATTCTCGGTTTCGCGGGGAAAGGTAGAGATTAGCCGTTCGCAGCAACTGCGGCAGCCGAACGTGCGTTCTGCGTGCGGGTTCCGGCCTGGTTGGCGCTGCAGGCACGGGCGTACTCACCCAGGCACAGGCCGATACGGTGCTGCACCAGTGCGGTGGGGGTGTTGGCCAGGGTGCCTTCGCGCACGGCGCGGTACTGTTCCGGCAGGTACTGGCTGAGCAGCACCAGCGGCGGCGCGTGCTGTTCCAGGTTGGCGAACAGGGTCTCCACCGCCTGTACCAGCGCCGGCTCGCCCCAGTAGTAGCGGCAGCGGTCGCTGAAGGAGTAACTGCGCAGCAGGCGCAGCGCTGCCTCATCGCCCTGGTAGTAGGACTGCCAGTACTTCGGCTGCGCCACCATCACCTCGTCCAGCACCTGCGGCAGGCGCGAGCATTGTGCGGCCGGCAGCAGTTCTGCCTCGATCGCGGCCAGCGCGAACAGCGCTTCGCGGTAGGCGAAGGTCGCCGCCGGGCCGACCTTGAGGATGGCGAAGTGGTCGCGCACCAGCGCGTGCAGGCCGCTTTCGCGCTGGTAGTCGGTGGAGTGCGCCTCGAACACGATGCGTGGCTGCTGTTCCAGGAAGTCGGCCAGCGTGCTGGCGGCGGCCGGGTCGTATTCGTGCACGCTGCTGTGGTCGAAGTCGACGCCCGGCTGCACCACCATCGCGATCACGCGCTGCCACGCATCACGCAGCTGCGGCGTGTCGAACGCCTGCTGGTGGATGGCCAGGGTCTGCGCGGCGGCGGCCGGCGTGGTCACCTGCAGTCCCTCGGCAAGCGAGGCTTCTCCACCGGGAATCGGCACCTCGGTACCGATCACGTAGACCGGCGGCGGCAGGCCGTGTTCGGCGGCGGTGCGTTCGGCGATCTCGGCCAGCTCGGCCGAGCGTGCGGCAACGATGGCATCGGGCAGCGGCACCGGGTCATCGGCGCAGGACATGCTGCAGTCGAGATGGATCTTGTGGAAACCGGCGGCGACGTAGGCTTCGATCAGCACGCGCGCGTGGGTCATCGCTTCGGCGGCCGGGCGCTTCTGCCAGGCATTCGGGCCAAGGTGGTCACCGCCGAGGATCAGCCGTTCGCGCGGGAAGCCTTCCTCATCGGCCAGGGCGCCGACGTAATCGCGGTACTGCGGCGGGGTCATGCCGGTATAGCCGCCGAACTGATCGACCTGGTTGGAGGTGGCCTCGACCAGCAGCACGGTGCCGTGTGCCAGCGCCACGTGCATGGCCGCGCGCAGCACCTGCTCGTTGCTGCAGCAGACGCTGTACAGGCCGACGTTGGCACCGGCGCGGTGGGAGGCAAGCAGGGTCTGCAACGGGGACATGGTCAGGCTCCGGACATCAGGAAAACGAGGATTGGCAGGCGAGCAGGGCGGCACCACGTGCGCCACCGGCATCGCCGAAGCGCGGCGGCACGATCGGCGGTACCTGCACGCCGTTGAACAGATGGGCAGCGATGGCCGACGGCAGCTGCTGGTACAGCGGCGCGTACTGCGAGAGGCCACCGCCGAGCACGATCACGTGCGGGTCCAGCGCCAGCACCAGCGCGGCCAGGCTGTGGCCAAGCAGATCGCGGTGGATGTCCAGCGCCTTGCGCGCACGTGCATCGCCGGCTTCGGCCAGGGCGATCACGGCGCTGGCGTCGGCGGCGCTGCCACCGAGGTGGCGCTCGATCATCGCCACACCGCTGCCGGACACATAGCGCTCCACGCAGCCCTGCAGGCCGCAGCCGCAGTCCAGCAGCGGCAGGCCATGGCGCTGCAGCAGATGGCCGGGCACGCTCCAGTGGCCCCATTCGCCGGCCAGGCCGTTGAAGCCGGACAGCAGCCGGCCGTGCAGGCAGAAGCCGCCGCCGGCACCAGTGCCGAGGATGGCGCCGAACATGCTGGGGTAGCCGTCAGCCGCGCCGCCGTGCGCTTCAGACAGGGCAAAGCACTGCAGATCGTTGCCGAAGTGGAGCGGGCGCTGCAGGCGTGCCTGCAGATCCTGCGCCACGCATTGGCCGGTCAGTGCAGGCACGTTCGCGCTGAGCTGGCGACCGCTGCGGCGGTCACGCACGCCGGGCAGGGCGATGCCGATGGCCGCATCGCTGCGGCCGAGGGCGGCGTCCGCCTCGGCCACCAGCGCCACCACCGCCTGCAGGAAGCCGTCGTAGTCACCCTGTGGGGTGGCCACGCGGCGGCGCCAGGTGACCTGCATCGCCGCATCGCACGCCACCAGCTCGATCTTGGTGCCGCCGATGTCGATGCCGTAGCAGGCGTGGGCGATCAGCTCAGCCATGGTGGATGGTGACGCCCTTGACGACGCGGTTGACGGTGCCGTCCGGGAACGGGTTGTCCGGGGTCAGGCCAAGCGCGGCCGAGCGCTGCAGCGCGAACAGCTGCGCGAAGCCCAGCCACACCGGCGCCAGCCACGGGTCGTCCAGTGCCGGCACGGTGAGGGTGTATTCGTCATCGGCGCCGATGTCCGAATGCGGGCCGATCGCCAGCACCTGGCCGGCCACGCCGTCGCGGCGCAGTTCTTCCAGCAGGTCCTGTTCGTAGCGGCGCGCCAGCGGCTGCACGCTGCGCAGCACCACCACCAGGGTGTTGCCATCCAGCGTCGACTTCGGCCCATGACGGAAGCCCAGCGGGGTGTTGGCCAGCGCCAGCACGCGGCCAGCGGTCAGTTCCAGCACCTTCAGCGCGCACTCGCGTGCCAGCGCTTCCAGCGGGCCGCTGCCGAGGTAGATGATGCGGTTGAACGGGCGCTGCGCCAGCGCCGCCACCGGTGCGTCCCATTGCGCCTGGCCTTCGCGGGCCAGCGCGGCGATCTGCTTCAGGCGCGCCACGCGCGCATCCCACGGCGAACGATCGAACACGGTCAGCGCGGCCAGCAGCATGCAGGTCAGGCTGCTGGTCATGGCGAAGGCGCGGTCGCAGCTGGCCGACGGCATCAGCAGGGTACAGGTATCGGCACGGCCAGCCCCACGGCGGGCCAGTTCGCCATCGGCGTTGCAGGTGATGTCGAGGAAGCGCGCGTCATCCACGTCGCTGCGCACGCGGTCAACCGCCGCCACGCTTTCCGGGCTGGAACCGCTGCGGCCGAACGAGACCAGCAGGGTCGGGCGGTCGCGCTGCAGGTACAGCGCCGGGTGGGTCAGCAGGCTGGTGGTGTGCACCACGCGCACATCGGCTGGCCACTGCGCGTTGATCGCGTCGGCCACCATTTCGGCGATGAAGCCGGAGCTGCCGGCGCCGGTGAACAGCACGCGCTGGTTGGGATCGTTGAGGCTGTCGCCGAGGAAGGCCTGCAGGCGGTCGCGGGCACGCGACAGGTCCTGTGCGAGGGCTTCCCACAACGCAGGCTGCTGGGCGATTTCGGTAGCGGTATCGGCTCCGCCAAGGCGCTGCCAGGCGGACACATCGGAAAGCAGGGTGACGTCCATTCGGAGGTTCCAGTTGGGCCAGCGCACCATCTGCGTTTTCTTTCGAAATGTCAAATAGCGAAAGTAAAAAGAAAGAAAATGTGACGCCGACTTCGCTCCGCCCAGAGCACGTCGGAAAACGCAAGAATCCGCCGGATGCCGTATCGCACAATGCTTAACAGGCGTCTGCAAGCGATTACACAAAGTATTGCGGCGCAGCAACTTTCGTTTCAATGGAATATATCTTCCTTTTTCCTTTCAATTTGTTGACATCTTTCGAATCGCTGCCCTAGAGTCGGCCCAATCGCTTTCGAAACGCCCGGTGAACGGGTTGGGAGTCCGCGTGGAAAACTGCGTTCGTCGCTCGCCGCTGATGCTGGCCCTGTTGCCGGCATTGATGCTGGCGTCCATGCCGGCCCAGGCCGAGCCGGTCGGCAACCTGCGTTCGGTTGCCGCCAGCGCCAGCGGCGACGGCGTGCAGGGCTGGGACCTGCAGACCGACAAGGGCGCGCGCATCCGCATCGAACTGCCGGCCACCGACATCATCCGCGTGCAGGCCGGCCGCAACGGCACGCTGACCGGTGCCGGTGACAAGGCCGCACCGATCGTGCTGCCGCAGCCCAAGGCGAACGTGAAGGCGCAGCTGGAAGAAGACGCACAGGAAATCCGCGTGCGCACCGATGCACTGGTCCTGCATGTACAGCGGCAGCCGCTGCGCATGCGCCTGGAACGCCTGGACAACGGCCAGCCCACCGCGCTGTGGCAGGAACTGCAGCCGCTGGACCTGGATGCCACGCAGAGCGTGCAGGTGCTGTCCTCGCAGGCTGATGAAGGCTATTTCGGTGGCGGCCAGCAGAACGGCCGTTACCAGTTCAAGGGCCGCGAGCTGGACGTGTCCTACTCCGGTGGCTGGGAAGAGGGCGACCGCCCCAGCCCTGCACCGATGCTGCTGAGCAGCCGTGGCTGGGGCATGCTGCGCAACACCTGGAGCGATGGCAGCTACGATCTGCGCGAGGCCGACCAGGCCACGCTGCTGCACCGCGAAGACCGCTTCGATGCCTATTACTTCGTCGGCGCCGACCTGCCGAAACTGATCGAGCGCTACACCCAGCTGACCGGCCGCCCGAACATGGTCGCGCGCTGGGCGCTGTCCTACGGCGATGCCGATTGCTACAACGACGGTGACAATGCCAAGAAGCCCGGCACCGTGCCCGAAGGCTGGAGTGACGGCCCGACCGGCACCACGCCGGATGTGATCGACTCGGTGGCCAAGCAGTACCGCGCCCACGACATGCCCGGTGGCTGGATCCTGCCCAACGATGGCTACGGCTGCGGTTACAAGAAGCTGCCGGAAACCGTGCAGGGCTTGGCCAAGTACGGCTTCCGCACCGGCCTGTGGACCGAGAACGGCGTCGACAAGATCGCCTGGGAAGTGGGCAAGGCCGGCAGCCGCGTGCAGAAGCTGGACGTGGCCTGGACCGGCAAGGGCTACCAGTTCGCGATGGACGCCAACCGTCAGGCGTTCAACGGCATCCTCGACAATTCCGATTCGCGCCCGTTCCTGTGGACGGTGATGGGCTGGGCCGGCATCCAGCGCTATGCCGTGGCCTGGACCGGCGACCAGAGCAGCAGCTGGGATTACATCCGCTGGCACGTGCCGACCTTGGTCGGTTCGGGCCTGTCCGGCATGGCCTACGCCAGTGGCGATGTGGATGCGATCTTCGGCGGCAGCGCCGAAACCTTCACCCGCGACCTGCAGTGGAAAGCCTTCACCCCAGTGCTGATGGGCATGAGCGGCTGGTCGTCGAACGCGCGCAAGCACCCGTGGTGGTACGACGAGCCCTATCGCAGCATCAACCGCGATTACCTGAAGTTGAAGATGCGCCTGACCCCGTACATGTACGGGCTGGTGCACGAGGCTGCGCAGACCGGTGCACCGCCGGTGCGCGGCCTGATGTGGGACAACCCGCGCGACCCGCATGCGCAGGATGAAACCTACAAGTACCAGTTCCTGCTCGGCCGCGACCTGCTGGTGGCGCCGGTGTACCGCAGCCAGGCCGCCAGCCGTGGCTGGCGCCGCGACATCCACCTGCCGGCCGGCGGCTGGATCGACTACTGGGATGGCCGCCGCGTGCAGGCCGGCGCCGACGGCCGCCAGCTCGACCGCCAGGTGGACCTGGCCACGTTGCCGGTGTTCGTGCGTGCCGGTGCGATCCTGCCGATGTACCCGTCGATGCTGTTCGACGGCGAGAAGCCGCTGGATGAAGTGACGTTCGACCTGTACCCGCAGGGCGAGTCGCAGTACACGCTGTACGAAGACGATGGCAACACGCGCCGCTACCAGCAGGGTGAGTCGAGCACGCAGGTAATCCGCGTGCAGGCGCCGGCGCAGGGCAGTGGTCCGGTGCAGGTGCAGATCGATCCGGTGCAGGGCCAGTACAACGGCCAGCTGGCGCAGCGCCGTTATGGCCTGCGCGTGCTCAGCCGCCAGGCGCCGCGTGCGGTGCAGGCCGGTGGCCGCGCGTTGCCGGCGCTGGCCGATGCGGCGGCGTTCAACGGTGCGGCTGAAGGCTGGTACTTCGATGCCAAGGAGCGCCGTGGCACGCTGCACGTGCGTACCGCTAACCAGGACATCCGCCAGCCGCTGCAGCTGCAGCTGGACTTCGCGGTGGTCGCTGCGGCCGCCGACGATGCCTATCCGGCTGCGCCGGTGCTGGGCCGCGAACTGCCGGCCGACAGCCTGCTGGTGGTCAACCGCCCGGCCGAAGAGCCTGGCCATGCGCTGGAAAATGCCTTCGATGACGATCCGGCCACCTGGTTCCGCAGTGTGCGCAACCAGGCCGTGCGCACCGGTGCGCATGAGTGGGTGATCGGCTTCGGTGAGCGCAGGATGATCGACGGCATCGACATCGCGCCGCGCAACGACAAGAACTGGAAGCACGGCCAGGTGCGCGACTACGAGGTGTACCTGGGCGACAGCAATGGCGAGTGGGGCGAGCCGATCGCACGTGGCCGCCTGCAGTTGAAGGAGGGCGTGCAGCGCATCGCGTTCCCGGCCCATGCCGGGCGCCTGCTGCGCTTCCGCGTGCTGAGCGTGCAGAACCCCGAAGGCGACGGCGCCAGCAGCACCGACCCGATGGTCACCGCCGCACAGGGCAGCGCCCGCGCATTCGATGCACTGCAGCCACGCGACGTCGGCCCGATCGCCTTGTCCACCTTCCACATCCTCGAACACCAGGAACCGGAGCGAGCGGCCCGGCAGCGCTATCTCTCCGAGCTGCCGGTGCCGGCCGCGCTGGCCAGCCAGGTGCGTACCGACCAGTCCTTCCGTGGCGACGCCGGCATGCGCATGAACGGCCTGCAGTTCCGCCGTGGCCTGGGCGTCGGCGCCAACAGCCGCATCGACCTGCGCCTGCAGGGCGGCTGGCACCTGCTGCGTGCCGACCTCGGCATCGACGACGCCTGCCGCACCGCCGGTGGCCTGCAGTTCCAGGTCTGGGGTGACGACCACCTGTTGTATGACAGCGGCCTGGTGAAGGCACCCGGCGTGGTCAAGCCGGAGCTGGACATCCGAGGCCTTTCCACCCTGAGCCTGCGCACGCTGGGTGCGCAGGGCAGTCAACCCGCCCAAGTCTGCGCCAACTGGGCCAATGCCGTACTGATCGGCCAGGAGGGCGACTCCGCCAGCATCGTCGCCCCATGACCCCCTCGTAACACCGCTCCTCCCCCCGCCCATTCCGACTACGGCCCTCGTGGCCGTGGCCCGGGAGCGTTTTGCCCGCCGAACGCCCACGCGCTCACATATTGCGCTGCACCCCTGCCAGGAGAGAACCCCGATGTTGCCCGCCCGCCACCACCGCCCCCCCTGTCGTTCGATCGCTCCGCTGTCGCTGGCCATCGCCGGCGTGCTGCTGTCGGTCGCCGTTCCTGCCTTCGCCCAGGAGAGCAAGGACAAGGCCACCGACCTGGCCCGCATCGAGGTCACCGGTTCCAACATCCGCCGCACCGACGTGGAAACCGCCTCGCCGGTGCAGGTGATCAGCAAGCAGGACATCCAGAACATGGGTGCGCGCACGCTGCTGCAGGTGCTCGACAACCTGCCCGCCGCCCGCCCGGCGCAGCAGGACGCGCGTTCGCTGTTCACCGGTTCCGATGGTGCCTCGCAGGCCAACCTGCGTGGCCTCGGTGCCCAGGGCACGCTGGTGCTGCTGAACGGTCGCCGCCTGTCGTACTACGGTGCACCGGCCGGCTTCCAGACCCAGTTCGTCAACATCGACGCGATTCCGGCCGCGGCCATCGAGCGCATGGAAGTGCTGACCGACGGCGCCTCGGCGGTGTACGGCACCGACGCGGTGGCCGGCGTGATCAACGTGATCACCAAGCGCAACTTTCAGGGGGCCGAGGTCAGCTTCACCAACGACACCTCTTCGCGCATCGACTCCTACGGCGAACGCCAGGCCAGCATCACCGCCGGCTTCGGTGACCTGGCCGAGAACCGCTTCAACATCTACGGCGCGGTGAACATGTACCGCCGCGACGCGATTCCGCTGAGCGATTTCTACGACAAGCGGCCCGACCAGTACTACGTCAACAATCCGAACTACCTCAACAACCTGCGCCTGGGCGTGGGCAGCAAGCCGGGTGAATTCAATCCGGGCACTTACTTCGCCTTCGATCCGGTCACCGGCCGCCGCGTGCAGGAAGCTGCGCCGGGTTGCAGGAACGTGCTGACCAGTGAAGCGGCCGGTCCGCGTTGCGTCTGGGAAACCTGGATGAACAACGAGATCGACGCTGGTGCCAAGTCCGAGCGCAACACCGCCTACCTCAACGGCACCTTCCTGGTCGGTGACAGCACCGAGATCTTCGCCGAGGCGACCTACACCGACATCGACCTGCGCGCCAACGGCGGCACGCCGCGCACCTACGGCACCACCACCGGCAACCCGACCAGCTGGTTCTCGCGCAATACCGGCAACACCGTCAACCAGTTCCTGTACCCGTTCCTGGGCCCGAACAACGAGTACAACCACGCCAGCCCGCAGATGAAGGCGATGATGGGCGGTGTGGTCGGCCTGAATTACCTGCTGCAGGATGCCGGCCCGAACTACTTCGGCCAGCGCAATACCGACAAGAGCTACCGCGTGCTGGCCGGTGCGCGTGGCAACCGGGGCGACTGGAACTGGGAAACCGCGTTCGCCAGCGCCGGCACCCACTCCACCACCTACCAGACGATCAACGTCAACACCAAGGGCTTCGAGAAGGCCTTCGGCCCGTACACGATCGATCCGGGCACCGGCCGCGTGATCATCTCCGACCATCCGGCGTACAAGTTCGGCGAGATCAGCGAAGCCAACGCCGCGCTGATCCGTGAAGCGTTCCCGACCTTCGACATCCAGTCGTGGACCCGCCTGCACACCCTCGACGGCAAGATCGAAGGCCCGCTGTTCCAGCTGCCGGCCGGTGAGATGCGTGCGGCATTCGGCTTCAACGCCAGCCGCGAAACCTTCTACACTCCGGGCAACGCCGACGCCGCCAACGGTCTGATCACCCAGCAGGGCGGTTCCTGGTTCGACGGCAAGCGCAACACCTACGCGCTGTTCGCCGAAACCGTGGCGCCGATCACCGACAAGCTGGAACTGGATGCGGCGGTGCGCGTGGACAAGTACCCGAACTTCAGCGCCAACGTGGCACCGAAGATCGGCTTCAAGTACCAGGCGTTCGACCAGCTGATGCTGCGCGGCACTTACTCCACCGGCTTCCGTGCACCGAGCCTGGCCGAGTCCGGCAATGGCGGCGTGTTCGCCCAGCTGGGCGGCTTCCGCGACGAGCTGCGCTGCAACGAGACCAACGCCATCGCCAACCTGTTGCTGAAGTCGCAGCGGCCGGGTGATGTCGACCTGGGCAAGAACATGCTGAACGTCGACTGCAGCCGCACCGTGGCCCGCATGACACAGCCGAACAAGGACCTGAAGCCGGAGAAGGCGAAGATCGCCACCCTCGGCTTCGTCTACGAGCCGGCGAGCTGGCTGTCGGTGTCGGCAGACTACTGGTTCATCTACCGCAACAACGAAATCGTCGCGCCGGACTATCGCCGCATGGAAGACATCATCTCGATGTCGCGCTCGCCGATCACCGACAGCGACCGCGCCAACCTGGCGCAGCTGGCGGCCATGTGTGCCGACCCGGCCAGTGGCGTGAGCTGCCCGTCGGTGCTGCCGGGCTATTCGGCCGGCAACGTGGCCAGCGTGGTGGGCCAGTACAAGAACCGGGGCAAGACCCTGATCGACGGCTTCGACATCGATGCGCGCAGCCGTTTCTCGCTGGGCGACTGGGGCAACCTGAACATCGGCCTGGCCGCCACCATCGCCAACCGCAACCGCTTCTACATGGATGCGGAGAACGGCTGGTACTACGGCGACGTGGTCGGCTACTACAACAACCCTCGCCTGCGTGCCACGCTCAATGCCGACTGGACCTACAAGCAGGTGACCACCAGCATGTTCGTCAACTACGTGGGCGGCACCAAGTGGGCCACCGACCAGGTTGATGAGGTGAGCAACAACAAGGAAACCTGCACCGGCGGCTACCTGGCCCTGCAGAAGAGCAAGTGCGATGGTGCGCCGTCGTGGTGGACTGCCAACATGAGTGTCACCTGGCGCCCGGATGACGCGTGGAACCTGAGCTTCACCGTCAAGAACCTGTTCAACCGCCTGCCGTTCTACGATCCGAACAGCTTCCTGGGTGACTCCAGTGACTACGCCACCATCTTCGGTCGTGGTTACAGTGTGACCATCGGCTACCGTTTCAAGTAATTCCGTTTGCGTTACCCGGCGGGCCGGCTACGGCCGGCTCGCCGCCAAGAGGAGAGATGTTTGCCATGAAGCGTAGGGAATTCATCGCGGCCAGTGCCGCTGTCGCCGCCAGCAGCCTGCTGCCGCAGACCCCGGCGTGGGCACGCGGGCGCAAAGTGCGCCTGGCCATGATCGGTACCGGCATGCGTGGCCTTGTGCTGCTGAAGGAGCTGGTGCGCCGCGACGATGTCGAGGTGGTCGCGCTGTGCGACATCGAACCGATCATGCTCGGTCGCGCCATGGACATGGTGGCCAAGGCCGGCAAGCCGGCACCGAAGACCTACGGACAGGATCGCGACACCAATGCCTGGAAGCGCCTGCTGGAGCAGAAGGGCATCGATGGCGTGATCATCGCCACGCCGTGGGAGTACCACGCACCGATGGCGATCGCCGCCATGCAGGCCGGCGTGGCCGTGGGCTGCGAAGTGGTGGCCGGCATCACCCTGCAGGACCACTGGGACGTGCTGAAGACCCAGCTGAGCACCGGTACCCCTTACATGCTGCTGGAGAACGTCTGCTACCGCCGCGACGTGATGGCCGCGCTGCAGATGGTGCGCCAGGGCCTGTTCGGCGAGCTGGTGCATCTGCAGGCCGGCTACCAGCATGACCTGCGCGGGGTGAAGTTCAATTCCGGCGACCCGAACCAGCCCTACGACAGCGGCGTGGAATTCGGCCCCAAGGGCTGGAGCGAAGCACGCTGGCGCACCGAGCATTCGGTGGAACGCAACGGCGAGCTGTACCCCAGCCACGGCATCGGCCCGTGCGCGATGTACACCGGCATCAACCGTGGCAACCGCTTCACCCACATCAACGCCTTCGCGACCAAGGCGCGTGGCCTGCATGAGTACACCGTTGCCAAGAGTGGTGGCACCACCCACCCCAGCACCAAGGTGAAGTTCAAGCTGGGCGACATCGTCACCACCACGCTGGCCTGCGAGAATGGCGAGACCATCCTGCTGCAGCACGACACCTCGCTGCCGCGCCCGTACTCGATGGGCTTCCGCGTGCAGGGCACCAAGGGCCTGTGGATGGACGTGAACCATTCGATCCACATCGAAGGCCGCAGCCCGCCGCACCAGTGGGAAGAGTTCAAGAAGTACCAGGACGAGTACGAGCATCCGCTGTGGAAACAGAATGCCGACACCGCTGCGAGTGCAGGGCATGGTGGTATGGACTGGTTCGTCATCCATGCCTTTGTTGAAGCGCTGAAGGCCAAGGCGCCGATGCCGATCGACATCTACGACGCAGTGACCTGGAGCGCGATCACCCCGCTGAGCGAGCAGTCGATCGCCAACAGCTTCCAGACCCTGGAGTTCCCGGACTTTACTGCTGGTGCGTGGAAGCAGCGCAAGCCGATCTTTGGGTTTGATGGGAAGTACTGAGATTTACCCCTTCCATGCGGTGACGGAAACGCCGGGCGATGCCCGGCGTTTCTGTTTCTGGGGCATTCGCCTTGTAGAGCCGAGCCCACGCTCGGCTGCATTTCCGACACGCCCCCCCTGCATCAGAAAGTTCTGAAATTCGACTCATTCCACAGTTTTTGACTTGAATGTGTAAACCACATCGGAGATAACGTCCCCATGCGGCCACGCCGCATTCCGGACCAGGGACGATCCGAAGCATGACGTGAAGAGGCTGCTGCCCCACGTTCTCGTTCCCGCCGGCGCTGTGTCCGTCCAGGAAGGAGAACAGGGATGTTGAAGGCAAACTCTGGCACTTCGCTCATCAGTCTGGCGCTGTTCGTGCTGGCGTGCTCGACGTCCAGCGTGCAGGCGCAGGAGATCGAGAAGAAATGGGAAAGCTACTTCTCGATGGGAGAGCCCCGTTCCACAGAGGCGGCTGTCCAGAAAGACATACGGGCCTTCTTCGCCGAGTATGAGGTCGATAAGCCTTTCGTTTGGGAGGTCAAGCGCCAGAGGGCCCTTCCTAACAAGACGATCTATGACTATCGCGTCAAGCCCGAGAAGATCGTCACCACGGATTGGGTGTATGAGCAGAACCATCAGAAGTACGCCACGGAGGATGCCGTCCGCAGCATGTTCCTGTCGAAGAATGCGAGCGATCCGCGGTGCGCTGCCACCGTCATGACTGAAGAGGCCTGGGAGGAGGTTGGCGGGCTTGGAGTGGGAGATGACGGTAGCGTCATCAACGAAAGCAAGCGCTACAAATTCGCTAAGAACACTTATTTCGAGGGCATTAATTCCTGCAGGCAGACGGTCTTCTGGCAAAATGCATCTCGGAGTAGAACCGCAAAATGCATGAATCGCCCCATGATGATGTGGGACGATAACCTGGGCATGTGCGCCCTGATCCAGCAGGACGACCCAAACATGGCAATGCTGCTGGCCTACTGGACTTCTCCGCTGCCGCCGCAGCAGTGCAAAGTCGGTAATCCATGCGACCCTACCACCGGCGACAAGTCTCAGCCGGAAGCGGACCTTGATTTCGGGTGGGTCCGCTTCGATCGCCAGTATCATTCCTTGACCAGCACCAGCGGCGGAGCCATTGGCCAAGGTTGGACGCACTCGCACAATATTCACCTGACGCTCGGCATTGATGACACGGGCTATCCGCCGAGTTCGGAAGTCCAGGTGGGTTTGATTGACGCTGAGGGTGGCCAGCTCGCCTTCAAGAAGGTGGGAGCGGTGTATGAGGCAATGGATGGCAGTGGGGACCGCGTGGCTCAACAGGGGAGCCTATGGTTGTTGTCGCGGGCTCAGGAGCGCATTCAGTTCGATGCCGGCGGCCTGATGCAGCGCCGCGATTTCGAAGACGGAACCTCGCTAACCTATGCACGCGACAGCCATGGCCGCCTGCTCAGCATCACCCATTCAACCGGCCGGCGCGTGGACGTCCAGTATCTCGCGCCGGGTGACGATTCGCTGATCTCGGCCCTGGTGATCGCCGGCCAGCCCGTGGTGAGCTACGCCTATTCCCCGGCCGGGGAATTGATCAGTGCGACCTACGCAGACGGTGCCAGCCGCACGTATCACTATGAGGACGCCCGCTTCCCGGGCTACCTGACCGGCATTACCGCCGAGGGCAACCAGCGTTACAGCTGGTACGGCTACGACGCCAAGGGGCGGGTCACCTGCAGCCGCCATTCCGGCGATTGCAGTCAGGCCGACGTGGGCATTGATGGCGTGCGCCTGGAGTACACCCTGGCAGGCACCACGATCGTCACCGACGCACTGGGCAAGCAGAGTACCTACGCATTGACCGCCAGCGGCGCCAGTGGCCTTCCGCGCAAGGTCAACGGCGTCACCGAGAGCAACGGCAGCATCAGTCGCACCTATCTGCCCGAGGGCACTGATTTCCGGCGCCGGCTGCAGTCGGTGACCGATCGCCGAGGCGTTGTCACCCAGTATGCCTATTCCGAGGCCAGCGATGCTGCCGCAGGCGCCATCAGCGTGACCACCACCACTGAAGCGGCCGGTACTCCGGACCAACGCGTCAGCGAAACGCGAGTGGCTCTGGACAGCAATCGGCTGGTGCAACAGACCGTCGGCAACCGTGAGATCCGCATCGTGCGCAATGCACGCCTCCAGCCGACCACCATCGCCGTGCGCGACATGGTGACCGGTGACACCCGCGTCACCACGCAGACCTACTGTGAGGCAGAGGGCCCGGAGTGCCCGCTGATGGGACTGCTGCGTAGCGTGGATGGCCCGCGTAGTGATGTGGCGGATGTCTCCACCTATGCCTACCACACCGCGGATGACGCGGCGTGCGCGGCCAATGGTGCCTGCACCTATCGCAAGGGCGACCTGCGCAGCGTGACCAATGCGCTGGGCCAGACGGTCGAGACTCTGGCCTACGACGCGTTCGGGCGGCCATTGTCGGTCAAGGACGCCAACGGCGTGGTGACTGATTACACCTACCATCCCCGCGGCTGGCCGACCTCCATCACCGTGCGCGGCGCGACCACGACCGAGGATCGGGTGACCCAGATCAGCTACTGGCCGACCGGCCAGGTGCAACAGGTCACCGAGCCTGACGGCAGCAGCGTTACCTATGTCTATGACGCCGCCCAGCGGCTGACGGATATCGCCGACAACGCCGGCAACACCATTCACTACACGCTGGACAACGCCGGCAACCGCCTCAAGGAAGACACGCTGGATACTGGCGGCACGCTGCGTCGCACCCTGGCGCGGACGTTCAACACGCTTGGCCAGCTGACCGCGCTGAAGGATGCGGGCAACCACGCCACCGGCTTTGCCTACGATGCCAACGGCAACCCGCAGACGATCACCGACGCACTGCAGCGCGTGACCAGCCAGCAGTACGACCCGCTCAACCGCCTGGCGCAGACCCTGCAGGACGTCGGCGGCGTCGCGGCGGAGATCCGCAGTCAGTACAACGCGCTGGACCAGGTCACCCGGGTCACCGACCCGAAGGGCCTGCATACCACCTACGCCTACAACGGTTTCGGTGATCTGACCGGCCAGGTCAGCCCGGACAGTGGCGCCAGCAGCTTCACCGTGGACGCCGCCGGCAACCGCAAGACCGCCACCGATGCGCGCGGCGTCACCGCCACCTATCACTACGATGCGCTCAACCGCCTGATCGGCATCGCCTATCCGGAC
>NZ_JCAFVP010000007.1:0-207811 GCF_059372495.1 Stenotrophomonas sp. YJH_SMC_80
CGGCGACCGAGCTTACATGGGTGAGGGCGCTTTGCTTGCGAAGCACTGCTTCGCAAGCGCCCGAACGCACAGCCGCCAGCGGCTGGGCCGGGCCCCGGAAGGGGGACTTGCAGCGTCCCCCGCAACCGGACCCACCCCGCCATCCGCCAGGAACCCAGCTTTTGCTCCGGCTGTTGCTTCGGCTCTGGCTCTGGCCTCTGCCGGTGCCGGGTGCAACCCGGCCGATACCCTCCCAGTGCTAGGCTGTGGCTAACGACAACCACGGAGGCGGGATGGGGGCGATCGTGTTGTTGCCGCTGTGCGTGGACGATGCCGCGCTCGACCGCTGCCTGGCCGCACTGGATGCCGGCACCGCGCCGGGCACCGCGGTCTGGTTGGCCGACGATGCGCAGACCGGGCCGCGCGCGCAGGCGGTGGTGGAACATTGGTTGGCGCATACGCCACTGCAGGCCGAGTACACCCGCCGCGCGCGGCCGCTGGGCGAGGTGGCCCACCTGGACGAGATGTTGCGCGCCTGCGATGGCATGGACGTGGCGGTGCTGGCACCGGACAGCGTGCCCGCGCCGGGCTGGCTGCAGCAGCTGCAGGACACCTTCGCCCGCGATGCCGCCATCGCCACCGCAACCCCGTGGTGCAATGCCGGCGAAACCGCTGCGTGGCCACGGCTGGGCGAAATCAATCCCGAACCCCATGATCCGGCCCTGCTGGCGCATACCTGTGCCACATTGCCAACCCTGCACCCCGAGCTGCCGTCCGCAGTCACCCATGCGGTGCTGGTGCGGGGCAACGCGCGTCGACGTGCCGGCGGCCTGGACGTGGACAGCTATGCCGGCTGGAACGCGGCGCTGGTGGACCTGAGCCTGCGCATGGCCGGCCTGGGATGGCGCAATGTGCTGTGCGAGACCGCCTTCGTCAGCCGGGCAGGGGAGGCGATCAGCCGTGATGGCGATCTCGAGGCCCTGGCCGCGCGCTGGCCGGGCTGGGTGCCTAGGCTGGCCGACTTCCTCATGCACGATCCGCTGCATGGCCTGCGTGCCGACCTGCAGCAGCGCATGCGGCAGGCGATAATGCCGAAGGAACAGGGCGACCTGTTCGTCCCGTCCGCGCCGGAGCCACCCGTTTGAATGTTGCCATCGCCGCCATCGTCGTCACCTACCAGAGCGGCAGCACCATCGATGCCTGTCTCTCGCGCCTGCGCCAGGCGCGGGACGTGGCCGAAATCCGGGTGATCGACAACGGCTCGATGGATGGCACGCTGGATATCGTGCAGCGCCATGCCAGCCACGACCCGCGCGTGCGTTTTGTCGGCAATCCGGACAATCCCGGCTTTGCCGCCGCAAACAACCAGGGGGTGGCCGATTCGCACAGCCCGTGGCTGGCCTTCATCAACCCGGACCTTATGGTCGAGCCCGATACTCTGGCCGAGCTGCGCAGCCGTGCCGAACGGTTGGGGGATTGCCTGCTGGGTGTCGAACAGCTGGACGAGCATGGCCATGCGGACGAGGCCGTGCGCCGTCGTGATCCGGATTTCCTGTTGATGCTGCGTTCGCCCGGCAAAGGCTCGAAGCTGTCGGTCCCGCGCGATCCGCAGCAGGCGCTGCAGCGGGTGCCGGCGTTGTCTGGCGCGCTGCTGCTGATGCCACGTGCGCTGTTCGACCGCATCGGTGGCTGGGACGCCGGCTATCGCCTGCACGCCGAAGACCTGGACTTGTGCCGGCGCGCACGTGAGGCTGGCGCGGTGGTGGCGATCGCCAACGACCTGCAGGTCACCCATGTGCGCGGTGTCTCCAGCCGCTCACGGCCGTTCTTCGTCGAATGGCACAAGCACAAGGGCCTGTGGCGCTATTTCCGGAAGTTCGAGGCCAGTCAGCGTTCGCTGCCGGTGCGCGTGGCGGTGTGGGGCGCGATCTGGGCGCAAGCCCTGATGCTGGTGCCGCGCCTGCTGCGCAGGTCGTTGTAGAACCGGAAGGGCATCCACGCATGGCGTGGATCTACCAATGCCGTTCCGCGGAGAGCCGAGCCCACGCTCGGCTGCATGGATAGGGTCATCCACGCATGGTGTGGATCCACTGGCCGCGCCCCCGGTTCACCCTGCTGGGCGCATAATCCGCCCCATGCCTATCATCCAGTCCCTGCTCGACACCGACCTGTACAAGTTCACCATGATGCAGGCGGTGCTCCACCAGCACCCCGGTGCCCAGGTGCAGTACCGGTTCAAGTGCCGCACGCCCGGCATCGACCTGGCCCATTACATCGACCAGATCGACGAAGAGATCGACCACCTGTGCAGCCTG
Source organism: Stenotrophomonas sp. YJH_SMC_80 (assembly GCF_059372495.1). NCBI lineage: Bacteria > Pseudomonadati > Pseudomonadota > Gammaproteobacteria > Lysobacterales > Lysobacteraceae > Stenotrophomonas > Stenotrophomonas sp. YJH_SMC_80. The sequence continues at coordinate 2,295 of NZ_JCAFVP010000007.1, forward strand.
CGTTTCAGCGACGCGGAGCTGGATTACATGCGTGGCCTGCGCTTCGTGAAGCCCGACTTCGCCGATTTCCTCGGCCTGTTCCACCTCGACCGCAAGTACATCCAGCTGCGCGCGTCGAAGGCCGTGCCCGGCGAGATCGAACTGGACATCACCGGCCCGTGGCTGCACACCATCCTGTTCGAAGTGCCGCTGCTGGCGATCATCAACGAAGTCTGGTTCCGCAACACCACCACCGCCGACTTCGCCGAAGGCGAGCGCCGCCTGCAGGCCAAGGCCGCGCTGCTGCGCGATACCCCCGGTTTCGAACAGTGCCGCATCGCCGACTACGGCAGCCGTCGCCGCTACTCGCGCGACTGGCACGCGCGCCTGCTGCCGCTGCTGCGCGATGCGCTCGGCCCGCAGCTGGTCGGCACCAGCAACGTGCACTTCGCCCGCCTGTATGGCATGACCCCGCACGGCACCATGGCCCATGAGTATCTGCAGGCCTTCCAGGCGCTGGGCCCACGCCTGCGTGACTCGCAGGTGGCGGCGCTGGAATCGTGGGCACGCGAGTATCGCGGCGACCTCGGCATCGCGCTGTCCGACGTGGTCGGCCTGGATGCGTTCCTGCGCGACTTCGATATGTACTTCTGCAAGCTGTTCGACGGTGTCCGCCACGATTCGGGCGATCCGTTCGACTGGGGCGACCGCATGCTGGCGCACTTCCAGCAGCGCCGCGTCGATCCGCGCAGCAAGGTGCTGGTGTTCAGCGATGGGCTCGACATCGCCAAGGTCATGCGCCTGTACGACTACTTCCGTGGTCGCTGCCAGGTCGCGTTCGGCGTCGGCACCCACCTGACCAATGATCTGGGTCCGACGCCGCTGAACATCGTGATCAAGATGGTCCGCTGCAACGGCCAGCCGGTGGCCAAGCTCAGCGATTCGCCGGGCAAGAGCATGTGCGACGACCCCGGCTACCTGGCCTACCTGCGCCAGGTCTTCGAGCTGCCGCCGGCGTAAACACGTCGGCTTACAGGTAGTCGACCACCACCAGGTAGGCACCCTGCAGCGGCTGCTGCTTCGAAGCCTGCACGCTGTAGCGCTCGGAGAAGGCGATATCGCCGGCGCGCATCGCGCTGGCCGACACCGACAGCTTCTGCCCCTGCCGCTTGCCGTCGCGCAGCGTCGCGGCCTGGCCATCGGCCAGCGCCGTCACGGCCACCGTCGAGCCCTTGGCCGACGGCGGGCAGGCCGCCAGGCTCAGCTCGCCCTGGGACAGGTTGGTCGTGCAGCCCGGCTCGGCGATACGGCCGCTGAAACGAATGCTGCCGCTGCTGGCCTGGGCCAGCGCACTGACGGACATCAGGGCCACGCACAGCAGAAGGGAGGTTCTCATGACACGTTCTCTGGTTCGGTGTGTCCTAGTTAGCGACAGGTTCGATCCGTCTTTAATAGGACGATTCCGAATCTGCTAGGGCCATCACCAACAAAGAGTGATGCGCATCAAATAAGGTGATCTCCACCTTAAAAAGGCCTGTTTCCGCGCATGCCGAACGCGCCGCCAGGTGCGTCATGCAGGGTCGTTTGTGGCCTGATCCGGCCACCGTCAAATTCCTTGCGCTCCCCCAACCATGATTTCGCATAACACGTCACATTTGAGGCGTCAATGAATTGGCGTTCAGAAAAATAATGAGACTTTCATCACAGTTGTGCCTATACTTGCGTCACGGATTCAGGGGAAGGTATGTCCGAGTCCGGCCACAGGTGAGACGCAAGGATGGGTCTTGATAGCCCGGCAGTGCTCCTTGCTTCCTCCTCTACTTCTCATCTCTTCAGTAGGGTTAGGTAAAAGCGAATGCACAAGATCAACCTCATTGCCGCTCTGATGCTGGCCGCCGCTCCGCTGGCCGCCAACGCCGCCGACGGCACCATCACCTTCAACGGCAAGGTGACCGACAAGACCTGCACCATCTCGACCCCGGGCGGCAAGGACTTCGCCGTCAACCTGCCGACCGTGTCCAAGAACACCCTGGCCACCGCCGGTGCCGTCGCCGGTCGTACCCCGTTCGCCATCAACCTGACCAAGTGCAGCGCCGGCAACGTCGCGACCTACTTCGAGCCGGGTTCGACCGTTGACTTCAACACCGGCCGCCTGCTGAACTAGGCCTCGGCCAACGCTGCCACCAACGTGCAGCTGCAGCTGCTGGGCTCGAACAACCAGGTCCTGCCGATCAAGGCTGCCGGCGCTGGCCTGGCCCAGACCAACTCGCAGTGGGTCACCGTCGGCACCGACGGCTCGGCCGACCTGAACTACTACGCTGAGTACTACGCCACTGCCGCCGCCACCCCGGGCGACGTCACCAGCAGCGTCAAGTACACGATCATCTACAACTGATCGTAGCCGTACCCGCACTGGCCGGCGTACGCGCCGGCCAGTGCATCGCGGCCCCTGGCCACATACCTCGAGCGTAGTACTTCCGATGAAAGCATTCTTTCCCCGGGCGCTGCTGCTGGCAGCGTTCACGCTGCCCTTCTGCCAGAACGCTCTGGCCGGCGTGGTGGTCAATGGCACGCGAGTGATCTATCCGGCGCAGGCGCGCGAAGTCACCGTGCAGGTCGACAACGTGGGCGATTCGCCGGCGCTGGTGCAGGCCTGGATCGACAGCGGCGACGCCAACCAGACCGCCGATACCAGCGATGCCCCGTTCGTACTGACGCCGCCGATCGCGCGCGTCGAGCCGGGCCGCAGCCAGGCGCTGCGACTGATCTTCTCCGGCGCGCAGTTGCCGACCGACCGCGAGTCGGTGTTCTGGCTCAACGTGCTGGATGTGCCGCCGTCCCCGGACAACGCTGACAGCGGCGAACAGAATTACCTGCAGGTCGCGTTTCGTTCGCGCCTGAAACTTTTCTACCGGCCGCAGGGCCTGAAGGGCGTCGCCAACGATGCACCGGCAGCGCTGCGCTGGACCCGCAATGGCGACCGCCTGCGGGTGGAAAACCCGAGCCCCTTCCACGTCACTCTGGCCGAAGTACATGCCGTGAGCGGCAGCAGTGAAAAGGCCGTCGAGGACAAGGGCGCGATGGTCGCGCCGAAGCAGAGCCTGGAGTTCGCCGCACCGGCGGGCACCGACCAGGTCCGCTTCATCACCATCAACGACTACGGCGGCCGGGTGGAACACACCATCCGCCTCGGCAGCACCGGGGGCTGAACGCGCCGCGCCGGCCCCTGGCCTGCGCATCCCGCCACCGCCGCTGTGCGGCGAATTGAAGGAATGTCAGTGTGATCGGAAACAGATTGACATTGTCGATCCATCAGGCGCTTTGCCTGTTGGTTGCTGGCGTGGCCTGCCCAGGATGGGCGCTGGCTGCCCCGGCCAATCTCGGCGAACAGGCGCTCATGGCGCAGAGTGGTGCGGCCAATGCGCGTGCACCCGAATCGGCGCAGTTCAACTCCAGCTTCCTGTCTGGCCAGGCCAAGCAGGTGGACCTGGCGGCCTTCAGCAACGGCAACCCGATGGTGGCCGGCAACTATCGTGTCGACGTGTACGTCAACGGTGCCTGGCAGGGCCGTCGCGATCTGCAGTTCAAGGCCGATGCGCAGGGCCGTGTCGACGCCTGCCTGCCGCTGCCGATGCTGGAAGAAATGGGCGTGGACAGCGAGGCCGTGCTGCTGCAGCAGGATCCGTCCGTGCCCACCGACAAGACCAGCTGCGTGCCGGTCCAGCAGCGCATGGCCAACGCCTATGGTGTCTATGACAGCGGCAACCTGCGCTACGACCTGAGCATCCCGCAGGTGTTCCTGCGCCGCGAGGCGCGTGGCTACGTCAACCCGGCGCTGTGGGACCGTGGCATCAACGCCGGTTTCGTCGGTTACAGCTTCAATGCCATCGACAGCGACAGCCGCGTCGAAGGTGGCCAGCGCAACCGCAGTGCCTACCTCGGCCTCAACGCTGGCATGAACCTGGGTGGCTGGCAGTTCCGCCACGATTCGAACCTGACCTGGTCCGAGGGCGACGGCCGCCATTGGCAGAGCATCGCCACCTATGCGCAGCGCGGCATTCCGCAGGTGCGCGGCATGCTCACCATCGGTGAGGCCTACACCACCGGTGAACTGTTCGATTCGATCGGTTACCGCGGTGCCAGTCTGGCCAGCGACGACCGCATGCTGCCCGATTCGCTGCGCGGTTACGCGCCGGTCGTGCGCGGCATCGCCGAGACCAACGCGCGCATCGAAGTGCGCCAGAACGAGCAGCTGATCTACTCCTCCACCGTGTCGCCGGGCAGCTTCGTCATCGACGACCTGTACCCGACCGGCTACGGCGGCGATCTGGAAGTGAGCGTGATCGAGGCCGATGGCCGCCGCCGCGAATTCAAGGTGCCGTTCGGTTCGGTGCCGCAGATGCTGCGGGAAGGCGTGTCGCGTTACTCGCTGACGGCCGGCCAGGTGCGCAACAAGCTGCTGGCCGATGAGCCGTGGCTGGTGCAGGGCACCTACCAGCGCGGTATCGGCAACCAGCTGACCCTGTACGGTGGCAGTGCACTGAGCGATGGCTACCTGTCGCTGCTGTACGGCGTCGGCCTGTCCACGCCGGTCGGCGCATTCGCTGCCGACGTCACCCATGCGCGTACCTCGTTCGATCACTACGGCAACCACACCGGTGCCAGCGTGCGCTTGAGCTACAGCAACATGATCGGCGAGACCGGGACCAACCTGACCCTGGCCGCCTACCGCTATTCGACCGAAGGCTTCTACAGCCTGCAGGACGCGCTGTACGGCCGTGATTCGGACAAGCGCGGCATCGATCCGACCACCCGTGGCCGCCAGCGCAGCCAGTTCCAGGTAACGCTGAACCAGCCGCTGGGCCGTCGCGGCGGCGCGCTGTACGTGACCGGTTCGGTGCGTGACTTCTACGACCGTTCCGGCACCTCCAAGCAGTACCAGGTGGGCTACAACAATGCCTGGCGCTCGGTGAACTACGGCTTCTCGGCGCTGCGCACCGAAGAGGGCGTGCTGGGCCGTTCCGACACCCAGTACCTGTTGTCGATGAGCGTGCCGCTGGGTCGTGGTTCCCACCCGGTGTCGTTCAGCGCCGATCTCGGCGTGCGCGACCGCGGTGGCTACGACAACAGCCGCGTCGGCATCACCGGTTCGGCCGGTGTCGACAACAACTTCAGCTACGGCGTGGCGCTGTCCGATTCCCGCGAAGGTGGAACCACCGCGGTCGGCAACGCCGAGTACCGCAGCCGCTACTCCGCGTTGAACGCGACCTACAGCCACTCGCGCGATTTCCGCCAGGCTTCGGTCGGTGCCAACGGCAGCGTGGTCGTGCATCCGGGCGGCTTCACCTTCACCCCGCAGCGTGGCGACACCATGGTGCTGGTGGAAGCGCCGGGCGCACGCGATGCGATCGTCAGCAACGCCCCGGGCCTGCGCGTCGATGGCCGCGGCTACGCGGTGGTCCCGTACGTGTCGCCGTACCGCCTCAACACCGTCACCCTCGACCCGCAGGGCATGGCCCACGACGTCGAGCTGGAAAGCACCAGCCAGTCGATCGCGCCGTTCGCCGGTGCCATCAGCTACCTGCGCTTCGATACCCGCAAGGGCAACGCGCTGCTGATCCAGGTACGCAACCCGGATGGCCGCACCATGCCGTTCGGTGCGCAGGTCAAGGATGAGCAGGGCCAGCCGGTGGGCATGGTCAGCCAGGGTGGCCGCCTGTACGTGCGCAGTGAAAAGAACCAGGGCCGCCTGCTGGTGGAGTGGGGCGCCGGCGCCGACCAGCGCTGCACCGTCGATTACCAGGTTCCGGCGGGCGCCGATGCGTCCAGGACCGGCTTCATCCCGCTGGAGGCAGCATGCCGATGATCTCTTCCCGTGGCCGCAAGGCGCTGAGTGCGGTGGCCATATTGGCTGGTATTGCCGTGGCCAGCCCCGCGTTGGCGACCTGCTACATCACCCAACAGGGCTTTGTCGCGCAGGACGTGCAGATGGACATGGGGCAGATCGTAATCCTGCCCAGTCTGCCCGTCGGTGGTGTGATCAAGGAGCTGATCGTGCCTATCAACCAGCGCGACAGCATCGGTTACTGCGATCGCTGGGGCGGTAGTGCCAATGGCCGTTTCGTCAACGCCGCGCAGCAGAACGCGGTCCCGGGTTTCAGCAACGTCTATGCCACCGATGTAGCCGGGGTGGGCATTCGTGTCTATCGTGATTCGGGCACCATCCAGACTTACTACCCGCATACCCTGCAATTGGGGGGCAGCCGGACGTTGACCCTCAACGGTGGCCGCTTCCGGGTGGAGCTGATCAAGACCGCCGCGCAGACGGGCTCGGGCATCATCGCGCCTAACGGCCGCTTCACCACCTATTATCTCGACGGCGACGGCCCTGGCCGTCCGGAACTGACCTCGACCTTCAAGGGCTCGGGCACCACCGTGGTCAGCCCGACCTGCGAAGTGCAGGCCGGCAGCCGCAATATCGCCGTCGATTTCGGCAGCGTGCCCAATACCACTTTTACTGGTGTCGGTTCCAAGGCCGTCGACCGCGATTTCGAGATCCGCCTGAACTGCCAGGGCAGCAATGTTGCGCAGTACCAGAGCAAGATCGGCATCCGCCTCGATGCCGATCAGGACAGCTCGAACATGCCGGGCGTGCTGAAGCTCAGTGCGGCCACCAACAGCGCCACCCGCATCGGCATCCAGATGGTCCAGCGCGATGGCACCACCGAGCGCGAAGTCCGCTTCGGCCAGACCGTCAATGTCGGTACCACCACCCCCGGCACCAGCACGATGACCTTGCCGCTGCGCGCCCGCTATGTGCAGACCCAGGCCGGCACGGTGGGTGCTGGTGTCGCGAACGGCCAGGCCACCTTCACCATCCAGTACGAGTAGTACGCGCTTTCCATTGCTGAGTTTCGAGCCTCACGTCGCCCGTTCTGCGGGCGGCGTTGACTGCGTCTTGATCCCGCAAACGTGAAGATCGGGGCTATCATTGCCGTACAGAAACATGAATGTGATGTACGTCATGGAAATGACCTCCTTTTCACCGCAATGCCTCCACTGCCGGGCTTCCCGCCCGGGTGAGGGGCAATGAAAGGATCCGGCGTGCCAGCGACCCACCTTGCCATTGCCGGATTGCCCGCCGAGTTCGTCGGGATGCGCAGCGGAGGCCTGTACTGGGTGGTGGCTGCCGGCAGCGCGCCGACGGACCTGCTCGGTGCCGGCGTGCTGGCCACGGCCGACGCACTGGACGAGGCCGTGCTGGTCACGCTGGGGCGGGGGGCCGAAGCGATGCTGGCGCTGCTGCCTGCCGACCAGGGACCGGCCCGCCTGCGGCTGTTCCAGCGCTCGCACCACGGCATGCAGCAGGCGTTGCGCGGGCTGATCGGCGATCTGCCGCGCACCGCCTCGGCGCGTACCCGGCTCAGCCTGGTGCAGTTCCCGGTGGCGGCGCTGGACGGCTGGGATGATGCCCGCCTGGCGCGCTGGTGCCAGCAGCTGCAGGAATGGGCCGTGCAGGCGCAGCAGGTGCTGCTGTTGCTGTGCCATGGCGAAGTGGCGGCGCTTGCGCCACGTCTGCTGGCGTTGAACCGCAGCTGCGCCGGCGTGGCCCAGCTGCATCCGCATCGCGGCGCCCTGCAGCTGCTGCTGCATTACTGGTCCAACAGTCATGGTGTGGTGGCCCAGCGAGCGTTCGGCGTCGAGCAGGAAAGCCGAGGGCTGCGCCATCTGGCCGAGGCCGATGCCGCCGGGACGGCGATCGGTTCGGCCAGCGGCAGTGACCGCGATGTCTACCTGGCCCAGACCGAAGTACTGGAAGGTGCGCCGCCACTATCGGCGGCCTGGCGCCTGTATGACGGCTGGGGCGGATTGCTGCCCGCCGCGCTGCAGGCGCGCGAGGCCACCGTGGTGCTGGCCATCGACGAGAATGCCCAGGTGGATGCACTGGCCCGCCTGCTGCACCGCCTGCGCCGCGAACGTGGCAACGCATTGAAACTGGTGGTGCGCGAGCTGCAGCCCTGCCTGCGCTATGCCGATGAGCGCCTGCTGATGCAGTGCGGCTGCAGCCTGGTGGTGCCCGCCGACACCCCGTTGCCGCGTCTGTTGACCCTGCTGGAAACCGTGCAGCGTCAGCGTTGGCAGGGGCAGCTGGCTGAAGATCCAGAGCCGCTGATCCGTGCGCATCGACCGCCTTCGGTGAGTGGCCTGGTCAACGCCGCACGATTCCGTCAGGTCGCAGGTGAACGCATCGATCAGGATGGCAGCGCGGTGGAAAGCGCCGTGCTGGCGCTGCAGCCGGTGGCCGGCCTGCGTGCCGAGCAGACCCTGCAGCAGCTGCGCATCCGCCGCCAGGGCGATCTGGCCTGCGTCTATCGCGGGCAGGTACGGCTGTTCCTGTTTGGCTGCCGGCGTGATGCGGTCGAGCAGGCCCTGGGCAATCTGTTCCGCCTGCCCTGGCGCGAACTGTTCGATGGCTACCAGCGTCTGGCCGAGTACGACATTGCAGCGATGAATGCACGCAGCAGCGATCCGGAGGCCGAGGTACTGCCTGAAGCCCCTGCGGTCCTGCCGGCCGTGGCGCCGGCGCTCGAGGCGCCGGTTCTCACCGCCCCGAGGCCGCTGCGACTGGGAGATCGCGCATGACTACCGACCAGCAACTCTGGACCCTGATCGTCGCCTGCGCACTGGTGATGATTCCCTTCGGTGCCATGCTCGGTACGCTGTGGCGCGGGCTGCGCCGCCGTGTCGCGCGCTGGCTGCCGCCCCGCCACCTGCGCCGTGCCGGTGTGCGCCAGCGCGCACCGCGGAGGGCGGCATGAGTCCGCAGGCAGTTCCCGCATCTCCCTTTGCCTGGGCCGACCTGCGCGGCTGGAACCTGTATTTCCTGTCCAAGGTGGTACTGGCCTGGATGGGCGCGCTGGATCTGAAGATCCTGCCCAACCTGCTGTTCCTGGGCGCGCTGCTGATTCCACTGCGCTGGCGCTGGGCACGCATCGCGCGCACTGTCGTCGCGGTACCGGTAGGCGTGGCCCTGTACTACCAGGACACCTGGTGGCCCCCGTTCCGGCGCCTGTTGGTGCAGCCTGGCGTGCTGGACTTCTCGGCGGACTACTGGCTTGAGCTGGCCCAGCGCTTCATCAACTGGCAGATGGTGGCGGTGCTGGCGATGCTGGTGCTGGCCTACGTACTGCTGAAGCCGTGGCTGCGCATCACCACCCTGAGCGTGCTGGGCATGCTTGGCCTGGCAGTGATGGCGGTACCGGTGCCGGCGGGCTGGAACTGGGGGCAGGGTACCGCCACCGCGGCTACCGCCAGCGCCGGCGGCACCCCAGGTGGCGGCCTGCCGCCGGCCAACAACGAGACGCTCAATGCATGGCTGGCCAGCTTCTACCAGCAGCAGGCCAGCCTGAAGACCAGTTTCCCGGCACCGGGCAGCGGCGCGCCCTTCGACGTCATCATCCTCAACATCTGCTCGCTGGCATGGAGCGATCTGGATGAAGTGGGGCTGCGCCAGAACAACCTGCTCGATCGCATGGACGTGGTGTTCGACGACTTCAACTCGGCGACGGCCTACAGCGGTCCGGCGGCGATCCGCCTGCTGCGCGCCAGCTGTGGCCAGACCTCGCATACCGGGCTGTTCGATCCGGTGCCGGCCGAGTGCCAGCTGTTCTCGAACCTGCAGCATCTGGGCTTCCAGAGCGAGCTGGCGATGAACCATGACGGCCACTTCGACGATTTCATCGGTGAACTGCACCAGTATGGCGGGCTGCAGGCGCAGCCGATGGATATCAGCGCATTTCCGACTGCGCTGGTGGCCTTCGACAAGTCGCCGTTGCGCCGCGATGGCGATGTGCTGATGGCCTGGTGGAAGCAGAGGATGGCCGGTTCCAGCCAGCAGGTGGCGCTGTTCTACAACACGATCTCGCTGCACGATGGCAACCGTATCGTTGGTGCCGATGGCCGCTCCAACGCCGCCGACTACAAGGCACGTGCGGAAATGGTGCTGGGCGACATGGCCGGATTCGTCGACGCGGTGGAAAAGAGTGGCCGCCGCGCGATGATCGTGGTGGTGCCCGAGCATGGCGCGGCCCTGCATGGCGACCGCATGCAGATTCCGGGCATGCGTGAGATCCCCAGCCCGTCGATCACCCACGTGCCGGTGGGCGTGAAGCTGATCGGCATGGGCGCACCTGCGGCCGGCGGCCCGCGTCATGTCCCCGAACCGAGCAGCTACCTGGCGGTGTCCGAGCTGGTGTCGCGCGTGTACGCGCTGAACGCCCAGTCGCCGCCGAGCGAGCGCAACTGGGACAGCCTGCTGAAGGGGCTGCCGCAGACGCCGTCGGTATCGGAGAACGAAGGCGCCAAGGTCATCGAGTACGCCGGCAAGCCCTGGCTGCAGCTGCAGGGCAGCCAGACCTGGAGCCCCTACCCGGAGGAGGCCCGCTGATGCCTGCCGACATTCTTGCCGTGCCGGTCACGCTGTCCGTGGAAGAGGACGACATCGACCTGCTGCGCCGCAGCCTGGACATGCCGGGGCTGCCCTATGTGGACTTCTCGGCCCAGCGGGAACGCGCACGGGCACTGGCGCGCTGGCCGTTGCTGGCCGAGCTGGAGCCGCGCCGATGAACACCTTGCTGTCGCTGCAGGGCATCCATGGCGGAACCGGCGTCACCACGGTGCTGGCCGCGCTGGGCCAGGGCCTGCATGCCCAGGGGAAGCGTGTGCTGCTGGTCGAATGCAGCCCGGACCAGATGCTCGGCCTGCACCTCGGCCTGCCTGTCGACGTGGACACCGGCTGGGCGCGCGCACAGCTGGACGGTACGGACTGGCGTGATGCCGCCTACGCCGTCGCAGCAGGACTCGCGGTGCTGCCTTATGGTCGTGTCGACGCCGAGGCCGCGATGCGCATCGAACAGCAGCTGCAGCAGGCACCGGCCACCTGGGCCGAGCGCATTCCGCTGCTGGAGACCCAGTTCGACTGGATCCTGTTCGACCTGCCGCAGCGCCTGCCGGCGCACGCTGCGGCCATCAACCAGCACGCGCGCTGCACGCTGCCGCTGCGCCTGGCCTGTGTCGATCCGGTCAGCCATGTGTTCCTGCAACGGCAGCCGGATGACACCCGCCTGCTGCTGGCCAACCGCTACGATCCGGTCATTCCGGTGCAGCGCGACCTGATGCAGCTGTGGCTGCACGCGCACGGCGCGCGGCTGGTGCCGCAGCCGCTGCACGAGGATGCGCGGGTGCCCTCCGCACTGGCCAGCAAGCAGCCACTGGGGCGCTATGCGACCGATTCGCTGGCCGCTGCCGATGTCGATGGCCTGGTGCTGTGGTGTCTGGCCGAGGCCGCACGGCGCCAGGCCGCGATGGGGGCACGCTGATGGGCGCCCGCGTCTACTACCTGGGCTGGGGGCGCCTGCGCGAACGCGTGCATGCGTCCTGGCCGACCCGGTCGCTGCTGTGGTTGCTGCAATGCGTGGGCTGGGCATTCCTGCGCCTGGAAGGGCCAGCGTGGCAGGCACAGGCCCCGCGCCTGCGCAACGCCTTCCCGCAGATCCAGGGCGACCGTCGCTGGCGCCCTGGCGATCCACTGCGGTTGCTGATCCAGGCCATGTGGCTGTCGGTGGTGCGGTTGGTACCGCAGCCTTCGCTGAGGCGGCAACGGTTGGCCCAGGCCCGTCGCGAACGCATTGCCGAACTGCGTGGCGCGGCCGGTCGCGGCCGCCTGCGCTATCTGCGCGCGATGCGCGATGCGCCCAGTGAATTCTGGAACAGCCGTGTGGCGGCCTGGTTCGGCCGCAAGGTGGGCAGCCTGTCGCCACGTTCGCGGCATGTGCTGACCCTGCTGGTCGGGTTGGCCACGCTGGGGCTGGCGGCGCTGTGCATCACCCAGCCGTTCACCTATCTCGCGCAGTTCGTGTTCGTCTTGCTGCTGTGGGTCATCGCGCTGCTGGTACGGCGCATGCAGGGGCGCTATGCGACGCTGGTGCTGGTGGTGCTGTCGATCACCGTGTCCTGTCGCTACCTGTGGTGGCGCTATACCGCCACGCTGAACTGGAACAGCACCTTCGACCTGGTCTGTGGCGTGGTGCTGCTGGCGGCGGAAACCTATTCGTGGCTGGTGCTGATGCTGGGCTACGTGCAGGTGGCCTGGCCGCAGCGATCACCTGCCGGTGCGTTCGTTCCTGCAGATCACCTGCGGCTGGTTCCTGCGCGACCCGAAACTGGCGCTGGTGCAGACCCCGCACCACTTCTTCTCGGCCGATCCGTTCGAACGCAACCTGCAGGTGTTCCGCAGCGACCCCAACGAAGGCGAGCTGTTCTACGGACTGGTGCAGGACGGCAACGACCTGTGGAACGCGGCGTTCTTCTGCGGCTCCTGCGCAGTACTGCGGCGTAAGGCCATCGATGCCATCGGCGGGTTTGCCACCGAAACCGTCACCGAAGATGCACACACCGCGCTGCGCCTGCATCGCAAGGGCTGGAACTCGGCCTACCTGCGCATTCCGCAGGCGGCCGGCCTGGCCACCGACAGCCTCGGCGCGCACGTCAACCAGCGCATCCGCTGGGCGCGCGGCATGGTGCAGATCTTCCGCATCGACAACCCGCTGCTGGGCAAAGGCCTGAGCCTGTTCCAGCGCTTCTGCTACGCCAACGCGATGCTGCATTTCCTGGCCGGCATTCCACGCCTGGTGTTCCTCACCGCGCCGCTGGCGTTCCTGCTGCTGCACGTCTACATCATCTATGCGCCGGCGCTGGCCATCCTGCTGTTCGTGGTGCCGCACATGGCCCACGCCAGCCTCACCAACGCACGCATCCAGGGCAAGTACCGGCGGCCGTTCTGGGGCGAGGTGTACGAGACGGTGCTGGCCTGGTACATCGCGCGTCCCACCACCGTGGCACTGTTCAGCCCGGGCCGTGGCAAATTCAACGTCACCGACAAGGGCGGCACCCAGGCCGGCGACCGATTCGACTGGCGCGTGGCGCAGCCCTACCTGGTGCTGGCGCTGCTGAACGTGCTTGGCCTGTGCTTTGCCGTGTGGCGCTTCATGCACGGGCCGCTCGATGAACGCGGCACGGTGGTCGTCAGCTCGCTGTGGGTGCTGTACAACCTGCTGATCATCGGCGGTGCGCTGGCGGTTGCCGCAGAAGTACAGCAGGTGCGGCGCACGCATCGCGTCACCACCCACCTGCCGATGGCGCTGCAGGTGCCTGATGGCCGCCGCCTGCGCGGCGTGCTGCAGGACTATTCCAACGATGGCGTAGGCGTTGAACTCGGCGAAGACGCACAGCTGGCCGAGGGCCAGCGCGTGCAGGTGCTGCTGGGGCGGGGCCGCCGCGAATTCGCGTTCCCGGCGCGGGTGCAGCGCACCGTCGGCCAGCGACTGGGCCTGCTGCTGCTGTTCGAGGACGAACGCCAGCGCGTGGAGTTCGCCCAGTGCACGTTTGCCCGCGCCGATGCCTGGCTCGACTGGCACGCCGGTTACCAACCCAAGAGCCTGCCGCGCAGCCTGTGGAGCGTGCTGGTCCTGGGCTGGCGCGGCTATCGGCGGATGGGTGATTTCGCACCGTTCGACCTTGACCGCCCGGCACACTGGAACCGTCGCCTGCTGCGATGGCTGGCCAGTTTTGCTCCGCAACGTCCGCTTCCTTCCCACCCGGCTGACCCAGCCGCTGATCCAGGGCTTCGTCCATGACCCTTCCGTCCTCTCTGCGCTGGCTGCTGCTGCCCCTGCTGGCCCTGCCCGTGGCGTCAGGCAACGGCGCGCCTGCTCCGGCACCGGTCGCCCCTCCTACCACAGCGCCTGCCGCGCCGCCGGTGCCGAGCGTGCCGGCCGCGCCAGCCACCCCTCCCGCCGCCGGTGCCGAGCCCGCGCTGGCGCAGACCTGGACGGGCAGCGCCTGGCCCTGGCAGCGGCAGAACACCTTCGCGCAGCTGGGGCGTCGCCAGGACACGCTGTTGTCGGGGGTGCGCAACGCCACCACCTTCGAGTTCCAGGTCCGCCGTGACCGCCTGGTCCGCGATGCCGAGCTGGATCTGAGCTTCACGCCGTCACCGTCGCTGTTGCCGACCCTGTCGCACCTGCGGGTCTACCTCAACGACGCGATGATGGGCGTGGTGCCGATCAGCAACGACCAGCTGGGTCGCCCGGTGCAGGCCAAGCTGCCGCTGGACGCGCGCCTGATCGCCGATTTCAACCAGGTCCGGCTGGAGTTCGTCGGCCACTACACCGACATCTGCGAAGAGCCGACGCACAGCTCGCTGTGGGTCAACCTGTCCAGCAACAGCACGCTGCGCCTGGGCGGCCAGCCGCTGGCGATGCAGGACGACCTGGCCAACTTCCCGCTGCCGTTCTTCGATCCGCGCGATACCGCACGGCTGGAACTGCCGGTGGTGTTCGCTGCCGCACCGAGCCTGGCGCAGCAGCGTGCGGCGGCGGTGATGTCCTCGTACTTCGGCAGCCTGTCCGGCTGGTGGCGCCAGGCGCGCTTCCCGGTCAGCTTCGGCACGCTGCCGGACAAGGGCCACGCGGTGGTGCTGGCGGTCAACGGCAGGTTCCCGCCAGTGATCGCCAACCATGCCCCGGTCAAGGGCCCGGTGATCGAACTGATGTCGCTGCCGGAAGACCCGCAGCGCAAGCTGCTGCTGGTGCTGGGCCGCAACGATGACGACCTGCTGAAGGCAGTGGCCGCGATGGCGGCCGGCAACGTGCTGTTCCGTGGTCGCCAGGTCAGCGTCGACGAGATCAAGCCGCTGGCCCCGCGCAAGCCGTACGACGCACCGAACTGGGTGCGTACCGACCGTGCCGTCCGCTTGGCCGAACTGCTCGATTACCCGCAGCAGCTGCACGCCAACGGCGTGTCGCCGCAGCCGATCACGGTCAACCTCAACCTGCCGCCGGATCTGTTCATCTGGCGCAACCAGGGCATTCCGCTGAACCTGCGCTACCGCTACACGCCGCCGTTCGGCAGCGATGAATCGCGGCTGGGCGTGGCGATCAACGATCAGTTCATCTCCAGCTTCCCGCTGGTGCGTCGCAACGGCAAGCAGGGCCTGGAGGAAATCCGCCTGCCGGTGCTGGCCGGCGATGCCGGTGCCGACGACGGGCGTCTGCTGATTCCGGCGCTCAAACTGGGCGACCGCAACCAGCTGCGGTTCGATTTCAACTTCGCCAGCGTGATGGGCAGTGCGCAACGCGACCACTGCCAGACCGTGCTGCCGCCCAACCTGCAGGCAGCGATCGAAGAAGACTCGACCATCGACTTCTCCGGCTTCCATCACTACATGGGCCTGCCGGACCTGTCCGCATTCGCGCTCAGTGGTTTCCCCTTCACCCGCATGGCCGATCTGTCCGAGACCGTCGTGCTGGTGCCCTCCAGCGCCAGCGAAGCACAGGTCAGCCTGCTGTTGAACCTCATCGGTGGGCTGGGCGTGCAGAGTGGCTACCCAGCCTATGGCCTGCGCCTGTCCGATGACTGGAAGCAGGCCAGCGCGCTGGATGCGGACCTGCTGATGCTGGGCGCCCTGCCGGCCGAACTGCGCGGCAGCCAGCAGCTGTCGCTGCTGATCGATGACCAGCGCACGCGCCTGCTCAACGGCCAGTCGCCGTCGCCGCAGCAGGCGATGGAACAGGCCCGCCGTGGCAGCCGCGATGGCGACCCGGCGGTGACCGAAGTGGCAGTGAGCGCGCAGGCACCATTTGCCGCGATCATCGGCATGCAGTCGCCGAAGCATGCGCAGCGCAGCATCGTTTCGCTGGCCGCCAGCAATGCCGCCGACTACGGCCTGCTCGACGATGCACTCAGCGATACCGGCAAGCGCGAAGCCATCGCCGGTTCGGTGGCGATCCTGCGTACCTCGGGCATTCACAGCCAGTTCGTCGGCGATCACTACTACGTTGGCGCGCTGCCGTGGTGGCTGCTGCTGTGGTACCACCTGGCCGATCACCCGGCGCTGCTGGCGGTGCTGGCCACGGTGGTGGTGATGATGGTCGCCTTCCTGCTGTGGCGCACGCTGCGCTGGGTCGCGGCCAAGCGCCTGGACCCGGGGCACTGATGGTACGTACGCGGCATCCGCTGATCACCGCTTCCGGCCTGGTCCTGTTGGGACTGGCCGGTGCCGGGCCCTGCGCGGCGCAGGCCTTGCCCGATACACCGGGCGGAACCGTCGCCGAGCAGCGCCAGTGGCTGCTGCAGCAGGTGCGCATTGGCGAGGCCACCGGCCGCCAGAGCCTGATCGAAGACGCGCTGGCGCGGCTGCGCATGCTGGCACCGGATGATCGCGGCACGCTGGTGGCGATCCTGGAAGTGCAGCTGTCGCAGCAGAAGCTGCAGGATGCCGAGGCGACCCTGAAGCGCCTGCGCGAGATCGGCACGGGTACCCGTGAACTGGCCGCCGGCGAGCGCCTCTGGCAGGCTTATCGCGGTGACCTGCAGCAGGATCTGCAGCAGGCGCGTCTGTTCGCTGCCGGTGGTCGCAGCGCCGAATCACTGGCGATCTACCGGCGCCTGTTCAACGATGATCCGCCCGGCCTGCAGCTGGGCCTGGAGTACTGGCGCCTGCGCGGCGCCCAGGCGGATGGGCGTGCACAGGCGATCCGCGCGCTGAGCGAACTGGACCGCAGTTATCCGGGCAATGTGCCATTGCTGCAGGCGCTGTCGCAGATGCTGTTCGCTGCCGGCCGCGATGCCGAGGCGCTGGCCGCGCTGCAGCGCATGGGGCGCAATCCGGAAGCCCGCGGCATGGCGGCGGATGCCGAGTGGGGCTACCTGAAGGATCAGCCGGCCGATGACCGCAGTGTGCGCAGGCTGCAGGACTTCATCACCCGCAACCCGACGTTTGCCGACATCGCGTTGGTGCGCGAGCGCTACACCGACCAGCACAAGCGGGTCAGCGACCCGGCGTGGCGCGCCGGCCTGCGCGGCCAGCAGTTGCTCGATGCCGGCCGCAATGAAGAAGCCGAGCGCGCTTTCCTGCAGGCGCTGCGCGGCTATCCGCGCGAGCCCGACCTGCTGGGTGGGCTGGGCATGGCGCTGATGCGACAGGGCCGCCGCGAGCAGGCCATCAACTATTTCCAGCGTGCGGTCCAGGCCACCCTGGCCGGTGACAGCAACGACAAATGGCGTGACCTGATTGCCAGCACCCGCTACTGGCTGCAGCTGGACCAGGCCGATGCGGCGCTGGCGGCCGGCCGGCTGGACGAGGCCGAGCGACTGTATGCGCAGGCGCGTCGCCAGCAGCCCCGCGACGTCACTGCTGCACTGGGCCTGGTCGACGTGGCCGTGGCCCGCGGCGATGACGCTGCAGCCGAACGCCAGTTGCAGGTTGCCCGTCGGGTGGCGCCCAACGACGCCAACGTGGTCCGCAAGCTGGTGCAGCTCTACGGCCGCACCGACCCGCAGCGGTTGGAAGCCTTCATCAACGCGTTGCCTGCCGCCCAGCGCAGGTTGTATGCCGAAGACCTGCGCCAGCTGCAGATCAGTCGACTGCGTGAACGCCGCGAGCAGGCGTTGGCTGCCGGTGATGCAAGCACCGCGATCACGCTGGGACAGCAGCTGCGCGGCGAACTGCCGGGCGATGCATGGCTGGCCTATGCGCTCGGCAACGAGCTGCGCGCCGCCGGCCGGCAGGAGGAGGCCGACGTGGTGGTGGCCGGCATGGCCACGCACAACGACAGTGCCGAGGCGCGCTACGCGCAGGCGCTCTATCTGTCGGGATCCGATCGGCTGCCGCAGGCGCTGGCGGTGCTCGATGGGCTGCCGCAGGCGCAGTGGGACGACGACATCCGCGCGCTGTCGGCGCGCCTGCAGCGGCAGCAGCTGGTCGATCATCTGTGGGATCTGCGTGCGCAGGGCAGGGAGGCCGAAGCCATCGCGCTGCTGCAGCAGCAACCGTCCAGCACCGACAATGATCTGCTGATGGCCGAGTGGGCGCGCCTGCGCGGCGATCATGCGCAGGCACTGCACTACTACCAGCGCGTGCTTGTTGCACAGCCGGACAATGTGGATGCGCAGCTGGGCCAGGTACAGGCCTGGATCGGCACCGGCGATCTGGCCAGCGCACGCCGCCAGATGCACGACGCACCGCCGGCAGTGGACGATGCCGGGATCGGCCAGCAGCGCCAGCTCGCCACCATCTGGACCGACCTGCGCGAGGACACGAAGGCCCTGGCGATCCTGCGCGCGCTGCTGGCGCGCAAGGCCGGGCCCGATGCACAGTCCTGGCGTGACGCGGCACGACTGGTGCGCCGCGATGATCCACAGCAGGCGCTGGACATGTACGCGCAGGCGATGGCCGACAACGGCCTGTTGGCTTCCAGCCAGGCCACGCCGCGCGACAACCGCGCGCTGACCCTGGCCAGCCGCGAGACCGCAGGCGACGACTGGTTGCGGCGCAGCCTGCGCAGCGACGTGGAAACCCTGTACCAGCAGGAGAACCCCACCCTGACGGTGATGCAGGATACGGGCCGCCGCAGCGACGGCACACCCGGCATCTCGCGGCTGTCGCGTGATACCCGCATCGCGCATCTCGACGCACCGTTTGCCGGTGGCCTGGGCTGGGCGCGCATCGAACAGGTGAGCTTCGACGCCGGCCGCTTCCAGACCGACGGGAACGGCGCCTACGACGAGGATTTCGGCAGCTGCGACCTGGATCTGCTGCAGGCCGACAACAGCCGCCTGCGCGCACCAGGGTGCACCCGTTTCGTCCATCAGCGGCGCACCTCCGGCGCTGGCTTCGCCGTCGGCTGGCGCACCCTGGACGACCGCTGGAACCTGGATATCGGCCACACCCCATCCAACTACGTGGTCGGCAACTGGCTCGGCGGTGTCACCCTCAATGGCGACCTCGGGCGCTTCGGCTGGGGCGCCACGGTGTCGCGGCGGCCGATGACCAATTCGCTGCTGTCGCAGGCCGGCGCGGTTGATCCGCGCAGTGGCATCAGCTGGGGCGGCGTCACCGCCAACGGCGTGACCTTCAGCCTCGGCTACGACCAGGGCGGCCGTGATGGGGTGTGGTCGAACTGGAGCTGGCATCGGCTGACCGGCCACAACGTGGCCGACAACACCCGCGCACGCGCGATGGTGGGCTGGTATCACAAGCTGATCCAGCGCCCCGACATGCGGCTGGACGTGGGCACCACCGCGATGTACTGGCGCTACCAGAAGGACCTGGGCGGCTACTCGCTGGGCCAGGGCGGTTACTACAGTCCTCAGCGCTATGCGTCGCTGAGCCTGCCGGTCAGCTTCGCCTGGCGCAACGACGTGTGGTCGGTGCGCGTGGATGGCTCGGTCAGCGTGTCCAGCGCGCGCACGTCCTCGATCAGCCGCTTCCCCGACCAGGCCTTGATCGATCGCGTGATCGAGCAGCTGGAGCCGCAGTATGGCCCGCTGCGGCTGGACGAGGCCGGCCTGTATACCGGCGACAGCCGGAGCACCGGCACCGGCTACCGCCTGTACGGCGCGGTCGAGCGCCGCCTGGGCGACCACTTCGTGCTTGGCGCCGCCGGCACCCTGCAGCGCAGCCGCGATTTCTCACCGAACTCGTTCCAGCTCTACCTGCGCTACACCGTCAAGCCCTGGCAGGGAAACCTGCCGTTGCCCGTATCGCCACTGGTGCCATATGGCGAGTTCCGCTGACCTGCAGCGACGGCGCCTGCTGCAGGCGGCCGCCACGCTGCCGCTGCTTGGCTGGCGCCATGCGCAGGCCGCGCCCGCAGCGCGCTGGCCGGCCTGGCAGGTACTGGTCGAAAGCAGCCTGAGCCGCGACGGACGCATGATCGATCGCAGCCAGGACGATCAGCGCAGCACTTCCGAAGGCCAGTCCTATGCGTTGTTCTTCGCCCTGGCCGACAACGACCAGGCGCTGTTCGACCGCATCCTGGGCTGGACCCAGGACAACCTCGCCGGTGGCGACATGCGCCAGCATCTGCCCGCCTGGTTGTGGGGGCGGGATGACAAGGGAAGCTGGCGGGTACTGGACGGCAACCCGGCCTCGGACTCCGATCTCTGGCTGGCCTACGCGCTGCTGGAAGGCGCGCGGCTGTGGCGGCGTCCCGCGTTGAAGGCCATCGCCGAGGGCATGCTCGCGCAGGTGCGGGCACGCGAGATCGTGGACCTGCCCGGGCTCGGCCCGATGTTGCTGCCGGGCCCACAGGGATTCACCGAAGGGGACGCCACGCGGGTCAACCCCAGCTATCTGCCACTGCCGCTGCTGCGCCGCTTTGCAGTGGAGGATCGTAGCGGGCCGTGGCAGGCGCTGGCGCGCAACAGCGTGCAGCTGTTGCAGCAGACCAGCCCACACGGGTTCGCACCGGACTGGGCGGCGTGGAAAGGCGATCGCTTCGTCGTCGATCCGGTGCGTGGCGCGGTCGGCAGCTACGATGCCATCCGCTGCTACACCTGGGCAGGCATGACCGCACCGCGCGATCCGTTGTTCCGTGCGCAGCTGGCGGCCCTGTCCGGGCCGCTGCAGCGCCTGCGCAGTGGTGCACCGATGTGGGAGAAGATCGACACCCGCAGTGGCCAGGGGCAGGGTGAAGGCAACTACGGATTCCGCGCTGCACTGCTGCCGTATCTGATCGCGCAGGGCGAAGCGGAGCGTGCCGATATATTGTTGGCCAGTCTCCCCAGTACGGAGCAGCAGCGTGCTGACGCACCGGCCTATTACTCGCAGATGCTGGCGCTGTTCGGTCGTGGCTGGGCCGAAGGACGATGGCGTTTCGCCGCCGACGGCCGCCTGCAGCCCAAGCGCTGAGCGTGCTATCCGCCGGGCATGGCCCGGCACTACCGATGGGATCGGATCCCATTGCGCAGCAATGGGCTCTGACCCTCAGCCAGGCATCACTCCAACGCGTAGCGCAGGGTAAACAGCACCGCCACCAGCCACACCGCCGGATGCACTTCGCGCCAGCGCCCGGTACCGGCCTTCAGCGCGGCATAGGCGATGAAGCCGAACGCCAGGCCGTTGGCAATCGAGTAGGTGAACGGCATCGCCAGCGCACACAGCGCGGCTGGCACCGATTCGGTCAGGTCGCTCCAGTCCACTTCCACCAGCTCACGCAGCATCAGGCCGGCCACGAACAACAGGGCCGGCGCGGTGGCATAGCTGGGCACCATCGCCGCCAACGGCGAGAACAGCAGCGCCGCCAGAAACAGCGCCGACACCACCAGTGCGGTCAGGCCGGTACGGCCGCCCACCTGCACGCCAGAGGCGCTTTCGGCAAAGGCCGTGGTGCTGCTGGTGCCGAGCATCGAGCCCGCCACGATCGCGGTGCTGTCGGCCAGCAGCGCGCGGCCGAAACGCTTCTGCGCGCCCGGCAGCTTCAGCAGGCCGGCACGGCCGACCACGCCGTACAGCGTGCCGGTGGCATCGAACACCTCCACCAGCACGAACACCAGCACCACCTGCAGAAGTACTGCGATGGGTGCGCCGCCGTCATGGTGCAGCAGGCCCGGCAGGTCCAGCTGCAGGAAGGTGGGTGCAAGGCTCGGCGGCAGCGAGACCAGACCCTGGTACTGCACGTCGCCCAATGCCCAGCCAGCGCCGGTCACGGCCAGGATGCCGATCAGGATCGCACCGCGGATGCGGCGCGCTTCCAGCACCGCGATCAGCAGGAAGCCGGCCAGTGCCAGCAGCGGCGGCGCTGTGTTCAACGGGCCCAGTGCCACCAGCGTGTCTTCATTGCCGACGATCACGCCCGACTTCTGCAGCGCGATGATCGCCAGGAACAGGCCGATGCCGGCCACGATGGCCGAGCGTAGCGACGACGGAATGCCCGACACCAGCCACGCGCGTACACCGGTCAGCGACAGCACCAGGAACACCAGGCCGGAGATGAACACCGCACCCAGCGCCTGCTGCCACGGCAGGCCAGCGGCACCGACCACGGTGAAGGCGAAGAACGCGTTCAGGCCCATGCCGGGCGCCATGCCGACCGGGAAGTTGGCGGCCAGCGCCATCACCGCCGAACCCAGCGCAGCGGCCAGGCAGGTGGCCACGAACACTGCACCGGCGTCCATGCCGGTGGTGCCGAGGATTTCGGGGTTCACGAAGACGATGTAGGACATCGTCAGGAAGGTGGTGACACCGGCCAGCAGCTCGGTGCGCACGGTGGTGCCGTGCTGCTGCAGCTGGAACAGGCGCTCGAACAGGGACATCGCAGATCTCTCGTGCCTGCGCGCCCTGCCGCCCTGGGGGACCTGCGGGTGCGTCGCCAGGCGGTTAGAAGTGGTAGTTCAACTTCAGCGTAACGCTGCTGTAGTCGGTATGGAAGCTGCGACGGGCCGCAGCAGGGTAGTTGGGGTCTTCCAGGGTCACCGGGCTGGAACCCAGGTGGGTGTAGCGGTATTCGGCACCGGCCGAGAGGCGGTCGTTGAAGCGGTACAGCACGCCTGCGGTGGCATGGGCGCCGGTGGACAGGTGCGAGGCGCGGGTCTCGAATTCGGCCACGCGGCAGCCGTTGGTGGCTTCCACCAGCGACTTGTCGCAGCCCAGGGTGAATTCCTGCTGGGCCACGGTCACGCCCGCGCCGACGTAGGGCAGCCAGCGGCCCATCGCACGGCCCAGCGTCACATCGAAGGTGCCCGAACGGGTCACCGCGTCCTTGCCGTAGTACGGGCTGTACCGGTGCTGCTCGCGATCCTTCCAGTCACGGCTGACGTTGCCGAACGACAGCGCGCCTTCAACGCCGACCACGATGTTGTTGTCGAACTGCCAGCGACGGCCACCCTGCACGCCGCCGGTGAAGCCGCGCACGCTCTTTTCCGAGGCGTTGGCATTGCTGCGGTCCTTGCTGTGCCCCTCGCCATGCGAGGCCTGGGCACCCAGGTAGAAGCCGTCCCAGTCGGTGGTCGCGGCCGTGGCGGTGCCCGACAGCAGCAGGGCTGCCGTGGTGATGATCAGTGCTTTCATTGCGGTTTCCTACGTTGGGGGATGAAGCGGGAACGTAGGAAAACCGATGCAGGCGAGTGAAAACATACAACGAATTGCAAAGTCCGATTACGACAAGGATTCAAGCCCGCTTGAGGCGTCTGCGTTCATCAACGGTTGAATCCCGGCCGGCGAAAACACCCGGAAAGCGGGCATCCATGGCGACAGGAACGCCTGAAAGACGAAAGGCCGCGCGAGCGCGGCCTTTCGTTTTCTGCGGTATGGCTTACTTCAGCGCCTTGAAGCGCAGGCGCTTCGGCGCAGCGTCGTCACCCATGCGGCGGCGCTTGTCTTCTTCGTACTCGCGGTAGTTGCCCTGGAAGAACTCCACGTGCGAGTCGCCTTCGAACGCCAGGATGTGGGTCGCGATGCGATCCAGGAACCAGCGGTCATGCGAGATGACGAAGGTGTTGCCCGGGAACTCCAGCAGCGCATCTTCCAGCGCACGCAGGGTTTCGATGTCCAGGTCGTTGGACGGTTCGTCGAGCAGCAGCACGTTGCCACCCTGCAGCAGGGTCTTGGCCATGTGCAGGCGGCCACGCTCACCACCGGACAGCGAACCGACCATCTTCTGCTGGTCCTGGCCCTTGAAGTTGAAGCGGCCGATGTAGGCGCGCGACTGGATCTCGATGCCGTTGATGTTGAGGATGTCCAGGCCGCCCGCGATTTCCTGGAAGACGTTGTGGTTGCCTTCCAGCGCGTCGCGGCTCTGGTCCACGTAGGACAGCTTCACGGTCGGGCCGACCACGATCTCGCCCGTATCCGGCTTTTCCTGGCCGGTGATCATCTTGAACAGGGTCGACTTACCGGCACCGTTCGGGCCGATGATGCCGACGATGGCACCGGCCGGCACCAGGAAGCTCAGGTTGTCGAACAGCAGGCGGTCGCCGAACTTCTTGGAGACGTTCTTGAACTCCATCACCGCATTGCCCAGGCGCTCGCCCGGCGGGATGAAGATTTCGTTGGTCTCGTTGCGCTTCTGGTAATCGACCGACTGCAGCTCTTCCAGGCGGGCCAGACGGGCCTTGCCCTTGGTGCGGCCGCCCTTGGCGTTCTGGCGCGACCACTCCAGTTCCTTCTGGATCGCCTTTTGGCGGGCCTTTTCCTGATTGTCTTCCTGCTTCAGGCGCTCGTCCTTCTGGGTCAGCCAGTCGGTGTAGTTGCCCTTCCACGGAATGCCGCGGCCGCGGTCCAGTTCCAGGATCCACTCGGCGGCGTTGTCCAGGAAGTAGCGATCGTGGGTGACGGCCACCACGGTGCCGGTGTAGCGCGCCAGGAACTGTTCCAGCCATTCCACCGACTCGGCGTCGAGGTGGTTGGTCGGTTCGTCGAGCAGCAGCATGTCCGGCTTCTGCAGCAGCAGGCGGCACAGGGCCACGCGGCGCTTTTCACCACCTGACAGCTTGCCGACGATGGCATCCCACGGCGGCAGGCGCAGCGCGTCGGCGGCCACGTCCAGCTGGTTTTCCAGCGTGTGTGCGTCGCCAGCGGCCAGGATCGCCTCCAGGCGCTCCTGTTCCTTGGCCAGCGCGTCGAAGTCGGCGCCTTCCTCGGCGTAGGCGGCGTACACCGCTTCCAGCGCGGCCTGGGCCTGCAGCACTTCGCCCACGCCTTCCTCGACCGCTTCACGCACGGTCTTGGTCGGGTCCAGTTCCGGTTCCTGCGCCAGGTAACCGACCTTGATGCCCGGCTGCGGGCGGGCCTCGCCCTCGAAATCGGTGTCCACGCCGGCCATGATCTTCAGCACGGTGGACTTGCCGGCGCCGTTCAGGCCCAGCAGGCCGATCTTCGCGCCCGGGAAGAAGGACAGCGAGATGTCCTTGATGATCTGCCGCTTGGGCGGGACCACCTTGGACACGCGGTTCATGGTGTAGATGTATTGCGAGGACATGCGGTCTCCGTAGGCGCGGCCCTGCGCCCGACCCGTCACGGATAGATCCCGTTGCGGCAGCGGGCACAGACTGAAATGGAATACCGCCAATTATAGCCGGAACCGGTTCCGGGCCGCTCCCGGGAGGCGCCGCCGGGCTGGCTATCGCCTGAATACCCGGTCACAGTCCTGCAGCGGGAAGCGTTTCCAGCCGGAAACGGTTCAGATCGGTTGCGCAATATGGGCTCACCACCCACCAAGCAGAGGTCTGACATGCGCATCAATCGAGTAATGGCCAGTGCCGTGGCCTCTGTGCTGGCACTGGGCGCCGTGGCCCCGGCATTCGCCGACAACGACCATCGCCGCGACCACGACCGCCGTGAATGGCGCGAGGATCGCCGTGAGTGGCGCCAGGACCGCCGCGACTGGGAGCGCGACCGCCGCGAGGCCCGTCGCGACTGGGAACGCGACCGCCGCGACTGGCATCGCGACCATGACCGCTACTACCGCCCGGCACCGCCGCGCGTGGTCTATCGTCCGGCCTACGGCCCGGGCTATGGCTGGAAGGTCGGCCACCGCTATCGCGACTACTACCGCGGCCCGATCTACGTGGTGAACGACTACCCGCGCTACAACCTGCGTCGCCCGCCCTACGGGCACCAGTGGATCCGCGATGACCGCGGCAACATGCTGCTGGTGGCCATCGCCACCGGTGTGATCGCCCAGTACGTGCTCAGCAGCCGCTGAGGATCGCGGCCGGGGTCGGACCCCTTTCCATCGGAAAGGGGTCTGACCCCACAACATCCCTCGAAACCATACGGGGCCGGATTCCTTCGGGAATGCCGGCCCCGTCCGTTTCGGCCCCAGCGGGCCGGTGCGGGGCTACAATCGGGGGCTGAGCCGTACCCCTTTTCCCTGCCTGCTGGAGTACCCGATGTTCCCGCGTGACGTCCGCATCGAATCCTACGATCCCGAACTGGCCAAGGCCATCGCCGCTGAAACCCAGCGCCAGGAAGACCACGTCGAGCTGATCGCCAGCGAGAACTACACCAGCCCGGCGGTGATGGAAGCCCAGGGCAGCCAGCTGACCAACAAGTACGCCGAAGGCTACCCGGGCAAGCGCTACTACGGTGGCTGCGAGTACGTGGACATCGCCGAGCAGCTGGCGATCGATCGCCTGAAGCAGCTGTTCGGCGCCGACTACGCCAACGTGCAGCCGCACAGCGGCTCGCAGGCCAACCAGGCCGTGTACTTCGCCCTGCTGCAGCCGGGTGACACCATCCTCGGCATGAGCCTGGCCCACGGCGGCCACCTCACCCACGGCGCCAAGGTGAACGCCTCGGGCAAGCTGTTCAACGCCGTGCAGTACGGTGTGAACGACCAGGGCCTGATCGATTACGACGAAGTCGAGCGCCTGGCCCTGGAGCACAAGCCGAAGATGGTCGTGGCCGGCTTCTCCGCCTACTCGCAGGTGATCGACTGGGCGCGCTTCCGCGCCATCGCCGACAAGGTCGGTGCCTACCTGTTCGTCGACATGGCCCACGTTGCCGGTCTGGTGGCTGCAGGCGTCTACCCGAGCCCGCTGGAACACGCCCACGTGGTCACCTCCACCACCCACAAGACCCTGCGCGGCCCGCGTGGCGGCATCATCATCGCCAAGGGCGCCGACGAAGACCTGGTCAAGAAGCTGCAGTCGATCGTGTTCCCGGGCATCCAGGGCGGTCCGCTGATGCACGTCATCGCCGGCAAGGCCGTGGCCTTCAAGGAAGCGCTGGAACCGGGCTTCAAGGCCTACCAGCAGCAGGTGGTGAAGAACGCCCAGGCGATGGCCAATACGCTGATCGAGCGTGGCTACAAGATCGTCTCCGGCGGCACCCAGAACCACCTGATGCTGGTCGACATGATCGGCAAGGACGTGTCCGGCAAGGACGCGGAAGCGGCGCTGGGCAAGGCCCACATCACCGTCAACAAGAACTCGGTGCCGAACGACCCGCGTTCGCCGTTCGTGACCTCGGGCCTGCGCCTGGGCACCCCGGCGGTGACCACCCGTGGCTACGTCGAACAGGACTGCGTGGACCTGGCCAACTGGATCGCCGACGTGCTCGACGCGCCGAACGATGACGCCGTCATTGCCCGCGTGCGCGATGCCGTCAGCGCGCAGTGCCGCAAGTACCCGGTCTACGGCTGATCAGGGCCGGGGTCAGAGCCCTTTCCTGGCGGAAAGGGATCCGCCCCCGCCTTCCGGATCGACGCAGGGGTCGGATCCCTTCCCGCAGGGAAGGGCTCTGACCCCGTCACCAGGAATCCCGCGCATGGATGAGCGCCGCCTCAAGTACCTGTACACCGCGCTGGCGGTGCTGTTCGGCCTGCCCAGCCTGTTCTTCGGCGGTGCCGGCGCCTGCATCGCCGTGGTCATGGGCGTGATCGGGCTCGTCTCGCTGGACGCGGACAAACTGTGGTTTGCCGCCGGCATGTTCGCGTGGGGATCGTGCGCGATCGCCGGCCTCGTGGCCTGGGTCGCACTCAGCATCGTCTGGCTGCGCGATGGTGCACGCGGGCTGTACATGGCATCACGCCGCTGGTGGCTGCTGCTGGGCCTGGGCGTGCTGGCAGGCCTGCCCTTGGTGGCGATGGCGCTGTATTACTTCGCCGAGCTGGGTTCGTCCGTGCTCAGCGGGCTGTTCGCCGGGCCGTCCCTGTTGGTGCCCACCGGTACGTTGATCCTCCTGCGGCTGCGTGCTGACGCCCTGGGCGAGCCATCCGGCCCGGCGCGATCAGAGGAGTAGGCCCGCGTGGATGAGCGCCGCCTCAAGTACCTGTACACCGGGCTGGCGGTGCTGTTTGGCCTGCCCAGCCTGGTGGCGGGTGGTGCCGCGGCGACGATGCTGCTGCTGACGGGGCTGGGCCAGTTCGGCCATGGCACGCTGGCCGCGGTGACCCTGATGCCGCTGTGGGGCCTGACCGGCATTGCCGGCTGCCTGGCCTGGTTGTGGCTCAGCGCGGGTTTTCTGATGCAGGGGCGTGCCGGGCTGCACGTGCACCGCCTCTGGTGGTGGATGCTGCTGGCAGGCGGTCTCGCCGCCTTGCCCCCGCTGGGGCTGGCGCTGTGGTGGGGCATCGCCGTGCATGCCGAAGGCATCGGCTTGTTACTGTTGGGCCCGTCGATGCTGGTGCCGGCTGCGATGCTGCTGTGGATCAAACGCCGCGGATGACGTGGCCCATGGAAGGAGATCGAACGCATGGATGAGCGTCTGCACAAACGCTGGATGGCGATCGCCGGCCTGCTGGTGGGCCTGCCCGCCGTGGCGGCAGGCGGCACGGGTGCCGTGCTGGGGTTGATGGTCGTATGGGACGGCAAGTATCTGACGGGCGACGAGCACTGGCTGTTGCTGCTGTGGTCGTCGGCCGGAATCATCGGCCTGCTGTCGTGGTTGTGGCTGAGCGGCCTGTACCTGTGGCGAGGTGTCACCGGCCTGCGCCACTCCCCGGTTGTCGCCTGGGTAGGGCTGGGGGTGGGGGCCCTGGCCGCATTGGGCGTCGTTGCGGCCACGCTGTACTTCACCTTCAAGCATGGGGAGATCTCGACATTTGCCTTCCTCGGCTTTGGCCCACCGCTGCTGGTGATGGCAGGGCACCTGGTGTGGTTGCGTTGGGCGCGCGCGGCCTCGGCGCCGCCGGCACCCGCTTGAACGCGCAGCGCTGACCGCGCTGAAGGCTCGGTTCGACCGAAATGCAGGCACTTCCGCGCAGACAGCATTTGCTGCCGGGCCCCTTCTCAGGTACCTTTGCGACGCTGCCATGACCGTGGCAATAGGTATTTCCCTGAGCCAGGCGTTCCATGCATTGCCCCTTCTGCCAACATGCCGATACCCGGGTCATCGACTCGCGCGTCTCTGAAGACGGCGCGACGATCCGCCGTCGGCGTGAATGCGAAGCCTGCGGCGAGCGCTTCAGCACCATGGAAACAGTCGAGCTGAAGCTGCCGGCCATCGTCAAGAGCGATGGCACCCGCGAAGCGTTCGACCAGCGCAAGGTCCGCGCTGGCTTCGACCGCGCGCTGCAGAAGCGTGCGGTGGCCGAAGACAAGATCGAAGCGGCAGTACGCGCTGTGGTCCACCAGCTGCGCATCAGCGGTGAGCGCGAAGTGCCCTCGATCAAGGTCGGCGAGTTCGTCATGAACGAACTGCGCAAGCTCGACCATGTCGGCTATGTGCGCTTCGCTTCGGTCTACCGCAGCTTCGAGGACGTGGCCGATTTCCGCGAGGAGATCGAAAAGCTTGAACGCGACCTGCCGTCCAGTACCGAACAGCTGCAGCTGCTGGGCGACGTGATCGCCCTGACCAAGAAGAAGAAGGGCTGACCGCCTCTGCCTTGGTGGGTGCCAACCTTGGTTGGCGCTGATGGCGCCCATCCACGCATGGCGTGGATCTACTTTGTCCTGGCGGGTCTCAACCTTGGTTGGCACTGATGGCGTGGATCTCCTTTGCTCTGGTGGGTGCCAACCTTGGTTGGCACTGATGGCATGGATCCACACCGGCGGCGTTACCATGGCCGCATGACCACTTCGTTCTCCATCCTCGACCACCTGCACATGGCCAACGCACTTCGCCTGGCCGGGCGTGCCGCCTACACCACCCGCCCCAACCCGATGGTCGGCTGCGTGATCGCCCATGGCGAACGCGTGGTCGGGCAGGGCTGGCACCAGCGCGCCGGTGGACCGCACGCCGAAGTGTTCGCGCTGCGCGAGGCCGGCAGCGAAGCCCGCGGTGCCACTGCCTACGTCACCCTGGAGCCCTGTGCGCACTACGGGCGCACGCCGCCGTGTGCGCTGGCGCTGATCGAAGCAGGCGTGTCGCGCGTGGTCGCGGCGATGCGCGATCCGTTCCCCAAGGTCGATGGCGGTGGCTTCGATCTGCTGCGCAATGCCGGCATCGAAGTTGTCGAAGGGCTGATGGCGGCGCAGGCGCGCGAGCTCAACAAAGGTTACCTGTCGCGCGTGGAGCGCAACCGCCCATGGCTGCGGGTGAAACTGGCCGCCAGCCTTGATGGCCGCACCGCGATGGCCGATGGCAGCTCCAAGTGGATTACCGGCCCGGCTGCGCGCGAAGACGTGCAGCACTGGCGGGCACGCGCTGGCGCGATCCTGACCGGTGCCGATACCGTACTCGCCGACGACCCGATGCTGACCGTGCGCTTGGCCGGCACCGAGGTGATGCCGCCACTGCGCGTGGTGCTCGACTCGCGCCTGCGTTCGCTCGAATGCAGGCGCGTGCGCGAGGGCGGGGCACCGACGCTGTACCTGCACGATGCGGCGGTGAGTGCGCCGGATGCGGCGGACGCAGAATTTGCCAGCGTGCCCAGCGCAAAGGGACGGTTGGATCTGGGCGCGGTGCTGGCGCTGCTGGCCGAGCGCGGCATCAATGAAGTGCACACCGAAGCCGGCGCGACGCTGGCGGGTGCGCTGCTGCGCGGCGGCTGGGTGGACGAACTGCTGCTGTACCAGGCCCCCACGTTGCTGGGCGACAACGGACGCCCGTTGCTGGCCGGTCTCGGCATCGACGCCATGGACCAGCAGCGTCGCCTGCGTGTGGTTGACCAGCGCCAGGTGGGCGAGGACATCAGGCTGCTGCTGCGCCCATGAAGGACTAACGTGGAGCAAGGGCTACGCCCTCGGCGTCAGGTTGCTTCGTCGTCTTCTTCGCCGACCGGGCACTGGCCCTTCCACTGCTGTTTCCACAGCACATGCAGGTTGCGGCAGTACGCGCCCAGCGCCTCGCCCGGCAGTTGCCTGGCCTTCAACCGCAGCTGGTGCCGCGTGAAACCGTCGTCGTACTCATGGGGCAGTACCAGCACGGCACACTGGTCGTGATACATCAGGAACGCGTGGCAGTCATCGTCTTCGCTCATCCACGCATCCAGCTGCCTGTCGCTCAGCTGGGTCGACTCGAAGGCGACCGAGGGTTGGACGACGAAAATCTTGGTGGCTTTGAACCTGGATGCTTCGGCCTGCCAGCACACCATCAGCGCCAGCACCATGATCGCGATCGATGTCATACGGTGTTTCATGCGGTTGCCCCGGTGGAAGAGGGCAACAGCATTGACCATGCAGGCTGCGCAGGGCCATGCAACGGTTCTGAAAGTGCGATCACCTCTGTCGTCGTCGAAGATGGGCCGAGCACGGATGACCTGCACGTTTCGCCCGCCATCCGGCCAGCGCCGTCACACTGGGAGGATGCTATGTGAGATCGCACAGCTCATCCGGACCTGGCACTACCGGTTCTTCCAGCCAGACGTCGAAGGGTAGCAGCCGCCACAGAATGGCCTGGTACAACTGCTG
The DNA here is from genome assembly GCF_059372495.1 of Stenotrophomonas sp. YJH_SMC_80. NCBI lineage: Bacteria > Pseudomonadati > Pseudomonadota > Gammaproteobacteria > Lysobacterales > Lysobacteraceae > Stenotrophomonas > Stenotrophomonas sp. YJH_SMC_80. The sequence goes on from NZ_JCAFVP010000007.1 coordinate 33,408, forward strand.
CATGCGCTCGGCATGCGCGAACGCATGGCGTGCCTGGTATCCGCCGACTACCGGCGTGCAATGCGGTACGGCCGGCGCCTCGCGCAGTAGTGTGGCCCAACGCTGGAACAAGGCATCGATACGCGCTTGGCGCTCGATTTCCGGCGCGGCGCGCATCGCCAGATAGGCCTGACGCAGCGGCTCTACGTCCGGATGCTGGCACACCAGCGTGTACATGCCGATCTCCGGCGAGCCCAATGGCACGAATTCCCGAGCAGCACAGTTGACCCTCGGCAGCCGCAACGCCAGTGCCTCGGCAAAGGCTGCAGTGACGTCGGGCGAGGGCGCTGCGAAGTCCTGGCGCGACAACCACGCCGGAACGTCTTCGATGATGGGGCGCCAGTCCATGGCTTCGCCAGGGTCGAGGTTCTCGCCCAGTGCCCGCAGCAACTGCCGCGCTTCGGCATCGTTCTGCAGCAGCACCCGCGCCTGCAGCGTGTACTCGGCCTGCGGCGGGAGATCGGCAGGCACGCCTTCGCCTTCGATGCGCTCGTCCCATGCCTGCATCGGCATCAACAGCCTGCGGATGTCGGCGTCGAAATACAGCATCTCAATGCTGTCCCACGGTCCGTCGCCGTTCCTGATGAAGCGCATGCTTCCTTCATGCAGCGCATCGGGTGCACTACGCAGCGCCGTTGCGTACGCCGTACGGAAGGACGCATCATCCATCGGGTCGCCCTTTCCATCCTTCATCCGTTCTCGGCTCCCACGATAGGCCTCGAAGTGCCTGGACATGTCTGGCAGCACGCACCGATAGGTCACGGTGCCAACGCTGAGTGTTCCAATCTCTTCAACATCGCTGCCGGTTGCCCGGCAGTGAATGCGCTTCCGGCGTACCTGCAGGGCGTCGGCAATCGCCTCGCCGTGTACCTCCGCCAGGTTCTGGAAGGCGCTGCCCTCTACCTTCAGTTCGATGTCGGCCGGCACCGGCGTGGCGGCGGTCTGCAGGCTGCGGCGGAGCCGGTCCTTGGCGGGCGTATCGTCCTGGAACCTGGCCTGAGCATATGCATCGAAGGTTGCTTCCAGCGAAAGCGCGGCAGGTTCAGCGGCTGCCGCCCAGAGCGGCGAGCCCAGCAGCAGGGCCACCAGATGCCGGATCATGAAGGATCCCGACATCATTCGGTCTTCTCCCTGTTCCACAGCTCCCGGTTGCGCTCATGGACGATCTGGCAGTCGCGCGTTGCCTCCGCGTCGCTCATTCCCTCCACACGCTTGAGCAGATTGCGTTGCAGTACGCCGTTGCTCAGGAAGGGGCTCTGGGGATGATGCCGGGCAAAGAACCCCAGCTGGGCGGCCATCATCAGGTCGCAGGTGGGTATGCCGGTAACCACAGCTACGGCTTCCGCTTCGATCCGCGTATTCCATGCGTCGAAGGGCAGTATCCGTTGCAGCAGCGCCGTACCGAGCAACGGCAGGTCGAGAGCCATCCAGTGGCCGCTGCCTGCGGACTGCAGGAACACAGTGCTGCCCTCATGTGAATGATCCGGCGCGTCGCGCAGGGCATTGGCGAATGCCGCGAAGAGCGCCCTGGCGTGTTCGGGATCATCGCCGACGTCGGCGCGTCGCTTCTGCGCGTCCCGGTAGGTCGGAAAGAAGCCCGAGAGGTCGGGGAAAGCGCACCGATACGCCACGGTCGCCTGTGGCGTTGAATGCACCGTCTCCCGGGTGATGTCGGTGATGGTGCAGGACATGGCCTTCTGCCGCATCTCCAGAGCACTGGCAACCGGTTCCATTGCTGTACCGTTGAAGGCGACCTTGGGCAGCTGAAGCGCATCGATGGCGTTGACGGTCACCTCAACGCTGTCGCTGTTCGCAAATGCACGCAGATGGTGGCGCAGCTTTTCCTTCGACGGCGTATCGCCGTGAACGATGACCTGCACATAGGTCTCGAAGGTCTCTTCCAGCGAGAGCGCTGCAGGGTGCGCGGCGGTAGCGGTGAGCGGCGCTCCCAGCAGCAGGATGGCGATGGATTTCAGCATGGCGGCACAGGGGCAGTCCGGGAGGGCCCTGAGGATCAGGGGCACCTCATGCAGGGGTCCATGCAACTTGTCTGAAAATGTGTGGCGTTGGGGAAGGCGCGCGCCTGACCCGGTGGCATAGGCTCACGCGAATCTGTCGGTCCGCATCGTCGGTGTCATGGCCCGCGGAACCGGACCGAGGAGGCCATGGCGTCAACCGCGTCTTCCACTTCTTTGGAACTGTCTGCCGGCAGGATGGCAACCAAACGGACGAAACGCTCATCCGGCCACAGGGCGAGATAGTTGCGGTAGTGGCGTCCGTCGGGTGTCACCCCATCAACCCGGTGCCCGGCGATACCGCCGAACGGCACGTTCTCCCTTGAGGTGATCGTTCCGCCCTGAATGCTGACGGTCCCTGCAATCAACTGATCGGACACCTTCTCTGGATCGTCAGAGGCAAAGGGGAGAGAAAGCTGCGACGCGACAATTACCAGGGGCTGCAGACCATCGGGATCAGTATCCAGTTCACCGGCCGTAAGTGCCACGGCTGATCCGGACAGGGTGTCCAGCAGGCGGAAAGGGGACGCCGGCTCAACGCTGAAAGGCATCGCGGCGATCCTCTGCTCAAGCATGGCCTGCGGACGCAGTGTTACGGTCGCCAAGGCCTGCATCGCCTGCCTGTGCGTCAGTGCATGGTCACGCGGGGCTTGAACCGTAATCATGACGGTGGGGGAGCCGCTGAAAAGCGCCATCCACTTTTCGAAGGTGTAACCGTGCGCGACCTGGCTGCCCGATGACCACCGGGATCGTCCGCCGCTCGACGCTGAGCGACTCCAGATGATCGACCTGCACGCCCTGGCTGGCGAAGCGGCGACGCGCAGCGGGCTCATCCACGAACAGTCCGCTGACTGTGCTGCTGGCCTCGGAGGGCAGCTCGGCGACCAGGATGCTGGCACGGCCGTCATCACTGACAAACCCGGAGAAGTTGGGGGCGGGGGCGAACCCGGGAGGCGGCGACGTACGTGGTGTCAGGCGCGTCGCGCAGGGTTGCCGCATAGATGCGAAGGAACGTTCTGAAAGCATCGCCATCAGGGTCCCCGGCACGTGAGCGCGCCAGATTCTCCCGATAGGCGTCAAAGGCGCCAGAAACATCGGGAAGCGTGCACTGGTAGTCCACAACACCGCGATGGGAGGAGCTGTCCTCCTCGGTTCTGACCGAACGGCAGTGAATGGTCTTCCGGCGCGCGTTGATCGCACTGGCCGCGGGCTCTTCGAAACCAGTGGCAAGATTCTCGAATGCGTAGAGTGCGTCAACGACGTCTCCGATGTCGGGATAGTTGTCCGGGTCTGCAGTGCGCAGGCTGTTTCGCAGCGCAGTTCTGGCGTCCTCGTCATTCTGGGTGATGACGCGCGCATAGGCAGCGAAGGTGTCTTCCATTGAAAGCGCTGCAGCATCTGCGCCCAGCGGCGCGCACAGGAGCAGGGCGAAAAGAAGTCTCAACATGACGTGGACGGAAGCGGCGGAAGTCCCTGAGGATCAGGGGCGCTCCATGCATTGGTCCATGCAACTTGTCTGAAAATTACGCATTGCTCTCGTGGCAACAACCTCGGAGAAAGTTGAAACTTTCTTCATAGCCGCCTTCGTGACGCGAATGCACAGTGCTGGGTTTCCCAGAGCGGTGATCATCGTGGCGCAGTCCTTCCGGATCCGTATGCTTCCAGCGCTCCTTGCGCTTGGGATGGTTGTTTCGCCTGGCGCCTTCGCAGATGGCGATGATCCCGCTGCCGTGCGTGCCATCACAAGCGCGCAGGCGTTGCAGGACCTGGCCGCCGTCATCGAGTGCCGGGCTCCCACCTCGGTACGCGAGCCGCTGTCGCGAAATGTGTGGGATGTCGTGCTGGGTGATGGCAAGCGTGCAAAGCCGCCATTCGATGCGTGGATCGTTGTCAAACAGCCCAATTCGTATCTGCATGAGGTCGAGCTGCCTAGTCCCATCACTGTATTCGGCTACCCGACCCAGCGCATCGCAGTGCTGTCGGAAGGGACGATGGCCATCCTTGATGATGTCTCCTTTGAGACGATATCCAAGCAGCTGGAAATGAATCCGCTACATGCAACCGCCGCCCCTCACATCCATGTGCGGAACCTGTCCTTGCGCAATGTCAGCGAAATCGGCTTTTCGGTTCGTTCACTTACGGCGTCGCGCGTCTCTACCCACCCCGACTCTGTGCTGGTGGGGTGCGAGGAGCGCTACGACACGCGGATGGAGCAGTTGCTCAGGCGCGGCAAGGAACCTGACGTGGTGTTCGCGCCGGGTGTGGATATCGCCACTGAGCTCGATGACGTGCTGAGCTGCAACGCCGACGCACTGCGCAATTACACGGCCGATTGGGCGGTGACCATGTCGGCGCACACCACTGATACGCGTTTCAAAGGCTGGAAGGATGGAGAAGATGAAGAGGGCAATCGCTGGTGGGTGCCGCCGGCACCGATCATGATCGCCGGCAGGCCCGTCTCGCGCTTGGTCAAGGTGGGTCAGACCTTGTACGCAGAGCTGGACGGGGATATCGCCGAAACGCTGGCCGAAGAATGGCTTCTGCCACCCTACGATGGCTGGAGCGACGCTGCTTTCGTAGGCTTCTACGATACCGGCACGGCGGCCGATGGCTGGCTGGAAGATCGCGCGCGCATCGTGCGTGCGTGGGCGCCCGGCAAGACCCTGCACGGCTGCGAGTACCAGCAGAATCGTCCGGAGTTCGGTGAACATCCGGACGATGATGACGAAGGATGACGGCAGCCTGGTGTCGCCGGGCATGACCCGGCGCTACCGCTTACCGGCTCACGCGCATTCGTCGGTCCACATCATCTCGGCGATCGGGCGCAGTGCCTTGCACTCCTGCGTCATCTCATCGGTCGACTTCACCTGCGCCTTGGCCTTCAGTTCCTCGGCCATCGCGTCCACGCCGCTGATCTGGTCGGGTGCGATCTTCGCCACGCAGGCGCGGTGCTGCTGCAGCAGCAGGTCGCAGCCTGGTACGCCGGTCACTTTCGGCGCGTTGGCTGCCTGCGCGTCCTGCATCCAGTCCTCGAACGGTGCCAGTGCACCGGCTACGGTGCCCACCAGGTCATCGAAGTTGCCGCTGTACCAGTAGCCGTTGTCCTTGGCCGGGTACAGGGTGAAGGCACTGCTGACCGGCACGCGCGCGCCACTCTGCAGTGCCTGGGTATAGGCATCGGTGAACTGCTTGCGCGCGGCCGGGCTGGCATTGTCGGCCAGGCTGGCAGCGAACAGCGGGCGCACCTTGCCCAGGTCGGGCAGCTGGCAGCTGTAGGTGATCCGCGCCAGCTTCTGGTCTTCAACGTATTCGTTGTCTTCGATCACGCTCTTGGTCGCGCGGCACTTCGAATCACGCAGCGCCTTGGCATACAGCGCTTCGGTGCCCGCAGCGTCGACCTTGGCGCCGGTGCTGGCCAGTACGGTCTGCCAGGGTTCGGCCAAGGCCTTGGCCAGCGCACCCGGGTTGGGGGTCACGGCATCCTGGCCCTCGAACGCCGGCTTCAGTGCGTCGTTGAGCGTGCGCGTGGCGGCCGCGTCGTCTTCCAGCAGCACGCGTGCATACAGGTCGAAGGCCTGCTCGGGCGTCAGTTGGGCCGGTGCCGCGCTGGCAATCAGCGGGGCGCACAGCAGCACGCTGGCCAGAAGGGTACGGGTGGGGGTCTTCATGACGGTGTTTTCCTGTTCCAGAGGCGCGCAAGCCTAGCGCATCTGCCCACACTTTCGATGGCGCGATGCAGCCAGGTGACGGTGTGCAGTGGACAAAAAAAACGGGCCCCTTGCGGGGCCCGTTCGATCGCACGACGAGGAGCGATCGTTGGATCAGAAGCTGGCGCGGACGCCGGCCGAGTACTGGGTGACATCGCGGTAGCCGGAGATCTCGCCCACCAGACCCCAGGTCTTGGTGAAGTTGATCTGGCCACCCAGGGTGCCGACCCAGGTGCCCTTGAAGTTGTTGCCACCGTCCATGTAGCCGGTCTTGACCCAGGCTTCGGTCATGCGCGACGGCTTGCCACGCAGGCCCACGGTGACGCGGCCCAGGTTGGTGTGGTCCTTGTTGCGCAGGCGGCCGTAGAAATCGGAGTTGACGGTGATTTCGGCCTGCTGGCGGACCCAGGCGGCGTCAGCGGTGAAGTCGACGCGGTCGGTCCACGGCATGTGGTAGCCGATGCCCAGCTCCGGCTGGTTCAGCTTCAGCTTGTAGGAGCCGTAGTCGTAGTTGTACGACTTGCTGGCGTAGGTCCAGCCACCGAACACATGGACCTGTTCGGACAGGGCGACCGAGCCACGCAGATAGCCGCCGTCGACCTTCGGGTCATCCAGCAGGTCGTCGTTGGTCTTGACCTGCGTCCAGCCGCCTTCAACGTAGGTGTAGCTCAGGGCGTCGGCCGAAGCCGAGAACGGGGCGGCGGCCAGCAGGGCGGCCACGATCAGGATCTTGCGCATGGGAATTCCTGTGAATTTCAGTCCATTGGCGGGCCTGCCCTGCGGGCTGCCCGTGGCGACCTCATGTCGTCCGGGACAGAATTTTAATGAAAGTTTTACAAATTGCGAGCGACGGCCGTCACAGCTGTGGCATCCGACCCCGTTCAGCCCAGGCTGGTACACTGGCCATGCCGGTTCGCCGGTACATAAACGTCTTCAGGGCGGGGTGCAATTCCCCACCGGCGGTAGGTGCGCAAGCACGAGCCCGCGAGCGCTCCGGCCCACGGCCGGGGGTCAGCAGATCCGGTCCAATGCCGGAGCCGACGGTCATAGTCCGGATGAAAGAAGACGGTGCCACAGGGCTCTTGCCCTGCGTGCGCCTGTTTGCCTTGCGGCGTTTTTCGCTCACTTTTCGCGGAGAACGTTACGTGTTTACTGGAATCATCGAAGGCGTCGGCCGTCTGGCCGCACGCGAATCCATCGGCGGCGATGTCCGCTTCACCTTCAATGTCGGGAATCTGCCGTTCGACAACGTGCAGATGGGCGAGAGCATTGCCATCAACGGCGTCTGCCTCACCGTCATCGCGTTCGACGCCAGCAGCTTCCAGGCCGATGCCTCTACCGAGACCCTGGGCCTGACCACGCTGGGCCAGCTGGGCGAAGGGGCGGTCATCAACCTGGAGCGCGCCATGCGCCCGACCGACCGCCTTGGCGGCCATCTGGTCAGCGGCCACGTCGACGGCTTGGGCCAGGTGCTGTCCATCCACGAAGACGCGCGTGCCCAGCGCTGGCGTTTCGCCGCGCCGGACTCGCTGCGCCGCTACATGGCCAAGAAGGGCTCGATCTGCGTGGACGGCGTCAGCCTCACCGTCAACGAAGTGGACGGCGAAGGCTTTGAAGTCGCCCTGATCCCGCACACCGTGGCCAACACCGCCTTCTCCGCCGCAGGCGTGGGCAGCGCGGTCAATCTTGAAATCGATCTGGTCGCCCGTTATGTGGAGCGGCTGATCAGTGTGCCGGCCAACGGTCAGCACCCACAGGGAGATGTCGCATGAATTTCGCCCCGATTCCGGAAATCCTGGAAGACATCCGCCTGGGCCGCATGGTCGTCATCGTCGATGACGAAGACCGCGAGAACGAGGGTGATCTGATCATGGCCGCCGAGATGGTCAAACCGTCGGACATCAACTTCATGGTCACCCATGGCCGTGGCCTGGTGTGCCTGCCGCTGAACCGTACCCGCGCCGCCGATCTCGGCCTGGCGCCGATGGTGCAGGCCAATACCGCCCAGTTCCAGACCAACTTCACGGTCAGCATCGAGGCCGCCGAGGGCGTCACCACCGGCATTTCGGCGCATGACCGCGCCCACACCATCCGCACCGCGGTGAAGCCCAACGCCAAGCCGTCGGATCTGCACCAGCCGGGCCACATCTTCCCGCTGATCGCCCAGCCGGGTGGCGTGCTGACCCGCGCCGGCCACACCGAAGCGGCCGTGGACATGGCCATGCTGGCCGGGCTGGAACCGGCCGGCGTGCTGGTGGAGATCCTGAACCCGGATGGCAGCATGGCGCGCCGCCCGGAGCTGGAAGTGTTCGCCCGCGAGCATGGCCTGAAGATGGGCTCCATCGCCGACCTGATCGCCTACCGCCTGGCCACCGAAAAGACCGTCGAGCGCGTGGATGAGCGCGAGATCGACACCGAGTTCGGCCCGTTCAAGCTGGTGACCTACCGCGACCGCATCGCCCACGACCTGCATTTCGCCCTGGTCCGCGGCACCCCGGATGCGGACACCCCGACCCTGGTGCGCGTGCAAGTGGAAAACCCACTGGCCGACCTGCTGCACTGGCGCCGCGATGACTTCGGCGTGGCCGCCACCGATGCCCTGCGTGCGATCGATGCCGAGGGCAGCGGCGTGATGGTGGTGCTGTCGGCCCCGCGCGATGGCGAAGCCCTGCTGGCCCGCCTGCGCCAGCAGCCGGCACCGGTGGTGCCGGGCAAGGACAAGGACGTGGGCCAGTGGCGTCGCAATGGTGCCGGTGCGCAGATCCTGTCCGACCTGGGCCTGGGCAAGCTGCGCGTGCTGGGCACCCCGCGCCGCCAGGTCGGCCTGGCCGGTTACGGCCTGGAAGTGGTGGAGACGGTGGGCTGCTGAGGCCCGCGCCCCGGCCATGACACCCTTGTAGAGCCGAGCCATGCTCGGCTTACGCGCGCAGCGCGGGGGTGTCCAGTCCGGCGGCAGAGAGCAGCCGAGCATGGCTCGGCTCTACAGAAGGCCCCTTGGAGGCCCCGCCAGCCACGGCCGGGGCCCATCCACGCTAGAATTACCCCCTTATCGAGTCCCCCAAGCCGCATATGAGCCACTTCGAAGGCGATCTTCGCACTCCCGAATCGGCGCGCTTCGCCATCCTGGCCAGCCGCTGGAATGCCCGCATCACCGACACGCTGGTCGCTGGCGCCCGCCAGAGCCTGGCCGGCAACGGCATCACCGAAGCCAACATCGACGTGATCCGCGTGCCGGGTGCCTGGGAACTGCCGCTGGTGGCCGCGCGCCTGGCCGCCGCCCATGAACACGCCGCCATCCTCACCCTAGGCTGCGTGATCCGTGGCGATACCCGTCACTACGAACACGTGGCCGACCGCTGCGCTGAAGGCCTGATGCGCGTGCAGCTGGACTTCGGCGTGCCGGTGCTGAACGGCGTGCTGGCGGTGGAACGCGTTGAAGACGCCGAGGCCCGCGCAGGCGGCAGCCACGGCAACAAGGGCGAGGAAGTCGCACTCGCCGCATTGGAAATGGTCAATCTTCTGGAGCAGCTGCCATGAACAAGAACACCCAGGGCAAGCCCTCCGGTAAACCCGTCCGCCGCGATGGCGTCGATCCGGTGCTGCGCTCGCGCGCCCGCCGTCGTGCCGTGCAGGCCATCTATGCCTGGCAGATCTCCGGCGGCAACGCCCAGTCGCTGATCGCCCAGTTCGCCCACGAGCAGGCCCGCGAAATCGCCGACCTGGCGTACTTCGAGGCGCTGCTGCACGGCGTGCTCGACAACCGCCGCGACATCGACGAAGCGCTCGGCCCGTACCTGGACCGTGGCATCGAAGAAGTGGACGCGATCGAACGCGCGGTGCTGCGCCTGGCCGCCTACGAGCTGCGCTACCGCCTGGACGTGCCGTACCGCGTGGTGATCAACGAAGCCATCGAATCGGCCAAGCGCTTCGGTTCCGAGCACGGCCACACCTACGTCAACGGCGTGCTGGATCGTGCCGCCGTGGAATGGCGCAAGGTCGAATCGGGTCACTGACCCCCTGCGTCCCGCATCGTTCATTGAACGGCGCGGGAATCTGCTTCGGTAGAGTCGACTGTCAGTCGACTGCCTTTCGATCAGCAGTCGTAGTGTCGGACGGGAGAGCAGTCGACTGACAGTCGACTCTACCCCCCCCAGCCGGTTCACCTGGTCGGCATCCGCGCCCGCCGCCCATCCATGCAACCCGCCGGAACGCCCCATGTCCCTGGCCGAATTCGCCCTCATCGACCGCATCCGCGCCCGTACCCTCGAGCGCGACGACATCCTGCTCGGCATCGGCGATGACGCCGCGCTGCTGCAGCCGCGTGCCAATGAACAACTGGTGGTTACCGCCGACACGCTCAACAGCGGCGTGCACTTCCCGGTGGAAACCCCGGCCTTCGACATCGGCTGGAAGACCCTGGCGGTCAACCTGTCGGACCTGGCCGCGATGGGCGCGCGCCCGGCGTGGTGCACGTTGGCGTTGTCGCTGCCGGAAGCCACCGAAGACTGGATCGAGGCTTTCGCCGATGGCTTCTTCGCCCTGGCCGACCAGCACGACATCGCGCTGATCGGTGGCGACACCACGCGTGGCCCGCTGTCGCTGTCGGTGACCGCAATGGGCCAGGTCGGGCGTGGCCAGGCACTGCGCCGCGACCGCGCACAGGTGGGCGACGACCTCTGGGTGAGTGGCACGCTGGGCGATGCCGCCGGTGCGCTGCGCCTGTGGCAGCAGGGGGCGCTGAGCGTAACCACTGCCACCCTACTGGCCGACTACGAGAGCCTGCGCCTGCGCCTGCTGCGACCGACGCCACGCGTGACCCTCGGCCTGCGCCTGCGTGCCTTCGCGCACGCGGCCGTGGATGTCTCCGACGGCCTGCTGGCCGATCTGGGCCATATCGCCACGCGCAGCAACGTGGCCGCGCATGTGGATGCCGATTCGCTGCCGATCTCGCACGCGCTGCGTGAGCTGCTCGGCCGCGACGGTGCACGCGACTGCGCACTGCGCGGTGGCGACGACTACGAACTGTGCTTCACCGCCGCCGCCGACCAGCGCGACGCGCTGCACTACCTGGCCGAATCGCTGGACGTACCGCTTACCCGCATCGGTCGTATTGCCGAAGGGCAGGGCGTACACGTGGATGGCGAAGCCGCCGACGGCGGATACCAGCACTTCGCGTAGCCGCAGCGGTACTGCACTGCTGGGTGCCAACCTTCGGGGTGGGGTCAGATCGATGTTGCTCTGGTAGGTGCCAACCTTGGTTGGCACGAATGTGTCAGCCGCGCGCGCCCAAACGGTCGCGCAGGCACCATTGCTCTGGTAGGTGCCAACCTTGGTTGGCACGCATCAGCCGCTCGCGGCAACACCGTGTCGACCAAGGTCGACACCTACCGAGGCAGGGTGTATCTGAATCGCTCAGCGCTACGCCGCGTGCAACTGCACATCCACATACTCGGCCAGCCCACGGCAGGCCAGCAACAGCCCTTCGCGCGCGCCGTCATCCATGTGCTGGTCGATATCCCCGTCCACGCGCACGCGTTCGGTGGCGTGCAGCAGTTCCAGCAGGAAACTCAGCCCCGGATTGGCGCGGTCGATGCGCGCCAAGGCCAGGCGCTGCCCGGGTGTGCGGTTGCTGCCGGGCCACGGCTGGCCATCGGCGGCATCGCCTTGGCGGATGTACTGCAGGCAGGCCTGCAGGGTGATGGCGCCAGGGCTGTTACCGGTCTGCAGCGCAACTAAGGTGTCTTCCAGCGTGCGGGCCAGGTCATCGGGCAGGCGCGTGGCGGCCTCGCCCAGGGTGGCGAACAAGTGCGGGTAGGGGGAAGCGGTCATGGCGGCGTCCTTGTGCAAGCGGCAAGGGGCCACCCTGCTTAACAGCGAGGGTGGCGGACGGTGCGTGGTTGCAATACCGGTGACCGATGTAGAAACGCCGGCGGGCACGAGGCCCCCGCGCACCGTCCGCCATGTAGGCATAGACGGAATGCCTGCCGACGCCGCCCAGGCACAGGGGAAGGAGGCGACGCCGGCAGGCAAGCGTAAACAACATCGATCAAACGGGATTGCAAGCCCGTGCCACCCGTTGTCGGTGGCGCCACATGATTTGCATGAAGCGCCTGCGCTGCCAATGAGAATTGTTGGAAAGTTCGAAAGCGTTGCAGATGGCCCGCGCGCACGGGAGCGCGTCAATTACGACAAAGCATGTAGAGCCGAGCCCATGCTCGGCTCATAGCGCAATGCACGGGGTTCAGCCCGATCTGGCCGCAAAGCAGCCGAGCATGGGCTCGGCTCTACAGAAGACGGCTCGCGCGTCAGGCTGCGCTCAAGGGGAGATCTTCGCCTCGGCATCACGTGGCGTGCCGTAATCGTCCAGCCACTGGAACGTCACCGACGCGGGCATCGCCGCACCACTCGGAAGCGGCAGACGTACCTGCGCGCCCGGTGCGATCATCTCTGCTTCCACCTTGCGGCCGTCGGGCAGGGTCAGCGTGCTTACAGTCACGTGGTAGGCGCTGGGGTTGCTCACCAGCAGGGCACCGGCCTGCGCACGCCATTGCAGTTGCCCGGCCGCATCACGCGGCTTGCCGGGCAGGCCGGCCGGGCGGTGGAACAGCTTCACCCGCGTGCGCACGGCGAACTGCAGCAGGTTCTTGCCGGCGGCATCGGTGGGTTTGGGCGGAATGTCCAGCAGGTTGAAGTAGAACAGCGATTCACGATCCGTCGGCAGCGGTGTCTCCGACGGGCGCGGCGCGTAAGTAATGCGGTACGCCTGCCCCTGGTGGGCCTGCAGCAGGCGCGGGTCGGCCGGCGTCAGGCGGAAGGGCGTGCGCACGTTCTCGGGGCGTGCATGGCTGTCGCCATCGTCAATCCAGACCTGCACCATGGCGACCTTGTCGCCACCGTTGGTGGCCTTCACGGTTACATCGCGGCCCTGGGCCGCGTCATGCACGATGCGCGTGCCCTGCAGCGTCACCGCTGCCGATGCCGGCAGCGCCAGGGCGCCAGCGAGCAGCGCGGTCATCCACGTCATTGCACGGATCTTCATCAGGTCGTCCTCCAATAAGGCGCGCCACCACGGGGGTGGCGCGCACGGGTGTGCGTTACTTGTAAAGCACGACGAAATCGCCCGAGGCGTTGGCCGTGCCGGCCGTGGCGTTCTTGCCAGGCGAGGAATACCAGGCGCTGTAGTCCAGTTGGCCCTTGCCGGCAGCCGGGATGTTCACCCACTGCAGCGGGTCCTCGCCCAGCTTCTGGTGGTTGCCTGAAGCGTCGTACAGCGCAACACCCACGTTTGTGGCCGTAGAGGCAGCCGTCAGCGCCAGGTTGCCGGTGCTGCCGTCGGGCGTGCCGCCAAAGCGCACACCTACATCCTGCGCAGCGCCGGAGCCGGTGCAGTCCAGCAGGATGCTGAAGTTCTTCATGCCGGCACGCTCGGCTTCATTCACCCACGCGACGTCCACCTTGCCCATCGGCACGGTGATGGTGCCGCCGGTGGCATCCACCGAGCACGTGCTGGTCATCAGCTCGCCGGTGATTTCCAGCTTCTCGGCGAATGCGGCGGGAGACAGGGCCAGCGCGAGCGCGCCGGCGGCAATCAGGTTCAATCGGTTCGACATGGGAGTGTCCTTGGTAGGGAATCAGGGGAATCCGCATTGGACGAGCCAGCGGATGCGCACAGTGTTCCCAGCCGGGCGGCACGTGGATATGCAATTAGTTGCAAGGTGCTTGCAGGGCAGTTGAGTCCGTGCTTGCGGTACAGCGTCCGGTTAAGAAGCGTCATTTCCGGCTGCGACAAGCTGTCGCATGCGGCGTTCGGTGCATCTGCAATGCATTCGATTGACTGCTGTCATTTGTTGAAAACAAGCCTGAATTGCGCCGAAACAGTGGCTTGGCTGGAAACCGCGTGGTTTCGTGGCGCGTTGTCGCTTTGCAACAAATTGCATGGGAAGCCGGTCGCACGCTGTCTACGCTTCGGCCCACTTCGACTACGAGCGATGTCGCCTTCGGCCTCATCGAGTGACGCTAACCATGCACATGCGCCTCCTTCATCTCCGCACGCCGCATCGTTTTGCCAGCCGTCCACTGGGGCTGGCGATTGCCGCCGCCGTGGCAATGGCGATTGCCGGTCATGCCAGTGCCCATGGCGATGAGTCCCTGCAGTTCAGCGAGGGCTTCCTGATTGGTGGCCGGGCCATCGACATGCAGCGCTATGCGCAGGGCAACCCCATGGAGCCGGGCGTGTATCCCCTGGACGTGGTGGTCAATGGCCAGTTCCACGACAAGCGCGACATCACCTTTGTGGCGGCGCCGGCACCTCTGGGGGCAACCCCGTGCCTGCCGGCCGGGCTGGTACGCCAGTTGCCGCTGAAGGAGATGTTCCTGGCCGAGCTGGACCAGGATGATGAAGGCTGCGTCGCACTTCCCAGCCTGATCGACGGTGCCACGGTCGAGTTCGATGAAAGCAATCTGCAGCTTCTAGTGAACGTGCCGCAGGCTGCGCAGGCGCGCGATGCGCGCGGCTACGTGGCACCTGCACAGCGCGACCACGGCGTCACGGCAGCCTTCTTCGATTACAACATCAACCACAGCCGCAACCAGGGCCAGCAGGCGACCCATCTGGGGCTGAACACGGGCGTGAACCTGGGCGCGTGGCGGCTGCGTCACCGTTCGTCCTTCAGCCAAGGCAGCCATGGCTCGCGTCATGATGTGATCAGCAGCACGCTGCAGCGCGATCTTCCGGCATGGAATGCCCAGCTGCTGTTGGGGCAGGGCACGACCGGTGGCGAACTGTTCGAGTCGCTGTCATTCACCGGTGTGCGGGTGGCCAGCGATGAGCGCATGCTGCCGGACTCGCTGCGCGGCTTCGCGCCGGTGGTGCAGGGCGTTGCCGAAACCAACGCAGTGGTGAGCATCCGCCAGAATGGCCACGTCATCCACGAAGTAAGCGTGGCGCCGGGGCCGTTCTCCATCGAAGATCTGTACCCGACCAACTTCAGTGGCGACCTGGACGTCACCGTCACTGAAGCCGATGGCCGCCAGCAGCAGTTCACTGTCAACTTCTCCGCAGTGCCGCAGGCGCTGCGGCCGGGCGCCAGCCGCTTCAGCGTCACCGCCGGTGAACTTCGCGATGCACGCGGTGTGCGTGAAGCACTGCGCTTTGCCGAAGGCACCTACGCACGTGGCATCAGCAACCATTTCACCGCGCTGGGCGGGGTGCAGATTGCCGAAGACTTCCAGTCCGCACTGTTCGGCGGTGCAATCAATACACCGCTCGGTGCGTTCGGTGCCGACGTTACCCATTCGCGCGCACGCCTGGCCAATGGCGAACAGGTGACCGGCAACAGCTTCCGGCTGAACTACCAGCGCTACATCACCGCAACGGGTACCAACTTCGGCTTGGCAGCGCTGCGTTACAGCACGCGCGGCTATCTCTCCCTGAATGATTTCGCCCAGGCGTACAACGACGAGTGGGGCGTCAGTGGCCGTGCGCGCCAGCGCTTCCAGGTGAACTTCTCGCAGCGTATTGGCGAGCGCAGCACGCTCTCGCTCAATGGCGGACAGGTGCGCTATTGGGACAGCGCGCAGCAGCACAACGATCTGCAGCTGCGCTTCCAGACCAGCATGGGCCGCGCCAATCTGAGCCTGTCTGCCATGCGCCTGCAGATGGGCGATGGCCGCCAGGACACCCGCTATGCGGCGACCTTCAGCATTCCGTTGGGCTCGGCCCCGCGCGCACCGCGCTTGAGCACCCAGGTAGCCCATTCGGCACGCGGCGATCAGGGCCAGCTGGGCCTGAACGGAACGCTGGGTGCCGATCAGCAGCTGAGTTACAGCCTGTCTGCCAGCGATTCCAGTGACGGGGCGGGAAGCGCCAATGCCTACGCGTCCTATCGCGGTGGGCATGGCACGGTCACCGCCGGCTACAGCCGGTCGGGTGATTACAACGCCTTCAACGCCAGCGCGGCCGGCAGTGTGGTGGTGCACCGCGATGGCATCAACTTCGGTGCGCCGGTGGGCGATGGCTTCGCGCTGGTACAGGCAGATGGCGCGCAGGGTGCCCGCATCGGCTACGGCAGCGACGTGCGCATCGGTCGCAACGGCTATGCGCTGCTGCCGCACGTGAGCCCCTACCGCTGGAACCAGATCGAGCTGGACCCGTCGGGCCTGCCGATGGATGTGGAGCTGCTGCAGACCTCGCAGCGGATTGCGCCGACGGCGGGCAGCATCGTGCGGGTTGCGTTCAATGCCAAGCGCGAGCGCACATTGTTCATCGACGCCACCGATGCGCTGGGCCAGCCGCTGCCATTTGCCGCGCGTATCGAAGATGAGACCGGCCGCAGCTATGGCGCAGTGGGCCAGGGCGGTGTGATCCAGCTGCGTGGCGCACCCGAACAGGGCCAGCTGATCGTCGACCCGGACGGCCCACATCGCTGCCGCCTGGAATACACCACCCCGGATGCCCCCGATGCCTACGGGCTGTCGTGGAGCCAGGCGGTGTGCACGCCGCTGCCGGCCCCGAGTAATGGGCTGCAGGCCGCCCTGGATGCGGTCGAAGCCACCTCGTTCTGATGTCCTGATTCCATTCTTTCAACCCAAGGAGTTCTTTCATGAACCTGTTCAACCGCATCACTCTGTGCACCGCACTGCTGGCCGCCGCGCCGCTGGCTCTGGCCGATAGCGCCACCCTCACCATCAGCGGCAAGGTGCTTCCCGGCACCTGCACGCTCACCGCAGCGCCGATCACCTTGGACCCGGTGAAGGCCAGCGACCTGACGCCCGGCGCCGATGCGCAGATCAAGGCCGGGGCGCTGCAATTCGCGGGCTGCGTTGGCGTAAGCAAGGCCGTGCTGTCCTTCGCCGGTACCGCCGCCGACGGCGATGCAACGCGCTGGAAGAACACCGCTGTAAGCGATGCCGCCGAAGGCGTGTCGATCTCGCTGCTGTCCGGTACCACCGGCAGCAACTATCTGAAGGATGGTGACACCGGCATCGATGTGCCGGTGGCTGGCGCCACCGCGCGTTACGACCTGCGTGCCGCCTATTTCCTGCCCACCGGCGAAGCGCCGAGCGCGGGTGAGGTTTCTACCGAGATCGTGGTCACTGCTGACTACGAGTGAGTGATGGCCGTGCGCACGCAACGTGCGGCGGCCACTGTCCATAACGGAGAATGTTGCATGTCTGCTCATGTTCGCACTGCATCTACCGGCATGGTGCTGCGCAAATCGATTCCGGCGAAACTGTTCACTGCCTTGGCGCTCGTTGTGACGGCGGGAGCCGCAATGGCCTGCGAGCAGTATTCAGCGAAGCCGGATGTACTGCTCGACACCGTCTACACATCCCCGCCGTCCGGAGCCAATGTATTCATGGCCGAGGAACGCGGTCGGGCCGCATATGAGAAGTGCTCACTGCCCGGTGGCACGGTGTCGGTCTTCGTGCGGCTGGAGATTCCTGGCTTGGTCTACGTCGGGGACATTCAGTACCAGGGGCGGGCCTACGCTTCCTATGCTACCGGGACTGATTCTGCATTGCTTGCGTTCGACGCGTACTCGAACATTTTTGACCGAAGACCACTGCGCTTGGGTGAGGAGCTGGAACTGCCGTATGAGACCGCTGCGGGGGATGGCTTGCAGAACACCATCAACTACACGGCGCTGGTGTTTTCGCGGGGCGGGCGCATGCGCACGTCCAGCGTGCGGACCGGGCAGGTCTCGCTGCGATCACCGGCACACCCTGAGCTTGATCTGACGTCCTCCTACTATCTGGCTCCCCAGTTTCCTGCAGTGACCTGTCCGCTGCAGGATGTCTCGGAGACGCTCCAGGATGTGCAGTTGGCGGAATTGCCCGTGCCGGGTAGTACCGCCAAGGAGAAGCCCGTCGCAGTGCGCATGAGCTGCGGTACGGATGCACCGCGTGCGCAGATCACCTTGACCGACGCTGGCGACCGGACAAACTCAGGTAGCCAACTGACGCCAACGGCTGACTCGGATGCGAAAGGCGTGCGGGTGCAGCTCCTGCAGGGCGGAAGTGAAGTGAACTTTGGACGTATCTGGGATTTCGAACCCGGCGTGGGTGGCACGCATGACATCGCGTTCACTGCGCGCTACATCCGCACCAACGAGGCGTTGGAGCCCGGGCAGATCAAGGGCGAAGCGGTACTGAATGTCGACTATTGGTAAAGGGGGCAGCGTCGTGGTTCCATGCGGCGTCAGCACATTCAGGCGGTATCTTTGCCGCGGTTTTCCTGGCGTTCTGCAAGGGATTCGATGGCGTGATGTGGTGGAAGCGATGACGATGAATTGAAATTCCTCAGAGACTCGCTGTGCATCCTGCCATTCCCCGCTGCATGCCACCCTGTGCGTTACCGTACGTTCTTCTCGCGGCACTCCTGCTGGTTACAGGGGCCGCGCAGGCATGCGAGCACTACACCGCTTATCCGGATGTTGTAGTTGATTCGGTCTATCTGTCCGCCCCGGTTGCGCCATATGTTTTCATGGCGCAGGAGCGAGGGCGGTCCGCCTTGCGCAAGTGCTCGTTTCCCGGTGGCCCCATTGCAGTGCTCGTCAGGCTGGATGTTCCCGGGCTTGTCTATGCCGGGGAGCTTCACTATGAAGGTCGGACCTACGCGTCCTATGCGTCCTCTCCAGACTCAGCGCTGCTCGCCTTCGATGTCTACTCCAATATCTTTGAGCGAAAGCCGCTTCGTCTCGGGGAGGAGCTGGCGATGGATTACCAGACTTCCGCCGGTGACGGGCTCCAGCACACCATCAACTACACAGCGCTGGTCTTCTCGCGCGGTGGGCGCATGCGCACGTCCAGTGTCCGCACCGGTCAGATCTCGTTGCGATCGCCGGAATATCCGGGCCTGGACTCCAGCGCAGCCTACTACCTGGCGCCCCGATTCCCGGCCGTAACCTGTCCCCTGCAGGATGTTTCGGAAGTGCTCCCGAATGTGCAGCTGGCGGAACTGCCTGGTCCGGGCAGTACAGCCAAGGAGAAGCCGCTGGCGGTGCGCATGAACTGCGGTTCGGACGCACCGCGTGCGCAGATCACCTTGACCGATGCTGGCGACGCGACAAATTCTGGAAGCCAGCTGACGCCGACGCCGGATTCAGATGCGAAAGGCGTGCGGTTGCAGCTCCTGCAAGCAGGCCGTGAAGTGAATTTCGGGCGCATCTGGCGTTTTGAGCCCGGTGCCGGCGGCACGCATGAGATTGCCTTTACCGCGCGCTACATCCGCACCAATGAATCGTTGGTGCCCGGCCTGATCAAGGGCGAAGCCTTGCTCAACGTGGACTACTGGTGAGTGCGTTGCAGTTGCCAGCGGACAATCACGGCCCAATCGATGGTCCTGGACGGGCCAAGAGCAATGGGCGCGTCACCACCCCCTTCGCTTTCTTCTATGAACGCCGATCGCCGGGCTACTGGCAGGAGATTGATCAATTGCACACTGCTACTGACACGCGCCGATGGTTTCGTCGGCTTTTCCTCGCCATGGTAGTTTCCTTGCTGCTTGCCCTGGCGGGCCATGCAAGCAGCTGCACGTTCACCGTACAAGCGCCCATCGTCATCAACAAGAGCAGGCCCGGGCATCCTGACACGGTCCGCATGATATGGGACGACGGAACCAATATCAGTTCCAGCGGTTGCCCCGTTTCCAGTAAGCACTCTCTGGATATGACCCTGGTGGGCCCGGCACTGCGTTGGGTCTCGGATGTGGACTTCACCGCGTATCCCATCCAAGGTCGGCTTCCGCTGTACGAAGTTGGTCCTGATTCGGCGCTGCTGGGATTTGTTGCAAGCGATGGAGACCGTTCGTACTGGCCACTGCGACTTGGCTCCAACAGTTTTCCAAGTGTTCCTGGCAACACGAATTTCATCGTGATCGCATACGTGTACAGCCGCGGCGAAAGAATGCGGGACTTCCAGACGAAGGTGGATCTGGAATTCTCGTCCGCTGACCATTCGACGATCAATGCAAGTCTTCCCATCAGTATTGACATGCAGTTTCCTCCGACAACCTGCCCTGTGCGGGACGTCGCGGAAGTGCTACAGGATGTCAGTGTCGCGGAGTTGATCGCGCCGGGGGATACGGCGAAAGACAAGATCGTGGTGGTTCGCATGGAGTGCGGGGCCAACGTGCCGCGCGCGGAACTGATGTTGAAGGACGCAGGGGATGGGGGCAACACCGGAAGCCTGTTGACCCCTACAGCGGATTCCGGCGCCAAGGGGGTCCGTGTACAGCTTCTACGTGGCGGCAGCGAGGTGCAGTTTGGGCGGGCCTGGCACTTCAATCCCGGCACGGGGGGAGTGCATGACCATGCTTTCACCGCCCGCTATTACCGCACCGCGGATGCTCTTGTTCCAGGCCTGATCAAGGGGGAGGCAGTGCTCAACGTGGACTACTGGTAGGACCACGTCGGACATCTGCAACGGATTTGATGGGCTGCGTTGACGAGGGTGGGCACGATGAGCTGATTTGCGATGAGGATATTCAATGCGTCTGGCCATCGTCCATTACACCCGTCTTCGCTCACTGCTTGGATCCGTTCTTGCCGGCTTGTCACTGGTATCCGTGCCGGCAATGGCATGCGAACACTACACCGCCTATCCGGACGTTGTGCTTGATACGGTTTATGCAGCTGCTCCGGTACAACCACGCATCTTCATGGATCAGGAAAGAGGGCGGTCATCCTTGAGGAAGTGCGCGTTTCCGGGTGGGCCCATCAGTGTCTTCGTGCGCTTGGATGTGCCAGGGCTGACGTATGCAGGCGACCTGCAATACCAGGGAAGAACGTACGCATCCTATGCCAGCTCTCCCGATTCGGTGCTGTTGGCTTTCGATGTCTACTGGAATCTGCTGGATCGAAGGCCGCTCCGCCTGGGTGAGGAACTGGAGATGGAGTTCGACACTACCGCCGGTGACGGATTGCAGTACGTCATCAGCTATACCGCGCTGGTGTTTTCGCGTGGCGGTCTGATGCGCAGCTCCCCCGTCCGTACCGGACTCATCTCGCTGCGGTCACCGGAGTATCCCGAGCTGGACAGCAGCGGCGATTACTACCTGGCGCCCGTATTGAAGCCGTGAGGATGGCGCTGGGGGCCAGTCGCGCAACCACTACGCCGGGTTGCCAGGCTCAGGTTCCTTTTCACGAAACTTGGTGGCGCATGTGCAGCGGCGGTGTCGCATCCGACATTACAACTAATTGCATGGTGGGCGTTGAACGCGACATGCACTATGCCGGTCTCGACAAAAGGAGGCCTCAACATGCGATCCCATCAGATCCAATACTCGGCGCTGGCCCTCGCCTTGACGGCGGCACTCGCCGTTGGCATACCTGTTCGTGCACACGCACAGCAGGTCATCGCAGACGGTGACGCACAGACCCCGGCAGCGGGGGATTACAGCGCCACCGGCGTGGGCAACCACGCCTTCCATGCGCTCAACGGCGGCAGCATCGTTCCGCTGGGTGCGGTCAACGTGAGTGCCGATGGCGATGGCGCATCCGCCGCCCGCGCCGAAGGTGCTGGCAGTCGTATCGAACTGAATGGTTCGACTTTGGTCACCAGCGGTTTTGGTGCCACCACCGCGCTGGCAACGACGGGCGGTGAACTGCATCTGACGGCGACCGACGTCATCAACAAGGGCACCGGCATGGGCGTTGTGGCGCATACCGGCAGCCAGGCCACGCTGCAGGATGTGAACATCCGCATGGAAGGCGTGTCGTCGGTCGGCCTCGCCGGCGGCGGTGACATCAGCATGACCGGTGGCTCGATCTCGGCGATGGGGCTGGGTAGCCGCGCGGTGTCGGCCACCGGGGCGAACATGACCCTGACCGGCGTTTCGATTGAAGGCGAGTCGGGCATCTGGCTGGGTGATAACAACCAGCTTGATCTTTCAGGAAGCGCGGTGAACGCCAGCGGCATCGCGTTGGACATCAATGGTCGCAGCAATGCAGTCACTGTGGCGGACTCCAGCTTCCACAGCACCGGCAACGGGACCGCAACCGTCAAGATGTTCTCCGATTCGACGCTGGCAATGGCCCGCAGTTCCGTCATCAGCGAGGGGGACCGTGCGGTGGGCATTGATGCCCGAACCGGTACGGTGGATCTGGACCGCGTGACTGTGACCACGTCCGGTGAGAGCAGCCATGGCCTGTATGCCGATTTCACTGGCATCGGCGCCGGCCCGATCATCACTGCGCGTGCGGCCCAGATTCACACCACGGGCGCGGGTGCCATTGGTGCGGTTGCGCGCCAGGGCGGCAGCATCCATCTGGACGACAACATCATCCGTACCGAAGGCCAGCAGGCCCATGGTGTGCTGACCGGGGGCAGCGGCGGGATGACGTTGACCGGTTCGCACATTCGCACCGAGGGCGAGGGCGCCTGGGCTGCGGTGATCAATGACAACGGCAGCCTGGGCATCGACGGCAGTGCGCTGGAAAGCGTGCAGCACGGTGGTGTGTGGGTTCGCAGCAGCCGTGACTCCGGTTTGACGCTGTCCAACAACGCCTACGTATCGGGTGGCAATGGCATTGCCATCGCACTGGATGCGGCGGTGGCGGGGCGTTTCGACGTGGTGTTGCAGGGGCATTCGCAGATGGTCGGCGACATCGTCATCACGCCCGAGGACGAGGATGCCGGTCTGGTGCCGCAGTCCGATGTGCACGTGCGCCTGGCAGACGGGTCGCTGTGGCAGGGCACGTCCAACCTGGTGCAGACGATGGCAATTGAAAGCGGAAGCCAGTGGACACTGACCGGTGATGCCACGGTAGGCGAACTGAGCGTACTGAACAGTGGTGTGGCGCTGTCCGACGGCAGTGGCCGATTCAACACGCTCACCGTAGACGGTGATCTGCACAGCGAGGGCGCGACGTTCCTGTTCCAGGGCGCCTTGGGCGGTGACGACAGCGCCTTTGATCGCCTGCATGTGCGTGGCGATACTTCGGGCGATGCAAGCATTGCGGTGAAGAACATTGGCGGCGTTGGCGCTCAGACCACCGATGGCATCCAGCTGATCGAAGTGGATGGTGCATCGCTGGCAACCTATGCGCTGGCCGGCCGCGCCGTGGGCGGCTCCTATGAGTACTTCCTGTTCAAGGGGGGCGTGATAGATCCCACCGATGGCAACTGGTATCTGCGTTCGCAATGGTTCGATATCTGCAAGGACAATCCGGCCGCGCCGGGCTGTGTGGTGGACCCGGTTGATCCGGTTGACCCCATCGATCCGGTGGACCCCGTGGATCCGGTGGACCCGGTGCCGGTGCTGCGTCCCGAAGCCGGGGCGTACCTGGCCAACCAGTCGGCAGCCATCAACATGTTTTCCCATCGTCTGAATGACCGCATCGGTGCCGTTTCGCTGGATGAAGGCCGTGCCGCATGGGCGCGCGTGGGCCGGCAGCAGGCGGACTTCAGCGCGGTCGGTGGCCAGCTGTCGATTGATGGCAACACCTCGGTGCTGCAGATTGGCACTGACCTGGTTCGCCGGGGCAATGCAGCGTTCGGCGTGATGATGGGCACGGGGCGTGCCGACAGCAGCGCAGTGTCCGATCTGACCGGCTACAGCGCCAAGGGTCGGGTGCGTGGCAGCGCGGTAGGTGTGTACGGCACCTGGATGCAGGCGGCTGACGGTACGCAGGGTGCGTACATGGATGCGAACCTGCAGTACGGCCGTTTCGATAACCGGGTGCAGGGCATTGGCCTGGAGCCGGAGCACTACGATTCGCGCATGGCCAGTGCGTCGCTGGAGACCGGCTACACCTTCAACGTGTGGCAGGGCACCGCCAGCGCACTGTATGTGCAGCCGCAACTGCAGCTGAGCTATGTCGATTTCCGCGCCGATCGCCACGTGGAGAGCAATGGCACGGTGATCGACCATGCCGATGCTGGCGGCCTGAGCGGGCGTCTGGGCGTGCGCGTGTTTGGCCATGACACTGCAGCCGGCAACACGGTGCAGCCGTACCTGGGCGTGAACTGGCTGCGTGGCAGCGGCACCAGCACGTTGCAGTTCAACGGTGACACGCTGGGCGCAGACGTGCCGCGCAACCGTTATGAGGTGCAGGCCGGTGCCGAGTTGAAGCTGGGCCAGCGCTGGGGCGCGTGGGGGGGCGTGAGCGTGCAGCGCGGTGATTACGGCTACCGCAATGTGGGCGGCCAGCTGGGCCTGCGCATGGCCTGGTAAGCGGACGTGCAGCGGGGTCGGATCCGATTGCCATGGCAATGGGCTCTGCCCCCTGGCTGCTGCCGTAGAGCCGAGCCTACGCTCGGCTCATCGCGATCTGAACGAAGAGCAGCCGAGCATGGCTCGGCTCTACAATCGCGTCGCTCCGGGACCGGACCTGAACGATGTCCATGTCTGTCGCGATTATCCATTGAATGACTGCGCAAACGGTGGCGATGCTGCCGCCCTGTCTTCTGCCGGTTGCCTGCATGTCCCCTCCCGAGCGTTCCCACAACGCCACCATCGATGGCCTGCGTGCATTGGCGGTGCTGGCCGTCGTGGTCTTCCACACCAATGCGAAGTGGCTGCCCGGTGGCTTCACCGGTGTGGACCTGTTCTTCGTGGTGTCCGGCTTCGTGATCAGCCAGTCGTTGGCCTCGCGCACCCATGCGTCGCTGGGCGCGATGCTGCTCGACTTCTACCGGCGCCGCGTGCTGCGCCTGTTGCCGGCGCTGCTGGTGATGTTGATGGCCACCTTCGTGCTGTCGGCGCTGTTCATTCCCCGCGCGTGGCGCAACGAGCAGTTCGACCAAGCCGGCTGGGCTGCGCTGGTCGGCTTCAGCAACATCGTGCTGGCCGGGCAGCAGGACGACTATTTCTCGCCCGGTGCGGAACTCAATCCGTTCCTGCACACGTGGACGCTGGGCGTAGAGGAGCAGTTCTATCTGGTCTTCCCGCTGCTGTTCTTCGTGTGGCTGCGCGGGCGTGAGCGCTGGCCGTGGTCGCGTTGGCTGTTGCCGGTGCTCACCCTGCTGTCGCTGGCGTGGGCAGGCTGGCAGGCGCAGACGGCGCCGGCGGCAGCGTTCTACCTGCTGCCGGCGCGGTTCTGGGAGCTGGCTGCGGGCGCGCTGCTCTACCAGTGGATGCGCACGCGTACGCCGGGCCGGAGCGGTGATGCGGTTGCAGTGGCCGGTCTGGTGCTGCTGGGTGCAGGCGTGGTGATCGCACCGCAGCTGGCGATGCCGGTGCCGGGCGTGCTGGCCACCACGGCCGGTACGTTGATGCTGTTGGCGAGCGTGTCGGCACCAGGTACATCGCGCATTGAGCGCGCGCTGGGCTGCGCACCGCTGGCCTACCTGGGCCGGTTGTCCTATTCGCTGTACCTGTGGCATTGGCCACTGCTGGTGCTGCTGCGCTGGACGTATGGCCTGCATGGCGTCGCGCTGTGGCTGTATCCGGTGTTGTTGCTGGCGGTCTCCGCCGTGTCGTATCACTTCATCGAGCGTCCACTGCGGAATGCGGCATCACTGCTGAGCCTGGCACCGGCCAAGGTGCTGGGGATGGCGCTGCCAGTGGTCGCGCTATGCGGCGCAGGCGCCTGGGCCACGGTGGAGTACCACGAGCAGGTCTCGCTGAGCGTGACCCGCGATGGCTACGCATGGCAGGCGCGCCGCTACCCGGCGTGGCGCCCGCTGGAGCCGGTGAGTGCGCCAGCGCTTGAAGGGCGGCGCCTGTTCGTGGTGGGCGACTCGCATGCAGCGGCGTATCGCACCATGACCAGCATGGTCGCGCGCCAGACCGGCATGGAGGTGCGCCAGCAGGATCGCGGCGGTTGCAGCTTCGTCAACCTGCTGCGGGCCAGCCCGGCCGACTGCCAGGACTTCATTGAGGACGCGCTGTCGACCATCGAGAGCGAGGCACGTCCTGGTGACATCGTGCTGCTTGCGGCATTGCGCATGCCGGAGCTGCGCGGATTCGACTGGCAGCGACAGGATGCACAGCAGATCTATCGTCAACTGCTTGCCGAGCGCACCCCGACCAATGCGCAGGCCGCGCGTGATGAGGCTGATCGTGTTCTTGGACGTCTGCAGAAGCTGGGCGTGCATGTGGTTTTGGATGCACCGCTGCCGTTGTTCAAGGCCGGGGCGTACCGTTGTTCGGACTGGTTCAACCGCCGCAATCCGGCCTGCGCCGGTGGCCTGAGCATGCCGCGCGCCGACCAGGACAGGCTGCGAGCGCCGCAGATGGCGTTGCTGTCCGAACTGGCAGCGCGCTATCCATCGCTGACGGTGTGGGATCCGTTGCCACTGTTGTGCGGGCCGCAGACCTGTTCGGCGGTGGAAGGGGGGGAACCGCTGTTCTTCGACAACGATCATCTGAGCGGACATGGCAACCGCGTGCTGTTGCCCGGCTTCAGGCAGACCCTGATCGGTATTGCGAACGACAAGCCTTTGTAGAGCCGAGCCCACGCTCGGCTGCTCTTCGTTCCGCAGGCGGGAAGTCCGCGCTGCGCGCGGTGAGCCGAGCATGGCTCGGCTCTACAGGAGTGCGCGCGGTCTATGCCGGCGGCAACACCTTGCCCGGGTTGAGAATGCCATCCGGGTCCAGCGCGGCCTTGATCGCACGCATCGTCGCCAAGGTAGCCGGGGTGAAGGCCTGCGCCATGAAATCGCGCTTGGCCAGGCCGATGCCGTGTTCGCCGGACAGCGTGCCACCCAGTGCCAAGGTCAGCTCGAAGATCTTCGGCAGTGCGGCATGCGCGCGCGCGTTCTCTTCGGCATCGTCCGGGTGATAGAGGATGTTGACGTGCAGGTTGCCGTTGCCGGCATGACCGAAGGTGACGATGGTCAGCGTGTAGTCGCGTGCCAATGCCTGCACGCCAGCCACCAGCTCTGGAATACGCGACACCGGCACCACCACGTCTTCATTGATCTTGCCGGGCGCGACGGTGCGCAGTGCCGGCGACAGTGCCTTGCGCGCGGCCCACAGCTGGTCGCGTGCACGGCCTTCCATCGCCACGTCCAGTTCGATCATGCCGTCGCCTTCAGCGGCGCTGGCCAGGGCCTGCAGCAGATAAGGCAGGGTGTCGTGGTCACCATCGGCTTCCACCAGCAGCATTGCACCGGCCTCCGGCACGTCGGCACCGTTCAGCCGCAGCAGCTCGAGGCTACGTGCGTCCATGAACTCCAGGCGGGTGGGTACTACCGGCTGCGACATCAATCGCGATACCGCGGCTGCGGCGGCATCGGCATCGCGGTACAGCACGCGCAGCCCGGCTTGGCTGACCGGCAGCGGGGTCAGTTTCAGCGTGGCTTCCACGATCAATGCCAGCGTGCCTTCGCTGCCCACCAGCAGATGGGTGAGGTCGTAGCCAGTGGCGTCCTTGGTGTAGGCGCCGCCGCAGCGGATCACATCGCCGGTGCCGGTCACTGCCACCAGGCCCAGCACGTTGTCGCGGCTGGTGCCGTACTTCACCGCGCGCGGGCCGCCCGCATTGCAGGCCAGGTTGCCACCGACGCTGCAGATCTCGGCGCTGGAAGGATCCGGCGCCCAGAACAGGCCATGCGGGGCCAGTGCCTGCTGCAGGGCGCCATTGAGTACGCCCGGTTGCACCACCGCGCAGCGATCGCCGGCGCGGATCTCGACGATGCGGTCCATGCGGGTGAACGACAGCACGATGCTGCCGGGCAGCGGCACGGCCGCGCCGGTGGTGCCAGTGCCGGCGCCACGTGCGACCAGCGCTACGTGATGGGCCCGGCATGCGCGCACCAGTGCCTGCACCTGTTCGATGCTGGCAGGCTGCGCGACGGCGGCGGGGCGTTGATGACGCCACGAGTTGTCCTGCGCGTTGGCCTCCAGCGCGCTGTCATCCATGCGCCAGCCCTCCGCGCCCAGCAGGGCGGACAGTTCGGCAACCAGGGCAGCAGGCAGGGCAGGACTCATGACGGATCTCGTGGGGCAGCAGGAGCGGGTTGGATCAGTTTCCAGGCAACAACGGCGCCAGCCAGTGGCAGCCACACCCAGCGCAGTTCCGACAGCAGGGTGGCCAGGCCGCGCGCGCTGAAGAACTGTGGGGCGAACGGTGAAACGCGGATCGGTCGCCACGGCGCGAAGAAGCGTTGTTCGCTCCAGGGCCAGGCGAGGGCCACGCCGAGGCCGCCGGAGGTCATCGCATCCAGCAGCGGGTGGCTGGCAGCGCAGACGAAGACGAATACAGCGGCTTGTACGGTCGATGCCACCGTTGGCCCTGCCTTGGTAGGTGCCAACCTTGGTTGGCACGAAGCCGCCGACCAAGGTTGGCGACTACCGGAGCTGTGTGGTGCCGACCAAGATCGGCGGTTACCAAAGAACGCCAGCACCGCGGCGAATGCCGCCAGCACGCCGGCAAACAGCAGCGAATGGCTGGCGCCGCGATGGCCGAACGCATCGGCGTAGGGAATGTGCAGCGCGAAGGCCAGTACATCGGCATCGGGCAGCATCGCTGCAATCACGCCGGCCGCCAGCAGGCGCGGCGGGATGCGGCCGCGATCAGCGGCGCACCACAGCGCCAGCGGCACAGCAGCATGGGTGATGATCGAAGGCATCAGTCACACACCGTGGTCGTGCCGGCCTGGCTGCGCTCTGGCAGGTGCCAACCTTGGTTGGCACAGAAGCGCCGACCAAGGTCGGCCTCTACCAGAGCGGACGGTACCCATCAGCAATCATCCAGCCGGAACGCATCACGCAGCCACCGCAGCTGCGGCGGCTCGCCGGTGGCGTCGACCACATCAAAACGGCAGGGTGCATTGGCCAGCGCCGGGTTGTCCTGCAGGTACAGCTGCGCGGCGTGCGCCAGGCGTCGGCACTTGCGCACATCCACCGAAGCGGCACCGCCACCGAAATCCGATCGCGCGCGATAGCGCACTTCCACGAACACCACGGTGCCGGCATCGTCCATCACAAGGTCCAGTTCACCGCCGCGATAGCGCACGTTGCGCGCACGCGGCTGCAGTCCCGCCTGTTGCAGATGCTGCTCGGCGGCGGCTTCCACCGCCGAGCCACGTTGGCTGCGCTCAGCGACCACCGACGATCGGCATCGGCCGGCCGCCATTGAAGGTGGACCATGCCGGCTGGCGCAGGATGTTGCCGTTGCTGTCCAGGAACAGGGTGCCGGTGGCACCGTCCAGGCCGCCTTCGTTGGACAGCTTGTCCAGATAGGCGGTGATCTTCCAGGCATCGGCGCCGAACGCGAACAGGCGGCCGGCTGCACCGCGTGCGCTGGGCAGGGTGCTGGCGACCTGGCTGGCCGACGGCAGGCCCGACACGCTGCGCACGTTCCAGGCCTCATTCGGGTAGACGATGCCGTCCAGCGCCACGTCTTCTTCCACCTTGCCGCTGCCGATGGTCAGCTGCGAGGTGCCGACGCGGGTGGCGCCGCCGGCACCGGCCAGCGCCAGCTGCGGCGCCAGCAGGCGCGCCTGCGGCGCACGCACGGCGAGGAATACGGCATCGACCTGGCCGGCATTGCGCACCTGCGCACCGACATCGCCGACTGCATCGCTGACGCCGATGGTGGCCACCACCTGGCCGCCACGCTGGGCGAAGCGCTGGGCGAAGGCGGCGGCGGCACGGCGGCCGGTATCGTCGGCGCTGTTGATCACCAGCGCCTTGCCGCGCTCGCGACCACGCAGGTATTCAGCGGCGACGATGCCGTCATCTTCCGGTGCCAGCGAGAAACCGGCGCTGCCGGCCGGCGGCCCATCCTTGCCACGGTTCAGCGCCAGCACCGGCACCTGCAGCTGCTTACGGCCGTACACCGCGTCCACTTCGTCGCGGCCCAGCGGGCCGACCACGAAGTCGGCACCGGAGGCCACGGCCTTGTCATAGGCGGCGAGGGCACCGGCCGGGGTACCCGCGGTGTCGATGAAGTTGATGTCCGGGCGGCGGCGGGTCTCGCCGTAGTACGCGGCCAGCAGGCCATCGCGCACCGGCTGCGCGGCGGTGGCCAGGCGGCCGCTGAGCGGCAGCAGCACAGCCAGCTTGGCCGGCGGGCGGTAACCGTCGCTCATCGCCGGCGGGCGCTTGCTGGTGTCGAACTGGGCGGCGCCATCGCGGTCGAACGGTCGCGGCAGCGGCAGGCCGCGTGCGATCAGTGCGCGGCCGGCGAAGTTGTACAGCGGGTCGTTGGCCGGCAGGGCGGCGGCACGGCTGCGCAGGGTGGCGTCGTCGAGGGTACCGAGCAGGCCGGCGATGGCGGCCTGGTTCTCGCTGCGCGCACTGCCGGTCAGGCTGGCATGGGCGCGGGCGCGTTCGGTGGCAGCGCCGAAGGCATCGCCGGTGCCCTGCAGCGCAGTGGCGCGGGCCAGATACCAGCGCGTCCGCAGTGCCGGCAGAACGTTGTCGCCGTGGTCCTTCAGCAGGGCCAGGGCCTGCCCCGGCTGCTTGTCGGCCAGCGCCAGCTCGGCACTGGTCAACTGGTAGCGCTGCAGGCTGGCGCCGGTCAGCTGGCGGGCGGTGAGCTGGCCCAGCAGGCTGCGCGCGCGGGCGCTGTCGCCGGCCAGGTGCCAGGCCCAGGCCGCATCGGCCAGGGCATTGGCGCGGGCTCCGCCGCGCAGGGTGGCAGCCAGGCCTTCCAGCTGCAGTGCGGCGTCGCGCGGCTTGCCCTGGTCGATCAGCGCCAGCGCCTGGCTCTGGGCCGGCGATTCGGGCGCGCTGGTCAGGCTGGTGGTGGCGCAGCCGGCCAGCAGCATCAACGACAGCGACAGGGCGGAGATCCGTGCGGCGGGCTTGTTCATGATCGGGTCCATGCGATGAGGGCAGCGGCCTTGGCCGGGTACACGCTACGATTCTACCCTTGCCCCGTGAGTACCGCTGAAATGAGTGTGCCAACCCTGTACGTCGTCGCCACCCCGATCGGCAACCTGGCCGATCTGAGCCCGCGCGCGCAGGAGGTGCTGCGCTCGGTGGCGGCCATCTGTGCCGAAGACACCCGCCGCAGCGGCCAGCTGCTGTCCCATTTCGGCATCCAGCAACCGCTGGTGGCCCTGCACGAGCACAATGAGGAAGCGCTGTCGCAGCGCCTGGTCTCGCGCCTGCAGGCCGGTGAGTCGCTGGCGCTGGTGAGCGATGCCGGTACCCCGCTGGTCAGCGATCCCGGCTTCCGCCTGGTGCGTGCCGCGCGTGCGGCGGGCATCAAGGTCAGCCCGATTCCCGGCGCCTGTGCCGCCATCGCCGCGCTGAGCGTGGCCGGCCTGCCCAGTGACCGCTTCAGCTTCGAGGGTTTCCTGCCGGCCAAGGCCAGCGGCCGCCGCGACCGCCTGCAGGCGCTGGCCGGTGAAGTACGCACGATGGTGTTCTACGAATCCTCGCATCGCATCGCCGAGTCGCTGGCGGACATGGCGGCGATCTTCGGCGGCGAACGCCCTGCGGTGCTGGCGCGTGAGCTGACCAAGCTGTTCGAGACCGTGCTCGATGGCGATCTGGCCGGACTGCTGGCGAAGGTGGAAGCTGACGAAAACCAGCGCAAGGGCGAGTTCGTGGTGATGGTGCAGGGCGCTGGCGACGATGAAGAAGCGCAGCTGGCGCATGGCCGCCGCGTCTACGCCAAGCTGAGCGAGCATCTGCCGCCGTCGACCGCGGCGAAGCTGGCGGCAGAGTTGACCGGTGCACCGCGCAAGGCGTTGTACGGCAGTTGATGGATCGTGCGGACCAAGGTCCGCACCCACCAAAGCGGAATCCGCACCCACCAGAGCAGCGGAGTCGGTAGATCCACGTCATGCGTGGATGGATGAACCGGATGCCGCTATCAGCACGGCAGGAAGGGCGCGCGTAGGCTAGAATGTGCGCTGGCGGAGCCGGCCAGACAGTCGCGTCATCCCTTCGGGGGTGCCGAGGAAAGTCCGGGCTCCAAAGGGCAAGGTGCCAGGTAACGCCTGGGCGGCGCAAGCCGACGGAAAGTGCAACAGAAAGATACCGCCTACGTCTTCTTCGGAAGGCCGGTAAGGGTGAAATGGTGCGGTAAGAGCGCACCGCGAGTCTGGCAACAGACCGGCACGGCAAACCCCACCTGGAGCAAGACCAAATAGGGATCCTTTGGCGCGGCCCGCGTTGGATCCGGGTAGGTTGCTTGAGCGTTGCGGTGACGTAACGCCTAGAGGAATGACTGTCCACGACAGAACCCGGCTTATCGGCCGGCTCCGCCTCTTTCTTCTACATGCGTGCTTCCATATGGGTGAACCGCGCATCGGTAGTGCCGGCCGCTGGCCGGCAGCTTCACGCTGCCAGCAGCGGCGGACAGAATACCGGCCAGCGGCCGTCACTACCTCGACGTCGCGCGGTCTTCAACCCGGCGTACGGTACTGCCCGGCGGAGATGAACTGCTCGAACCGTTCACACCACACCACCACGGTGGTGTAGTCGTCCACGTCCACGTTCGCAGGCACCTCCACCAGGAAACGGTTGAAGGTCTTCACCTCGCCGATGCGCTGGGCCTGTGCCTTGATCTTCAGGAAATCGGCCTTGTTGTCGACGAAGTCGCGCACGAGGTAGACCTTGTAGTCCGGCCCCGGGCCCATCTTGCCGTCGAACGCGACCTGGCGCGGGCTGACGCTGACCTTGCCGTCGGCCCAGTGCACCGCGTCGCTGCCCTTGAGGTCACGGCGGAACGTGGTGTGATGAGTGGCGTCGCTCATGGCAGCCTGCACCTGTGCCACCGGCGGATCATCAGGAGCGATCAGGATCGGGAGGAAGTACACGCCCAGGCCGAAGCCGAGGCCGAGGGTGAGCAGGTGGGTGGCGAGCAGGATGAGGGTGCGGCGCATGGGGCCTCCATGTGGATGTGGATCGCGCGGCCTGGTGCCGGGCACGACCACCTTGAGAGGTTGCGGGCGGCATTTATAGACACAGTGGCAGACGCAAAAAGGGCACAGTGGGATGGCCGCGGTGGCGCAGGCCCTGTGGTACGGGCGAGAAGGCGCTGCGCCGGGAAGCTGAATGACGCCGTTGGCAGTCCTGGAGCGGGTAGTGCCGGCCGCTGGCCGGCAGCTGCGTGGCCTGCCCGAAGATCCGGAGGTTGCCGGCCAGCGGCCGGCACTACCCTGCTGGAAAGAGATTCCGGCCAGCGGCCAGCATGACCGGGTCAGAAAATGACGTGGCTCTGTCCGTTGGCTGCGCCCTGCGGGCCAAAGCGGCGCTCGTGGATCTCGCCGTGGCCATCGGCGTCGATCAGCAGCACGGTGCTGGCGCGGGTGCCGTAATCGTCGCCGCGGATGAAGGCCGGGCTCAGCCAGCGCTCGCGTTCCAGGCCGATGCCGGTGTCGGGCAGGTCGCTGTCGGCGGGGCGATGTTCGTCGGCCAGCGCGGCCCAGAGTGGGGTCAGGTCCTCATCGCCGGCCTGCAGCCACGCCGACAGCGCATCCATCAGCCGTCGGGTCTTCGGCCAGGGCGCGTCCAGCGCGCCGTTGGACATGCCATGCACACCCGGGCCCAGGCTCTGGCGCTCGGCGGGGTGGTTGCCCAGGTACTCGAGGCTGTCGCCATCGGCCAGCAGCAGGTTGAAGGGCGCATACGCGCCCGCCACGGTGGCCAGCCGGTCGATATGCACGGCGGCGGGGTCGCGGCCGCGCAGGAAGTCGGCTACCAGTGCACCCCGGGACGGCCCGGTCTGTGCGGCCAGCGGATCACGGACATTGGTGACCACGGCCATGCGGCCGCCGGCGCCGACGCCGGCCCAGCCACCGCCGGAGCGCAGGTCGCGCCCTCCGATGACGGAGGTCTCATCCTGCCAGGGGGCCAGCGCCGCAGTCGGGCGGGCGTGGAACTCATCACGGTTGCCGGTCATCACCAGCCGCCAGCGCGGGTGGTGCATCCAGCCAAGAGCGAGCAGGCACATGGCCTCATTGTGCATCGTTTGCGCAGTCCGGCGGCGTTTCCGGCCGGTTCCGGATGAATGCGCGGGCGATGTTTCACGCCTTGTCCACAGCCCTGAACTTCCGTTCAATCTCAAAAATTGAGACGGATCAGCAACTTGTGGATAAGCCTTGAACAATTCTCTAAAGGTTGTTGCAAGCCATTGATGCGGCTGGCGATTTCCCCGCTGAAAAGTTGTTGACAACCCTTCGGCCGCTGCTAAGGTGGGCATCAGAGGGAAATCCGGGTGTTTTGTGGGTTTTCGTGGTTCAATGTTTCACCGGGCGAAGGATAGGTGCACGCGTCGTGTTCCAGGGCGAGACGGCCATCACAGTTGACGATAAAGGGCGCATGGCGGTTCCCACCGCTTACCGCGACCTCGTCGCGCGCGCCAGCAACAACCGTCTCGTGCTGACCTACAACCCGTTCGAAGCCGGCTGCCTGTGGCTGTATGCAGAGTCGGAATGGGAGCGGGTCCGCGACGACGTCATGTCCAAGCCCAACACCCAGCGCGTCGTGCGCCTGTTGCAGCAGAAGCTGGTCGGCTCGGCCGCCCATCTGGAACTGGACGGCAACGGTCGCATCAGCATCCCCGCCAGCCACCGCGGTGCGGTGGGCATTGAGAAGAAGGCGGTATTGCTCGGTATGGGCGACAAGTTCGAATTGTGGAGCGAGCAGGCGCATCGGGCCCTGATCCAGCAGACGTTGTCTGACGAGGATCTGGGTGATGGGTTGCTCGACCTGAAGTTGTGAGCCGGGGTGCCCGGATGCGCCCAGAAGCGCAGACCGGTCACCTCCCGGTGTCGCAGTCGCCGGCGGTGCACCTGCCGGTCCTGTACACCCAGGTCCTTGAAGGCCTGAGGGTGATCGAAAACGGACGTTATCTGGATGGCACGTTCGGTCGTGGCGGTCATGCACGTGGCGTGCTCACCCAGC
The DNA here is from genome assembly GCF_059372495.1 of Stenotrophomonas sp. YJH_SMC_80. Lineage (NCBI taxonomy): Bacteria > Pseudomonadati > Pseudomonadota > Gammaproteobacteria > Lysobacterales > Lysobacteraceae > Stenotrophomonas > Stenotrophomonas sp. YJH_SMC_80. Next base: position 67,925 of record NZ_JCAFVP010000007.1, read on the forward strand.
TCGGTCCCGAGGGGCGCCTGCTGGTCATGGACAAGGATCCGGAAGCCATCGCCGTTGCCGAGCGCGATTTCGCGCCGGACCCGCGCGTGTCCATCTTCCGTGGCAGCTTCGCCCAGCTGCTGCAGTGGGATGCGACGGCCGAAGGCCTGGACGGCGTGCTGTTCGACCTGGGCGTGTCGTCGCCGCAGCTGGACGTGGCCGAACGTGGCTTCAGCTTCGGCAAGGACGGCCCGCTGGACATGCGCATGGACCCGGACAGCGGTGAAAGCGCCGCGCAGTGGATCAACCGCGTGGAAGAGCGCGAAATTGCCGACGTGCTGTGGACCTATGGCGAAGAACGCCAGAGCCGCCGCATCGCCCGTGCCATCGTGGCCCGTCGTGAGAAGCAGCCCTTCTCCCGCACCGCCGAACTGGCCGAGCTGATCGCCTCGGTGATGCCGCGTGGGAAAGACAAGATCCACCCGGCCACGCGCAGCTTCCAGGCCATCCGCATCCACATCAACCGCGAGCTGGCCGATCTGGAAGCCGGGCTCGATGCGGCCGTGGAGCGGCTCAAGCCCGGTGGCCGCCTGGCGGTGATCAGCTTCCATTCGCTGGAAGACCGCATCGTCAAGCAGTACATGAACCGCCTGGCCAAGGCGCCGCCGGCCAACCGCCGCCTGCCCGAGGCGGTCGCGTTCGTGCCGACGCTGGACCTGATCGGCGGTGCCATCAAGGCCACCGACGAAGAGCTGGCCGCCAACCCGCGCGCCCGCAGCGCCGTGCTGCGCGTGGCCCAGAAGCGGGAGGCCGACGCATGAGCCGGCTGCTGCTGATCATCCTGCTGGCGTCCACCGTGGCCTCGGCGATCGGCGTCGTGTTCGTGCGTCACCGTCACCGGCAGACGTTCATCGAGTTGTCGCGCGCCGAGCGCAAGCGCGATGACATCAATCTGGAATTCGGCCGCCTGCAGCTGGAGCAGGCCACGCTGGCCGAAGCCAACCGTGTCGATCGCATCGCCCGCGAGAAGCTCGGCATGAAGTTCCCCGAGGCCGCCGACATCGTGGTGGTGCGGCCATGAGCAAGACCGGCCGCAACCGCCCGCGCAACGCCTTCAACCTGCGCCAGCGCCTGCGCTGGGTAGCGCTGGCGCTCGGCCTGTGCTCGGTGTCGCTGGTCGGTCGTGCCGCCTACGTGCAGATCATCAACAGCGACTTCTACCAGCGCCAGGGCGAGGCCCGTTACCTGCGCGAGCTGCCGATCAAGACCTCGCGCGGCATGATCACCGACCGCAACGGCGAGCCGCTGGCGGTGTCCACCCCGGTCGCCTCGATCTGGGTCAATCCGCAGGACCTGCTGCGTTCGCCCGAGCGCATTCCGGAGCTGGCCCAGGCGGTCGGCATGTCGGTGGATGAGCTGAGCAGCCGCTTGTCGCAGAAGTCGGACAAGGAATTCATGTACCTGCGTCGCCGGATCAATCCGGACGAGGCAGAGAAGGTGGTCGCGCTGAAGATTCCGGGCGTGGCCGCGCAGCGCGAGTTCCGCCGCTTTTACCCGCAGGGTGAGGCGATGGCGCACGTGCTGGGCTTCACCAACATCGACGACCGCGGCCAGGAAGGCCTGGAGCTGGCGTTCGACGAATGGTTGCGCGGCAAGGCTGGTGCGAAGCGGGTGATCCGCAACCGCAAGGGCGAGACCGTCGAGAGCGATCTGCTGCGCGCCGCCGAGCCGGGCAAGGACCTGACCCTCAGCATCGACCGCCGCATCCAGTACCTGGCGTTCAAGGAACTGCGCAACGCGCTGGTGGCCAACAAGGCAGCGGGCGGTTCGATGGTGATCATGGACGTGACCACCGGCGAGATCCTGGCCATGGTCAACCTGCCGACCTACAACCCGAATTCGCTGACCGGCGCGCTGCCCGATGCGCGCCGCAACCGTGCGGTGACCGATCTGGTCGAGCCGGGTTCGACGATGAAGCCGTTGACCATCGCTACCGCGCTGCAGGCCGGTGCGGTGACCAAGGACACCATCATCGATACCAATCCGGGTTACATGACCCTGGGCCGCTTCACCATCCGTGACGTGCCGCGCAACAACGGCGTGCTGAACGTGACTGGCGTGATCACCCGCAGTTCGAACGTGGGTGCGGCCAAGGTCGCGGCGAAGATGCCGGACCAGGTGTTCTACGACGGCGTGCGCCGCTTTGGTTATGGCTCGGTACCGCACAGCGGTTTCCCCGGTGAATCCGGCGGCGTGGTGCTGCGCCCGGCGCGCTGGTCGGGTACCACCAAGACCACGATGTCCTACGGCTACGGCCTGAACGTGACGCCGCTGCAGATCGCTACCGCCTATTCGGCACTGGCCAACGGCGGTCGTCTGATCGCGCCGACCTTCGTCAAGGGCCAGCGCAATGAAGGCCAGCAGATCATCGACGAAAACGTCGCCAGGCAGGTGGTGGCGATGATGGAAACCGTGGTCACCCAGGGCGGCGCCAAGCAGGCGGCGGTGCTGGGCTATCGCGTGGCCGGCAAGACCGGTACTGCGCGCAAGGCCGGCCCGGGTGGTTACGAGCGTGGCCATTACAACGCGCTGTTCGCTGGCGTGGTACCGGCCACCAACCCGCGCTTCGCCACCGTCATCGTCATCAACGATCCGCAGGCCGGCAAGTTCTACGGCGGCCTGGTGTCGGCGCCGGTCTACCACAACGTGATGGAAGGCACCCTGCGCCTGATGGACGTGCCACTGGACGACCTGCAGTCGTGGCTGGCCGCACAGCAGTCCGGCAAGGTTGGCCACTCGGCCTCGATCCTGCCTGCGCCGCCGGCCGAGACCGCGCTGCCAGTGGATGCCGCCGCTGAATTCGATGCTGCGCTGCCGAGCGCGCACGCCCAGACGCCGCCCACTACGGGAGGCACGCAATGAGTCCTTCGATGTTGCTTTCGCAGTTGCTTCCGGATGTTGCCCTTGCAGGGCACGACCCCGTTCTGACCGGCCTGGTGCTGGACAGCCGCGCCGTGCGTCCCGGCAATGCCTTCGTCGCCATCGCCGGTTTCGGCGCGCATGGCCTGGGCTTTGTCGAGCAGGCCCGCGCCGCCGGTGCCAGCGCCATCCTGTTTGAACCGCCGGCGCCTGCCGAACTGCCGGCACCGGCCGATGCGATCGCCGTGCCGGGCCTGCGCGCACGCATGGGTGCGATGGCCGACCAGTTCCATGGCGCGCCGTCGCGGGCGATGGCGATGGTCGGTGTCACCGGCACCAACGGCAAGACCTCCACCGTGCAGCTGCTGGCCCAGGCCTGGCACCTGCTCGGTACGCCCAGTGGCAGTATCGGCACGCTGGGTGCCGGACTTTATGGCGCGGTCGAGCCGACCGGCTTCACCACGCCGCTGGTGCTGCAGATGCATGCGCTGCTGGCGCAGCTGCGCGACGCCGGTGCGCGCGCGGTGGCGATGGAAGTCAGCTCGCATGCGCTGGACCAGGGTCGCGTGGATGCCGTGCACTACGACGTGGCGGTGTTCACCAATCTCACCCGCGACCATCTGGACTACCACGGCGACATGGCCAGCTACGGCGCGGCCAAGGCGCGGCTGTTCCACCGTCCGGGCCTGAAGGCCGCGGTGATCAATCTGGACGACGCGTTCGGCCGCCAGCTGTTCGCCGGCCTGCCGGCGGGCGTACAACCGATCGGCCTGAGCTCGCGCGGTGCCACCGACGCCAGCGTGCGCGCCGAGGCGCTGCAGCTGGATGGCCGTGGCATTGCCTTCGAACTGGTCATCGACGGCCAGCGCGCGGCGGTGCAGTCGCCGCTGCTGGGCCGCTTCAACGTGGACAACCTGCTGGCGGTGGCCGGTACCCTGCATGCGCAGGGCCAGCCGCTGCCGCGCATCGCCGAAGTACTGTCGGCGCTGCAGCCGATCCGTGGCCGCATGAACCGCCTGGGCGGCGAAGACGGCCTGCCGACCGTGGTGGTCGACTACGCACACACCCCGGACGCGCTGGAACAGGCGCTGGACAGCCTGCATGGCCACCTGCAGGGCACGCTGTTCTGCGTGTTCGGCTGCGGCGGCGAGCGTGATACCGGCAAGCGCCCGCAGATGGCGGCCATTGCCGAGCGTCTGGCCAACCAGGTCATCGTCACCGACGACAACCCGCGTGGCGAGGATGGCGACGTGATCGTGGCCGACATCCTGGCCGGCTTCACCGATGCCTCCGCCGTGACGGTGCAGCGCAGCCGCGCGCGTGCGATCGGCCTGGCGGTGAAGCGTGCCGGTGCCGGTGACATCATCCTGATCGCTGGCAAGGGCCACGAGCCGCACCAGGAAGTGAATGGCGTGCGCCATGATTTCGACGACACCGAAGTGGCCGCCGCTGCACTGGCGGCCAAGGCCGGTGTACTAGAGGCGCAGGCCGGGGAGGGCACCGCATGAAGCGCACCCTGCTTTCGCTGATCGCACACTGGGCCGGCGGCGAGATCCACGGCGACGACGTGGCCATCGATGCGGTCAGCAATGACACCCGCAGCCTCGGCCCGGGCAGCCTGTATGTGGCGCTGCGCGGCGAGCGTTTCGACGGCCATGACTTCGCGACTGACGCGCAGGCGCGCGGTGCCAGTGCGGTGCTGGTCGAGCGCCTGCTGCCGATCGAACTGCCACAGGTGCTGGTGGCCGACAGCGAACTGGCACTGGCGAAGATCGCCACCGGCATGCAGCGCGACCGCGGCACCGAGGTGTTCGCGATCACCGGCAGCAACGGCAAGACCAGCGTGAAGAGCCTGCTGCTGTCGATCCTGCAGCAGGTGGCACAGCACGCCCACAAGGTGGTCTACGCCAACCCGGGCAACCGCAACAACGAGATCGGCCTGCCGCTGGCGGTGATCGATGCGCCGGAAGATGCCGACTACGCCGTCTACGAGATGGGCGCCGGCAAGCCGGGCGATATCGCCTACCTGACCGACATCGCCCGCCCGCGCTATGCGCTGGTCAACAACATTGCCCCGGCGCACCTGGAACGCATGGGCAGCCTGCTCGGCGTGGCGGTGACCAAGGGCGCGATCTATGCCGCGCTGCCGGCCGATGGCGTGGCGGTGATCAATGTGGACGATGCCTACGGCCGCTGGTTCGAACAGCATTTCGTCGGCACCCCGCCGCGTTGCCGCGTGCTGCGCTACGGCCTGGAACATACCGCCGAGGTGACCGCGCGCGACATCCGCGCCGGCGCGCAGGGCAGCCAGTTCACCCTGGTCGCACCGAGCGGCGAAGCCCGCGTGGTGCTCGGCCTGCCCGGTCGCCACAACGTCAGCAATGCGCTGGCCGCCGCCAGCCTGGCGCTGGCCGCCGGTGTCGACCTGGCGCTGATCGCGACCGGCCTGGCCGAAGCGCAGCCGGTGCCGGGCCGCCAGATTGCCCATCAGCTGCGCAATGGCGCGGTGCTGGTGGACGATAGCTACAACGCCAACCCCGGTTCGCTAGCTGCGGCCATCGACGCCCTGGCCGCCGCGCCGGAAGAGGGCTGGCTGGTGCTGGGCGACATGCGCGAGCTGGGTCCGGACGGCGAGGCGCTGCATGCGCAGGCCGGCATCCGTGCACGCGCCGCCGGCCTGAAGCGGCTGTATGCACTGGGTCCGCTCAGTGCCGCCGCTGCGGCCGCCTTCGGTGAAGGCGGACGCCATTTCGCTACCCATGGTGCGCTGTCGCAGGCGCTGCAGGACGAGTTGCACGCTGGTGTGCGCTGCCTGGTCAAGGGTTCCCGTGGCAGTGCCATGGACCTGATCGTCAAAGCGCTGCTGGCGCAAGGAGAGGAATCCCCGCATGTTGTATGAACTGGCTCGATGGTTGCAGCAGTTGGAGAGCCTGTTCGGGCTGTTCAACTACCAGACGTTCCGCGCCATCCTTGCCGCGCTGACGGCCCTGTTCCTGTCGCTGTGGCTTGGCCCGGCGATGATCCGCAAGCTTGCCCAGTTCAAGGGCGGCCAGCCGATCCGCAAGGACGGTCCGCAGACCCATTTCTCCAAGGCCGGTACGCCGACCATGGGCGGTTCGCTGATCCTGCTCACCATCACCCTGTCGGTGCTGATGTGGGCCGACCTGCGCAACCGCTACGTGTGGCTGGTGCTGGCGGTGATGCTGTGCTTCGGCGCCATCGGCTGGTATGACGACTGGATCAAGATCGTCCGCCGCGACCCGAACGGCCTGAAGTCGCGCTGGAAATACCTGCTGCAGTCGATCTTCGGCCTGGCTGCTGGCCTGTTCCTGTTCTACACGGCCGACGTGCCGGCGGCGCTGACCTTCTACATCCCGATGTTCAAGTCGGTGGCGTTGCCGCTGGCCGGCATCGGCTTCGTGGCCATCGCCTACTTCTGGATCGTCGGCTTCTCCAACGCGGTGAACCTGACCGACGGCCTGGACGGCCTGGCCATCATGCCCACCGTGCTGGTGGCCTGCGCGCTGGGCGTGTTCGCGTATGCCTCGGGCAACGTGGTATTCGCCAACTACCTGCAGATTCCGCAGATTCCGGGCGCCGGCGAGCTGGTCATCATCTGTGCGGCCATCGCCGGTGCGGGCCTCGGCTTCCTGTGGTTCAACACCTATCCGGCCATGGTCTTCATGGGCGACATCGGCGCGCTGGCGCTGGGCGCGGTGCTGGGCACGATCGCGGTGATCACCCGCCAGGAACTGGTGCTGGTGATCATGGGCGGCGTATTCGTCATCGAAACACTGTCGGTGATGATCCAGGTGGCCTCGTTCAAGCTGACCGGCAAGCGCGTGTTCCGCATGGCGCCGATCCACCACCATTTCGAACTGAAGGGCTGGCCCGAGCCGCGCGTGATCGTGCGCTTCTGGATCATCTCCGTCGTGCTCGTGCTGATCGGCCTGGCCACGTTGAAGGTGCGCTGAGATGAACGACCTGTCCCGCCAGGCAACACGCCTTGAAGCCATCGAAGGCAGCTACGACAAGTGGCTGCTGGGCGCGATCATCGCGCTCACCGGCGTGGGCGTGGTGATGGTGGCGTCCAGCTCGATCGCCTTGATGAGCAGTCCGTTCTACTACCTCAACCGCCACCTGATCTTCCTGGCGGTGGGTATCGTGCTGGCGGTCATCGCCGCCCGCACTGAACTGAAGTCCATCGAGCAGTACAACCAGATGCTGCTGCTGGGCTGCTTCGTGCTGCTGCTGGCGGTGTTCGCACCGGGCCTGGGCAGCACGGTCAACGGTGCGCGCCGCTGGATCAACCTGGGCATCTCCAAGTTCCAGACGGTCGAAGCAGTGAAAGTGCTCTACATTGTCTGGCTGTCCAGCTACCTGGTGCGTTTCCGCGACGAGGTCAACGCGACCTGGCCGGCGATGCTCAAGCCGCTGGGCGTGGCCGGGGCGCTGGTGGTGCTGCTGCTGCTGCAGCCGGACTTCGGCTCGTCCACCCTGCTGCTGGCGATCACCGCCGGCATGCTGGTGCTGGGCGGGGTGAACATGCCGCGCATGTCGATGCCGGTGATCATCGGCCTGGTCGGCATGAGCGCACTGGCGATCATCGAGCCGTACCGCATGCGCCGCATCACCTCCTTCCTGGACCCGTGGGCCGACCAGCAGGGCGACGGCTACCAGCTGTCCAACGCGCTGATGGCGGTGGGCCGTGGCGAGTGGACCGGCGTCGGCCTGGGCAACTCGGTGCAGAAGCTGTACTACCTGCCCGAAGCGCATACCGACTTCATTTTCTCGGTCACCGCCGAGGAATTCGGCTTCCTGGGCACCTGCGTGATCGTGGCCCTGTACGCGCTGCTGGTCGGCCGGACCTTCTGGCTGGGCATGCGCTGCGTGGAGATGAAGCGGCACTTCTCCGGCTACATCGCCTTCGGCATCGGCCTGTGGATCAGCATGCAGACCTTCGTTTCGATCGGCGTGAACCTGGGCATCCTGCCGACCAAGGGCCTGACCCTGCCGCTGATCTCTTCCGGCGGCTCGTCGGTGCTGATGACCTGCGTGGCGATGGGCCTGCTGCTGCGCGTGTCATATGAACTCAAGCGCGCCGAGCGCCGCCAGGCCGTGCGCATCGGCGGCACCGAAGACGCCGCTGCCGAGCCGAGCGACGAGCCGGCCGCGCCGGTGGCCGCCAGCGTACCGATGAGCGCCGAGCCGGTGGCTGCCGCTGCAGCGAACGCTGCGCGTGGCACCAGCCGCCTGCAGTCGCGCATCGAACCGACCTTCGGGAGGCTGTCATGAGCACAGCCACCGGCAACGTGCGCCCGGTGATGATCCTGGCCGGTGGTACCGGCGGTCACATCTTCCCCGGCCTGGCCGTGGCCCGCGTGCTGCGCGCGCGCGGCGTGCCGGTCACCTGGATGGGCGCCGACGGTGCGATGGAAACCCGTCTGGTGCCGCAGCACGACATTCCGATCGACACGCTGGCCATCACCGGCCTGCGCGGCAAGGGCAAGCTGGCCCTGCTGGGCGCGCCGTGGCGGCTGATGCGCGCGCTGCGCGCGGCCGGCATGATCATCCGCAAGCGCCAGCCGCGTGCGGTGGTGGCCTTCGGTGGATTCGCCTCCGGTCCCGGCGGCATGGCCACGCGCCTGCATGGCCTGCCGCTGATCGTGCATGAGCAGAACCGCGCACCGGGCCTGACCAATCGCATCCTGTCGCGCTATGCACGCCGTCTGCTGACCGGCTTCCCAGGCACCTTCGCCAAGGGCGAGGAGTTTGTCGGCAACCCGGTGCGTGCGGAGATCGCCGCCATCGCACCGCCGGAACAGCGCTTCGCCGACCGCCAGGGTCCGCTGCGCGTGCTGGTGGTGGGCGGCAGCCAGGGTGCACGCGCGCTCAATACCGGCGTGCCGCAGGCTATCGCTGCGCTGGGCGCCACAGTGCCGGTGCAGGTGCGCCACCAGAGCGGCGAGAAGATGCATGCCGAAGCGGTCGAGGCGTATGCCAAGGCTGGCGTGCAGGCGGAGATCACCCCGTTCATCGCCGACATGGCCGAGGCGTTTGCCTGGGCCGATCTGGTCGTATGCCGCTCCGGCGCGTCCACGCTGGCCGAGCTGTGCGCGGTCGGTGTCGGCAGTGTGCTGGTGCCATTCCCCGCTGCCGTCGACGATCATCAGACCCGCAATGCGGAGTACCTGGTCGAGCGCGGCGCAGCGGTTTTGCTGAAGCAGGACGGAACGCTGGCCGACGGCATTGCCGCACTGCTGCGCGATCTGTCCGAAAATCCCGCCCGCCGCATGCAGATGGCGCAAGCCGCGCGTGCCCTGGCCAAGGTCGATGCCGCCGAGCGCATCGCCGATATCATTCTCGAGGAAGCTGTATGAAGAAGGCATGCCACCGCGCCTGCCCTGCGCGAGGCCGCGCATGATCCGCCGCCTGCACGACACCAACGACCTGGTGCGCGCGTTCCCGCGCGTGCATTTCGTCGGCATCGGCGGCACCGGCATGAGCGGTATCGCCGAAGTGATGCTGACGCTGGGCTATGAAGTGTCCGGCTCGGACAACGCCGACAACGTGGCGACCCGCCGCCTGGCCAGCCTGGGTGCGCGCATCATGCGCGGCCACTCGGCGGCCAACGTGCTGGGCACCGACTGCGTGGTGGTCTCCAGCGCCATCCGCGAAGACAACCCGGAACTGATGGAAGCGCGCAGCCAGCGCATTCCGATCATGCCGCGTGCGGCCATGCTGGCCGAGCTGATGCGCTTCCGTCGCGGCATCGCCGTGGCCGGTACGCATGGCAAGACCACCACCACCAGCCTCACCGCTGCGGTATTGAGCGAAGGCGGCCTGGACCCGACGTTCGTGATTGGTGGCCAGCTGCTGGCCGCCGGCGCCAACGCCAAGCTGGGTGGTGGCCAGTGGCTGGTGGCCGAGGCCGACGAAAGCGATGGCAGCTTCCTGCGCCTGAATCCGTTGATGTCGATCATCACCAACATCGATGCCGATCATCTGGAGAACTACGGCAACGACTTTGCCCGCGTGCAGGCGGCGTTTGCCGAGTTCCTGCAGCGCCTGCCGTTCTATGGCCTGGCGGTGCTGTGCATCGACGACCCGGAAGTGGCTGCGCTGGCCGCCAGGACCCCGCGCCACGTGATGAGCTACGGCATGAGCCCGCAGGCCGACGTGCGCGCCGAGAACGTGGTGCAGGAAGGGTCGCGCATGCGCTTCACCCTGCGCCTGCCGCAGGGCACCAGCCAGGAAGTGGTACTGGCACTGCCGGGCAGGCACAACGTACTCAACGCACTGGCCGCCGCCGCAGTGGGCTGGCAGCTGGGCGTGGCCCCGGACGCCATCGCGCGTGCGCTGGAAGGCTTCGCCGGTGTCGGCCGTCGCTTCAACGATCTGGGCGAAGTGACCACCGCCAGTGGCGCCAAGGTGCGCATCATCGATGACTACGGTCATCACCCGAGCGAGCTGGAAGCCGTGTTCGCCGCCGCCCGTGGTGGCTGGGCCGACAAGCGCCTGGTGGTGGCCTTCCAGCCGCACCGCTACAGCCGAACCCGCGACCAGTTCGACAAGTTCGCCGCAGTGCTGTCCAGCGTCGATGCGCTGGTGCTGAGCGAGGTCTACCCGGCTGGCGAGGAACCGATTGCCGGTGCCGACTCGCATGCGCTGGCCCGCGCCATCCGCGCGCGCGGCCGCAGCGAACCGGTGGTGGTTGGCAAGGCCGCCGAGCTGGCCAGCGTGCTGCCGGACGTGCTGCAGGACGGTGACCTGCTGCTGATGATGGGGGCGGGCGACATCGGCGCCGTGGCTACCCACATCGCGGTGGAAGGCTTCAAGGGGGAGGGCGAGGCGTGAGCGCGCTGACCTTCCCGCCGCTGCGCGTGACCGACCCGGCTGTATTCGGCCGCGTCGCCGTGCTGCTCGGTGGCACTTCCAGCGAACGCGAGGTGTCGCTGGATTCCGGCCGCAACGTACTGGAAGCACTGCAGTCGCGCGGTGTCGATGCGTTCGCGGTGGATGGCATTCCGGCGCTGGCCAAGGCGCTGGCTGCCGGCGGCATCGACCGTGTGTTCAACATCCTGCACGGCCACAACGGTGGTGGTGAGGACGGCATCGTGCAGGGCCTGATGGACGCCTTCGGCGTGCCGTACACCGGCTCGGACGTGCTGGGCTCTGCGCTGAGCATGGACAAGATCCGTACCAAGCAGGTGTGGTTGTCGCTGGGCCTGCCGACCCCGCAATACCGCAAGGTCGACGCATCGAACGTGCATGCACTGGCGGCCGAGCTGGGCCTGCCGGTGGTGGTGAAGCCGGCCAACGAAGGCTCCAGCGTGGGTATCAGCCGGGTCACCGACGACGCCGGCCTGGATGAGGCCGTGGCCCTGGCTGCGCGCTACGACGGCCAGCTGCTGATGGAGCAGATGGTGGTCGGCGACGAACTGACCGTGGCCATTCTCGGCGACGTCGCGCTGCCGTCGATCCGCATCGTGCCCAAGGGCCAGTGGTACGACTACAACGCCAAGTACATCGCCGAGGACACCCAGTACCTGTGCCCGGGCCTGGACGGTGGCGACGAAGAGGAAATCCGCCGCATCGCGCTGGCCGCGTTCCGCGCTGCTGGCTGCCGTGGCTGGGGCCGCGTGGACGTGATGCGCGACCGCAGCAGCGGCCGCTTCTTCCTGCTGGAAGTGAATACCGCGCCGGGCATGACCAGCCATTCGCTGGTGCCCAAGGCCGCAGGCCAGGCCGGCATCAGCTTCGAAGAGCTGGTGTGGCGCGTGCTGGAACAGACCCTGGAGGCCTCGCACGCATGAACGCGGTGCTGCGCATCTTCGTCTGGCTGTTGGCGCTGTCGGTGGTTGCACTGCCGGTGGTGGCCGTGGTCAATGGCTGGGTCGGCGCCGAGCGCTGGCCGCTGGCGAAGCTGCGCGTGCATGGCGAGTTCAAGCGGGTACCGGCCGAACAGCTGCAGCAGGTGCTGCTGCCGTATGCGCGCGCCGGGTTCTTCGCGGTCAAGCTGCAGGATGCCCAGGACGCACTGGAAAAGTTGCCGTGGGTGGAAAGCGCACGGGTACGCAAGCAGTGGCCGGATGTGCTGGAAGTAACCCTGGTCGAGCACAAGCCGTTCGCGCGCTGGGGCAACGACCGCCTGGTTTCCGAGCAGGGAAAGCTGTTCCCCACGCCGAAGAAGCTGGCCGACCTTGCGCTGCCCGAACTGGATGGCCCGGACAGCCAGACCGAAGAAGTGATGAAGCTGTACAGCGACTCGCGTGCATTGTTCGCACCGGCCGGCGTCGATGTGCGCCGGGTGACGATGGATGCACGCGGCAGCTGGTCGCTGGTGCTGAGCAACGGCACCGAAGTGGTGGTCGGCCGCGACGACGCGCGCTCGCGCATGCAGCGCTTCGTCAAGGTACTGCCGCAGCTCAACCGTCAGGACGCGCCGATCGAGCGCGCCGACCTCCGTTACACCAATGGTTTCACGCTGAGCTGGGGTACCCCGGCCACGCCGGCGAAAACGCCGGCGACCCCGGCCAGAAGCACGCAGGAAAGGACATGAATCGCAAGGGTGACAAATCGCTGATCGTTGGCCTGGACATCGGCACCTCCAAGGTGGTGGCGCTGGTGGGCGAGTATTCGCCGGGCAACCCGATCGAAGTGATCGGCATCGGCTCGCACGAGTCGCGCGGTTTGAAGCGCGGCGTGGTGGTGGACATCGAATCGACCGTGCAGTCGATCCAGCGCGCGGTGGAAGAAGCCGAGCTGATGGCCGGCTGCGAGATCCGCTCGGTGTACGCCTCGATCTCCGGCAACCACGTGCAGTGCAAGAACTCGCCGGGCATCGTGCCGATCCGCGACGGGGAAGTGACCTGGGGCGACCTGGATCGCGTGCTCGATGCGGCCAAGGCGGTGGCGATTCCGGCCGACCAGAAGATCCTGCACGCGATCCCGCGCGAGTACGTGCTGGACGATTCGCAGGAAGGCATCCGCAATCCGGTCGGCATGACCGGCGTGCGCCTGGAGGTGCATGCGCACCTGGTGGTGTGCGCACAGTCGGCCGCGGCCAACATCAGCAAGTGCGTGCAGCGCTGCGGCCTGCAGGTGGACGACCTGGTGCTGTCCTCGCTGGCCTCCAGCGTTGCGGTGCTGACCGCCGACGAACGCGAGCTGGGCGTGGTGCTGGTCGACATGGGCGCCGGCACCACCGACATCGCGGTGTTCGTGCAGGGCGCGATCTGCCACACGGCTTCGCTGCCGATCGCCGGCGACCACGTCACCAATGACATCGCGCACATGCTGCGCACGCCCACCCCGGAAGCCGAGCAGATCAAGGTGCGCTACGCCTGCGCCCTGGCCCAGCTGGCCACCGCCGAGGAAAGCATCCAGGTGCCGTCGGTGGGCGACCGTCCGCCGCGCCGCATGCCGCGCCATTCGCTGGCGCAGGCGGTGCAGGGCCGTTACGAGGAAATCTTCGAGATGGTGCAGGCCGAACTGCGCCGGTCCGGCTTCGAGGAACTGGTGCGCGCCGGCATGGTGCTGACCGGTGGTGCCTCGAAGATGGAAGGCGTGGTCGAGCTGGCCGAGGAAATGCTGCAGATGCCGGTGCGCGTGGGCATCCCGCAGCACGTTACCGGCCTGGGCGAAGTGGTGGGCAACCCGGTGCATGCCACCGGCGTGGGCCTGCTGCTGATGGGCAGCCAGATCGAGCACCCGCGGCGGCCGTCGCTGCCGACCGGGCGCGCCGGAAGCATGTTCAAGAAACTCAAGACCTGGTTCCGCGGCGAGTTCTGACGCGGAACCCGTAACACCGGGGTCACCCGGCGCAGCACCTGCAGTACCCGCATCACAACGCAGCAACGCAATACACAACCCACACAGCCGCAACGGCAACATGACACGCGAAGGCAGGAGGCCCGACCGTCCATGCCACCGACAAGCGGATACAACGAGGACACGGACATGGCGCATTTTGAACTGATCGAAAAGATGGCACCCAATGCGGTGATCAAGGTGGTTGGCGTGGGCGGCGGCGGCGGCAATGCCGTGGCGCACATGGTCAACTCGGCGGTGGACGGCGTGGAATTCATCACCGCCAACACCGACTCGCAGGCCATCAAGAATTGCGGTGCCAAGCTGCAGCTGCAGCTGGGTACCAACGTGACCAAGGGCCTGGGCGCAGGCGCGAACCCGGAAGTCGGCCGCCAGGCCGCGCTGGAAGACCGTGAGCGCATCATGGACGCCCTGCAGGGCGCGGACATGGTGTTCATCACCGCCGGCATGGGCGGCGGCACCGGTACCGGCGCTGCACCGGTGGTGGCGCAGCTGGCCAAGGAAATGGGCATCCTGACCGTGGCCGTGGTCACCAAGCCGTTCCCGTTCGAAGGCCGTCGCCGCATGCAGGTGGCGCTGAAGGGCATCGAGGAACTGAGCCAGCACTGCGACTCGCTGATCACCATCCCGAACGAGAAGCTGATCACCGTGCTGGGCCGCAATGCGACCATGATCCAGGCATTCCGCGCCGCCAACGACGTGCTGCAGGGCGCCGTGCAGGGCATCGCCGACCTGATCGTGCGTCCGGGCCTGATCAACGTCGACTTCGCCGACGTGCGCACCGTCATGTCCGAAATGGGCCTGGCGATGATGGGTACCGGCACCGCCCGTGGCGATGACCGCGCCCAGGCCGCTGCCGAATCGGCCATCCAGAACCCGCTGCTGGACGACGTGAACCTGGCCGGTGCCAACGGCATCCTGGTCAACATCACCGCCGGTGCGGACTTCACCATGGCCGAGTTCGACGAGATCGGCCGCACCATCGACGGCTTCGCTTCGGAAGACGCCACCGTGGTGGTCGGCACCGTGCTCGACCCGGACATGCAGGACGAAGTGCGCGTGACCGTGGTTGCCACCGGCCTGAACCGCGTGTCGGCCAGCAAGGCCCAGCGTCCGGGCGAGCGCGCGCCGATCAAGCTGGTCCGCAACGCCACCACCGGCCAGCCGGAGTTCGGCGACTTCGACAACGGCGGCGACGCCGTGTCCAAGGCCGTCGGCGGCATGGGCCTGGGCCTGCGTCGCGCCAGCAGCGATACCGCGGCGGCTTCGGCCCCGTCGGCGCCGTCCTCTTCGGCCCCGGCCGCGGCAGAACTTCCGAACGATTACCTGGACATCCCGGCGTTCCTGCGCCGCCAGGCGGACTGAGCGGGCCGGCCCGGGGTTGTCCTCCCCGGGTTGCGCCACCATGTCCTGAAAACGCGGGCGCCGGGCCAGGATGGGCCCGGCCGCCCTGCTTCATGTGCGTCCCATTGGCGCGCCGGTGTGTCCTGCCTGCCTTTCAGCCGGGGTAGGGGACCGTGCGTGTTAATCTAATGTGTCACTTCCGGTCCATCCCCCATGATCCAGCAACGCACCCTCAAGAACACGATCCGCGCCACCGGCGTTGGCCTGCACAGCGGCGACAAGGTCTACATGACCCTGCGCCCGGCACCGGTCAACCATGGCATCGTGTTCCGCCGCGTGGACCTGGACCCGGTGGTGGAAGTGCCGGCCAAGGCCGAGCTGGTCACCGAAGTGACCCTTTGCACCGGCCTGACCTGCAACGACGCCAAGATCCAGACCGTCGAACACCTGATGTCGGCGCTGGCCGGCCTGGGCGTGGACAACATCATTGTCGAACTGTCCTCGGCCGAGCTGCCGATCATGGACGGTTCGGCCGGCCCGTTCGTGTTCCTGCTGCAGTCGGCGGGCATCGTGGAACAGGATGCGCCCAAGCGCTTCATCCGCGTGCTGAAGACCGTGGAAGTGACCGAGGGCGACAAGGTGGCCCGCTTCAGCCCGTACGAGGGCTACAAGCTGGGCTTCACCATCCAGTTCGACCACCCGATGATTCCGGCCAAGCAGTCGCGCCAGGAAATCGAGTTCTCGACGCTGGCCTACACCAAGGAAATCTCCCGCGCGCGCACCTTCGGCTTCATGCGCGACCTGGAATACATGCGCGAGCGCAACCTGGGCCTGGGCGGTTCGATGGACAACGCCATCGTGCTGGACGAGTTCCGCGTGCTCAACGAAGACGGCCTGCGCTATGCCGACGAATTCGTGCGCCACAAGATCCTCGATGCGATCGGCGACCTCTACCTGGCCGGTGGCCAGGTGCTGGGTGCCTACGAAGGCTTCAAGTCCGGTCACGCCCTCAATAACAAGCTGGTGCGGGCGCTGATGGCCGACGCCACTGCTTGGGAATGGGTCAGTTTCGACTCGCCGGCGACGCCGGATCCGGTGGAATATGCCACTCCGGCCTACGCTTGATTTCTGTAGGCTGTTGAATTAAAAGACAAAAGCGCCGCCTTCCAGGGCGGCGTTGTCGTTTCAGGCGTGTTCGGCGCATTCAGCATGCTTGACACGCGTCAAGGCCGGTTCGAGGTCACGGTTTTGTGAACCTGTTGGATCGGAAGCCTGAATTTAACGCAGTTTTAACAACAATCTAACGACAGGCCCCCGGATGGCAGCTAGGATGCGACCCGGCCCCCGAAATGTTTCACGCCGTGGTGACACGCGCGACGGGGAGCGGAGCCGGATGCTCCGTTGTCGTCAGGACCGCTTCTTCGGCTTCGAAGGAACGTCCTGCAGGCAAGCCAAGGCGTCGCGTAGCCCTTTGTGCGTGGCGGCTGAAACTGCGTGGGGTCCATTCCGGTTGTCGAGCGCTGGGGAGCGCGTGGGAGTGGGAGACGCAGTCTTGATGGTCACCCTGGTGGCCTTCAGCCCGATGGAACGGGCCGCGTCGAGCAACTGGGCTTCGGCAAGCCGCAACTTGGCATGCCAGACCGGGGACTCGACGAGAAAAACGAGGTGTTCCCCGTCCACATTGGCCAGCCGGCAACGGCTGCGCAGAGGTGGCGGCAACTGGGGGCGCAACTGACGGTCCAGCGCGTCGAGCCACAAGGCACGCCGCAGCGGGTTCCCGCTTTTGTCCGCCATCACCGCATCCAGCGCCGGCTTCGGCACTGACGCGGGGCGAACGCTGGATTTCGGCTCAGACATGAAAACTCACTGATGGCATTCAAAAAGATCGTAATCAAAACGCGTGAAGGACAGGCCAAGTCGTCGCCGATCGCGCGTTTGCGGTTCTATTTCGAGGACCGCCCCCGCGCCCTGCTGGGCAGCGTGCTCGGGGTAGGCTGCATTATCGGCCTTGCTGGCGGCATTGGCGCCAGCGCGCTGAATGATTCCCGGCTGCAGGCCAAGGTCGAGCGCCAGGATGCGGAACTGGCCAAGGTCAAGCGCGATGCGCAGACCCAGGTCAACGCGCTGGCGGCACGCCTCGGCGAGCTGCAGGCGCAGGCTACCCGCCTGAACGCCCTTGGCGAACGGCTGACCCAGATGGGCAAGCTGGAAGACGGCGAGTTCGACTTCAACGAGACCCCTGGCCTCGGTGACGGCGATGCCGGCGGCCCGACCAGCGACATCCCGGTCAAGGACGTCAACGCCGACTTACAGGTGCTGGAGCAGCGTTTCGCTGCTTCAGGCCGCCAGTTGTCGGTGATGGAATCGCTGATGTTCGACCACCAGCTGCAGCAGAACGCCGTGCCGTCGCGCATGCCGATCCGCAACAGCTACGTGACCTCCGGCTTCGGCACCCGTGCCGACCCGTTCGGCCGCGGTGCCGCCACCCACAAGGGCATGGACTTCCACGCCAAGGTCGGCGACCCGGTGATGGCCGTGGCCGAAGGCGTGGTCAGCTTCGCCGGCGTGAAGGGCGGCTACGGCAACGTGGTCGATGTCGACCACGGTAATGGCTACGTCACCCGCTACGCGCACAATTCGCGCCTGGTGGTGAAGGCCGGTGACCTGGTCCGTGCCGGGCAGGAAGTGGCCAAGGCCGGTTCCACCGGCCGTTCGACCGGCGCCCACGTGCACTTCGAGGTGTGGGAGAACGGCAACGTGGTCAACCCGCGCAAGTTCCTCGGCGACGGCGGCAACACGCCGGTCGGCCGCATCAGCCGCGGCTGATGCCCGGGTCGGATCCCTTCCGCGCCGCGGGAGGGCTTTGACCCGATGCGGTTGATCTGGTAGTGCCGGCCGCTGGCCGGCAACCTCATGATCTTCGGCAGCATCGCGGGTCACCGGCCAGCGGCCGGCACTACCCCTCGGGGTTGAAACCTCAGCCGCCCGTCCCAAGCTACAATGGGTGTTGCCATCGACAGGGCGCCAGGCGCCCTGTTTCGTTTGCGGCGGACGGATCCCAAGGGGGAGGCCGGGCGTCGTGTCCATCCAACCCGGTTCCTTCAATGATCAACAGCCTGCTTACCCGCGTATTTGGCAGTCGTAACGAACGACAGCTGCGCCAGCTCAACCGCATCGTCGCCAAGATCAATGCGCTGGAGCCGGAGATCGAGAAGCTTTCCGACGAGCAGCTTCAGGCCAAGACGCCGGAGTTCAAGCAGCGCATCGCTGACGGTGAAGCCCTGGACAAGGTGCTGCCGGAAGCCTTCGCGGTCTGCCGCGAAGCCGGCCGCCGCGTGCTGGGCATGCGCCACTACGACGTGCAGCTGATCGGCGGCATGGTGCTTCACCTGGGCAAGATCGCAGAAATGCGCACCGGTGAAGGCAAGACCCTGGTGGCGACCCTGCCGGTGTACCTCAACGCGCTGGAAGGCAAGGGCGTGCACGTGGTCACCGTGAACGACTACCTGGCCCGCCGCGACGCCGCGCAGATGGGCAAGCTGTACAACTGGCTGGGCCTGAGCGTGGGCGTGGTCTACCCGGGCATGCCGCACAGCGACAAGCGCGAAGCCTACGCCGCCGACATCACCTACGGCACCAACAACGAATTCGGCTTCGACTACCTGCGCGACAACATGGCGCTGTCCAAGGCCGACCGCTACCAGCGCGGCCTGCACTACGCCATCGTCGACGAAGTCGACTCCATCCTGATCGACGAAGCGCGTACCCCGCTGATCATCTCCGGCCCGGCCGACGATTCCCCGGAGCTGTACATCCGTGTCAACCGCGTCGTGCCGCACCTGGTCAAGCAGGAAGCGGAAGACGGCGAGGGCGACTTCTGGGTCGACGAGAAGGGCAAGCAGGTGCACCTGTCCGAAGCGGGCATGGAGCACGCCGAGCAGCTGCTGGTGGAAGCCGGCATCCTCAACGGCGAAACCGAAGGCCTGTACGCGGCGCAGAACCTGACCGTGGTCCACCATCTCAACGCCGCCCTGCGCGCGCACGCGATCTACCAGCGTGACGTTGACTACATCGTGCGCGACGGCGAAGTGGTCATCGTCGACGAGTTCACCGGCCGTACCCTGGCCGGCCGCCGCTGGTCCGATGGCCTGCACCAGGCGGTGGAAGCGAAGGAAGGCGTGCCGGTCCAGCGCGAGAACCAGACGCTGGCGAGCATCACCTTCCAGAACCTGTTCCGCATGTACAAGAAGCTGTCCGGCATGACCGGCACGGCCGATACCGAAGCCTTCGAGTTCCAGAGCATCTACGGCCTGGAAGTGGTGGTGATCCCGACCAACCGCCCGACCATCCGCAAGGACAGCCCGGACCAGGTGTTCCTCAACCGCAAGGGCAAGTTCAATGCGGTGCTGGCCGACATCGAAGAGTGCGCCAAGCGCGGCCAGCCGGTGCTGGTCGGTACCACCTCGATTGAAACTTCGGAAATGCTGTCCGAGCACCTGAGCAAGGCCGGTGTGAAGCACGAAGTGCTCAATGCCAAGCAGCACGACCGCGAAGCGACCATCGTCGCCAACGCCGGCCGTCCGGGCGCGGTGACCATCGCCACCAACATGGCCGGCCGTGGTACCGACATCGTGCTGGGCGGTTCGCTGGAAGCAGAGCTCCACGCGCTGGGCGAGGACGCGACCGACGAGCAGAAGGCCGCAGTCAAGGCCGACTGGCAGAAGCGCCACGAGGCAGTGAAGGCGGCGGGCGGCCTGCACATCGTCGGCACCGAGCGCCATGAGTCGCGCCGTATCGACAACCAGTTGCGTGGCCGTTCGGGCCGCCAGGGTGACCCGGGTTCGTCCCGCTTCTACCTGTCGCTGGAAGACAATCTGATGCGCATCTTCGCCTCCGACTGGGTGCAGAAGGCCATGCGCATGATGGGCATGAAGGAAGACGACGTCATCGAAGACCGCCTGGTCAGCCGCCAGATCGAGAAGGCGCAGCGCAAGGTCGAGGCCCACAACTTCGACATCCGCAAGAACCTGCTGGACTTCGACGACGTCAACAACGACCAGCGCAAGGTGATCTACGCCCAGCGCGACGAACTGCTGGACGCCGAGTCGGTGAAGGACAACGTCGACGGCATCCGCGACGATGTGATCTTCGACGTGGTGGCCCGCTTCGTGCCGCCGAACTCGATCGACGAGCAGTGGGACCTGCGTGGCCTGGAAGCGACCCTGGAGTCGGACTTCGGCCTGCAGATGTCGCTGACCGACCTGGTCAAGGAACACGAGGAGCTGGACGCCGAGGCGATTGCCGCCAAGGTGCAGGAACGCGTCAACCAGCACTTCGCCGAGAAGGAAGCCGGCGTGGGCGAAGAAACCATGCGCGCGCTGGAGAAGCACGTGATGCTGACCGTGCTGGACCAGAGCTGGAAGGAGCACCTGGCGCGCATGGATTACCTGCGCCAGGGCATCTACCTGCGTGGTTACGCGCAGAAGCAGCCCAAGCAGGAATACAAGAAGGAAGCCTTCGAGCTGTTCTCGGACATGCTGGAAAACGTCAAGCGCGAAGTGGTGACCCTGCTGTCGCGCGTGCGCATCCGCAGCGACGAGGAAGTGCAGGCGCTGGAAGCGGCCGAACGCCAGCAGGCCGAAGCCCGCCTGAGCCAGTCGCAGTTCCAGCACCAGGACGTGGGCGGTTACAGCGCCGACGAGGAAGCCGCGCAGGTGCAGGCTGCCCAGCAGGGCGTGGCGCAGATGCAGCGCGACGAGCCGAAGATCGGCCGCAACGATCCGTGCCCGTGCGGCAGTGGCAAGAAGTACAAGCACTGCCACGGCCAGCTGAGCTGATGCCGAAGAGCCCCGCGAAAGCGGGGCTTTTCGTTTGTGGCAGGGGAGTTGCAGCGCATCCGTGATTGCGCCGGCCGCCCTGTTCTGGGCATGCTTCCCCCCATGCCTTCCCCCACCCGATCGATCCATGTCGTGGCCGCCGTCATCACCGACGCCCGTGGCCGCGTGCTGCTCAACCGCCGTACCGAGAACCGCGACATGGCCGGCCTGTGGGAGTTTCCCGGCGGCAAACGCGAATCCGGCGAGAACTCCGAACAGGCGCTGGTGCGCGAGCTGCGCGAGGAACTGGGCATCGAGGCCGATGTCGGCGAGTGGCTGATGGATGTGCCGCAGCGCTATCCGGACAAGCACCTGACCCTGGAGGTGCGCCACGTGCGCAGCTGGAAGGGGACACCGCGTGGGCGGGAGGGCCAGGCAATCACCTGGGTGGCGCCGGACAAGCTGGGCCGCTATTCAATGCCACCGGCCGACCTGCCGGTGGTGGCTGCCCTGCGCCAGCCCGACAGCTACCTGATCACCCCGGCGCCGGCCGATGATGAGGGCGGCGTGCAGCATTGGCATGAACAGCTGCAGCGCGTGGTGGCCGCGGGCCAGCAGCGCATCCAGCTGCGGTTGCCGACGGCGCATCCGCAGCGGCAGGCGATGGTCGAACAGGCCGTGCGCGCGCATCGTCGCAGTGGGGTGCAGTGGCTGCTCAATCGCGATATCGAACTGGCGCGTGCGTTGGGCGTGGGCGTACACCTGGGCAGCGAGCAGTTGCAGGAACTGTCGCAGCGTCCACTTCCCGAAGGCCAGCTGGTGGCCGCATCCTGCCACGACCTGCAGCAGCTGCAGGCCGCACAGCAGCTGGGCTGCGACTTCGCCGTGCTGGGCCCGGTGCAGGCCACGGCCAGCCATCCGGACGCGGTACCGCTGGGCTGGGATGCCTTCGCCGAGCTGCGCGCGCAGGTGTCACTGCCGATCTATGCGCTGGGCGGCGTGGGTCGCGGTCACATCGCCGAAGCGCGTCGCCATGGCGGGCAAGGCATTGCCGCCATTCGCGGGCTGTGGCCGGAGTGAGCCGGCATGCGGGGTCAGATCCCTGCGCAGCAGGGCTCTGACCCCTCCCGATCACAGCGTGATCCAGAAACACCCGTACTGCCGCCGCAATCCCAGCACCGTCGAGGCGCGCGCCACGCTGCCCGGCAACGTCTGCTCCAGGCGCAGGCCGACCGGATGGCGCACGGCCGGCGGCTCAGGGTCGGACCCCTGCGCAGCAGGGCTCTGACCCTCCTCCGGCTCTGCGACCTGGTCCTGCCACGGATACACCGGCACCACGTCCACCAGCGGCCGCCGCGCCAACGATTCCAGTTGGCCGAGAATGCGCTGCGCGCCCGCGTCGGACACCGAGCCCCACAGGTACAGTGAAGACAGCCGATTGACGTCGTTGCTGAGGATGCCGTTGCGCAATGCGTCCACGAGCTCGCTCAGCCGGCGCGGGCAACGTGCACCCAGCGTGTCGCGCGCTGCGGTATTGCCGGTGGGGGAGGGCGGCGGCAGCCGTGACCGTGCACCCACGCTGTCGCAGGGCCGGTCGGTATACACGCTCTGGCCCTGCGCATCGGTGCAGCGGTTCAGGCGCGTGGACTGTGCGTGGGCGACGCTCGACAGCACGCATAGCGGCAGCAGCAACAGCAGGAAGGAAAGCCGGATCATCCTCGCAGGGTAGCGCCGATCCGGTCCGCATGGCGTGCTTTCAGCCCCGTAGCAGTTTCAGCACCGAGGTGGTCGGCTTGGCCAGGTTCAAGGTGTAGAAGTGCAGGCCGGGCGCGCCGCCTTCGATCAGGCGCTGGCACAGCCGGGCCACCACTTCCGTGCCGAATGCACGTACCGACTCGGCGTCATCGCCGTAGGCCTGCATCTTGCGGCCGATCCAGCGCGGTATTTCCGCGCCGCACTGCTCGGAGAAGCGGCGCAGCTGGCTGAAGTTGGCGATCGGCATGATGCCGGGCGTGATCGGCACCTGCACGCCGAGCCGGCGCACTTCATCGACGAAGTGGAAGTAGGCATCCGGGTTGAAGAAGTACTGGGTGATCGCCGCATCGGCACCGGCATCGATCTTGGCCTTGAAGTGCTTCAGGTCAGCCAGCGCATCGGTCGCCTGCGGATGCGTTTCCGGATACGCGCCCACTTCGATGTGGAACGCATCGCCATGCTCGGTGCGGATGAAGTCGATCAGCTCGGCGGCGTAGCGCATGTCGCCGGGGAAGCCCATGCCCGAGGGAAGGTCACCGCGCAGCGCGACCAGGCGACGGCAGCCGATGGCGCGGTACAGCTTGAGCAGTTCGCGGATCTCCTGGCGGGTGCCGCCCACGCACGACAGGTGCGGCGCGGCATCGAAGCCATGGTGCTGGTTGAGGTGGCGCACGGTCTCGGAGGTGTAGCTCAGGGTCGAGCCACCGGCGCCGAAGGTACACGACACGTATTCGGGGGCGTAGTCCTTCAGCTTGGCCGCAGCACGGTCCAGCTGGCTGCGCTGTTCGTCGGTCTTGGGCGGATAGAACTCGAAGCTGATGGCGGTCATGGCGCGGATGGCGGCGGTCGGTGCGAAGCAGTATATCTCTTCATCAAGATGGATTCTTGAAGATTGCGTGAGAGCCCGCCGTCCCCGGCCCGCGACCGTTCGCCCCGCCGTGCGGCCGCTGCTCCGAAATCGCAACCGGGGTGCCTCCGCCAGGCCCACGCTGCTCCCATCCCGGCACCACCCACCCAATGAAGGAGCAGACGATGAAGATCTTCCTGGCACTCTGGTACGCAATGAAGGCCCTGGCCCGGCTGGCGATGATCGGCATGGCGATGGCCGTGCTCGGTTCCGGCTCGGCGCATGCGGCGGCCGCCACCGGCACCGGCAAGGTGCAGGTCGAGGTGGTCGGCAAGGGCCGTCCACTGCTGATGATCCCCGGTCTTAACAGCAGCGCCGAGGTCTGGCGCGAGACCTGCCTGGCGCTGAAGGACGTGCAGTGCCATCTGGTGCAGCTGCCGGGCTTTGCCGGCGCTGCGCCCGCCGACCCGCGCCCGGCCGAATTCCTGCCGGCCATGCGCGGGCAGCTGCTGGCCTACCTGCATGACCAACAGCTGGGCCCGGTGGTGGTGATCGGCCACAGTCTTGGCGGCCTGCTGGGGCTGCAGATGGCGCAGGCCGAGCCGAAGGCAGTCAGTGCGCTGGTGGTGGTCGACGCATTGCCGTTCCTGCCGGCCGCGCGTGACCCGAACGCCACCTCAGACAGCGTGCGGCCAATGGCTGACCAGCTGCGCAAGGGCATGCTCGCCGCCGATGCCGCGCAGTGGCAGGCGCAGCTGAAGGCCGGCCTGCCGGGCATGACCCGCGATCCGCAGCGGCAGGCCGAGCTGGGGCGCTGGGGCGAAGCCAGCGACCGCCAGACCACCGCTGACGCCATGCATGCGGTAATGACCACCGACCTGCGTGACAGCATCGCCTCGATCACCGCACCGACGCTGGTGCTGGGCAGCTGGGCCGGCTACCAGCCGATGGGCGGCACCGAGGACAGCACGCGCGCGGTGTTCCAGGCGCAGTACGCGAAACTGCAGGGCGTGCAGATCGCGATGAGCGCGCAGGGTTTCCACTTCCTGATGTGGGATGATCCGCGCTGGCTGCGCGGTCAGGTGCAGGCCTTCCTCGACCACCACCACTGAGTTTCAACACGCCTCGGAATGGACATGCCGGATTCCTCCTCGACGGTACGCTTCTGGCTGCTCAATGCGCTGGTGTGGGCGCTCTATGGTGTTGCCGGAATCGGCCTGCGCCAGGCCTATTTCAGCGATGCCGGAAGCGCAGGCGTGTTGATCACGCTGGGCCTGGCGTTGGCCCTGTTCGGGTGCAGCGGTGCCATCCGCGCGCTGGCGCTGCGTGCCGACTGGTGGGCGCGCGGCACGGCCGGGCTGTTGCTGCGGCTGGCGCTGTCGGTGGCATTGGGCGCGGCAGTGGCGCAGCTGCTGGTGAACATCGCGCTGCGCTCGGCGCTGGCCTGGAACTGGGTGAGCCTGGGGCGGCAGACAGCCGACTTCAGCCCCAAGGCGCTGCTGCTCTACTGGTACACCACTGCGGTGATGCTGGCCCTGTGGGCAGCGCTCTGGGCAGGCCTGCACAGCCTGCGCCGGATACGCAGTGCGGAACTGGCGCGCCTGCGTGCCGAGGCCGAGCGCAGCGCGCTGGAGCGCGATGCACTGCGTGCACGGCTCAACCCGCATTTCATGTTCAATGCGCTGAACAACCTGCGTGCGCTGATCCTGGAAGACCCGGAGCGTGCGCGCGACATGGTCACCCGCCTGTCGCGCACGCTGCGCCAGGCGCTGGCACACAACCGCAGCGAGCAGGTCACCCTGGCCGAGGAACTGGTGGTCGTGGACGACTACCTGGCCATCGAGGCAGTCCACTTCGAACAGCGCCTGCAGGTAAGCCAGCACATTGATGCCGATGCCCTGCAGGCACAGCTGCCGGCGATGGCGCTGCAGTTGCTGGTGGAGAACGCGATCAAGCATGGCATCGCCAGCCGCCCGGGCGGCGGTGAGATGCAGATCCGCGCCACGCTGGACAATGATGTGCTGCGTCTGCAGGTCGACAATCCGCTGGGCGGCGTCAGCGAACCCGCCCACGGCCATGGCGTCGGCCTTGCCTACCTGCGTGCGCAGCTCGGCACGCAGGGTCGTTTCACCCTGCAGCCGGTCGGCGACCGCATGCAGGCCCTGCTGGAGATTCCGCAATGAGTGGCGTGCTGCGTGTGTTGATCGTTGATGATGCACGGCTGGCGCGGCAGGAGCTGCGCACGCTGTTGTCGGCGCTGCCGTGGGTGCAGTGCGTGGGCGAAGCAGACGATGTGCCCGCTGCACGCGAGGCGATCGCCACACTGGCGCCGGACCTGGTGCTGCTGGATGTGCAGATGCCCTCCGGCAGCGGCTTCGATGTGCTGGATGGGCTGGAGACGGTGCCGGCGGTGGTCTTCGTTACTGCCTACGACACCTACGCGGTGCGCGCCTTCCAGGCCAATGCGCTGGACTATCTGGTAAAGCCCGTCGAGGCGCCGCGCTTGCTGGAAGCGTTGCAGCGGGCGCGCCAGCGCGAGGTGGTGGCGGGCGAAACGCCGGAGCCGCGCAGCACGCTGGGCGCGCAGGACCAGGTGTTCGTGCGCGAGGGCGAACGCTGCTGGTTCGTCGCGGTCTCGGAGATCCGTCGGCTGGTGGTGGATGGCAACTACACACGGCTATGGTTCCGCGACCAGAACGCCCTGCTGACCCGCAGCCTGAGCGCGCTGGAAGCACGCCTGCCGCCGGAGTTGTTCTTCCGTGCCAACCGCAACACGCTGGTCAACCTGCGCCGCATCCGAGGCGTGACGCCCAGCATCGCTGATGGCTACGACCTGGCGCTGGACGACGGCAGCGAGGTGGAGGTATCGCGGCGGCAGGCACGTGAACTGCGCGAGCGGATGGCGTTGTAGCTGCCGCTACAGCTCGGCACTGACCGGGCTGGTGATGAATCCCCACAGCAGGCGTGCCATCACTGCGGGCGAGCGTGCCTGCCTGCGCGCATAAGTCTGTAGCGCATCCAGCCGCGGGCGGTCATAGAGGTGGCCGGCCAGCAGCACGGCATGCACGCGGCGGGTATTGGCGATGTCGTGCAGCGGGTTGCCATCAAGCAGCACCAGGTCTGCGGCTTTGCCGACCTCGACGCTTCCATGCGATGCCTGCCGTTGCAGATGACGTGCGGCCTGCAGCGTAGCTGCGCGCAGCACGTCGGCCTGGCTCAGGCCGGCCTGTCGCAGCCACTGCAGTTCATCGTGGTAGCGGAAGCCGCCCAATCCGGTATCGGTGCCGACCAGCACGGTGACGCCGGCACGATGGGCCGCACCGGTGAGAGCCAGGCCATGCTCGAAGTAGGTCTTCAGTGCGTCTTGGCCGCGTCGGCCGGGATAGCGCGCTGCGGTGGCCTGCAGGTCATCACGCCACGCCCAGCGTGAAAGCGGGTCCAGATAGGCCAGGCGCGGATCGTCGACGAAGGCGGGGTCGCTTGCGCGTGCATCTTCTTCGCGGGTGACATGGGTCGGTACGAACGCGGCACCGCTGGCCTGCATCAAAGCGAACGCCTTGTTGCAGAGCGTGGGCTGATAGCTGGCAACCATGCGTTCGGCCAATACGATCGGGTCTTCGCCGTCGAGCGTGCCACCGCGCCATGCCGCCGCGTTGTCGAAGCAGTGGCGCACGAACAGATGGGCGTGCTCGAAGCTGCGCTGGCCCGCCTGCACCGCGTCGTCCAGAGGCACCGCCTTGGGCAGGTGGCCGACCAACGGACGGCGCAGCTGCTGCGCCTCGGTGGCCAGCCGCTGATAGGTGTCCGCACGCAGCCGGTTGTAGACCTTCAACGCGTCGACCCCGCGCGCGCTGTACGTCCGTGCACGCGCAGCGGCGGCCTCCGGCGTGAGTGACGGATCTTCGAAGTAGAAACTGGCGATCTGTACGAAGCGCGGTGCAACCTGCTGCCCGGCAATGGCCTGTGCGGTCCAGCGGCGCTTGTCGGCCACGCAGGCGATCAGCGGATCGGTGGTCTGCGGGCAGTCCATCATGTCGCGGGTGCCGGTGATGCCGTTGGCCAGCATCAGCGGGAACTGCAGCTGCGGCGACAATTGCAGTGCATGGGTGTGCATGTCCCAGAAACCGGGCAGCAGCCAGCGGCCGCCGGCGTCGAGCACGGGAAGCCGCGCGTCCTGCGGATCTTCCCCAATGGCAGTGATGGTGCCGTGGCGCACTGTCACGGTGGTGGGTTCGCTGACCTGGCCGCGCGCCACGTCCACCACCCGCGCGTTGACGATCACGCGGCTGTTGCCCGGCTCGGGCAACGGCGGAGCCGACAGCGGCCAGAGCAGAGCGGCGGCGAACAGCAATGGCGGCGCCAGCAGGAGGATGACCAGTACAATCGGCCACTGCCGACGGTGGGCGGAACGGGGCAATGCGCATGCTGCATCCATGAGCCGGCGATCCTTGTAGTGGGTCGCCCGCAGGGTGCTGCAAGCGGGACGCTGGCGCCAGTGACCATCGGCATCCGGCCCTGTCTGCCTCCAGGGCGGCTACCCTGTGCAGCAGAACTCCTGATCACACCCGCGCCATGTCCATCGTTCTCACCGATTTCGCCCGTCCCCGCCTGTTCCCGCGCGTGCCGCGTGGCAACACCATCCAGGACTGCACTGCCGAGCAGTTCGAGGCACACCTCAATGCGCATGCGCCGCTGAAGGTGCTGGATGGCTACGCGCCGTTCTGCAAGCTGTTCGTCTACGAGAACTGGACCAGCACGCGCTGCCTGACCGTACCGATCACCGAGGCCAACCGCCACCTGCTGCGCAGTGGTTACGAAGCGCGCAACCGCGAGGAACTACCGGTGCTGGTGCGCTGGTTCGAGGGCGTGGAATCACCGCGTGCGAGCTACCTGGTGGTGATCCTGTACAGCGCCGAGCAGCTGGCCAGGGAAGGCTCGCCGATCGAGGCCGACTGGGGCATCGTCGGCTGCATCTACACCGCCGAACCGGAAGAGGTACCGATGGCACCGATCACGATGATGCGCAATGCGCTGGGCGTGGACGAGGGCGGATCCGGCGTGCCGCTGGACCGCGAAGCCTACCGGCGTTCCGTCGAGTTCTGGGAGAACAACGCGAACTGGCGGCCGTGAGCAACATTTGTCATCCACGCATCGCGTGAATGTGCGGACCGCAGTAGAGCCACGCCATGCGTGGCCGCTTGGCCTTCAGGCAGCTTTCCATTCCCACCACGGGTAATGGTACTCGCGGTCGATGGCCTGCCAATGCTGGCCGCATTGCGTGCAGGCAACGGTGTGGCAGTCGCCCCAGCAGCCCTCAGCCTCTTCCACCGAGAGCAGCTGCATCTGTCCTTGTTCAATCAGGCGACGGGGATCGAAGAACGGGTAGCCGGGGTTGAGCGCGCACAGGCAACCCTCGCGTGCACGCCAGTAACGCAGCCGACGCAGGGCGGCCTTCAGATACGCCTGGTTGCTGATCAGCATGCCGCCAAGCGCGATGCCCTGGCAGCGTTGTTCGATCAGATCCACATGTGCGCTCAACGCGTCCAACGATGAGGCACTGAACAGTCGTGCGACGACGCGGGCGGCATCGGTGATGCGCGTTGCGTCGCGCGACAACAGGTCCTGCAGCAGCACATCGGCCTGTGCATCGTCGAGCCGGGGTATCGGCGCTGCAGACCACGGCCAGCGCATCAGCGTGACTTGCCGATGGCGGCGCAGTGGCCGGCGGTGAGGCGCAGCAGATCGGTGGGTGCCAGTTCCACTTCCAGACCGCGGCGACCGGCGCTGACATGCAGCGCGGGCAGCGCTTCGGCACTGGCGTCCAGGAAGGTGCGCAGGCGCTTCTTCTGCCCGAGCGGGCTGATGCCACCCACCAGGTAACCGGTTGCGCGCTGCGCGGCGTCAGCAGCAGCCATCTCGCACTTCTTGCAGCCGGCGGCTTCGGCCAGTGCCTTCAGGTCCAGCTGGCCGGCCACCGGCACGATCGCCACCAGCAGTTCGTGTGTCTCGGTGCTGGCCAGCAGGGTCTTGAACACCTGGGCCGGATCGAGGCCGAGCTTGTCCACGGCTTCGCCGCCATAGGATTCGGCGTGGGCGTCGTGCACGTAGCTGCGCACGGTGTGGGCGATCTTCTCGCGCTTGAGCAGGTTGATGGCCGGGGTCATGGCTGCATCGTAGCGCGCGCTGGGCGCGTTGCCTTGACCGAAGCTACTGCCGGAGCATCCACGCATGGCGTGGATCTACCAGTGGGGACTGGATGCGGGGTGTACGACCACGCGCAAACGCAGAACGGACGCCCGAAGGCGCCCGTTCCGTGTGTTGCATGCACCGGTGGTGCCGGCCGCTGCCGGCACCCCGCAGGCATCAGTAGCGGTAGTGGTCCGGCTTGAACGGGCCTTCCACCGGCACGCCGATGTAGTCGGCCTGTTCCTGGCTCAGGGTGGTCAGCTTCACGCCGATCTTTTCCAGGTGCAGGCGGGCCACTTCCTCGTCCAGCTTCTTCGGCAGCAGGTAGACCTTCTTCTCGTAGCTGTCCTTGTTCGCCCACAGGTCGATCTGTGCCAGGGTCTGGTTGGCGAAGCTGTTGGACATCACGAAGCTCGGGTGGCCGGTGGCGCAGCCCAGGTTCACCAGGCGGCCTTCGGCCAGCAGGAAGATCGCGTTGCCGTTCGGGAAGATGTACTTGTCCACCTGCGGCTTGATGTTGACGTGCTTGATGCCGGCGAACGACACCAGCGCATCGACCTGGATCTCGTTGTCGAAGTGGCCGATGTTGCAGACGATGGCCTGGTCCTTCATCGCGCTCAGGTGCTCGATGCGGATGATGTCCTTGTTGCCGGTGGTGGTGACGTACAGGTCGGCACGGCCCAGGGTCGATTCGATGGTGTTGACTTCATAGCCTTCCATCGCCGCCTGCAGGGCGCAGATCGGGTCGATCTCGGTGACGATCACGCGCGCGCCGTAGGCACGCAGCGAGGCCGCGCAGCCCTTGCCGACGTCGCCGTAACCGCAGACCACGGCCACCTTGCCGGCCAGCATCACGTCCATCGCGCGCTTCAGGCCGTCGGCCAGCGACTCGCGGCAGCCGTACAGGTTGTCGAACTTGCTCTTGGTGACCGAGTCGTTGACGTTGATCGCCGGGATCAGCAGGGTGCCGGCCTGGGCCAGCTGGTACAGGCGGTGCACGCCGGTGGTGGTCTCTTCGGAGACGCCCTTCCAGTCCTTGACCACGCGGCCCCAGTAACCCGGGCGTTCCTTGGCGACGCGCTTGAGCAGGTTCTTGATGACCTGTTCTTCGTGCGAGGAGGAGGCGGTGTTGACCCAGTCGCTGCCGTTTTCCAGCTCGTAGCCCTTGTGGATCAGCAGGGTCACGTCACCGCCGTCGTCCACCACCAGCTCCGGGCCGGTCAGGGTGCCATCGGCCAGGGTGAAGGTCAGCGCGTCCAGGGTGCAGTCCCAGTACTCTTCCAGGGTCTCGCCCTTCCAGGCAAACACCGGGGTGCCGGTGGCCGCAATGGCGGCAGCGGCGTGGTCCTGGGTCGAGAAGATGTTGCACGAGGCCCAGCGCACGTCGGCGCCGATGTCCTTCAGGGTCTCGATCAGCACCGCGGTCTGGATGGTCATGTGCAGCGAGCCGGTCACGCGCACGCCCTTCAGCGGCAGCTCGGCCTGGTACTTGCGGCGGATCGACATCAGGCCCGGCATTTCGTGCTCGGCGATGTCCAGTTCCTTGCGGCCCCAGTCGGCCAGCGTGATATCGCGGATCTTGTAGTCACCTTCGGTGGAGAAGGTCTTGGCAACAGCGTTCATTCGTGTGCTCCGGTTGTGGACGAGCGGGTGCTCGCATCTAGCCGGGCGCCGTTGTTACAAAGCCACCTTACCGAGCCTGGCCGGGCCTCGTGGGATCCGGTCGCAGCGCCCCTCGGCAGGGGAGAACCCCCATTATATCGCGGCCCCGGCATGACATCGGCATGACCCAACCATCGGCAGATGGGGCCGCGTGCACGGCCTGTTAAGGTCGGTGTTTTCACGCATCACACAGGTGGAACGATGAGCATGCACGCGCGCCGCACACGGCGCTGGACCGGCCTGGTCCTGTCGATGGGGCTGCTGGCGGTGGCCCCGCTGGCTTGGGCGGCCGCCTCGCAGCCAGCTCCGGCGCAGGCGCAGGGCGTCAATGGCTACGAACTGCCATCGGCCGCACTGCAGGCAGTGGTCGACGCCCCGCGCGCGCCGTCGTTGTTCCTGTCGCCGCGCCGCGACGTGGCCGCGATGATGCAGATGCCGTCGCTGCCTTCGATCCAGGTGGTGGCGCAGCCGGAACTGAAGCTGGCTGGCCTGCGCATCAACCCGCGCACGTTCTCCGACAGCCGCTTCAGCTTCGGCGAGAAGCTGTGGCTGATGAACGTGGCCGACGGCAAGGAGCGGCAGATCAGCGGCCTGCCGGCCAAGCTGTCGATCGCCAGTGTGATGTGGTCGCCGGACCAGAAGTGGCTTGCCTTCAACCAGGTCGACGCTGCCAGTGGCGCCAATGAACTGTGGCTGGTGGACGTGGCCGGCGGCAGCGCCCGCCGCTTGGTTGCCGGCCTGAACACGGTGATCGGCAGCGGCTACCAGTGGTTGCCGGACAGCCGCGGCCTGGTGGTGTTCACGCGCCCGGCCAACCTCGGTGCGGCCCCGGTCGCCGATGGCATTCCGACCGGCCCGGCCGTGCAGCAGACCAGCCAGGGCGGCGGCGTGGTGTCGATCCGTACCTACCAGGACCTGCTGAAGAACGAGGCCGACGCACGCCAGTTCGACTACTACGCCACTACCCAGCCAATGGAAGTCGGCCTGGATGGCAGCACCCGCGCGATCGGCGCGGCCGGCATCTTCATGGGCTTCTCGGTGTCGCCGGATGGCCGCTTCGTGCTGCGCCAGCCGGTGCAGCGCCCGTACTCCTACGTGGTGCCGGTGAGCAGTTTCCCGCGCCGCATCGAAGTGATCGACCGTGCCAGCGGCAAGCTGGTGCACACCGTCGCCGTTCGCTCGCTGGTGGAAGGGCTGCCGACCGGCAACGATGCCGAAGTGACCGGCGTGCGCGACATCCGCTGGCGCGGTGATGCCGACGCCACTCTGGTCTGGGCCGAAGCGCAGGACGGCGGCGACCCGAGCAGGGAGGCCAAGGTGCGCGATGCGGTGCTGATGCAGGCCGCGCCGTTCGACAAACCGCCAGTCACCCTGGCCCAGCTTGGCAGCCGTCTGGCCGGCATCAGCTGGGGCCGCGGTGACCTGGCCCTGCTGACCGAATCGTGGTGGAAGACCCGCAGGACCAAGACCTGGCTGATCGCCCCGGACAACGCCGGTGCCGAGCCGCGCCTGCTGTGGGATCGTGACGCGCAGGACCGCTATGCCGATCCGGGCCGGCCGCTGCTGGCCAGTGACGAGCGGGGCCGTTCGCTGCTGCAGACCAGCCCCGATGGCAGCAGCCTGTACCTGGCCGGTGCCGGTGCTTCGCCGGAAGGCGACCGTCCGTTCGTGGACCGCTTCGACATCGCCACGGGCAAGGCAACGCGCCTGTTCCACTCGCAGGCGCCGAGCTATTCGCTGCCGGTGGCGTTGCTGGACGACCAGGCCAGCTCGCTGCTGCTGAGCCGCGAGAGCCCGGATGAGCCGGCCAACTTCTACGTGCAGTCGCTGGCCGATGCCGGTGCTGCACCGCGCGCGCTGACCCATTTCGCGCACCCGCTGCCGCAGTTGAAGGGCATGCAGAAGGAGCAGATCCGCTACAAGCGCAAGGATGGGGTCGACCTGACCGCGACCCTGCTGCTGCCGCCGGGCTACGACCCCAAGCGGGACGGCCCGCGGCCGCTGCTGATGTGGGCCTACCCGGGTGAGTTCAAGAGCGCGGCTGCGGCCAGCCAGGTGACCGATTCGCCGTACCGCTTCAACGCGGTCAGCTACTGGGGCCCGCAGGCGTTCCTGGCCAAGGGCTATGTGGTGCTGGCCAGCCCGTCGATGCCGATCATCGGTGAGGGCGACAAGGAGCCGAACGACACCTACATCGAACAGCTGGTGGCCAACGCGCAGGCAGCGGTGGATGAGGTGGTGCGCCGTGGCGTGACCGATCGCGATCACATCGCCATCGGCGGCCATTCCTACGGTGCGTTCATGACCGCCAACCTGCTGGCACACACCCGCCTGTTCAAGGCCGGCATCGCCCGCAGCGGCGCCTACAACCGCACGCTCACCCCGTTCGGCTTCCAGGCCGAGGAACGCAACTACTGGCAGGCACAGGAGGTCTACCAGAAGATGGCGCCGTTCAACTACGCCGACAGGATCAAGGACCCGATCCTCTTCATCCACGGCGTGGACGACAACAACTCCGGCACCTTCCCGATGCAGAGCGAGCGCATGTTTGCTGCGGTGAAGGGTCTGGGTGGTACCGCGCGGCTGGTGATGCTGCCGAACGAATCGCACGCCTACCGCGCACGCGAATCGATCATGACCATGCTGGCCGAGAGCGAGCGCTGGCTGGAGCAGACCATCGGCCCGGCCGAGCAGGGCAAGGCGAAGAAGAAGCGCTGACCGGGCCTGGTAGTGCCGGCCGCTGGCCGGCAACCTCATGGACATGCAACCTGAGGTTGCCGGCCAGCGGCCGGCACTACCAGATGAAACCATTTTTGCATCGCAGCACGACGCCCGATCTGGGATAGGCTTGGGGCCTGGATCCGTTGACCGAGGCCTGTGCGTCGCCGATGAACGAGTACCGCAGCAGCATCGAGTTTGCTTCTCCCGATCTTCCGCTTCGCGATGATGTGCGCCGGCTTGGCGCACTGGTCGGCGACCTGCTGGTCGAACAGGTGTCGGCCGCGTTTCTTGATGACGTCGAGGACGTGCGTACCCGCGCCATCGCCCGTCGCGAAAACCAGGCGCCGCTGTCGGAGCTGGCCGATGGCCTGGCCGGGCGCACGCCGCAGCAGGCCGAGACCATGGTGCGGGCGTTCAGCACCTACTTCCAGGTGGTCAACATCGCCGAGCGCGTGCATCGCATCCGCCGTCGCCGTGACTATCAGCGCGCCGGTACCGCAGGTGCACAGCCTGATGGCCTGCAGGACGCGCTGCAGCACCTGAAGGCGCAGGGCGTGGGCCTGGACGAACTCGCGCAGTGGCTCCCGCGCATCGACATCGAACCGGTGTTCACCGCGCACCCTACCGAGGCGGTGCGCCGCGCGCTGCTGGAAAAAGAGCAGCTGATGGTGGCCAGCCTGGTCGACAACCTCGACGGCCAGCGCACGCCAGGTGAGGCCGCGGCCGACGCCGCGCGCTTCCGCATGGCGCTGACGGCCTCGTGGCAGACCACCGACTCCTCGCCGGTGCGGCCCACCGTGGATGACGAACGCGAGCACGTCGGTTTCTATCTGGTGCAGGTGCTGTACCGGGTGATCCCGGTGCTGTACGAATCGCTGCAGCAGGCGCTGCGCGATACCTACGGCGAAGAACTGCCGCTGCCGCGCCTGCTGCGTTTTGGCACCTGGGTGGGCGGCGACATGGACGGCAACCCGAACGTGGATGCCCACACCATCCGCAATACGCTGGATGCGCAGCGGCAGGCGGTGCTTGGGCGCTACCAGAAGGAACTGCTTCAGCTGGCCAGCCTGCTCAGCCAGTCCACCGAGCGGGTGGGCGTGAGCGAAGCGCTGCAGGCGCGCGTGGCGCACTACCAGCAGCTGCTGCCGCAGGTGCAGTCGCGCCCGCGTCATGCCGACATGCCGTACCGCCTGCTCAATGACCGCATGCGCGCACGCCTGCAGGCGACGCTGGATGATGGCAGGGGCGCCTACGCCGGCCCCGCCGAACTGATCGACGACCTGCAGCTGATCCTCGACAGCCTGCGCGCCAATCGCGGCGAACATGCAGGCGGCTTCGCCGTGCAGCGCCTGCTGTGGCGGGTGAAGACCTTCGGCTTCCATCTGGCGCGGTTGGATGTGCGCCAGGAATCGAGCGTGCATGCGCGCGCACTGGCTGCGGTGCTGGGCGGCGAAGAAAGCTGGCAGGCGCTGGATGCGCTGGGTCGTGCGCGCCTGCTGGGCCCGCATGCCAGCGGGGAAGACACGCTGCCCAATGGCGATGACGAGGGCAATCAGCGGCTGGATGCGGTGTTCGCTGCGCTGGCCGATGCGCGTGCGCGGCATGGCTGCGATGCGCTGGGCAGCTACATCATCTCGATGGCGCACGACCGCAGCGACGTGCTGGCGGTGCTGGCGCTGGCACGCCGTGGCGGCCTGGTGGAAGAGAACGGATCAGTACCGCTGGATATCGCACCGCTGTTCGAGACGGTGGATGATCTCAAGTGCGGCACCGCGACCCTGCGTGACCTGCTGGCCGACCCGATCTATCGCGCGCATCTGCAGGCACGCGACGACGTGCAGATGGTGATGCTGGGCTATTCGGACAGCAGCAAGGACGGTGGCATCGCCGCCTCGCGCTGGGGCCTGCAGCGCGCGCAGGTGGAACTACTGGAGGTGGCGGCCGAGGCCGGCATCCGGCTGACCTTCTTCCATGGCCGTGGCGGCTCCATCAGCCGTGGCGGTGGGAAGACCACGCACGCGGTGGATGCTTCACCGCGCGGCAGCATTGATGGCCGCCTGCGGGTGACCGAGCAGGGCGAGGTGATTCATCGCAAATACGGCATCCGCGCGCTGGCCCTGCGCTCGCTGGAACAGGCCACCGGCGCGGTGCTGCGCGCCAGCCTGCGCCCGCGTGCCGCCGAGCCGCGCGAGGATGAGTGGCGACCGGTGATGGATGCAGTGTCATCGGCCAGCAGCGAGGTGTATCGCGCGTTCGTTGGCCAGGCCGGCTTCATGGATTACTTCCGTACCGCCACGCCGATCGATGTGATCGAACGGATGACGCTGGGCTCGCGTCCGTCGCGCCGGCTCGGCCAGGACGCAGCACTGGGCAACCTGCGTGCGATTCCCTGGGTGTTCGCCTGGAGCCAGGCGCGTGCCGTCATTCCCGGCTGGTACGGCGTAGGCAGCGGCCTGCAGGCGGCGGTGGATGCTGGCCATGAAGAGACGCTGCGCGAAATGGCGCGTGACTGGCCGTTCTTCCGCACCTTCCTGGATGACATCGCGATGGTGCTGTCCAAGGGCGATATCACCATCGCCGAGCAGTTCTCGCTGTTGTCGGGCGGCCTGCACGACCGCTTCTTCCCGCAGGTGCAGCGCGAACTGGAACTCACCCGGCACTGGCTGCTGGCATTGATGGACCAGCAGACGCTGCTGGACCACGATGCGCGACTGGCGCTGTCGATCCGCCTGCGCAATCCCTATGTCGATCCGATCAGCGTGCTGCAGGTGGACCTGCTGCAGCGCTGGCGGGCCAGCGGACGCGAGGATGACGATCTGCTGCGCGCGCTGGTGGCCTGCGTGAACGGTGTTTCGCAGGGTGTGCAGAACACCGGGTGAGGTGTCGCGGTAGTGCCGGCCGCTGGCCGGCAACCTCATGATGTCTGGCGGCACGCACGAGGTTGCCGGCCAGCGGCCGGCACTACCTCATTCCTCCGGCGACGGCGGGTTCGACGCCAGCAGTTCCAGATGGCGCTGCTCCATTTCCTGGCGCAGCTGGCGGCGGATCAGCGCAGCCGCCTGGCGGCGCTTTTCGTCCGAGGTGACCGGCTGCAAGGGTGGCACCGGCGTCGGCCGGCCTTCCTCATCCACCGCCACCATGGTGAAGAAGCAGCTGTTGGCGTGGCGCACGCTGCGCTTGAGGATGTCCTCGGCCACCACCTTGATGCCGATCTCCATCGACGAGGTGCCCGTGTAGTTCACCGATGCCAGGAAGGTGACCAGCTCGCCCACCGCGATGGGCTGGCGGAACATCACCTGGTCCACCGACAGGGTGACTACGTAGCTGCCGGCGTAACGGCTGGCGCAGGCGTAGGCGACCTGGTCGAGCAGGCGCAGGATCGCACCACCGTGGACCTTGCCGGAGAAATTGGCCATTTCCGGCGACATCAGCACGGTCATGGACAGCTGGTGGGTTTTCAGTTCGGTCGACATGCGGCGGATTGTATCGGCAACCGCGCGATTGTTTCCGGAGGCCATGAAAAAGCCGGCCAGCGGCCGGCTCTACCAGAAAGCAGAAGGGCCGCTTGCGCGGCCCTTCTTCAAGGTCAGCCGACTAACAGTCGGCTCTACCGGTCGGCTCTACCCGCCGGCTTTACTTCAGCTTCGCATCGGCGCGCAGGGCGGCGGCGCGGTCGGTCTTCTCCCAGGAGAAGGCGGTGGCGTTGACGGTCTCGCCTTCGCCGTTGAGGTAGCTGAACTCCTTCGGCTTGCGGCCGAAGTGGCCGTAGGCCGCGGTCTGCTGGTACATCGGGTGGATCAGGTCCAGCATCTTGATGATGCCGTACGGTCGCAGGTCGAAGTGCTTGCGGATCAGCTTCTCGATCTTGTCGTCGCTGATCTTGCCGGTGCCGAAGGTGGTGACCGAGATCGAGGTCGGCTCAGCCACGCCGATGGCGTAGGAGACCTGCACTTCGCAACGGTCGGCCAGGCCGGCGGCAACCACGTTCTTGGCGACGTAGCGGGCCGCGTAGGCCGCCGAACGATCGACCTTGGACGGGTCCTTGCCGGAGAAGGCGCCACCACCGTGACGGGCCCAGCCGCCGTAGGTGTCGACGATGATCTTGCGGCCGGTCAGGCCGCAGTCGCCCACCGGGCCGCCGATCTCGAACTTGCCGGTCGGGTTGATGTGGAACTTGGTGCCCTTGTGCAGCCACTTGGCCGGCAGCACCGGCTTGATGATCTCTTCGCGGACGGCCTCGATGAGGTCCTTCTGCTTGATGCCCGGGGCATGCTGGGTCGACAGCACCACGGCGTCGATGGCCGAGACCACGCCGTTTTCATAGCGCAGGGTGACCTGGCTCTTGGCGTCCGGACGCAGCCACGACAGCGGCGAGTTCTTCTTCTTGCGGATCTTGGCCTGCTGCTCGACCAGGCGGTGCGACAGGTGGATCGCGGCCGGCATGTAGCTGTCGGTCTCGTTGGTGGCATAGCCGAACATCAGGCCCTGGTCGCCCGCGCCCATTTCTTCCGGCTTCTTGCGGTCCACGCCCTGGGCAATGTGCGGCGACTGCTTGCCGATCAGGTTCAGCACGCCGCAGGTGGCGCCGTCGAAGCCGACGTCGGAGCTGTCATAGCCGATGTCCGTGATGACCTTGCGGGTCAGGGCTTCCAGGTCGATCCAGGCGCTGGTGGTGATTTCACCGGCCACGATGGCAACGCCGGTCTTGACCATGGTCTCGCAGGCCACGCGGGCGCGCTGGTCCTGGGTCAGGATCGCGTCCAGCACCGCATCGGAGATCTGGTCGGCAACCTTGTCCGGATGGCCTTCGGAGACCGACTCGGAGGTGAAGAGATAGCTGGACATCAGGCGTAATATCCCTTGATTCGGATGGAAAGATGGGCGCGCATGATACACGGGGTGCGCCGCCTGTGCATTGTGAACCTGTACCGGTTGCCGGTGGTTAAGCCCGCGTAGGCCCGGCAAGGGCCGTCCTGACGGGATTGGGCCCCGGCCTCGAGGCCCAGTGTTCCACCAGCGTGACAGCGGGCCGGGTGCCGAGGGGGGGCGGTTGCGGCCCCCTCCGGCCGGGGACGACCGTCATCGTTCTGCCCCGAAACCGCCATCTGGCTGCCGCCTGCCGGGCGCAGGCTGTCGGCCAATACGGCCGCCGGGCATGAGTGGATCCGCCATGCAGGAACTTGAACAGCGTCTCCAGCAACGCTTTCCCGATTGGTTCCATGGCCGTCGTGGCCAACTGGCGCGGCCATTGCTGCGCAGCGTCGGGCGTTGGTCGCGGTTGGACCAGATCGAAGCATTCCTGCAGCGCAGTGCAGGATTGCGCGGATTCGGCTTCGTCGCCGCCGGGCTGGAGTTCATCGATGGCCAGTACCAGGTGGATCCGGCCGCGTTGGCGAAGATCCCGGCCACCGGTCGCTTGCTGATCGTCGCCAACCACCCGTCCGGCGCACTGGACGCGCTGGCCCTGCTGGACGCGGTCGGCCGCATCCGCCGCGATGTGCGGATCGTGGCCAACGACCTGCTGGGGGCGATTGCGCCACTGCAGGACCTGCTGTTGCCGGTGCGCATCCTCGGTGGCAAGGCCCAGCGTGGCAGCCTGCACGCCGTGGAGGAGGCGTTGGCCGCCGAGCAGTGCGTGATCGTGTTCCCGGCCGGCGAGGTCTCGCGCCTCTCGCTGCGAGGCATCCGCGATGGTCGCTGGCAGCGCGGTTTCGTCCGCTTTGCCCGTGCCGCCGGCGCGCCGGTGCTGCCGGTACGGGTGGAAGCGCGCAACTCGGCGCTGTTCTACGGCGCCTCGACCCTGTTCAAGCCGGCCGGCACCGCGCTGCTGGCGCGCGAGATGTTCACCCGCCGCGGCCGCCCGCTGCGCCTGAGCATCGGTGAGCCGATGCAGCTGGGCAAGGGCGGTGACCCGGGCGCGCAGCTGCTGTCGGTACGCCGCGCGCTGTATGCGCTGGGCCGCAATGGCGCGGCCGGCAATGCCGCTGCCTTCGCAGGCCCCGAGCCGCTGGCGGCCCCGGTGCCACCCTCGCAGGTCGCCGCTGGGATTGCCGCAGCCACCCAGCTGGGCCAGACCGCCGACGGCAAGCAGATTCTGCTGGCCACTTGTACTGCCGATTCGCCGCTACTGCTGGAGCTGGGCCGCCTGCGCGAACTGACCTTCCGCCAGGTGGGCGAGGGCACCGGGCGCAGCCGGGACCTGGACGATTACGACCCGCAGTACGAGCACATCGTGATCTGGGACGCGGCCGCGCAGCGCATCGCCGGCGCGTACCGGATCATGCGCGGCGCCCATGCGCTGGCCCGGCACGGACTGTCCGGGCTCTACAGCGCGTCGCTGTTCCGCTATTCCGACGATGCCATCACCCACATCGCCGAAGGCCTGGAACTGGGCCGCAGCTTCGTGGTGCCCGACTACTGGGGCAGCCGCAGCCTGGACTACCTGTGGCAGGGCATCGGTGCCTACCTGCAGTGCCGGCCGGGTATCCGCTACCTGTTCGGCGCCGTGTCGATCAGCGCGGCGCTGCCACGCGATGCGCGCGAGCAGCTGGTGGCGTACTACCAGCGCTATTACGGCGGTACCGCCGGCCTGGCCGAATCGAACCGCCCGTTCCAGTACTTCGCCGCGCCGCCGAGTTTTGGCGAGCTGGATGCAGGCGCCGCGTTCGACGTGCTCAAGGCCAACCTGGCCGCACTCGGCACCGGCGTGCCGACGC
Organism: Stenotrophomonas sp. YJH_SMC_80; assembly: GCF_059372495.1. Lineage (NCBI taxonomy): Bacteria > Pseudomonadati > Pseudomonadota > Gammaproteobacteria > Lysobacterales > Lysobacteraceae > Stenotrophomonas > Stenotrophomonas sp. YJH_SMC_80. The sequence continues at coordinate 108,703 of NZ_JCAFVP010000007.1, forward strand.
TGTATCGCCAGTACACCGATCTGTGCGAACCCGGTGGCGCGCGCTTCCTCGCCTTCGGTGTCGACCCGGACTTCAGCGATTCGATCGACGGCCTGATCGAAGTGGACCTGTGCGCGATCCGGCCGAACAAGCGCAAACGCTACCTGCGCGATGCGGGGATGCCGGCATGAGCGTGCTGGCGAACCTGTCGCCGCACCGGCGCGCAGTGTTCGTCTCCGACGTGCACCTGGGTTCACGTCATTGCCATGCCACCGAACTGGCACGTTTTCTCTCGCAGCTGCGCTGTGAGCGTCTGTACCTGGTCGGTGACATCATCGACCTGTGGTGGATGGCCCATCGCCGTGCCAACTGGCGGCAGTCGCACAGCGAGGTCATCCAGGCCCTGCACGCGCTGCGCCGTGCCGGCACCGAGATCGTCTACATCCCCGGCAACCACGATGCCTCGCTGCGCCAGGTGTGCGGGCTGATGCTGCCAGCGATGCAGGTGCGCCGCCGCGCCATCCATGTGACCGCCGATGGCCGTCGCCTGCTTGTCGCGCACGGGGACGAGTACGACGGCGTGACCCACTTCGGCGGCCTGCAGGAAAAGTTCGGCGACTGGCTGTACTACCGCATCCTGACCGGCAACCAGGCGCTGAACGCGGTGCGGCGCCGGCTGGGCATGCGCTACTGGTCGCTGTCGGAATTCCTGAAGAAGCGCAGTGGTGCCGCCGAACGCTACATCGAGCGTTTCGTGCAGGCCGGGCTGGATGACGTGCGCCGGCGCGGACTGGATGGCATCGTCTGTGGTCACATCCATCGCGCTGCGTTGATCGAACGCGATGGCCTGGTCTATGCCAACGACGGCGACTGGGTGGAGAGCCTGACCGCACTGGCCGAAGACCATGATGGCGCGCTGCGCCTGCTGGACCACAATGGCCAGACTCTGGTGGAACTGCCGGGCGCGCGCTTGTCGCAGGCGGCGTAACCCGTTTCCGTAAAGTCGACTGTTCGTCAACTGTCGCGCGTAGCGCGTGGTTTCCGCAGCCTGATGGGAGAGCAGTCGACCAGCAGTCGACCAGCAGTCGACTCTACAGACGCGGTGTCCGGGAGTGAGACGGCGCGCCCGCAAGCCGCTAGCATCGGCCCATGGATTCCCTGACCCAGATCGTGCTCGGCGGCGCCGTCGCTGCTGCCATCGCTCCGCCCGGCCATCGCCGCGCGGCCCTGCTGGCCGGTGCCGCGCTCGGCACCCTGCCGGACCTCGATGCCCTGTGGTTGGGCTTCACCGCCGCCGACCCGGTGGCGAACATGATCGAGCACCGCAGCTTCAGCCATTCGCTGCTGGTGCTGCCCTGGGTGGCGGCACTGATCTGGTGGTTGTTCAAGCGCTTCGGCAACGGCCGCGTCGCGCAGTCACCGGTGCGCTGGTTCTGGGCAATCCAGCTGGCGCTGGTCACCCATCCCGTGCTGGATGCGTTCACCGTCTACGGCACCCAGTTGTGGTGGCCGCTGCGCCCACACCCGACCATGGGTTCCAGTGTCTTCATCATCGATCTTGGCTACACGGTGTGGCTGCTGCTGGGTTGCGTGCTGGCCTGGTTTGGCCGCGCCCGCCCCTGGGCTGGCAAGGTGCTGGGCGTGGCGTTGCTGCTCAGCAGCGCCTACCTGGGCTGGGGCCTGATCGCAAAGGCCCAGGTCGACCGTGCTGCCCAGCAGAGCCTGGCGGCGATGGGTCTGGGCGATGCACCGCGCTTCTCGGTGCCGATGCCGTTCAACACCCTGCTGTGGCGCGTGGTGGCGATGACGCCGAACGGCTACGTGGTGGGCGACCGCTCGCTGGTGGCCGACCATGGACCGATGCAGTTCGAAGGCCATGCGTCCAATGTGCAGGCGTTGCGCGAAGCAGGGAGCATCCCTGCAGTGCAGCAGCTGACGTGGTTCAACCGGGGCTTCATGCGTGCACAGGTGGTGGATGGGCGGCTGGTGCTGAGCGACCTGCGCATGGGGCTGGAGCCCGACTACACCTTCAACTTCGCCGTGGCCGAGCAGGTCGACGGGCAGTGGCGACCGATCACGCCGGAGCAGGTGCGGACGGATTACAGCAGCCCGACCGCGCGCGCGGATGCCGGGCGCCGGCTGGCGGCGATGTGGCAGCGGATCTGGCACGAGCCGGCAGCCTCAGGGACTGGTGCGGCGCACCCGTAGATCCACGCCATGCGTGGATGGCGGGACCATCGGCAGTGCTGCGTTGGCTCAATACACCGTCGCGCGGCCCTGCACGAACGAGTAGAAGAACACCGCGTTCGGGTCGTTCTGCACCAGGCGGAACTCGCGGCGCATGCCTTCCACGGTTTCCTCGTCCACCGAGCCGGCCTGCAGCAGCTGGTCGGCGGCCGACAGCAGCAGCTGTTCCCAGAACGCGATCATCGTCTTGCGACGCGCCGGCTCGCGGTTGTCCAGGTGGATGGTCTTGATCTCGGTGTGCACGTCGCGGAAGCCGCCGGCCAGCAGCAGGTTGCCCAGCTTGGCGCCGACGAACGGGTCGCCCCCGTGGTCGTACTGGAAATCGTTGAAGGCCATCCAGTAGCGCCAGATGTGCGGCGAATACGGATCGAGCAGGAACGAAGCATTCATCACTTCGGTGATGTACACCGGCGAACCCGGTGCCAGCACCCGGCGCACTTCGCTCAGCACACGTGCGGGTGACGGCACGTGCTCCAGCACCCAGCACAGGAACGCCGCGTCGAAGCTGCGTGCCTCGAACGGCAGCTCGCCGGCATCGGCCTGCTGCAGGGTATAGCGGTCGCTGCACCACGGCGTGCGCGCCAGGTTCTCGCGCGCGGTGGCCAGCTGCGTTTCGCTCAGGTCCACGCCGGTCACGTGCAGCTCGGGGAAGCGGCGCAGCAGGATCTCGGTCTGTGCGCCCACGCCGCTGCCGACTTCCAGCAGGCGCCGCGCGCCGCTGTAGTCGATCTGGCCGAAGATGCTCGATTCCAGCAGCCGGGCCTGGGTCATCAGGCGCTGCTGCTCGGTGCCGGAAAACCCGTGCAGATAGGTCGGGGAGGAAATCGGCGGGGTCATGGTGGGCTCTTGTAGCGTCGAGCTGGCTCGACTGTTCGCAGACGCGGGGCTGGTGGCTCAGGCCGCCGAAGGCAGCGCCGGTTCCCCGGCGATCAGGCGGTCGAAGTATTCGGTGGTCAATGCGATCTGGCTGGCCGGATCCTCGGCACGGTTGACCACCGCGCGGAAAGCGGCATTCTCCGGCCGGTCCTTGGCATACCAGCCCAGGTGCTTGCGCGCGATGCGCACGCCCTGCGGCTCGCCATAGAACGCATGCAGCGCGTGCAGGTGGCCAAGCAGGATGTCGCGCACTTCCGCCAGTGATGGCGGTGGCAGTTCCTCGCCGGTGGCCAGGTAGTGCGCCACTTCGCGGAAGATCCACGGCCGGCCCTGCGCCGAGCGACCGATCATCACCGCATCCACGCCGGTTTCCTTCAGGACGTAGGCGGCCTTCTGCGGCGAATCGATATCGCCGTTGGCGATCACCGGAATGCGCAGCGCGGCCTTGATCTCGCCGATCGTGGCGTACTCCGCCTGGCCGGTGTAGTGCTGGTCGCGGGTACGGCCGTGCACCGCCAGTGCCGCGATACCGCTGTCCTCGGCGATGCGTGCGATCAGCGGGCCATTGCGATGGTCGCAGTCCCAACCGGTGCGGATCTTCAGCGTGACCGGCACGTCCACCGCGTTGACCACGGCCTCGAGGATGCGCGCCACCAGTTGCTCGTCGCGCATCAGCGCCGAACCGGCCCAGGCGTTGCACACCTTCTTGGCCGGGCACCCCATGTTGATGTCGATGATCTGCGCGCCGTGGTCGACGTTGTAGCGCGCGGCCTCGGCCAGCTGCTGCGGCTCGGTGCCGGCGATCTGCACGCTGATCGGGGCCGGTTCGCCGTCATGGTCCATGCGGTGGATCGACTTGCGCGTGTTCCAGAAGCGCGGATCACTGATGGTCATTTCCGAGGCGGCCAGACCCGCGCCCAGCCGTTTGCACAGCAGGCGGAAGGGCTTGTCGGTGACGCCGGCCATGGGCGCCAGCACGACGTTGGGGGCAATGGTGTAGGGGCCGATCTGCATGCGCCCATTGTAGGGCGCGGGCGGCGGTACGGCCGTGTCAGCCCCGCCCCGGTTCAGGCCCATCGGCACCGACCTCATGCCGTACCGGCATCAGCAGATGCTTGACGGTTGCTTCCGCCGCCCCCAAGGGCGGGCGATGGTAGGTGGCTACCCCAGGCTCTGCCAGGCCTGCCGGGTCCCCAGCGCGAAGGCCAGCCCCAGGCAGAGGCAGACCAGTGAACTGGCTACCCAGAAGCGCCGGCCGTTGTAGCCGGGCCGGAGCAGCGCCAGGCCGAAGCCCATCGCCGCGCGCAGCAGCAACAGCAGGGCGATGCCCGTCAGGACCAGACGACTGGCCGGCAGCGGCGAATGCCAGCCCGCGGCGGCCAGTGCGTACAGCGCCCAGGCCACCAGCACGGCAGTGATGCCGGCGGTCATCAGCGGCGGCCACCAATGCCCGGCCTGTGCCAGCCGGACCATGCGCTGGCCAGCACCAAAGTACCTGTACCACGCGGCGCCGAAGGCAATGCAGCCGATATGCAGCAAGGCTGCGATGGCACTACCGGCGGCGGCAACCAGCAACCAGGGGAATCCGTCCATGTCCTGCCCACGCTGAAACGCTGCGCGGATGGTGGGTGAGGGGCGGGATGCGGGCAATGCGACCGGCAGTCGCAGCTGTTCGATGCGACCGCCGCCGATGGCGCTTCGCTCAGCGCGGCGGATCGATCGGCAACCCGGCGCCGAGACGGTCCAGGGCCACGTCCACGCGTGGCAGCCGTTGCCGGCCCTGCGGCCACAGCAGGCGCAGCGGCAGGCCGCGGCAGTCCAGCGACGGCAGGATCGAGACCAGGCTGCCGCGCGCCAGCGCGTCATCGACCAGCCAGGTGGCCAGCTGCGCGATGCCGAAGCCGGCCTCGACCGCCGCCACCTGGGCCTCGGCGCTGCCAACCACCAGGCGCGCGCGGGCCTGCAGCGGTGTACTGCGCTGCCTGCCATCGGCCACCTGCCACGGCCCGATGCTGCCGTCCGCGCGTCCGAACAGCACACCGTCATGCCCGGCCAGCTCGGCGGCCGAGCGGGGCTGGCCATGCCGAAGCAGGTAGGCCGGGGAGGCGCAGAAGCGCAGGCATTCGTAACCGAGCAGGCGGCTGCCCAGCGTGGCGGGCAGCGGCTCGGGACCGCCGATGCGCACGGCGAGGTCGACGCCGTCCTCGGCGAGGTCGCTGAAGCGGTCGCTGAAGGTCACCTGCGGATGCAACTGTGGAAACTCGGCGGCCAGCTGCAGCAGCAACGGCCAGACTTTGAGGCGCCCGAAGGTGGCCGGCGCATCCACCCGCAGGCGGCCCACGGGCGCGTCTGCGTGCGAGACCAGCACCGACTCGGCATCGGCCAGCTCGCCCAGCACCCGCACGCAGGTGCGATAGAAGCCCTCACCAGCCTCGGTCAGGCGAAGGCGGCGCGTGCTGCGTTCGAACAACCGCGCGCCCAGGCGTGCCTCCAGCCGTGCGATGGTCTTGCCCACCGCCGAACTGGTCAGGTGCAGGCGTTCAGCGGCGGCAGTGAAGCTGCCGGCATCGGCGGTGGCGACGAAGGCCTCGATGCCGCGCAGGCGCTCGGTGGGAAGCATGGGGAATTTCTGTCCGGAATCGATGGAAAACATAGCAGTAATCGGAATCCGGGGAGGAAATAGGCTGGCGGCCCCTGTTCTGATGCCCGCCCATGTCCTCCCTCGATTCCGCCGCGGCCGTTGTCCACGCAAACGGCCGCGCACGCCTTTCGGTTGTCCTGCTGGCGGTGTCCGCCTTCGTCATCGTCACCACCGAGTTCCTGATCGTCGGCCTGTTGCCGGCGCTGGCGCGCGACCTTGGCCTGGGCATCGCCCGCGCCGGGCAACTGGTTACCTTGTTCGCGTTCACCGTGATGCTGGCCGGGCCACCGTTGACCGCGCTGCTGTCACACGTCGGCCGGCGCCGCCTGTTCGTGGCCATCCTGCTGTTGTTCGCGGGTTCCAACGCGCTGGCCGCGATGGCCACGCAGCCGTGGCTGCTGGCGCTGGCGCGGGTGCTGCCGGCACTGGCCCTGCCGGTGTTCTGGGGCACCGCCAGTGAGACTGCTGCGCAGCTGGCCCCTGCAGGGCAGGGAGGTCGTGCGGTCGCGCGGGTCTACCTGGGTATCACCGCCGCAATGCTGTTCGGTATCCCGCTGGGTACGTTGGCTGCCGACGCCCTCGATTGGCGCGGCAGCTTCTGGCTGTTGGCGGCCCTGTCGCTGTTGATGGCCAGCGCGCTGGCGTTGTGGATGCCGGACACCGTGGCCGGACCGCGGCGCGCGCTGGGCGAACAGGCACGAGTACTGCGCCAGCCGCAGTTGCTGGGCGATGTGCTGCTGTCGGTGCTGGTGTTTACCGCGATGTTTGCTGCCTATACCTACCTGGCCGATGTGCTGGAGCGGCTGATGCAGGTACCGGCGGCACAGGTGGGCTGGTGGCTGATGGGCTTCGGAGCTGTCGGGTTGATCGGCAATGCACTGGGTGGGCGCTGGGTCGATCGTGCGCCGCTGGGCGCGACCCTGGTGTTCTGCGCGGTGCTGGCGCTGGGCATGCTGGCCAGTGTCGGGCTGGCCGGCCACGGCACGCTCGTGCTGATCGCACTGGCCCTGTGGGGTGTGGCGCATACCGCATTGTTCCCGCTGTGCCAGGTGCGGGTGATGCGTGCGGCGCCGCAGGCGCAGGCGCTGGCGGGAACCTTGAATGTGTCCGCGGCCAACGCCGGCATCGGCCTGGGCGCGCTGCTGGGAGGTGGCGCCATCGAACGCTTCGGGCTTGCCTCGCTGGGCGTGGTGGCCGCTGCCGTGGCGCTGCTGGCAATCGTCGCGGGCCTGCTGCTGCGGTGGCTTGCCCGGTCCCGTTCATCCACGCATGGCGTGGATCTGCCTCATTGAAAGGCAAACAGAAAAGCCCGGGTGTCTGCACACCCGGGCTTCTTCATCCACGCATGGCGTGGATCTACTTTGCTTCGGCGTCGGCCGGGGTGAAGCGCGGCATCGCCGCTGCAGCGCCTTCCTTCTCGGTCGAGCGACCGGCGAACTGGTTGGCGAAGCGCACGTGGCGGGCGAACGGGGCGTCGGCCACCTGCGCCAGCGACGCGGCCAGCGCACCGTTGAAGGCGTCACCGGCACCGGTGGTGTCGATCGCCTGCACCTGTTCGGCACCCACGCGGTAGTACGGCTGGGTATCGCCGCGCAGGTTCTCGTCGGCATGCGACACGAACACGCCCACCGAGCCCAGGGTGACCACCACGGTGCCGTTGCCGACCAGCTTGCGGCACAGCGCGTGCAGGCTGGCTCCATCCAGCGCGGCGACGTCGTTGGCATCCACGCGCTCACCGACATGGCGGCCGAGCAGGGCAGCGAACTCGGTTTCGTTCGGGGTGATCACATCGGCCAGCTTGAGCAGGCCGATGGTCGAGGGGGCATCGGCCGGTGCGGTGTTGAGCACGGTGGTGACGCCGGCCTCGCGGGCCGTGGCCAGTGCCGCTTCGATGGTCTGCACCGGCGATTCCAGCTGCACCAGCACCACCCTGGCGCCGGTCAGCAGGGCCTGCTGCTGTTGCAGGAAGTCGGTGCTCAGCGCAGCGTTGGCACCCGGGCCGATCACGATGGTGTTGCGGCCACGGGCATCGACGTAGATGCCGGCGGTGCCGGTCGGTTCGCTGCTGGCTTCGGCGATGAGGCCGAAACCATCCTGCGCCGCCAGTTCGCGCGCGGTGGCGCCACCGGCGTCGTCGCCCAGCGCGCACACGAAGTGCGTCTCGGCACCGGCGCGGCAGGCCGCCACGGCCTGGTTGAAGCCCTTGCCACCGGGGCCGGTGCTGTAGCGGCCGGCAATGGTCGCGCCAGGTGCCGGCAGCGACTCGCACCGCCACACGTGATCGACATTGAAGGAACCGACGACAACGACACTGCTGCTCATAGGGAATCTTTTCTCAACCAAGGGTTCAACTGAAGTGCGTCAGCACGCCGGCGATGGTCGCCGTCATGAAGGTGGCAATGGTACCGCCCAGCACCGCGCGCAGGCCGAACTTGGCCAGGTCGTGGCGACGTTCCGGGGCCAGGCCACCGATGCCGCCGATCTGGATCGCGATCGAGCTGAAGTTGGCGAAGCCGCACAGCGCGTAGGTCGCGATCAGGCGACCTTCGCTGGACAGGCTGACGCCAGCCACCTGGCCGTTCACGATCTGCGACAGCTCGGTGTAGGCCACGAACTCGTTGATCACGACCTTCTGGCCGATCAGCGAACCGACGGTGGTGGCATCGGCCCACGGCGTACCGATCACCCAGGCGATCGGGGCCAGCAGGTAGCCGAAGATGGTCGACAGGTTGGTCGGCTTGCCGATCTGCGCAGCCAGGCCGGTCACTTCACCGATCCAGGTCAGCGGGGCGTTCAGCAGCGCGATCAGGGCGATGAAGGCCAGCAGCATCGCGCCGATGTTCAGCGCCAGCTTCAGGCCGTCGCCGGCGCCGGCCGCAGCCGCGTCGATGATGTTGCTGGAGGTCTTTTCGACTTCCATCTTCACCGTGCCGCGGGTGAGCGGGGTGCCGGTTTCCGGGATCAGCAGCTTGGCCACGACCAAGGTGGCCGGCGCGGCCATGATGCTGGCCGCCAGCAGATGCTTGGCGTAGAAGGCCTGCTGCGCTGGGTCGCCGCCGCCAAGCATGCCCACGTAGGCCGCCAGCACGCCGCCGGCGATGTGTGCCATGCCGCCGATCATCATGGTCAGCAGCTCGGACTGGGTCATCCTGGCGATGTACGGGCGCACGGTCAGGGGCGCCTCGGTCTGGCCGATGAAGACGCTGGCGCAGACGCTGGTGGTTTCCGCACCGGACACACGCATGACCTTGGTGATCGCCCACGCCATCACGCGCACGATCGCCTGCATGATGTTCAGGTGGTACATCACCCCCATCAGCGCCGAGAAGAAGATGATGGTCGGCAGCACCTGGAAGGCGAAGATGAAGCCGTAATTCTTGGTGTCCATCAACGAGCCGAAGATGAAACCGGAACCCTCGTTGACGAAGCTCAGCACCTTGACGAAGCCGTGGCCCAGCGCGTCGAACACGTCGCGCCCGCCCGGCACCAGGATCACCAGCGCCGCGAAGGCGATCTGCAGGGTGATACCGGTGGCAACCAGCTTCCAGTCAACCGCGCGCTTGTTATTGGAAAACAACCAGGTGATGCCGATCAGCACCGCCAACCCGAACAGGCCGAAGCCGATCCTGCCCAAACCTTCGACCATGTGAGTGACTCCCCTGGGGCGTCGCGAAAAACGGGAAGCCTAGTGCAGGGCAGGGGCCGGGGCAAGAAAAAGCAGCGTGCGCGCGGCCAACGGTACCGATCAGGCCAGCAACGGCAAGGGCTTGCGGCTGGCGGCGGCAGGTAGAATGGGGGTCGATCCCGGCCCGGATGCGGGCCCGCAGCAGGAGATTCGCATGCAATACCGTCGCCTGGGCTCCACCGGCCTGCCGATTTCCGCCCTTTCCTTCGGCGCCTGGGTGACCTTCGGTGACCAGATCCCGCGTGATGAGGCGCGCAACCTGGTGGCCGCCGCCTGGGATCATGGTGTCAACTTCTTCGACAACGCCGAGGGCTATGCCAACGGCCGTGCCGAACAGGTCATGGGTGACGTGATCGCCGACCTGCGCCTGCCGCGCGACGGTTTCTGCGTGTCCAGCAAGGTGTTTTTCGGCAGCGCCAAGGACCCGCGGCCGACCCAGCGCGGGCTGTCGCGCAAGCACGTGACCGACGCCTGCCACGCTGCACTCAAGCGCCTGCGGGTGGACTACCTGGACCTTTACTACTGCCACCGCCCGGATCCGGACGCGCCGATCGCCGAGACCGTGCATGCGATGGACACCCTGGTGCGGCAGGGCAAGATCCTCTACTGGGGCACCTCGGAGTGGTCGGCGGTGCAGATCCAGCAGGCGCTGGACATCGCCGAGGCGCGCAACCTGCAGGGCCCGTCGATGGAGCAGCCGCAGTACAACCTGCTGCACCGCGAGCGGGTCGAGGTCGAGTACGCGCCGCTGTATGCCGGTGCCGGCCTGGGTACCACCATCTTCTCGCCGCTGGCGTCGGGCCTGCTCACCGGCAAGTACGACCAGGGCATTCCGGCCGATGCACGGCTGGGGCGGGAAGGCATGGAGTGGTTGCAGGACCTGGTGCTGGGGGCCGACGCCGGGGCCCGCCTGGGCCAGGTGCGGCGCTTCAGCGAGGTGGCACGCGCGCTGGGCCACGCCCCGGCCACGCTGGCCATCGCCTGGTGCCTGCGCAACCCGAACGTTTCCAGCGTGATCCTCGGCGCCAGCCGGGTCAGCCAGCTGCTGCAGAACCTGCAGGCACTGGACGTGCTGGAGCAGGTCGACGCGGCCGGCTGGGCGCAGGTCGAAGCCGTCTTCGCCTGAACCCCGGGGCTGGCCGGGCCTCGGGGGCCTCGGTCGGGCCGGTTCGGCCGAGGGAACAGGACGGGAACTGGAACTGGAACTGGAACTGGAACGGGAACGGGAACGGGAACTGGAACGGGAACGGGAACGGGAACGGGAACGGGAACGGGAACGGTAGAGTCGCCTGTTAGTCGACTGCTTCGAATAACCGACTGCTTCGAGCAACAGCAGTCGACCAACAGTCGACTCTACACACCTGCGTCGCCATTTAATTGATGCGATCTATCGAATTACGGAATTCGATCATTAATCCCATCAATGAAATTGAGAATGGTTGTTGATTGTCAACTGAGAATCATTATCATTTAACTCGTCCCTCGCACGAGTCCAGATGCTCATGAATGCTCAACCTGTACTGCTGCGCCCCGAAACGCTGACCCTCCGCGATCGACCGGTCCGCGTCGTTCCGCCGGAAGAGGTCATCGACAGCGAAGCCCTGCTCAAGGGCCGTCGTGAAATCCTGATCCAGCACGGCGACCGCTTCTATCGCCTGCGGCACACCAGCAACGACAAGCTGATCCTGACCAAGTAATCGCGGTCTGGTCGCCCGCCTCCCTCCCTCCTGCCGGCAGCGCCGACAGGGTGGGCGACCCGTCCGCTCCCGCTCTCTCCCCCTCGGTCTACCGCGTGCACCTTCCGGGTGTGCCGGTAACCGGGGGTTCCCCTGCCTGACCGAACGAACCCGATGACCCGCCATACCGCCCTTTGCCTTGCTGTCTGGATGGCGCTGCCGCTGTCCGCCCACGCTGCTGCCACTGCTGCCCCCGATGCGCGCGAATTCGATCGGGTGCAGGTCACCGCCACCCGCACCGAGCGGGCGGTGAGCGACGTGGCGGCCACGGTGGATGTCATCGACCGTGAGCAGATGGACCGGCACCTGGTGCAGGACATCAAGGATCTGGTGCGCTACGAGCCGGGCCTGTCGGTCACCCGCAGCGCGACCCGCTTCGGCCTGGATGGTTTCCGCATCCGTGGCCTGGACGGCAACCGCGTGCGCATCCAGACCGACGGCATCGTCATGCCGACCCGGTTCGACATCGGTTCGTTCGCCAGTTCCAACCGCAACTTCACCGACCTCGATACGCTCAAGCGCGTCGAGATCGTGCGTGGCCCGGCCAGCTCGCTGTACGGCTCCGATGCACTCGGTGGCGTGGTCGCGTTCGTGACCAAGGACCCGGCCGACTACCTCAAGGACGGCAAGAACAGCTACTTCGGCCTGAAGTTCGGCTACGACGGCGAGTGGAAGGGCCTGCTCGGCGGTGCCACGGCCGCCTTTGGTGGCGACCACTGGAGCGGCCTGGTCAACGTCAACCACCACCAGGGCCAGGAAACGGACAACAAGGGCACGGTGCGCAGCGACAACGACACCCGCACCGCGTCCAATCCGCAGGATCGCGACGGCCGCAGCCTGCTCAGCAAACTGGTCTATGCACCCAGCGAAGACCAGCGCTTCCGCCTGACCGTGGAAGGCAACGAAGACACCACCGATACCAATGTGTTGTCGGCGATTGCCAGCGTTGCACCGCGCCCCGGCGCGATGGCTGCGGCCACTGGCATGAAGTCCCACGACACCCAGAAGCGCAACCGCGTGTCCTTCGCCCACGAGATGGATGCGCTGGACCAGCCGTTCGCCGACAGCCTGCATTGGCAGGTGTACGCGCAGAACAGCGAAACCCGGCAGCAGACCGACGAGACCCGCACCGACGGCACCCGCCGCCACCGCGTGTTCTCCTTCGACCAGCATGCCTATGGCCTGCAGGCGCAGTTCAACAAGGCGTTCACCACCGGCAGCGTCGAGCACGCACTGACCTATGGTTTCGAAGGCACCCGTACCGAGATCCGCCAGAAGCGCGACGGCTATCAGGTCAGCAAGGCTGGCGTGGTCAGCAACACGGTGCTGCCGGACACCTTCCCGGTGCGTGACTTCCCGATCAGCAAGACCACCGAGCTGGGCCTGTATGCACAGGATGAGATGCGCTTTGCCGATGGCCGGCTGTCGCTGGTGCCGGGCGTGCGCGTGGACCGCTACGAGCTGAAGCCGGAAGTGGACAGCATCTTCGCCGAAGACAACCCGACCACGGCCGTGGCGCAGCTGAAGAAGACCAGCGTGTCGCCGAAGCTGGGCATGGTCTGGCGCTTCACCGACGAATGGTCGCTGTTCGCCGGTTATGCGCGTGGCTTCCGTTCGCCGCCGTACAACGACGTCAACATCGGCCTGACCAACGTCGCCTTCCGCTATACCGCCATCGCCAACCCGGATCTGAAGCCGGAAACCAGCGACGGCTACGAACTGGGCCTGCGCTTCATCGCGCCGGCGGCGTACGTCAGCGTCAGCGGCTACTACAACGACTACAAGGATTTCATCCAGTCCAACGTCGATACCGGTCGCAACGCACAGGGTTTGACCGTGTTCCAGTCGCAGAACATCGCCGACGCGCGCATCTATGGCGCGGAAATGAAGGCCGGCATCGAATTCGGCGAACTGAGCCCGGCACTGAAGGGCTGGGCGCTGCGCAGTGCGTTGGCATGGTCGCGTGGTGACAACCGGACCGATGACGAACCGCTGGCCTCGGTCGATCCGCTGCGTGGCACGCTGGGCCTGATGTACGACACCGATACCTGGGGCGTCGAACTGGCCGGTACCTTCGTGCAGCGCAAGAAGCGCCTGCCGCCGCCTGCGGCGCAGACCAATCCGAACGCACCGGCGCCGTTCGTCTACCAGCCGGCCGGCTACGGCGTGCTGGACCTGATGGCGCACTGGAACTTCGCGCCGGGTGCCACCTTCAATGTCGGCGTGTTCAACCTGGCCGACAAGCGCTACATCGAATGGTCGTCGATCACCCCGAGCCTGATCACCGATCGCGCACTGAGCGATCGTTTCAGCAGCCCGGGCCGCACCTTCTCCGCCAGCCTTGCCGTTTCCTGGTGACCTCATGAGCCGAGCACTGTCCGCACGCAGGAATGACTCCATCGCCGCGCCGAACAGCGCGGCCTGGCCGACCCCGGCACAGCTGGCCACGCTCGGCACCGTGTTGTGCCTGTACCACGCCGACGGCAACGAGCTGGGCGGCTGGCGCCAGGCCGTACGCGTACACGCCTGCCAGGGCGTGGACAGCGAGGGCCTGCGCGAAAGTTTGTGCTTCCTTGATGGCCGTGGCCGCTGCGTGTGGCGCCTGTACCTGCTGCCCGACAGCGATTTCCTGGCCTGGGACCGTCTGGTCGCGGCGCTGCCGCCGGGACCGGAACACGACAGCGAGGCGAGCGTTGGCGAACGCCTGTGGCGGCGCCTGGCCGGCCATCTTGGCGGCCAGCGCTGGCGCCTGTGCGCGCTGCGCCTGCATGCCGCCGACGACGGACGCACGCTGGCCGCCAGTCTGTCGACCCTGTCCTCGCTGGGCGCGGCCACCGCGCGCCGCATCGCACGCCTGGAAGGTGCTGAAGGCGAGCTGGCGATCGACGACTGCTGCTGTGCCGACGCCGCCCGGCGTCCGGCTCCCCAGATTCCCGGCGACCTACCGCTGATCCGCCTGTGACCCTCTCCTGATGGAACGCCCGTTGGCCACGGATGGCCCCTCAATGAATCTGCAACCCCGAAGGAAGACCCCGATGAAGCTCCAGACAGCCAGCGCCATGCTGCTGCTCGCCGCCAGCGGCGTGGCCAGCGCGCAGCCCTCCGATATCGCCCGCGACCACGACAGCATCCTCGCCATGCAGGGTGAGTACACCGTGGACTTCGCCTTCGACGAGACCGTGCTGCTGAAGCCGGGCTACGAGCGTGCACCGGCGATGCGCAGCGGCGGCAGCGAAGTGGTCATCGTGGTCGAGGACACGCCGAAGCGCATCGTGCTGCAGCACCTGCTGCTGGATGAAAAGAGCGGCCACATCACCAAGCACTGGCGCCAGGACTGGGTGTACGAAGCACCGAACCGTTTCGAATTCAGCGCCGACCAGACCTGGAAGGTGCGCAATATTCCGTCGGCGGTGAACCAGGGCGCCTGGACCCAGTGCGTGTACGAAGTGAGCGACGCACCGCGCTACTGCGGCACCGGCACCTGGACCTACACCAACAACGTGCCGAGCTGGACCAGCGATCTGAGCTGGCGCCCGCTGCCGCGCCGTGAGTACACCAAGCGCAGCGACTACAACGCGCTGGCCGTGGTCAACCGCCACACGCTCACGCCCAATGGCTGGACCCACGAGCAGTTCAACACCAAGGTGCAGCGCAACGCCGATGGCAGCCAGGTGGAGATCGCACGCGAGTTCGGCTTCAACGACTACGTGAAGACCACCGAGGTCGACTTCACCCCGGCGCGCAACTACTGGAAGGCCACCGCCGGCTACTGGGCCAAGGTTCGCCAGCGCTGGGACGGTTTCCTGACCCAGGCCCCGGGCGTGCACCTGAAGACCAGGATCGACGGCATGGCGATGATCATCCCGCTGTTCACCCAGGCCGAAGAGATCCAGTCCGGCAAGAAGGTGAAGGACACGCAGATCGACGAAGTGTTCGCCAAGTACGTGGAAAAGGCCCAGTAGATCCACGCCATGCGTGGATGTGCTTGTTCCTTGAACACTGGCAACGCCGTCATGTGCACTTGGTAGGTGCCGAGCTTGCTCGGCACGCGCCCCGGTCCGGCGCTGCTTCAGGCCTCGCGCAGCGCCAATGCCGGCGGCGTATGCAGGATCGCCCGCGTACCCCACCAGCCCGCCAGCAGGCTCAGCCCGATGCCGACCACGCCGCCGACCAGCAGGCCCGGCCACGGCGGCAGCAACGGCAGCTCGAACACCTTCTGCGAGACCGCCACGCCGATCGCAGCCGCGGCGCCTACCGCCAGCAACGCGGCCAGCGTGCCCAGCGCGCCGAACTCCACCAGCACCGCACCGCGCAGCTGGCGCCGGGTCGCGCCCAGCGTGCGCAGCACCGCGCTGTCGTAGCGACGCTCGCCCGCCGTGGCCTGCAGCGCGGCCAGCAGCACCAGCACGCCGGCCAGCAGGCTGAACACCATCACCAGCTGCACCGCCTGTGCCACCCGTTCCATCACATCGCGCACCTGCGAGATCACCGCGTCCACGTCCAGCAGCGACAGGTTGGGCTGCGCGCGTATCAGCTCGCCCAGTCCGGCTGCCTTGCCGGCCGGCAGGTGGAATGCCGACAGCAGGTTGTGCGGTGTATCGCCCACCGCGTTCGGGTTCAGCAGCACGAAGAAGTTCGGCCGGAAGGTGTTCCAGTCGGCCTTGCGTACGCTGGTCACGGTGAATTCGCGTTGCTGCTCGCCTACTGCAATGGTGATGCGGTCGCCGGGATACACGCCGTAGCGCTTGGCCCAGCCGATCTCAACCGACGCCTCCGACGCCGTGCTGTCGGGCGTCCAGAAGGTGCCGTTCATCAGCGTATTGGCCGGCGGGAAGCTGCTGCGCCAGCTGAAGTTCAACGGCCGGTTCTCGTCGTCGTCATCGCGCTGGGCTTCGCCTGACGCCGGCTGTCCGCTCTGGTCCGGCGAGCGATCCACGCGCAGCGGCGGCTTGCCGTTGATCGCGATCAGGCGGCCGGTGGCCATCGGTTCGATGCTGGCGTCGTTGGCACCCAGTCCACGCAGCGCGGCCAGCACGCTGTCGCGCTGTTCGGGCTGGATGTTGATCAGGAAGTAGTTCGGCGTGTCCGCAGGCAGTCGCTCGCGCCACTGCTGCAGCAGGCCGGGGCCGGTCACCGCCAGCAGCAACAGCGCGCACAGCGACAGCGACAGCCCGACCAGCTGCATCACCGCCAGCATCCGGCGCCGCGTCAGCGCCGCCAGGCCCAGCCGCCAGTGGCCGTGCAGACGGTGCTGCAGGCCGCGCAGCAGCTGCAGCAGCACGAAACCGACCATGCCGGCCGCCACCGCCAACGCGGCCAGGCCGCCCAGCACCCATAGCGCCAGCTTGAGATCACCGGTCACCTGCACCGCCAGCAGCAGGCTGGCCGCCAGCGCTGCTACGTAGGCCAGCAGCGAGGCCGGGGGCAGGGCGGCGAAGGAGCGGTTGAGCACGCGCATCGGCGGCACCCCGCGCAGGCGCAGCAGCGGCGGCAGGCCGAAGCCGAACAGCAGCAACAGGCCGATGCCGGCGCCGGTCAGCGCCGGCATTGCCTCGGGTAGCGGCAAGCGCTGCGGCACCAGGCTGCCCAGCACCTGCACCAGGCCTTCCTGCGCGGCCATGCCCAGGCCGATGCCGAGTGCGCAGGCCGGCACCGCCAGCATCAGCAGCTGCAGCGCCAGGCCAAGCAGGATGTCGCGCTGGCGCGCGCCCAGGCAGCGCAGGATCGCCACCTGGTCGATGCGGCGCAGGGCAAAACGGTTGGCCGCCAGCGCGGTCGCCACGCCGGCCAGCAATACCGCCAGCAGCGCGCTCAGGCCGAGGAAGCGCCCGGCAAGATCAAAGGCCTGGCGCACGCCGCGCTGGGTGTCGTCCACGCTCAGCAGGCGAAGGCCTTTTACCTGTGGCAGCAGCCACTGGCGCAACGCGGCAACCTGGTCGGCGGAGCCGGCGAACATGAGCCGGTAGTTGATGCGGCTGCCGGGGCCAAGCAGGCCGGTGCCCTCCACATCGGCGCGGTTGACCAGCAGGGTGGGGGAGAGCGTCAGCAGGTCGCCGCCGGCATCCGGCTCGGCCTCGATGATGCCGGCGATGCGCAGCGTGCCGGCGCCGAATTCGAGATCATCGCCGGCCTTCAGTCCCAGCCCCTGCAGCAGGCGCGGGTCGGCATAGGCCTGGCCCTTGGGGGGCATGCCGGCGTTGGCGATCAGCGCGCCACCGGGCGTGCTGCGCACCCTCAGCGTGCCACGCAGCGGATAGCCCGCCTGCACCGCCTTGATGCTGGCCATCTGGCTGGCATCACCGTTGAACAGCACGCTGCCGAAGCTGGCGATGCGGGTGAAGGCCAGTCCACGCCGCTGCGCCTCGTCGGCGAATGCCTGCGGCGGGTCATCGCGCCCGGCGATGCCGAGGTCGCCGCCGAGCATTTCCGCCGCGCTGCCGGTCAGTGCCAGGTTGACCCGGTTCACCAGCGTGCCGACCGCGGTCATCACCGCCACGCCCAGCACCAGCGCGGCGAACACGGTCAGCAGGTCACCGGCCAGCGCCTCGCGGCGCAGCGCGCGCCACGCATGCCGCAGCAGGTTCATGCCTGCGCCCCACGCTCGACCGGCAGCAGGCGGCCGTCGTCGATGCGGTGGATGTACTGGCAACGCTGGGCCAGGCGCAGGTCGTGGGTGACCAGCACCCGGGTGGTGCCGCTGCCGGCGTTGAGTTCGAACAGCAGGTCGCTGATGTGCTGGCCGGTGGCGTGGTCCAGCGAGCCGGTCGGTTCGTCGGCGAACAGGATGCGCGGGCGGGTGACGAACGCACGTGCCAATGCCACGCGTTGCTGCTCGCCGCCCGACAACTGGCGCGGATAGTGGCGGGCGCGATGGGCCAGCCCGACCTGGGCCAGCACTTCATCGACCCGCGCCCGGTCTTCGCGCCCGGCCAGTTCCAGCGGCAGCGCGACATTCTCGGCGGCGGTCAGCGCCGGCAGCAGGTGGAAACTCTGGAACACGAAGCCGACCTCACGCGCGCGCAGCTGGGCGCGGGCCTCCTCGTCCAGCGCCGACAGGTCCTGGCCAGCCAGCGCGATGCGGCCGCGACTGGGCAGGTCCAGCCCGGCCAGCAGGCCAAGCAGGGTGGTCTTGCCGGAACCGGAGGCGCCGACGATGGCCACGCTGGTGCCTTCATGGACCGTCAGGGTGATGTTGTCCAGTATGTGGACTTCACCCTCCGGGCCCTGCACGGACTTGCCGACCTGGTCGACGGCGATGGCGACGGGCGCGCTGCGGGGGGACAGGCTGTCGATGAGGAGACTCCAATGCGCAAGACGGGATGGAGCCGGCGAGCCGGCGCGATGATGGTGCTGCTGCTAGGGTTCCTGCTGCTGCCGGGGCTGGCCTGTGCCAAAGGTCCGGCCGGCACCGTGCTGGTGCTCGGCGACAGCCTCAGTGCTGCCCACAATATCCCTGCCGACGCCGGCTGGGTCAGCCTGCTGCAGCAGCGGGTCAGGCAGCAGTCGAAAACCCCGGCGCGCATCGTCAACGCCAGCATGAGCGGCGAGACCACCGCCGGCGCGCTGACCCGCCTGCCTGGCCTGCTGGCGAAGGAAAAGCCGACCGTGGTAGTGATCGCCCTTGGCGGCAACGACGCATTGCGCGGGCTGACCCCGGCGCAGGTGCAGGGCAACCTGGGAAAGATGGTGCAGGCCAGCCAGAAGGCCGGCGCGAAGGTGCTGCTGCTGGGCATTGACGTGCCGCCCAACTACGGGCCGGCCTATCGCCAGCGCCTGGCGGCGGCCTACAACGCGCTGGCCACGCAGTACAAGGTGCCGCTGCTGCCCTTCCTGCTGGAGGGCGTCGCCCTGCAGCCGGGCATGATGCAGGCCGACGGCCTGCACCCGACCGCACAGGCGCAGCCAAAGGTGCTCGAAAACGTCTGGCCGCTGCTGAGGCCGCTGCTCTGAACCGTTTGTGTACCTCTTGACGGAACTTCACATCGCGTCCACCGTCGATCCGGCATGTTTCACAAAGCTGAAGTTAGAGGGAATCACATGCGTCAGACGAAGGAGACCTCCGGCTTGGTGCTGGTGGTCGAAGACAACCGCAACATCTCCGAGATGATCGGGGAATACCTGGAAGGTCGCGGCTTCGAAGTCGACTATGCACAGGACGGCCTGGATGGCTACCGCCTTGCGGCGGAGAACAGCTATGACGTCGTGGTGCTCGACTTGATGTTGCCGCGCCTGGATGGCATCGAAGTGTGCCGTCGCCTGCGCAACGATGCGCGCAAGTCCACCCCGGTGCTGATGCTCACTGCACGCGACACGCTGGACGACAAGCTCACCGGCCTGGGTTTCGGTGCCGATGACTACCTGACCAAGCCGTTCGCGATCCAGGAGCTGGAAGCCCGCCTGCGCGCGCTGATCCGTCGCGAACGTCGCCAGGTCGGTTCGGAAGTGCTGAAGGTGGCCGACCTGGTGCTCGATCCGGTCAGCATGCGTGCGACCCGTGCCGGCACCGAGCTGCAGCTTTCGCCGATCGGCCTGCGCCTGCTGACCATCCTGATGCGCGAATCGCCGCGCGTGGTCACCCGCCAGGAGATCGAGCGCGAGATCTGGGGCAATGGCCTGCCGGATTCGGACACCCTGCGCAGCCACCTGTACAACCTGCGCAAGATCATCGACAAGCCGTTCGACCGTCCGCTGCTGCACACCGTGCAGAGTGCCGGCTACCGCATTGCCGACATCGCCCAGCCGATGGCCTGAGCAGGATACTCGCCGGTGCAGCAGCAGGCCCGGCCGGGTTGTGGCCACGTACGAGGGCAGGGCATGACCGGTCGGCACTGCCGCCGGTCATCGCCCATGCACCCGCACGGCGTGGCGCGCTGCCTATAATCGCAGCGCTCTGACCGGGACTCCGCAATGCCGCACGGCCTGCCGCGCAAGATCCGTATCGCCTTCATCCTGCAGGCAGTGCTGGCCAGCCTGGGCATCCTGCTGGGTGCGTGGCTGGTCTCGCTGGTGATCAAGCACAGCCTGGTGGGCGCTGCCCTGCGCGAGGAGGCGGCGTACTACTGGACGCTGCACGAAGCGTCCCCGGTGCAGCCACCGCCCAATACCCAGAACATCCGCGGCTACCTGCTGGAAAGCGGGCAGTCGGCACTGTCGTTGCCGGCCAACCTGCGCAATCTGGAGCCCGGCTTCCACGAACTGCCCAAGGACGACCAGCTGGTGCTGGTTGATGTGCGCCCGGCTGGCCGCCTGTACCTGGTGTTCCTGCGCTCGCGCGCCGAGATGCTGGCGTTCTGGTTCGGCATCGTGCCGGTGCTGCTGACCCTGTTGGCGGTGTATGGCGCCAGCTGGGTGACCTACCGCGCGTCCAAGCGCCTGGTGTCGCCGGTGAACTGGCTGGCTCGGCGCGTCTCGCGCTGGGACCCGGGGCATCCGGAAGCGGCCGACCTGGAGCCCAACAAGCTGCCGGCGGACATGCAGGGCGAGACCCGGCAGCTGGCGGCCGCGTTGCACTCGCTGGCCAACCGGGTCAGCGCGCACGTGGCACGCGAGCGCAACTTCACCCGCGATGCCAGCCATGAACTGCGCACGCCGCTGACCGTCATCCGCGTTGCCAGCGACATGGCACTGGGTGATGAAAGCCTGCAGCCGCGCCTGCGCCGCAGCCTGCAGCGCATCCAGCGGGCCGGCCGCGACATGGAAGCGGTGATCGATGCGTTCCTGATCCTGGCCCGCGAGGCAGACGTCGAACCGCAGATCGAGCTGTTCGACGTCAACGACATCGTCCGCTATGAAGTGGACAACGCCAACGAACTGCTGGGGGCTCGCCCGGTGTCGGTGCACCTGCACAGCGATGGCCCGGTGCAGCTGCATGCGCCGCCGCGGGTGCTGCAGGTGGTGGTCAGCAACTTGGTGCGCAATGCATGCAGCTACACCGACGAGGGGCGCATCGACGTGCATGTGCACAACGATCGGGTGGTGGTGCACGATACCGGCATCGGCATGTCCCCCGAAGCGCTGTCACGGGCGTTCGAACCGTTCTATCGCGCCGAACCCAGCCGGCCGCAGGGTACCGGCCTGGGCCTGTCGATCGTACGCAGGCTGTGTGATCGCTTCGGCTGGAAGGTCAGCCTGGCCAGCGAGCCGGGTCAGGGCACCGAGGCAACGGTGATCTTCCGGTAGAGGGATTTTGCCGGGCTGCGCCCGGCACCCGCCGAGGCAACATCAACATCAAAAGCGGGCATTCCGTGGAATGGCGGGGCGGTGTGGGTTTGCAGGACACGCCGTAAACCCGTCCATGGGGGCTCGATGGCGCCATCCATGGCGCCAACGGTCCTGCAAACCCACACCGCCCCGCCTTCGACAGTTTCCCGCGATCCGCAGTACATCCACGCCATGCGTGGATGGGGTTGCTCAGTTGCAGTTGACCTTCGGCGCCAGCGCCTTGGTCCAGATGTCATAGCCGGCCGGGGTCATGTGCAGCATGTCCTCGCGGAACAGCGTTGCATCCGGCTGGCCATCCGCGCGCAGCATCGGCGTGTAGATGTCGGTGAAGCCGGTGTTGGGCAGCTTGGCCAGCGCAGCCTTGATCAGCGTGTTGGCCTCGTTGATCGCCGGCAGCAGGTGCGCACGCGACGGGCTCGGCTTGATCGACAGGTACTCGACCTTGGTCTTCGGCAGGTCGCGATGCACGCGCTGCACGAAGGCGACCACGTCGTCGCGCACCTGGGTCGCGGTGCGGCCGCTGTTGAGGTCGTTGTCACCGGCGTAGAAGAACACCTTGCACGGCGCATACGGCACCACGATCTGGCCGGCATACCAGGTGCTGTCGCGCACTTCCGAGCCGCCGAAACCGCGGTTGAATACAGGCTGGCCGGGGAAGTCGGTGGCCAGGCTCTCCCAGAAGCGGATGGAGGAGCTGCCGATGAATTCGATGCCACCGCGGGGCGGCGGGTTGGCCTGGTCGGCGCTGGCGAACCGGGCCATGTCGCCGGCCCAGGCCACGTTGGAGACCTGTTCGGGTACCCGGGGCGACGTGGTCGGGCCCAGGGCCTGGGCCAGCGGTGCGGCGGTCAGCAGGCCCAGCATCAGCAGGCAGGTACGGCGACGGGACATCAGGCGCTCCAGCAGGGAAGGGAACGCCATCATAGAAGCTGGGGCGGGCCGGGGCTTGCCCCTGGCGGTCCATTCACCGGGCCGGTGCCGGGATGCGGCTGGTGGCCTTGTGGCAAAATGGCGGCCATCTGCCTATTCCTGTGCACCCATGATTCCCTGCCGTGCGTCTGAGCGGTCGCTGCGCCGCGCCCCTGTTGCTGGATGTTCCACCCGTGGCTGATCAGTTCGGCCATCTGCCCCGCGGCCCGCGCCGCATCTTCCAGGCCGCCCGCTGGTCCTGGCAGGGCCTGCGCGCCGCCTGGCTGCACGAATCGTCGTTCCGGCTGGAGGTCTACCTGCTGATCCTGCTGGCCCCGGTCGCGGTCTGGCTGGGGCAGACGCCGGTCGAGCGTGCGCTGATGATCGGTTCGATGCTGCTGGTGCTGGCGATGGAACTGGCCAACTCGGCGATCGAGGCGGTGATCGAACGTTACGGCAGCGAAATCCACGAGTTGGCTGGCCGCGCCAAGGACATGGGCTCGGCGGCGGTGTTCGTGCTGATGATGAACGTGCTGTTGTGCTGGGCCCTGGTCGTGGTTCCGCACGCGCTGGCCGGCAGCTACGGCTGAAACCCCATTCCCCCACTGCCTTGAAGAGATTCCATGTCCTTTGAGTTCCTCGCCGACCCCAATGCCTGGGTAACCCTGTTCACGCTCAGCGCGCTGGAAATCGTGCTCGGCATCGACAACCTGGTATTCATTTCCATCGCGGTCAGCAAGCTGCCGGAAGAACGTCGCCCGTTCGCACGCAAGCTCGGTATCGCCGTGGCCTGCATCACCCGTATCGGTCTGCTGGTGTCGCTTGCGTATCTGGCGCACATGGCGGCCAACCTGTTCACGGTGGCCGGCATGGGCATCTCCATCCGTGACCTGGTGCTGATCGTCGGTGGCCTGTTCCTGATCATCAAGGGCTGCATGGAGATCAAGGAACTGATCAGCGGCGGCGAGGATGAAGATCCGAGCACCACCAAGGCCTCGGCCGTGTTCGGCTACGTGATCGCGCAGATCGCGGTGATCGACATCGTGTTCTCGCTGGACTCGGTGATCACCGCGGTTGGCATCGCCGACCACATCCCGGTCATGGTCGCCGCCATCCTGCTGTCGGTGTTGGTGATGCTGCTGGCCGCCAACCCGCTGGGCCGCTTCATCGACGCCAACCCGACCGTGAAGATGCTGGCGCTGGCCTTCATCCTGATGATCGGTGCGGTGCTGATCCTGGACGGCCTGGACGTGCACGTGCCCAAGCCCTACATCTACGCCGCGATGGGCTTCTCGGTGCTGGTGGAATGGCTGAACCTGCTGATGCGCCGTCGCGCGCGCGAGCACAACGTGCCGGGCGCTGGTAACTGGTAAGCGCCTCTGGCATGTAAGTCCCTCAGAACCCCCGGCCCGGCCGGGGGTTCTGCGTTTGTGGGGGGCACGGCTCTGCTACGGCGCTGCGGTTTTTGCACTTGCAGCGGGTTTCCGTGCCTCACTTGTGAACCAGAATCAACAGTGTTTTCCCGGGGCGAGGCTTAATCCGCCACAGCAAAGCGCGCAGGCTACGCACTCCCGAATCCCTCCCCCAGGACCCCCCCATGAATTCCAGAGCGGCCTTGCTGGCGCTTGCCGTCGGCGCCTTCGCCATCGGAACCACCGAGTTTGCGCCGATGGGCCTGTTGCCGGTCATCGCCGACGGCGTGGGCGTGGGCATTCCCACTGCCGGCATGCTGATCACCGCTTACGCCGTGGGCGTGATGCTGGGCGCACCGGTGATGACCCTGCTGATGGGCCGCTTCGGCAAGCGCACCGCGCTGATGCTGCTGATGTCGATCTTCGTGGTCGGCAACCTGCTCTCGGCACTGGCCCCGAACTACGGCCTGCTGTTGCTGTCGCGCCTGGTCACCAGCCTCAACCACGGTGCCTTCTTCGGCATCGGTGCGGTGGTTGCCGCCAGCCTGGTGCCGAAGGACAAGCAGGCCGCCGCCGTGGCCACCATGTTCATGGGCCTGACCATCGCCAATATCGGCGGCGTGCCGCTGGCGACCTGGGTGGGCCAGCAACTGGGCTGGCGCCTGTCCTTCGCCGGTACTGCAGTGTTGGGCCTGATTGCGATCACCGCGCTCGGCTTCGCGCTGCCGGCATCTGCACCGGGGCCGCGCCCGGACGTGCGCCGCGAACTGAAGGCCATCCTGCAGCCGCAGGTACTGCTGGCGATGGGCACCACGGTGCTCGGCGCGGGTGCGATGTTCACTCTGTACACCTACGTGGCGCCGGTGCTGACCGAACTGACCGGCGCCTCCAACACCTTCATCGCGATGTCGCTGGCCCTGATCGGTATCGGCTTCACGTTTGGCAATGGCATCGGTGGGCGCATGGCCGACTGGTCGCTTGATGGCGCGACCCGCATCCTGCTGGCGGTCCTGGCCGTGCTGATGTTCGTGCTGCCGCTGGCCTTCATGCACCACGCCACTGCGGCGCTGGGCGTGCTGCTGTTCGGCGCGGCGACCTTCGCCATCGTGCCGCCGCTGCAGATCCGGGTGATGCAGGCGGCGAGCGAGGCGCCGGGCCTGGCGTCGTCGATCAACGTGGGTGCGTTCAACCTCGGCAATGCGGTGGGTGCCGCGCTGGGGGGCGCGGTGATCAGCTCGGGTTTGGGTTACGCGGCGATTCCGGTGGCCGGTGGCCTGCTGGCGGCATCGGGCCTGCTGCTGGCGTGGCTGGGGCGTCCCCGCACTGCGGTGGCTGAGGCCTGCTGAGGGGTGTTGGATTCCGGCAGGGCTTGCAGCCCTGCACCCGCTGCAATCAACGTCAACGTCAACGGCAAAAGCCTGCATTCCGTGGGTTGGCGGGGTGGGTCCGGTGGCGGGGGACGCCGTAAACCCGTCCCTGGGGGCTTGGCCGCGGCATCCATGCCGCGGACACCCCCGCCACCGGACCCACCCCGCCTTCGACAATTTCCCGCGGTCTGCCGGAACGGCGTTCCGCTCCGGTAGGTGTCGACCTTGGTCGACACGAATGCCTGAAGAACCGCGTTTTGCTTTTGATTTTTCTTTTGATCTTCCCGCGGTGCGCAGGAAATTGTCCGTGGCCGGGAGGGTGGGTTGGCTGGGGGCGTGAGCCGCATGGATGCGGCGATCAAGCTTACATGGACGTACTTGCAGCGCCCCCCAGCCAACCCACCCTCCCGGCCGACCCCGATAACGCTTCCTCGCCAACCACCGCGGAGGGGGGGCGGCGCCCGATGGCCGGTCTTTCACCCGAACCGTGGCATGCTCGGTGCCCAGTCCACCCGGAACCTCCGCCATGCGCCTGTTCACCCGTGTCCTGCCCCTGATGCTGCTGGCCTCCCTGCTGTCCGGCTGCGGCTACAACGCCATCCAGCAGAAGGATGAAGCGGTCAAGGCCAGCTGGTCCGAAGTGCTCAACCAGTACAAGCGCCGCGCCGATCTGGTGCCCAACCTGGTGCAGACCGTGAAGGGCTTCGCCAGCCAGGAAGAGCGCGTGCTGACCGAAGTCACCAACGCCCGCTCGCGTGTTGGCCAGATCAACGTCAACGCCGACGACGAAGCCTCGCTCAAGCAGTTCCAGCAGGCCCAGGGTGAACTCGGCAGCGCACTGTCGCGGCTGCTGGTGGTCACCGAGAACTACCCGGTGCTGAAGTCGGACCAGAACTTCCGCGACCTGCAGGCCCAGCTGGAAGGCACTGAAAACCGCATCACCGTCGCCCGCGGCCGCTACATCCAGCAGGTGCAGGACTACAACACCTACATCCGCTCGTTCCCGCAGGTGATCACCGCCAAGATCTTCGGTTACAAGACCAAGCCGAACTTCACCGTGGAAAACGAAGCGCAGATCTCCAACGCGCCGGCGGTCGATTTCGGCAGCGCGCCGCAGCAGCAGCCGGCACCGCAGCCGGGCCACTGACCCATGCGCCTGGCCACTGCGCTCCTGGCCCTGCTGCTGTGGCTGCCGCTGGCTTCGCATGCACAGCAGCTCGCTCCGATTCCGGCGCTGGATTCGCCGGTGGTCGATACCACCGGCACGCTGGACGCCACGCAGAAGCAGGCGCTGGTGCAGCAGGCGATTGAGCTGCAGCAGCGCAAGGGCAGCCAGCTGCAGGTGCTGGTGGTGCCCACCACCCAGCCGGAAGACATCGCGCAGTACACCACGCGGGTCTTCGACCAGTGGCAGATCGGCCGCAAGGGCGTGGACGACGGGGTGCTGCTGGTGGTGGCCAAGGACGACCGGCGCGTGCGCATTGAACCCGGTTATGGTCTGGAGGGAGCGATTCCCGATGCCATCGCCAACCGGGTCATCCAGGAGTACCTGGTGCCGCGCTTCCGCAGCGGCGACTACGCCGGTGGCATCACCGACGCCACGGCGGTGCTGGTCAAGCTGATCGACGGTGAAGCGCTGCCGGCGCCGGTCAGCGGCCATCGCGGGCGTGAGCCCAGCGGCGGTGGCGATACTTGGTTCCTGACGCTGTTCATCGGTGTGTTCGCCGGCAGCATCCTGCGCGGGATCTTCTCGCGCGTGCCGCGTCCGCTGCGTGGCCTGCTCGGCGGTGCCGGTGCGGCGCTGGCGGCATTCCTGTTCACCTCCACACTACTCGCCAGTGGCCTGGCTGGCGTCGTGGGCCTGATTGTTGCCATGCTCTCCGGTCACCCGGGCCGCTTTGCCGGTGGCGGTGGCTGGGGCGGTGGCAGCTGGGGCGGCGGAGGCGGCTTCGGCGGGGGCGGTGGATTCGGCGGCGGCGGCGGTTGGGGCGGCGGCGGTGGCCGCTCCGGCGGTGGTGGTGCTTCGGGGGGCTGGTGATGATCCAACGACTGTGTCGTCATGTATTTTCGCCGTCGGTACGGCGCGCGTTCCCGCCGGCCACGCTGCAGGCGATCACCGAGGCCATCGCAGCCGGTGAGCAGCGCCACGGTGGCCAGGTGATGTTCGCGGTGGAAGCGGACCTGCCGCTGGCCGCGCTGTGGCACAAGGTCACCCCGCGCCAGGCCGCCGAACATGCCTTCGCGCGCCTGCGCACCTGGGATACCACCCACAACAACGGTGTGCTGATCTACCTGCTGCTGGCCGACCACGCCATCGAGATCGTCGCCGACCGTGGCCTGCAGGGCCGGGTCAGCCCGGCACAATGGCAGCGGGTCTGCACCCACCTGCGCGAGGGCCTGCGTGGCTCCAATCCGGTGGAAGCGCTGCAGGATGCCATCGACGAGGTCTCCAGCCTGATCGAAGGGCACTTTCCGGCCTCGACCCGGTCGAACGATGACGCGTTGCCGAACTCGCCCCAGCTCCTTGGTTGAGCCGGGGCGGCACTGGCCCGAGAATAGGCGTTCAACCGCAAGGCACCTTCCATGATCTATTTCCACGACATCGACCCCATCGCCCTCTCGCTGGGGCCGATCAAGGTGCATTGGTACGGCATCATGTACCTGTTGGGCTTCACCGCCGCCTGGCTGCTGGGACGCAAGCGCATCGCCGCCGGCCGCCTGCCGGGCGTCGACGCCAATGGTTTCTCCGACCTGCTGTTCTACGCCATGCTCGGCGTGGTGCTGGGCGGGCGCATCGGCTACATGCTGTTCTACGCGCTGGGCGATTTCCTGCACAACCCGCTGCTGCTGTTCAAGGTGTGGGATGGCGGCATGAGTTTCCACGGCGGCCTGCTGGGCGTGCTGGGCGCCTGCTGGTGGTGGTCGCGCAAGCACAAGCTGCATTTCTTCGACACCATGGATTTCATGGCGCCGCTGGTGCCGCTGGGCCTGGGCTTCGGCCGCATCGGCAACTTCATCGGTGCCGAGCTGTGGGGCAAGTACACCGACGGCACGTGGGGCGTGGTGTTCCCGTCCGGCCTGCCGGCGCCGCTGAACCAGCTGGACCACGCGACCCTGCAGGCGCAGTTCGCCACCGGCGCGCTGAACCAGTTCGCGCGCCATCCGTCGCAGCTGTATGAAGCCTTCCTGGAAGGCCTGGTGATGTTCGTGGTGCTGTGGGCCGTGTCGGCCAAGCCGCGCCACCGTTACCTGGTCGGCGGTCTGTTCGCGCTGATGTACGGACTGTTCCGCTTCGCGGTGGAGTTCGTCCGCATGCCCGACAACGGCGTCTACGTGGCCTTCGACTGGCTGACCCGTGGCCAGATCCTCAGCCTGCCGCTGATTGCCTTCGGCCTGGTGCTGCTGGTGATGTCGCGCCGTGCGCCGGTACTGCAGCCGCAGCTGCCGGTGACTGCCGGGGGCAAGGCATGAAGGCTTACCTGGACCTGCTCTCGCATGTGCTCGAGCACGGCGCCGAGAAGAGCGACCGCACCGGCACCGGTACCCGCAGCGTGTTCGGCTGGCAGATGCGTTTCAACCTGGCCGACGGCTTCCCGCTGGTCACCACCAAGAAGCTGCACCTGCGCTCGATCATCCACGAGCTGCTGTGGTTCCTGAAGGGCGACACCAACATCGGCTACCTGAAGGACAACCAGGTGCGGATCTGGGACGAGTGGGCCGACGAGAACGGCGATCTCGGCCCGGTGTACGGCAAGCAGTGGCGCAGCTGGGCCACCGCCGATGGCCGTGAGATCGATCAGATGCAGTGGCTGGTCGACGAGATCAAGCGCAACCCCGATTCGCGGCGGCTGGTGGTCAGCGCCTGGAACGTGGGCGAGCTTTCGCAGATGGCGCTGATGCCGTGCCACAACCTGTTCCAGTTCTACGTGGTGGACGGCAAGCTCAGCTGCCAGCTGTACCAGCGCAGCGGCGACATCTTCCTCGGCGTGCCGTTCAACATCGCCAGCTACGCGCTGCTGACCCACATGGTGGCGCAGGCCACCGGCCTGGGCGTGGGCGATTTCGTGCATACGCTGGGCGACGCGCACCTGTATTCGAACCACTTCGAGCAGGCGCGCGAGCAGCTGTCGCGTGAACCGCGCGCGCTGCCCAAGCTGTGGTTGAACCCGGAGGTGACCGATCTGTTCGGCTTCCAGTTCGACGACATCCGCATCGACGGCTACGATCCGCACCCGGCCATCAAGGCGCCGGTGGCGGTATGAGCGCGATGAAGCTGTCGATGATCGTGGCGCTGGATCGCAACCGTGGCATCGGTCAGGGCAATGCCATGCCCTGGCACCTGCCGGATGATTTCAAGCACTTCAAGGCGCTCACCCTGGGCAAGCCGATCCTGATGGGCCGCAAGACGGCCGAATCGATCGGCCGCGTGCTGCCGGGACGGACCAACCTGGTGCTGACCCGCAGCGGCCAGGTGCCGTTCGAGGGCATGCGCGCGGTGGCGTCGCTGGACGAGGCGAAGGCGATTGCCGAAGGCGAGGGCGCCAGCGAGCTGTGCATCATCGGCGGCGGCGAGATCTTCCACCAGCTGCTGGACCAGGCCAGTGACCTGTACCTGACCTGGGTGGATGCCGAAATCCCCGCTGATACCCATTTCCCCGAAGTCGACATGCAGGACTGGCGGGAAGTGAGCAGCGAGCCGCACCCGGCCGACGAACGCCATGCCTACGCGTTCCGCTTCGCGCACTACGTGCGCCGCTGATCGCGCAAATACCAACGAAAACACCGACGGGGATGTCGACGGGGTAGAGTCGACTGTTGGTCGACTGCTCTCGGCGGTCACCCGAAAAACCCACGCTGCGCGCGATAGTCGACTGACAGTCGACTCTACCTGGGCTGTCGCTGCGGCATCCGGTAATGCCCGATGATGGCGTGCTGGAACAACAGGTTCTCTTCGCGCGTGCCGCGCGCGATGTTGTGCAGCACCAGCGGCGTGCCATTGGCCAGCCGCCGGTCGGAGACGATGCCCACGTGCAGCAGGCCGTTGCCGTTGAGCTTCCAGGCGACGATGTCGCCGGCCGCATAGTCGGTGGCGGCGGCCGTGATCGGTTGCTGCCAGCCCTGCCGTTCGAACCAGCGCATCAGGTTCGGCACACGGCGATGATCGATGTTGCGGTCCGGCCGTGACAGGCCCCAGATCGCGGGATAGGCACTGAAATTGCCGCGCATGTCTTCATGCACGCGCGCCTGCAGGTCCAGGCCCTGGCTGCGCAGGGCACGCACCACCACGTCGGTGCACACGCCGCGATCAACCGGAACGTCGCCGCCGGGATAGGCCAGCACCTGATAGGCAGGGTCGTAGCGGGTGGTGACGCCGACCTGTGCGCGCGCCGCTGCCACCAGCGGCGGCGAAGGCGCCTGCGGCTGCGATGGCGTGAGGCCGGCGTTTCCGCCGTCGGCGGGGGCCGGGGCCGAAGGGGGCTGGCAGCCGCTGGCCAGGGCCACCGTCAGCAGCAGCACCGTCCATGGTGCCCCACCGCGCCGCGTCATGCCTGCGGCGGGGGACTGTTGCTGCCGGGGCCCGCAGAGCCACCACCCGCGCCGCCGCCACGGCGCCGACGACGGCGTGGGCCGCGGTTGCCCGGGTTGGCGGCCGGGGTGTTGCCGCCGCCCTGTTCCTTGCCCTGCGCCGATGCCGCCGGGCGCTCGTGCGCCGGTCGCGCTGGCGGGCGTGCGTTGGGCACGGGTGCGGGGACATCGCGGCCCGGCACCTGCACCACGCGCAGTTCATCGGTATCGAGCTGGATCGCGGTCAGCTTGCCGCCCCAGACTGCGCCGGTGTCGATGGCATGCACGCCCTGGGTGATGGTCAGGCCCAGCGCCGACCAGTGGCCGCAGACGATCTTCAGATCGCGCTCGACCCGGCCCGGCACTTCGAACCAGGGGTACAGTCCCTGTTCCTGCGTGCCCGGCGTGCCCTTGTCCTCGATGCCGATGCGCCCGCGCGGGGTGCAGTAGCGCATGCGGGTGAGCACATTGATGATCGCGCGTGAACGGTCGTAGCCGGACAGGTTCGGTGCCCAGCTCGGCTTGTCGCCGTACATGTTGCGGAACAGCTTGCGGTAGCCGGCACCGTGCAGTTGCGCCTCGACCTCGGCGGCATGCTTTTCGCCCATCTGCGTGGTCCACTTCGGCGCCAGGCCGGCGTGCACCATCATCCAGCCCAGCTCGCGGTCCACGTGCACCAGCTTCTGCAGGCGCAGCCACTCCAGCAGTTCGTCGCGGTCCTCGGCCTGCACGATGCGCAGCAGGTCCGGGTTGACCTTGCGCTGTTCCTCTTCGGTGCGTGCACCGACGGCCAACAGCGAAAGGTCATGGTTGCCCAGCACCACCACGCTGTGCTCGCGCAGCGAATGCACCAGCCGCAGCGTTTCCAGCGACTGGCCACCGCGGTTGACCAGGTCGCCGCAGAACCACAGGGTGTCCTGCGCCGGGTCGAAGCGGATCTTCTCCAGCAGCCGCTGGGTGACGTCATAGCAGCCCTGCAGGTCGCCGATCGCCCACACACTCATCGTCCGGCCTCCGTGTCAGTGCAGGGTACGCGGGATGGCCAGCACGAAAGGTGCGACCGGCGCGGCGAATTCGGTGCCGTCGTCGGCGACCATGTCGTAGTGGCCCTGCATGGTCCCGTGATCGGTCCCCAGCATGACACCGGACGTGTAATGGAAGTCTTCACCGGGACGCAGGCGTGGCTGCTCGCCGATCACCCCGTCGCCATCGACATGCTCGACGCGGCCGTTGGCATCGGTGATGCGCCAGTGGCGTGCGACCAGGCGCGCGGCAACACGCCCCTGGTTGTGGATGCGGATCGTGTAGGCGAACGCATAGCGTCCGTCTTCCGGCGCGGATTGATCGTCGAGGAAGCGCGGTGCGACTTCGACGGAGATGGCGTAAACGTCAGCGTCTTCCATACCGGCAGTGTAATCAGGAGGCATTGGCCAAAGCGATGAATTCGGCCACGTCCAGCTGTTCGGCGCGGGCATCGGGACGCACGCCGGCGGCAACGAACTGTTCGGCGGACACCACGTTGTTCAGGGCGTTGCGCAGGGTCTTGCGGCGCTGCCCGAAGGCGGCCTTGACCACCTCGGCGAAACGCTTGTGGTCGTTGATGTTGATCGTGGCCGGATCACGCGGCACCAGCCGCACCACGGCCGAATCGACCTTCGGCGGCGGCCGGAACGCGCCCGGCGGCACCACGAACAGCGAGGTCACCTGGCAGTAGGCCTGCAGCATCACGCTGAGCCGGCCGTACACCTTGCTGCCGGGGCCGGCGGCCATGCGGTCGACCACTTCCTTCTGCAGCATGAAATGCATGTCGCGGATCACCGCGGCATGTTCCAGTGCATGGAACAGGATCGGCGAGGAGATGTTGTAGGGCAGGTTGCCGACCAGGCGGATCGGCTGGCCGGCGGCCAGCTCGGTGAAGTCCACGCGCAGCACGTCGCGGTGGACGATGGTCAGCTCGCCCAGCGGCTCGGCGGCGGCGGTCAGCGGCGCGATCAGGTCACGGTCGAACTCGATCACCGTCAGTTTCGGATGCACGCGCAGCAGCGGCAGCGTGATCGCGCCCTGGCCGGGACCGATCTCGACCAGGCGGTCACCGTCTTTCGGGTTGACCGCCATCACGATCTTGTCGATGTAGTGGCGGTCGGCCAGGAAATGCTGGCCAAGCTGCTTCTTGGCCGGGGCGGTGAACACCGGGCCGGAGGGGGAATGCGGGGAATTCATGCGCTCAGTGTACGTTGCCGCGCAAGCTGCGCACACAACGTCGTTGCCGCCTGCAGGCTGGAAGGATCGGCAACACCACGGCCGGCAAGGTCCAGCGCGGTGCCGTGGTCCACTGCAACGCGTGGGTAGGGCAGGCCCAGGGTCAGGTTCACCGCCTGCTCGAAGCCCGAGTACTTCAGCACCGGCAGGCCCTGGTCGTGGTACATCGCCAGCACGGTGTCGAAGCCGGCCAGCTTGGCCGGCAGGAAGGCGGTATCGGCTGGCAGCGGCCCGATCAGGTCCATGCCCTCCGCGCGCAGGCGCTGCAGCAGCGGGATGACCAGGTCCAGTTCCTCGCGGCCCAGATGGCCGTCTTCGCCGGCGTGCGGGTTCAGGCCGAGCACGGCGATGCGTGGCGCGGGCAGGCCGAACTCGCGGCGCAGCGCGGCGTGCACGGTGCGAAGGGTGTGTTCCAGGCTGGGCGCGGTGATCGCGTCGGCCACCTCGCGCAGTGGCAGGTGGGTGGTGGCCAGGGCCACGCGCACGATGTGGTTGGCCAGCATCATCACCACCTTCACCCCAGCCTGGTCGGCCAGCAGTTCGGTGGTGCCGCTGTAGGCGATGCCGCCTTCGTTGATGACTGCCTTGTGCACCGGGCCGGTCACCACGCCGTGCAGTTCGCCTGACAGGCAGGCCTGGCCGGCACCGAGCAGGGCGCCGATGACCGCGCCGGCATTGGCCGGATCGGCCTGGCCGAAACGGCTCGGGGTGGCATTGGCAACCACGCGCAGGCGCAGGTCGCCGGGGACGCGCGCTTCGGCACCCTCGGGCAACAGTTGCAGCGGCAGGTTCAGCGCGGCCGCGGCCGCGCGCAGGGTGTCCGGGTCGGCGAAGGCCAGCAGCCGGCAATCTTCACGCGGCTGCTGGACGAGGCGGACGCACAGCTCCGGGCCGATCCCGGCGGGCTCGCCCGGTACCAGAGCGAGCTCGGGGCGCATCGATCAGGACTGCGGCGGCGTGGCGGTGTTTTCCGCACGGTCGCCACTGCGGAAGCTGACGTAGGCTTCGCCGCGCAGTTCCTGCAGGAAGCGGTTGTACTCGTCTTCCAGCTTGCGGCGGCCAATGGTCTCGCGGACCTGGGCACGCTGGTTGTCGTTGGTCACGTCGGTCTGGCGAGTGGCCACGCGCTGCAGGATGTGCCAACCGGCATCGGTGCGGAACGGCTGGCTGACGCCGCCGTCCTGGATGGCGGCCACCTGCTGGCCAAAGGCCGGACCGAACGCATCGGCCGGGAACCAGCCCAGATCGCCGCCCTGGCCCTTGCTGTTGTTGTCCTCGGAGGACTCCTTGGCCACGGTCTCGAAGTCCGCGCCACCGGCAATGCGGGCACGCAGGGTATCGATCTTGGCTTTGGCGGCCGCGTCGGTCTGATGATCGTCCACGCGCACCAGGATGTGGCGACCGTGGTACTCGGTGACGGTGCTGGCGCCAGCGGTGGCGCTGGCATCACGCACTTCCACCAGCTTCAACAGCTGGAAGCCGCTGGGGCCACGGATCGGGCCGACCACTTCGCCGGGCTTCATCTTTTCCATCATCTGCGCGAAGGCCTGCGGGATTTCATCCAGGCTGCGCCAGCCCAGGTCGCCGCCTTCCAGCGCATTGGGGCTGTCGGAATAACGCACGGCCGCCGCGTTGAAGTCCAGCTCGCCCTTGTCCAGCAGGGCCTTGACGCCATCGGCCTTCTTCTGGCCGGTGGCGATCTGGTCGGCGTTGGCGCCGTCCGGCAACGCGACCAGGATGTGCGCCAGGTGGTACTGGTTGCCTACCGTGGCCTGCTGCTTCAGCGCGGCATCGACTTCACCCTCGCTGACGCTGATGCGGCTCTGCGCGAAGCTCTGGCGCAGGCGCTGCACGGTGATCTCATCACGCACCGATGCGCGGAAATCGTTGAAATCGATGCCGTCGTGGGCCAGGCGCTGGCGCAGGGCGTCCAGGTTCGAACCGTTCTGCTGGGCGATGGAGTTCATCGCCTGGTTCAGCTCCTGATCGCTGACACGGATGCCGCTGCCCTGGGCGCGGGCCACCTGCAGCTTGACCAGCACCAGGCGCTCGAGCACCTGGCGGCTGAGCACGTCTTCCGGCGGCAGCTGGTTCTCCCGCCCGGCGTACTGCGCCTTGATGTTGGCGATCGCACGCTGGAGCTCGCTCTGCAGGATCACGTCCTCATCGACGACGGCGGCGATGCGGTCGAGCGGCTGCGCCTCCTGGGCAAGCACCTGCAGGGGGGCGGACACGCTGGACACCGCCAGCAGCGAGGCGAGTAGAACGGGGAAGCGCTTGGTCATGGGATCAGATTCGGATCGTAGTCATCGCGGGTCGCCCCGGTGTTGCTGGGCGGCACGAGATAGAGGTCGTCGCGGTTGTAGCCGAGGATAGCACGGCGCAGAGTGCGGTCCGTGTCCTGGCCGATGGAGCTCAGGCCCTTCAGGACGAACTCCACCTGGATGGAGTTGTTCATCTCGCCTTCGCGATTGCGGACATAGCGGCGGCCGACCACACGCACGGCCAGGCAGCAGCTGTCCCACTGGACACCGCCGATGATTTCCAGCGGCTCCTTGTCCTGCAGCGAGTAGTAATAGCGGCCGACGAGGCTCCAACGCGCATTCAGCGGGTACAGGAACGACAGGTCGGCCTGCTCCAGCAGGGTGCGGTCATGCTTGTTGGCACCGGGCAGAGCACCGGCATTGATGCGGTAGCGGTAGCGGTAGCTCAGGTTGACCACGCCGTCGTTGGGCATCAGGTAGCGGGCACGGACGCTGGCCAGATCCTCGCGCTTGTACTTCGGGTCCCACTGGTAGGTGGCGCCCAGGGTCCAGCGGTCGTTGATCATGTAGTTGCCATCGGCGATCCAGGCCGACTTGCCCTTTTCCACCGGGGCGCCGCCGGGGGTGACGGTCACCCGCGACTCATCGAAGTACTGGATCTGGCCGATCGAGGCCGAGAAACGTTCCTTGCCGGTGGTCTGGTCGATGAACCGGGTGCTCACCGCCAGGGTCAGCTGGTTGGCGTCGTTCTGGCGGTCGGCGCCGGTGTAGCGCGAGTCGCGGAACAGCTGGCCCCAGCTGAAGGTGAAGTCACGGGTGTCGAAGATCGGCAGCTCGTCCTGGTTGCGGTACGGCGTGCGCAGGTAGAACAGGCGCGGTTCCAGGGTCTGCAGGAACGACTTGCCGCGGATGCTGGTTTCGCGATCGAAGAACAGGCCGGCGTCGATGCTGCCGATCGGCAGGCTGCGGCTGGGCGAGGTATTGCCGCGCAGCTGCTCGGGCGTGGCCGTGTTCGGGTCGATGCCCTGCGAACTCAGGATCTGGGCCTGGATGCCTCTCACACCATCCACCAGGCCTCGGTCCAGCTGATAGGCGGTGTAGCGGTAGGCCAGGGTCGGGGTCACATACCAGGCCGCGCCGCTGATCGGGAACGACACATACGGCTTCACGTCCAATCGCGAACCGCCGCTGACACCGACGCCGTCGGTCCACTGCACTCCGTTGCGGGTGTACTGCAGATCCTTACCGGTGCCGACGGCGTTCTTGAAGTTGATGTCGTCGTGGGTGAAGCGCACCGCTTCGGCGTAGATGCCGGCTTCCAGCCAGGGCCGGACCGGCTTGTCCCAGTTGAAGTACAGGCGTGGCTGGCGGTTGTAGGGCAGGGCGCGCTCGTCGAGCGTGTAGTCGGTCAGCTGCCAGCGGTCGGCCATGATGCCGGCCGTCCAGTTCGTGCCGGTGCCATACAGGCCCACCGTGCTCTGCAGGTTGGAGGCGGTCACCCCCACCAGGCGGTTGGCGAAATCCTCGACATAGCGCTCGTCGCTGACCCAGGCCAGGTTGGCGCGGGCCTGCCAGTGGCTGTCCACGTTGTGGTAGCCGGTGAACATCACCCGGCCGCGGTCACGGTCACGCAGGCGGTCGTTGGGCATGAACGAGGTCAACACCTCGCCGCGGCCGCCGTTGTAGAGGTAGCGGAACTCGTTGTCGAGCAGCAGGCCGCGCCGGCTCATGTAGCGCGGGGTCAGCGTGTCGTCGTAGTTCGGCGCCAGGTTGAAGTAGATCGGCTGGGCGTAGTCGAAGCCGTTGCGCCCGGACATGCCCAGCTGCGGGAACAGCAGGCCGGTCTTGCGGCGATCATCGATCGGGAACTTGAAGTACGGCGCCCACAGCACCGGCACCTTGCCGATGCGCAGCACGGCGTTGCGCGCGGTGCCGAAGCCCTCGTCGTTGTCCACTTCGATCTGCGGCGCAGACAGCTTCCACACCGGCTGCGAGGGGTCGCACGTGGTGTAGGTGGAGCGGTGCATCTGGCCGACCGCACCCTGCAGGTCGACCGACTCGGCATCGCCGTTGCCCCGGCGCGACACCAGCTGGTACTTGATGTCGGAGATCTTGTGGGTATCGCTTTCCTGGTTGCCTTCGGCACGCTTGGCGACCATCCGGATCGACCCGTCCTGGTAGCGGACATTGCCGTCGGCGATGTAGTTGCCGGTCTCGGTGTCGAAGCTGAGCTTGTCAGTACCGACGAACTGGTCACCCCGGCGCAGCGCCACGTTGCCCTCGTACTGCGGCACGGTGGTGGTGCCCAGCAGCTGGTCACCCTCGATGTCGGTCGGCTGCTGCTCGCGGGCGGCCGCGGCGGCAGCCTTGTCCTGGGCCGGGACCGGGGTGGGGGCGTCAGTGAACGCGGGAATGACGTCGGTGGCCGGGCACAGGCCCCAGTTGAGCGGCTTTTCATCGGCCATCGCCGGCAGGCTGATGGCGATGCTCAGAGGCAGGGGAAGCAGGCGGAGGGCTCGGCGCACGCGGTTCGGATTCGGGCGAAAACGGACGGTAGCTTGCCCCATCCCTTGCATAGGGGCAATGAAGGACGCCAGAGCCTGCCGGTTCGGGTTCATCCGGCGGAGGTGCCCACGGACGGCGTGAGCAGGGCCTGGACATGGGCCACGCTGCACTCGGCCAGGGCCTGCAGGTCGTAGCCACCCTCCAGCATCGAGACCACCCGGCCGGCCGCGTGACGGCGTGCCAGCGCGTGCAGTTCACCGGTGATCCAGGCGAAATCGTCGGTCTCCAGCATCAGGTCCGCCTGCGGATCACGCAGGTGGGCGTCGAAGCCGGCCGAGATCAGCAGCAGCTGCGGGCGGAAGTCGTCGATGGCCGGCAGCATCTCGTCGGCCCAGACGTTGCGGAAGCGGAAGCCACCGCTGCCCGGCGGCAGCAGGATGTTCATCAGGTTGCCGGCACCGCGGTCACGGCGCAGGCCGGAATTGGGGAACAGCCCGGCCTGGTGGGTGCTGTAGTACGAGACCCGGGCGTCGTGCTGGAAGATGTCCTGGGTGCCATTGCCGTGGTGGACGTCGAAGTCGACCACCGCGATCCGTTCCAGGCCGTGGCGGTCGCGGGCATAGGCGGCGGCGATGGCGATGTTGTTGAGCAGGCAGAAGCCCATCGCCGTGCTGCTGGTGGCGTGGTGGCCCGGCGGGCGTACCGCGCAGAAGGCCAGCGGGTCGTCGCCCAGCATCACCGCATCGACCGCGGCCACGCCGGCACCGGCGGCGTGCACGGCGGCGCTGGCCGAGCCGGGTGAGGTCCAGGTGTCCATGTCCAGCTGGCGCAGCGGTGCGGTCTGCGGTTGCAGCACGAAGTCGAGCAGGGCGCTGTCGTGGACCCGGGTCAGTTCACCGAACTTGGCCGGTGGCGCTTCGCGCCACTCCAGCTGGCCGGGGAACGCGGTGTGCAGCGCGTCCAGCACATGCTGCAGGCGTTGCGGGCACTCGGGATGGCCCGGACCGGGGTCGTGCAGCAGGCAGGACGGATGGGTGTAGACCAGCATCGTGCAGGCTCAGCGCTGGCGCTGCTGTGGTTGCCACAGCGCTTCGCCCTGGCCGTCGGCGCGGGCCAGCACCCGGGCCAGCACGAACAACAGGTCCGACAACCGGTTCAGGTACTGCAACGCCTCGCTGCGCACGGCCTCGTGGCGGGCCAGGGTGACCGTTTCGCGCTCGGCGCGGCGGACGATGGTGCGGGCCAGATGGCAGCGCGCGGCGGCTTCGCCGCCGGCCGGCAGGATGAATTCCTTCAGCATCGGCAGGTCGGCGTTGTAATGGTCCAGCTGCTGTTCCAGGGCCGAGACATCGGCGGCTTGGATCGCCGCGTGGCCGGGGATGCACAGTTCGGCGCCCAAGTCGAACAACTGGTGCTGCAGATGCACCACCAGCGCGCGCACATCCTCGGGCAGGGGCACGGCCAGCAGCAGGCCGAGCGCGGCATTGGCCTCGTCGACGGTGCCGTAGGACGCCACCCGGGCGTCATCCTTGGGCACGCGCTGGCCGTCACCGAGGCCGGTACTGCCGTCGTCGCCGGTGCGGGTGTAGATGCGCGAGAGGCGATGACCCATGTCGCGGCTCAGTGGTGGATGTCGCGGCGGGCCTGCTGGAGCTTCAACACCTGCTCCACGGCCAGCTGCAGGGCGGCGGCCAGCGCCACGTAGATCGCCGTGGTGCGCAGGTAGGGGCCGAACCACTGCGCGTAGTTCTGTGCCCAGCCGGCCAGGGTCGGCTCGGCCACGTTGCTGCTGCTCCAGTAGAAGCCGCCCTGCGCCAGCAGGTGACAGACCGCCACCGAGGCGACCAGCAGCAGCGCGCCCTTGGCCAGTACCGGCCAGCGCGCGCTCTGGTAGTTGCGGCCCAGCAGCATGCCGCCGGCCCACAGCGAGAAATAGGCCGGCAGCAGCAGCCAGTAGCCCGGCGACACGCAGTAGTGCTGCCAGAAGTCCAGGCCGCTGCTGCGGATCACGATCCAGTCCACCAGCACCGCGAACACCATCAGCAGCGGGAACGCCCAGCGCGTCCAGCGGGCCAGGTAGAAGCCACCGATGAAGAACACCGCCCATGAGGCATCGGGGATCGCCGCGAAGTGATTGACACGGGTCGCTGCCAGCACCAGAACGAGCACGGACAGGACGAAGGCGCGGTTGGCAGTGTCGGACATGGTGGCGGGCCCGGAGCGGATTCAGGTTTCATTCTAGCCCGCCGCGCGGGTTGGCGCAGGACCGGCCGTTCGGCGTACAGACGGGGCGAGCGCGTATCATGAACGCATGAGTGAACGACATGACGTGCTGATTGTCGGTGGTGGCCTGGTCGGCGCCAGCCTGGCCATTGCCCTGGACCGCCTCGGCCGCGACGTGGGCCTGCTCGAGGCCAGCCCGGCCGGCGAGCTGCCGACGGTGTTCGACCAGCGCAATCTCAGTTTCGCCGCTGCCACCGTCAATGCGCTGACCGCGCTGGGGGTGATGCAGAAGCTGGCGATGGCACCGGGCCCGATCCGGCGCATCCACGTCAGCCGTGCCGGCGATTTCGGCCGCGTGCAGCTGGAAGCGGCCGATTACGACCGGCCTTGGTTCGGCCAGGTGGTGGTCGCCCGCGACTTCGGCCAGGCGCTGGAAGCGCGGCTTCAGGAGCTGCCGCGGCTGCGCCGTTACCGGCCGATGCGGTTCCTGGGCCTGGGTGAAGTGGTCGACGGCTACCGCCAGGTGCGGGTCGCCGATGAGGCCGGCGAGCGCATATTGCTGGCACGGCTGGTGGTGGGTGCCGACGGTACGACCAGTGGCGTGCGTGGTGCACTGGGCATCGAGGTCGACCGCCATGATTTCCAGCAGACCCTGTTCGTGGCCCGTGTACGCAGCCAGCGCGCGCCGGATGGCACCGCGTGGGAGCGTTTCACCGATACCGGCCCGACGGCCCTGCTGCCGCGCGGCGATCGTCACTTCGGCACCGTGCATGGTGTTGCGCGCGACCAGGCCGATGCGGTGATGGCGCTGGACGATGCCGCTTGGCTGCAACGCCTGCAGAACGCGATCGGCTGGCGTGCCGGCCGCCTGCTCGAGTCCGGCCCGCGCAGCGCCTACCCGCTCATCCAGGTGCTGGCGCGCGCCCTGGCCGGTGAGCGCACGGTGCTGCTGGGCAACGCCGCGCAGACCATTCATCCGCTGGGTGCACAGGGCTTCAACCTGGGCCTGCGCGATGCGCTGACCCTGGCCGAGCTGCTGGAGGATGCGCATGAAGATGCCGGCAGTGATGCACTGCTGCAGGCCTATGTCGCGCGCCGCGAGGAAGATCGCCGGCAGACGGTGGCGTTCTCCGGCGGCCTGGCGCGCCTGACCAGCAACCCGGCGCCGCTGATGCGGCCGCTGCGCAGCCTCGGCCTGGTGGCCGCGCAACGCGCATCGGTGCAGTCGATGCTGGTCGGTGGCGCGATGGGCTTCCGCGGCGAAGTGCCGCGCCTGTGCCGCGGAGAAGCCGCATGAGCCGGCGCATGCGCCTTGATGTGGCCATCGTCGGTGGTGGCGTGGTCGGTGCCGCGTGCGCGCTGGCGCTGGCCGATGCCGGCCTGTCGGTTGCGCTGGTGGAAGGTCGTGAGCCCGCGCCGTGGCAGGCCGCACAGCCTGACCTGCGCGTGTTCGCCTTCGCTGCTGACAACGTACAACTGTTGAACCGCCTGGGCGTGTGGCCGGCGATCGTGCAGGCCCGCGCCTGGCCCTACCGGCGCATGCAGGTGTGGGATGGGGCCGGTGGCGAAGATCTGCTGTTCGATGCCGATCGCTTCGGCCGTCGTGAACTGGGCTACATCGTCGAGAACGGCCTGCTGCAGGATCGCCTGTGGGCGGCGTTGCCGGCGGCGGGCGTGCAGCTGCACTGCCCGGCGCGGGTGGAAGCGCTGGAGCAGGACGACGACGGCGTGCGCCTGCGCCTGGATGACGGTCGTCGCCTGGAAGCGGCGTTGGCGGTAGCCGCCGACGGCGCCGAATCGACCCTGCGCCAACTGGCCGGGATCGAGGTTGAAAAGCATGACTACCACCAGCGTGGCGTGGTGGCCTACGTGGACAGCGATCTTCCCAACCAGGCCACCGCCTGGCAGCGTTTCCTGCCGAGCGGGCCGCTGGCGCTGCTGCCGGTGGCCGAGCGCCGCAGCTCGATCGTCTGGACCCTGCCCGAGGACGAGGCCGCGCGCGTGCTGGCGCTGGACGAAGACAGCTTCAACCGCGAACTGACCCGCGCCTTCGCGGCGCGGCTGGGTGAGCTGCGGCTGGCATCACCGCGCGCAGCCTTCCCGCTGCGCCGCCAGCTGGCACGTCACTACGTGGCCGGCCGTGTGCTGGCATTGGGTGATGCCGCGCACGTGGTGCATCCGCTGGCCGGGCAGGGCGTGAACCTGGGCCTGCGCGATGTGGCCGCCCTGCAGCAGTGGCTGGCGCCGTCGGCCGAGCGCCGTGGCCAGCCGCGGCTGTCGCCGCAGCGCCTGCAGCGCTGGGCACGCGAACGGCGCAGCGACAACCACATCGCCGCCTACAGCTTCGATGCGATCAACCGCCTGTTCTCCAACGACGAAATGCACCTGACCCTGGCCCGCGGTCGCGCGCTGGGCTGCGTCGGCAAATGGCCGCCGCTGGTGCAGGCATTCTGGAAGCGCGCCGCCGGGGTGTAGCCGGAGCGCGAACCGCACGATGCTGCGGGCACCGCTGGCGCGGTAGCAACCACGGGATCCCGCTCTGGTACGTGCCAACCTTGGTTGGCACGTCTGCCAGGTCACGTCGGCCCAGATGGGGCGACGGAGTTCCGATGTTGTGCCAA
Organism: Stenotrophomonas sp. YJH_SMC_80; assembly: GCF_059372495.1. Classification (NCBI taxonomy): domain Bacteria; kingdom Pseudomonadati; phylum Pseudomonadota; class Gammaproteobacteria; order Lysobacterales; family Lysobacteraceae; genus Stenotrophomonas; species Stenotrophomonas sp. YJH_SMC_80. Next base: position 151,213 of record NZ_JCAFVP010000007.1, read on the forward strand.
CCAAGGTTGGCACCTACCGAAAGCGGGCGCTGCTACCGCCGTTGCTCCAGTAGATCCACGCCATGCGTGGATGAAGATCGCGGGTGGATTCAATCCACCAGCCAGCCGGCCAGGTCGGCACGATCCAGCTTGCCGCGACGCTTCACGTCCAACGCATTGAACTCATCGGCCAGCGCCGGATTCGCCTGCGCTTCCTCGCGGCTGATGAAACCATCGCCGTTCACATCCAGCGCAGCGAAGTGGATCCGGTACTGGCCAACCACGCTGCTCGGTTCCAGTGAACGCACGGTCACCTGCGCCTCGCCGGCCGGCTGCGGAATCTCGACGCTGCCGCTGACCCGGCCCGCATCCAGCGGTTGCTGGCGGATCGCGCCGCCGGTGGGGCCCAGCGGCTGGCTTTGTGCCGGGGTGTGCGGCAATTGCTGGGCCACCGCTGGTGCGGCGGCCAGCAGGGTGATCAGCAGCGGAATCGTTCGATGTCGCATGGATGCTCCTCCCTCTGCGGCGCCGGGGTATGCCCGGCGGACGTGATGGCCTCAGCGCAGCGGCGAGGCCAGTACCGTGATCTCCTCACGGTCGTGATAGAGCTGCTTGGCACGCACCACCAGCGGCTTGCCGGCCTGGTCCTGGAACAGGTCCAGGCACAGGCGGGTTTCGTCCCAGCGCTTCTTCATCGGCAGCTTCAGGTTGAAGATCGCGTGCCGGCACCAGCCTTCGCGGAACCAGGTGGCCATGCGTTCGGCTACGCGGCGCGGCTGCTCGACCATGTCGCAGACCATCCAGTCCAGCGGCTGTTCCGGATGCCAGTGGAAGCCATCGGCGCGCAGGTGCTCGACCAGGCCGGTGTCCAGCACGTGCTGGCGCAGCGGGCCGTTGTCGATGCTCAACACGTGCATGTGCTGGCGGGTCAGCACCCAGGTCCAGCCGCCGGGGGCGGCACCCAGGTCGGCCGCACGCATGCCGGGCTGGGCCAGTGCTTCGCGTTCTTCCGGCGTCAGCAGGGTCAGCAGTGCTTCGTCCAGCTTCAGCGCCGAACGCGAGGGTGCTTCGGGCAGCAGCTTCAGGCGCGGGATGCCCAGTGCCCACGGCGCGCTGTCGGCCGGGTCGGCCACGCAGACGAAGGCGTGGGTGCCGTCGACGAACACCACGTGCAGGCGCGGCAGGCGGTTGTTCGGCTTGTCAGTGAGCTTGCCGGCCTTGCGCAGCGCCGGGCGCAGCGCATTGCCGAAGGCACGGGCCAACCCGGACAGCGGCTTGCCGGCGTCCGAGTCCGGGTGTTCCACCCACAGGTCGCCGAAGCGCGGCGCATCAGCCAGCACGTCGAGCATCGGGGTAATGCGGTCGGCCGGGTCCAGCTGCGGCAGCTCGGCCAGCACCACCAGCTTCTGCCGCGCGAAGATCAGCTCGCGCCAGCGCAGGCGCGGCGCCAGCGCGGCGGCTTCGTCGCACATGAAAAGCACGTAGCCGTCATTGCGCTGGGTACGCGCATAACCTGCGAAACCGGCTTCGCCGGCGCGGAACTGCAGCTCGCCGGCCAGCTCGGGCTCGAAGCCCTGCCGGCACAGGCACAGCAGGCCGATGCCGGTGTCAGTAACGGGCGCCATCGCTTTCCCCATAGGCGCGCAGCACGGTGCGCGCGGCGTCGCGGTTCAGGCCCTGCACCACTTCGATGCCACGCTTGTTGAGCTCGCCGACCCAGTCGGCCGGCAGCGGGCCTTCATCGAACGGGGTCAGTTCCTCGACGTCGGCCGAGTTGGCACCGATCAGCAAGCGGTCGATGCCCGCCCACACGGTAGCGCCATAGCACTGGCAGCACGGCTGCGAACTGGTGGCCAGGGTGACCGGCGACAGCACCGCGTTCAGGCGCGGGGTCTGCAGGCGCTGCTGGGCCAGCATGTAGGCCATGTTCTCGGCGTGCGCCAGCGAGGTCGCGTGCGGCATCACCCGGTTCACGCCAGCGGCGATGACCTTGTCGTCCGGGCCGAACACCACCGCACCGAACGGGCCGCCACTGGCGTGCTCGACGTTCAGCCGCGACAGCTCGATCGCCAGCGCGACCTTGGCCTCATCGCCCGGATATCGACGATCCAGGTCGATCTGGTCGTGGATCCAGGCGGGAAGGGTCAGGTGGACTTGCGCGTACAGCATCGCGGGGGTGCCTCGTGTGGGATGGGAAAAAGTGCGGTTGCTTGGGAAGCCGGCGCGCAGTGTAGCCGCACCGGCCTGTACCGGGTGTGGGCGTGGGTCAGCCTGGCGAGCCGGTGCGGATCACCACGTACTGCTTGCGGAACTCCAGCCCGGCCTGCGGCCAGCTGGCAGCGTAGGCGCGCAGCAGGGGCAGGGCGGCGGCGAAGTCGTGGCCGTTGACCCGGCAATCGGCCTCGCACAGGCCGTCGGCATCGCGCGAGGCGAACAGGCGGATGGCGAGGAATTCGCGGGCTTTCAGCAGCTCGTCGAAGGCGTCCATGCTGCGGGTGAACAGGCAGCAGGGGCAGGAGCCATGATCGTCTTCGCTGCAGGTGGAGGCATCCACTTCCTGTGCACGGTAGTGCGCCAACGGCCCCAGCACTACAGTGCGCTCGTGTTCCTCGCCATTGTCACCGGCCGGATAGGTCAGGCCCATCATCGGCAGGCCCTGTGCGTCTTGGGCGCCGATCGCGGTCTGCAGGGTCACCAGGTCCACCCGGGCCCAGGCCTGGAAGCCGGACAACAGCGATGCCTGCTCATCGGCACCATTTGCGTGCTGGTACTCGAACAGACCATCGGCGAACAACCGCGGATGCCGGCTTTCAATGACGGTGGAGGTCTGCCAACCACCGTTGTCGCGCGCGTGTGCGGCCATTGCATGCGGGGTCAGGCGCAGGCCGCTGTCCAGCAGCAGCGCGTTGCCGTCGACGTGGCTGGCGACGCCCGCGTCCTGAAGGACCTGCTGCAGCAGCGGGAGGAGAGCGGCGGAGGTCGTGGTCATGTCAGGCCTGTGGGGTGGATGGGGTGGAACATCCAGGCAGGGCCTGGGCATCTAGCGGTCGAGCGCGTCGAGTTCGGCGCGATATCGCTGCGCGTCGGATTGCTGCTGCGGATCGTTGCCGTGGTCGCGCAGCCAGCTTTCCAGCTCGCGGCGATAGTCCGCGCGGAAATCGGCATTGCCCGGGCTGAAATGCAGCTTGCGTGCCGCCACCTCCACCCGCTCGCGCGCGCTGGCCCGGGCCTGGGCGACGCCGTGCGGGGATTCATTGGTGAGGATGACGAAGTTGCGTGGGAAGCCCGGCGTGTACTTGACCACGAACGGCTGGTCGCGCGCCGGGATACGGATGGCGTTTTCCAAGGGCCACAGCGAAGCGGTGTTGGTGTGGAACACCACGTCCACGTCGCGGCCCTCGGCGGTACGCAGCACCCCTTCGTAGCGCCAGATGTACTGTTCGTTGAGCGTGGAGCTGGTTCGCTCGGCCTTGACGATCACCGCTTCACCACGCTCGCCCACCACGTTGAGGAAGGTGGCGTTGAGGAAGTGGCCGAGGAACATGTTGAGCATCGCCAGCGGGAACACCACGATGGCGTAGCCCGGAAAGCGCCGCCACCACGAGACCAGCCCGGCCAGCACCATCGCTGCAAAGAACGTCAGCAGCGGATGCTGCGAGATGAACCAGAACAGGACGGAGAGGGCGGTGATCATTGTCGATGGCGTGCGGGCGCCGTGCTGGCGCCCGCGCAGGTCCTCAAGCCGACCAGGTATCGCGCAGGGTCACGCTGCGGTTGAACACCGGCTTGGCTTCGGTGTGGTCGCGGCGGTCGGCGACGAAGTAGCCGGTACGTTCGAACTGGAACGACTGCTCCGGCGCGGCGCTGGCCGCGGCCGGCTCGACATAGCCGGTGACGGTGCGGCGCGATTCCGGATTGAGGTAATCGCGGTAGGTCTTGCCTTCCGATTCATCATCCGGGTTCGGCACCGAGAACAGGCGGTCGTACAGGCGGATCTCGGCGGGCACGCCATGCATGGCGCTGACCCAGTGGATGGTGCCCTTGACCTTGCGGTTGGCGCCTTCCATGCCCGGACGCGATTCCGGATCCAGCCAGCCGCGCAGCTCGGTGATGGTGCCGCCGGCATCCTTGATCACTTCGTCGCAGCGGATGATGCCGGCGCCGCGCAGGCGCACTTCGCCACCCGGCACCAGGCGCTTCCAGCCCTTCGGCGGCACTTCGGCGAAGTCCTCGCGGTCGATCCACACTTCCCGTGCGAACGGCACTTCGCGGCTGCCGAAGCTCTCGTCTTTCGGGTGGTTGCTGAAGGTCAGCTGTTCTTCATGGCCTTCCGGCAGGTTGGTCAGCACCAGCTTGACCGGATCGACCACCGCCATGCGGCGCGGCGCGGCGCTGTCCAGGTCTTCGCGCAGCGCGCCTTCCAGCACGCTGAAGTCGATCAGCGAATTCTGCTTGCTGATGCCCACGCGCTCGGCGAACAGGCGCATCGCGGCCGGGGTGTAGCCACGGCGACGCAGGCCCTGCAGGGTCGGCATGCGCGGGTCTTCCCAGCCGTCCACCAGCTGCTCGGTGACCAGCGCCATCAGCTTGCGCTTGCTCATCACCGTGTAGTTGATGTTCAGGCGCGAGAACTCGATCTGGCGCGGCTTGGCGGCTTCGCGCGGCAGGCCGGCATCGACCAGCGGCTGGGTCAGCGCATCGTCATGGGCGAAATCGACGTTGTCCACGCACCAGTCGTACAGCGGGCGGTGGTCTTCGAACTCCAGTGTGCACAGCGAGTGGGTGATGCCCTCGATCGAATCACCCAGCGCGTGGGCGAAGTCGTACATCGGGTAGATCGGCCACGCGTTGCCGGTGTTCTGGTGCTCGACGTGCTTGATGCGGTACAGCGCCGGATCGCGCAGGTTGATGTTGCCGCTGGCCATGTCGATCTTCGCGCGCAGGGTGCGCGCGCCATCCGGGAATTCACCGGCGCGCATGCGGCGGAACAGATCGAGGTTTTCCTCGACGCTGCGGTCGCGCCACGGCGACGGGCGGCCCGGCTCGGTGAGGGTGCCGCGGTAGGCGCGCACTTCCTCGGCCGACAGGTCGCAGACATAGGCCTTGCCCTGTTCGATCAGCTTCTCGGCGGCCAGGTAATAGGCCTGGAAGTAGTCCGAAGCATGGCGCAGCTCGTTCCACTCGAAGCCCAGCCAGCGCACGTCGTCCTGGATCGCGGCCACGTATTCCGGGTCTTCCTTGGCCGGGTTGGTGTCGTCGAAGCGCAGGTTGCAGACGCCGCTGAATTCGCCGGCGATGCCGAAGTTCAGGCAGATCGACTTGGCATGGCCGATGTGCAGGTAGCCGTTCGGCTCCGGCGGGAAGCGGGTCTTGATCGCCTGGTGCTTTCCGCTGGCCAGGTCCTCGCGCACGATCTGGCGGATGAAATCGCGCTTCTCGTGGCTGTCGGCGGGGGTCTCGGGGCTGGCGGGGGTGTGCTCGGACATGAGTCTGGGGCGAAAAAGGGCAGAAAGACCAACAGTCTAGCGCGTACGGGGCAGGGCTGCCCGGTGGGGGGTGGGGATGCCGGCCCGCGGCCGGCACTACCCAACTGCACGGCGATCCACATTCCGCCGGCCCGCTGCCGGCGCTACCGGAAGGTGGATGGGTAGTGCCGGCCGCTGGCCGGCAGAACGGTCATGCGCCGTCAGCACCACCATTCAGCCCCCGGGCGTATGCTGGAACCCTGTCCCACGGAGCCGCCGCATGCACATCGTGTACAAGGCCGACAACCTGTTCGACGCCCACCTGGTCAAGCACGCGCTGGAAGATGCCGGCATCCCGGCCTTCGTGTTCGGCGAGCAGCTGCTGGGCGGCATGGGCGAGCTGCCGCTGTTCGGTGTGCTGCGGGTGGGAATCCCCGAAGCGGCACGCCCGCAGGCCGAGGACATCGTGGCGGCGCTGGACTTGGGCCACGCGCCGGACGCCCCCATTTCAGATGCAGACGACATAGCCGGACTTCCGGCGTAGGAGCGCATCATGTTGGGAATTGGCCAGGGCATCCTCGGCATCGGCGCCTTCAAGCAGCGCCTGCCGCGCCCGGAAGAGGCGCTGCCGGGGCGTGACCAGCCGCTGCCGCTGCACAGCAACCAGCACTTCGTGAACAGCCATCCGCTGAAGGACCGTTTTGCCGGCCTGCAGCAGATCCGTTTCGCGCTGGGCTGCTTCTGGGGCGCCGAGCGCAAGTTCTGGACCGAACCGGGCGTGTACAGCACCTCGGTGGGCTATGCCGGGGGCATCACTCCGAACCCGACCTATGAAGAGGTCTGTTCGGGCCTGACCGGCCACACCGAAGTGGTGCAGGTGGTGTTCGACCCGGCGGTGGTGAGCCTGGAGCGCCTGCTGCAGCTGTTCTGGGAGAGCCACGACCCGACCCAGGGCATGCGCCAGGGCAACGACACCGGCACCCAGTACCGCTCGGCGATCCACACCACTGACGAAGCCCAGTACAAGGCCGCGCTGGCCAGCCGCGAGGCCTACCAGGCGCAGCTGGATGCGGCCGGCTACGGCCCGATCACCACCGAAATCGTGTACCCGGCACCGGCGTACTACTACGCCGAGGACTATCACCAGCAGTACCTGGCGAAGAATCCGAACGGCTACTGCGGCATCGGCGGCACCGGCGTGAGCTGCCCGATCGGATTGGATGTGGAGGCGCCGCGCTGACGCGCGGTGGTCCGCCTGCGGCGGGCAACGTCAACGGCTGAAAGCCAAAGCAAAAGCAAAGCCAAAGCCAAGGCCAAGGCCAAAGCCAAAGCCAAAGCCAAAGCCAAAGCCAAGCGGCTCTGGTTTGCTGTGAGTTTGGCGGGACGGGTGCAGATGGCGGGACACGCCGTAAACCCGTCCTTGGGGGCTCGGCCACGGCATCCATGCCGTGGACGGTCCCGCCATCTGCACCCGTCCCACCTTCGACAGTTTCCCGGTGACGGTGGGCGAGAGCATTGGTTACTGACGAACTGAAGAAAAACAAAAAGGACGCGGCGTTCGCCGCGTCCTTTTTGTTTGGTTCTGCAGTGCTTTCTGTAGAGCCGAAGGCAGCGGCAGGAGCCGCTGCCAACGTCGCTTGCGCGACGGCCCGGAGGGTGCCGGTCAGGACGACCGGCATAGCCATGCTCGGCTCCGAGCAAGCGAAGCGCGCGACCCGCTGTTGCTCTTCTTTCTTTCTCCCGTGGCGGGCGGCCGCAGGAAATTGTCAGAGGGCGGGCGGGTTGGGTTCGCGGGGGTGTCCGCGGCATGGATGCCGCGGCCAAGCCCCCATGGACGGGTTCACGGCGTCCCCCGCGAACCCAACCCGCCCGACCCAGCACGGCTGTTGCTTCATGCCCTTCGCGACCAACCGACCCGCCACGAGGGGCTCAGCCGTTGGCAGTAATCCTCACAGTGCCGCGCGGATCCGCTCGCGCAGTGCTTCCAGATCCTTGGCAAACGCCTCGATGCCGGTCGCCAGCTTCTCGGTGGCCATCGGATCGGCCGCCAGGTCCGCCGCGAACTTCGCCGCATCGATCGGGGTCACCGCCGCGCCGTCCGCTGCAGCGGCCACCAGCTTGCGCGGCAACTCGCCGTGGTCAGCGTCCAGCTTCTCCAGCAGGTCCGGCGAAATCGTCAGGCGGTCGCAGCCGGCCAGCGCTTCGATCTGTGCGGTCGAACGGAACGAGGCACCCATCACCACCGTCGGCGAACCGCGGCGCTTGAACTCGGCGTACACGCCACGCACGAACTTCACGCCCGGGTCTTCGTCGATGGTGGCCGGGGTCTGGCCGTTGGCCACGTACCAATCGAGGATACGACCGACGAACGGCGAGATCAGGAACGCGCCGGCTTCGCTGCAGGCCAGCGCCTGGGTCGGGTTGAAGATCAGGGTCAGGTTGCAGTCGATGCCCTCGGCCTGCAGGATGCGCGCGGCTTCCACGCCTTCCCAGGTCGCGGCGATCTTGATCAGGATCTTCTCGCGCGGCACGCCGGCATCGGCGTACATCTGGATGAACTGGCGGGCCTTGGCCACGGTGGCGGCGGTGTCGTGGGCCTGGTCGGCGTCCACTTCGGTGGACACGCGGCCCGGCACCAGCGTGCTCAGCAGCGCGCCGACGCCGATGGTCAGGCGGTCGGCCACGGCGTGCACCACGGCTTCGCGGTCGCCACTCTGCTGGCGGCCCCAGGCCAGTTCGCGTTCGATCAGCTCGGCGTAGACCGGCAGGTCCAGCGCCTTCTTCACCAGGGTCGGATTGGTGGTGCAGTCCACCGGCTGCAGGCGCTTGATCGCCTCGTAGTCACCGGTATCGGCAACGACCACGGACAGTTCGCGCAGCTGGGACAGTTTGGACGGGGTACTCATTACGGCTCCTGGTGCAGGGGGATCGAATCGCGCGCAGTGCGCAGCGGTAATCAGGGGCGGTCGTTGTGGACCGCGGTCACGCGCAGGCGCAGCTTGCGGCCGCCGGGCGCATTCCAGTCGATGCTCTGGCCGATCGAAAGGCCGAGCAGGGCACTGCCGACCGGGGCCAGCACGGAAACCTTGCCTTCATCGACGTTGGCTTCGCGGGGGAAGACCAGGGTCAGGACGTGCTTCTCGCCCGACACTTCATCTTCGCACTCCACGCGCGAATGCATCATGACGATGCCTTCGGGAATCTGGTCCGGTGCCAGCACGGTGGCCCGGTTGAGTTCTTCAGCAAGCGCGAGCGCGGCAGGCGTCTGGCTCAGCGCAGGGGATTCGAGCATGGCGTCCAGGCGGTCCATGTCGAAGGTGGAAACGGTGATCGACGGCGGCAGGCCGCTGGCGGTACTCATGGTGAAGCTCCTTGGTTGAAAGCCATGCAAAAGGCGGCACCTGCTGGCGCCGCCTGTCTGTATTGTGGGGACAAATGCGGCCGGAATCGACTCCTGCCGATTCCAGGCCGGTGCTGCGGGGGTTCAGCCGTTCAGGGCGGGGCCGGGCAGGGCGGTCGCGTCGCCGGTGGCATTCACCGCATCAAGGGTGAACAGCGCCTGCGGCAGGCGCTTGAACTGGTCGGCCAGTTCCATCAGGAAGTCGTTCATGGCCGAGCTGCGGCGCCAGATCATGGCGATGCGACGGCTGGGACGGCCCTCGCCGGTGAAGTCGAGCAGGCGGATGTTGTTCGAGCGCGGCACTGGCGGCTGCACCGACAGGCTGGGCAGCAGGGTGATGCCGACGTCGGCGGCAACCATCTGCCGCAGCGTCTCCAGGCTGGTGGCGCGGAACTCGGACTTCTCGTTGGCGCCGAACAGGCGGCACACTTCCAGCGCCTGGTCGCGCAGGCAGTGGCCATCTTCCAGCAGCAGCAGCTTCTGCGTGGCCAGTTCCTGCACATCCAGGTGTTCGCGCCGGGCCAGCGGGTGGCGCCCGGACACCGCCAGCAGGAACGGTTCCTCGAACAGGAACTCGGCGTGCAGCTGGTCGTCGATTACCGGCAGCGCCAGCAGCGCGGCGTCCAGCTTGCCTTCGCGCAGGCGGTCCAGCAGCACATCGCTCTTTTCCTCGACCAGCAGCAGTTCCAGCTCCGGGAAGCGCTCGCGGATGCGTGGGATCACATGCGGCAGCAGGTACGGACCGAGGGTCGGGAAGATCCCCAGGCGCACCGTCCCGGCTTCCGGGTCGCGGCTTCGTCGCGCCGCCTCCTTCAGCTGCTCCACTTCGGATACGATCACCCGTGCCCGTGCCGCCGCTTCCTGGCCGGCCGGGGTCAGCATCACCTTGCGCGGTGCGCGTTCCACCAGCGGCAGGCCCAGTTCTTCTTCCAGCTTGCGGATCTGCGTGGACAGCGTGGGCTGGCTGACGAAGCAGGAGGCGGCAGCCCGGCCGAAATGCTTGTGGTCGGCCAGGGCTACCAGGTACTTCAGATCACGTAGGTTCATCCTTACACCCCAGGGGTAACGGACCGGCTGACGGCGTGGTTACCCGACAGGCAGACAATGTTCCCGGTGATCTGGGAACGGTGGATCAGGCCGCTTCAGCAACGGCACCGCTGCTGTTGCTCACCGACGAGCGGATCAGGTGGTCGAACGCGCTCAGTGCGGCGGTCGAACCGGCGCCCATGGCAATGATGATCTGCTTGTAGGGTACCGTCGTGCAATCGCCAGCAGCGAACACACCCGGCAGGTTGGTCTGGCCGCGGTCGTCGATGACGACCTCGCCACGCGGCGACAACGCCACCACGTCCTTCAGCCACTCGGTGTTGGGCAGCAGGCCGATCTGCACGAAGATGCCTTCCAGCTCGACGCGGTGGGCGTCGCCGCCGACGCGGTCCTTGTAGACCAGGCCGGTGACACGGCTGCCGTCGCCCAGCACTTCGGTGGTCTGTGCGCTGGTCAGCACGGTGACATTGGCCAGGCTGCGCAGCTTCTTCTGCAGCACTTCATCGGCGCGCAGGCTGGAATCGAACTCCAGCAGGGTTACATGCGACACGATGCCGGCCAGGTCGATGGCCGCTTCCACGCCGGAGTTGCCGCCGCCGATCACCGCCACGCGCTTGCCCTTGAACAGCGGGCCATCGCAGTGTGGGCAATAGGCCACGCCCTTGTTGCGGTACTGGTCTTCGCCCGGCACGTTCATCTGCCGCCAGCGTGCGCCAGTGGACAGGATCACCGAACGCGACTTCAGCACTGCGCCATTCTCCAGCTGCACCTGCACCAGGCCGTCTTCACCGGCCGGCACCAGCGCGCTGGCGCGCTGCAGGTTCATGATGTCCACCTCGTACTCGCGCACGTGCTGTTCCAGTGCCGTGGCCAGCTTCGGGCCTTCGGTCTCCTTCACCGAAATGAAGTTCTCGATCGCCATGGTGTCCAGCACCTGGCCACCGAAACGCTCGGCGGCGATGCCGGTGCGGATGCCCTTGCGTGCGGCGTAGATCGCCGCTGCAGCACCGGCCGGGCCACCGCCCACCACCAGCACGTCGAAGGCGTCCTTGGCGGCGATCTTCTCGGCATCGCGCTTGCTGGCATTGGTGTCCAGCTTGGCCACGATCTGCTCGAGGGTCATGCGGCCCTGGTCGAACACTTCGCCGTTGAGGTACACGGTCGGCACCGACATGATCTCGCGCTTCTCGACTTCGTCCTGGAACAGGGCACCGTCGATGGCCACGTGCTGGATGCGCGGGTTGAGCACCGCCGCCAGGTTCAGCGCCTGCACCACGTCCGGGCAGTTCTGGCAGGACAGCGAGAAGTAGGTTTCGAACCTGTACTCGCCTTCCAGGTTCTGCACCTGCTCGATCAGCTCGGCCGTGGCCTTGGACGGATGACCGCCCACCTGCAGCAGCGCCAGCACCAGCGAGGTGAACTCATGGCCCATCGGCAGGCCGGCGAAGGTCAGATGGATGTCCTGGCCCGGGGTGCCCAGGTCGAAGGACGGCACGCGGCCCTGGCCATCGCGCAGCACCTGCAGCGAGATCTTGTCCGACAGGCTTTCCAGGGTCTGCAGCAGTTCCAGCATCTCCTGCGACTTGGCGCCGTCGTCGGCGTGCGCGGTGATCTGGATCGGGCGGGTCACGCGCTCCAGATAGGTCTTCAGCTGCGACTGCAGGTTGGCGTCCAACATCGGTCTTCTCCTGGCTTCAGGCAAACAGGGGGCGTGGCACCGCTGTACAAGGTAGCGGACCAGCTGGGGGTAGGGGTGAACCCAAGACAGCGACCGTGGAAGGGGCTGGCTGGCCAAGGCGGGCGAGCGTTGGCTGTCTTGGGTTCACCCCCACGCCGGTAGGGCACCGGCATGGGGATGAAGGGCGCGCCGTGGCGTGGGGCCACGGAAGGCCGGTACTGCGTTAGATCTTGCCGACCAGGTCCAGCGACGGGGTCAGGGTCTTCTCGCCTTCCTTCCACTTGGCCGGGCAGACCTGGTTCGGGTTGGCGGCGGTGAACTGGGCAGCCTTCAGCTTGCGCAGGGTCTCGGAAACGTCACGGGCGATCTCGTTGGAGTGGATCTCCAGGGTCTTGATCACGCCTTCCGGGTTGATGATGAAGGTGCCACGCAGGGCCAGGCCTTCTTCCGGAATGTGCACGCCGAAGGCGTTGGTCAGCTGGTGGGTCGGGTCGCCGACCAGCGGGAACTGGGCCTTGCCGACGGCCGGCGAGGTTTCGTGCCACACCTTGTGCGAGAAGTGGGTATCGGTGGTGACGATGTAGACCTCGGCGCCAGCCTTCTTGAACTCGGCGTAATGGTCAGCCGCGTCTTCGATCTCGGTCGGGCAGTTGAAGGTGAAGGCGGCCGGCATGAAGATCAGGACGGACCACTGGCCCTTCAGGCTGGCGTCGGAAACCTTGATGAACTCGCCATTGTGGTAAGCGTTGGCTTCGAACGGCTGGATCTGGGTGTTGATCAGGGACATCGTTTTTCCTCTGGTGAAGGGGAGTGGGTGAATCGACAGGAGCTAGGTTACCGACTCGCTGGCGATAAGAACAATCCATTGATTGCATCTATTCGATAGATGGAGTCTATCATTTGGTCATGAGCAGGCACTGAACCTTGCCGCTCCCATCCTGCAACTGGCTGTGTGACAAGGGAAATCTCCCGGAGGCGCGGAAAGGGGCCGATAGCCCCTCCTTATTCCCTCCGGCAGAACCTGAACGGATTGCAGCTTTTTGCAGTGTCGAGCCACGCTCGACTGCGGCTCTACAATTGCGGCATGTCTTTCCAAACCGAACCCTCCCTGCGCCAGACCGTGGCTGAGGCCAGTGCCCGTCTCGGCGGCATCGAGGCCCGCCACGAGGCTGAACTGCTGCTGCTGCACGTACTGGACCGCCCGCGCAGCTGGCTGTTCGCCCACGCCACCGATCCGCTGGCCGCCAATGACCAGGCCGCCTTCGAGGCGTTGCTGGCCCGCCGCGTGGCCGGTGAGCCGGTGGCCTACCTGACCGGCCGTCGCGGATTCTGGACGCTGGACCTGGAGGTCGACCTGGCCACGCTGATCCCGCGTCCGGAAACCGAGCTGCTGGTCGAGCTGGCGCTGGAGCGCCTGCCGCCAGACCAGTCGCTGCAGCTGGCCGACCTGGGCACCGGCAGTGGTGCGATTGCACTGGCACTGGCCAGCGAACGGCCGCAGGCGCAGGTGCTGGCCACCGACGCCAGCCCGGGCGCGCTGGCCGTGGCCGCGCGCAATGCCGCCCGCCATGATCTGCGCAACGTCCGCTTCGCTGAAGGCGGGCACGACTGGTATGCGCCGCTGCAGGGCGCGCGTTTTGATCTGATTGCCAGCAACCCGCCGTACATCGCCAGCGACGATCCGCATCTGGAGCAGGGTGACCTGCGCTTCGAGCCGGCCACCGCACTGGCCTCGGGTCCGGATGGCCTGGACGACATCCGCCGCATCGTCGACGGTGGCCAGGCCCACCTGCTGCCCGGCGGCTGGCTGCTGATCGAGCATGGTTGGGACCAGGGCGAGGCGATCCGCGCGCTGTTCGAGGCGGCGGGGTTTGCCGAGGTGCAGACCGTGCAGGATCTGGAGCAGCGCGACCGCATCACCCTGGGCCGGCGTCCGGCCTAGAATGGAGGTTCTCCTGCCACGGCAGGGCATCACCCTGGAGCTGCAAGCATGCGTACGCTGTACCCCGCCATCACCCCCAATGACGTCGGCACCCTGAAGGTCGACGACCGCCACACGCTGTACTTCGAGCAGTGCGGCAACCCGGACGGCAAGCCGGTGGTGATGCTGCACGGTGGCCCGGGCGGTGGCTGCAGCGACAAGATGCGCCAGTTCCACGACCCGTCCAAGTACCGCATCATCCTGTTCGACCAGCGCGGTGCCGGCCGTTCCACCCCGCACGCCGACCTGGTGGACAACACCACCTGGGACCTTGTTGCCGATATCGAGAAGCTGCGCGAACACCTCAAGGTCGATCGCTGGCAGGTGTTCGGTGGCAGCTGGGGTTCGACCCTGGCGCTGGCCTATGCCGAAACCCATCCGCAGCGCGTGACCGAACTGGTCCTGCGCGGCATCTTCATGCTGCGCCGCTGGGAACTGGAGTGGTTCTACCAGGAAGGCGCCAACCGCCTGTTCCCGGATGCGTGGGAGCACTACCTCAAGCCGATCCCGTCGGTGGAGCGCCATGACCTGATCTCGGCCTTCCACCGCCGCCTGACCAGCGACGACGAAGCCACCCGCCTGGAAGCGGCCAAGGCGTGGGCGGTGTGGGAAGGCGCGACCAGCTTCCTGCATGTCGATGATGACTTCATCAACAGCCACGAAGACCCGCACTTCGCGCTGGCGTTTGCCCGCATCGAGAACCACTACTTCGTCAACGGCGGCTTCTTCGAGGTGGAAGACCAGCTGCTGCGCGACGCGCACCGCATCGCCGATATTCCCGGCGTGATCGTGCACGGCCGCTACGACGTGGTCTGCCCGCTGGCCAACGCCTGGGACCTGACCAAGGTCTGGCCGAAGGCGAAGCTGGAAATCACGCCGGCCTCGGGCCATTCGGCGTTCGAGGCCGAGAACGTGGACGCGCTGGTGCGCGCCACCGACAGCTTCGCCTGATCGGTAGTGCCGGCCGCTGGCCGGCAACGCCGCACCGGTAGCGCCGCGCCATGCGTGGCGCTACCAACCCTCGTCCACGCATGGCGTGGATCTACCACAGCCTGGTAGTGCCGGCCGCTGGCCGGCAAACCTGAAACGGGTGGATTCCTGCAGGCGCCGGCCAGCGGCCGGCGCTACCAATCCCCGGCCAGCAACGCGTCGGCCAGCACCTGCAGCTTCGGCGAATGCTGGCGCGACGGCGGGTAGATCAGTGACAGCGCGCGGCTGCGTCCCTCGAACGGCTGCAGCACGCGCTGCAGGCGGCCGTCGGCCAACGCATCGGCCACCGCGAAATCCATCACCTGCACGATGCCGATGCCGGCGATGGCCGCTTCCACCAGCGGATCGCCGCTGTCGAACACCATCCGCGTTGGCGGCGTGAACTCGCGCAGTTGCCCGTCCTGCAGGAACTGCCAGTCCACCAGCCGGCCACTGCGCAGGTTGCGCACCGCCAGGCAGGCGTGATCCTGCAGCGCGGCCACATCGTCCGGTGCGCCACAGCGGGCCAGATACGCGGGGCTGGCCACCGTCACCCAGCGCAGCGGCCGCAATGGCCGCGCGACGATGCGCTGGTCGGCGATGACGCCGGTGCGCAGCGCGGCATCGAAGCCTTCCTCGACCAGATCGACCAGGCGGTCGCTGAGCACGGCTTCCACCTGCAGTTGCGGATGCTGTTCCAGTAATGGCGCCAGCATCGGCACCAGCACCTTGCGCCCGAACATCGACGGCGCACTGATCTTCAACGTACCCGAGGGCGTGCACGGGCGGTCGGCCAGTTGCCGCTCGGCATCGTCCAGGCCGGCCAGCAGCGGTGCCACCTGTTCCACGAACTGGCGGCCATCCGGGGTCAACGCCACGTTGCGGGTGTTCCGCTGCAGCAGCTTTACCCCCAGCGTGGCTTCCAGCCGCCCGATCGCGCGCGACAGGCCGGACTGGCTCAGGCCCAGCTGCCCGGCAGCGACGGTGAAGCTGCGTGCCTCGGCCACCTGCACCAGCATGCGCACGGCATTGAGGTCCAACGAGGATCCATTCATGCCGAAGATCATGACAGATATGGTCGGGCAGGGGTTTATTGATTAGCCCGCATCAATGAGACTGCGCTCCCCCCATCGATCCAGACCGCCGATGCCTCCCCTCAAATACCCGCGCTGGGCGTTGACCCTGCTGGCCACCGCGCAGCTGATCATCGCCCTGGACGCCACCATCATCTTCGTCGCCCTCCATGACATGGGCCGCGCGCTGCAGATCAACGCGCAGCAGCTGCAGTGGGTGGTCAGTGCCTACACCGTGGCGTTCGGTGGCAGCCTGCTGCTGGGTGGCCGCACCGCCGACCTGATTGGCCGTCGCCGTTTCTACCGGCTGGGCATGCTGCTGTTCGCACTGGCGTCGCTACTCGGTGCGTTGGCGCCGAATGCCACCTTGTTGATCATCGCGCGCGCCGCGCAGGGCGTCGGTGCGGCCCTGCTGTTCCCCGCCACGCTGGCACTGATCAACACGCTGTACGCCGAAGGCCCGGTGCGCAACCGCGCGCTGGCGATCTGGAGCATGGCCAGTGCGGTCGGCCTGGCGCTGGGCACGCTGCTCGGTGGCGTGCTGACCCAGACGTTCGGCTGGCCGGCGGTGCTGGCGGTGATCGTGCCGCTGGCCACGGCGTGCGCGGTCGCAGCCGGTGCGTGGTTGCCGTCCGATGGTCCAAGGGTGCGCGGCCGCTCCTTCGATCTGGCCGGTTGCCTGACCGTCACCGCCGGCGGCAGCCTGCTGGTCACTACCCTGGTTCAAGGGCCGGAGTGGGGCTGGACGGCACCGGCCACGCTGATCTGCCTGCTGCTTTCAGCCGTGCTGTTGACGGTGTTCGTACAGATCGAAAAACGCAGCCGTGACCCGCTGATGCAGTTTTCGCTGTTGCGTCTGTCGGGCCTGCGCGCGGCACTCGGCCTGACCTTCGCCTTCATGAGCAGCTATGGCGTGCAGTACTACTTCCTGGCGCTCTACTTCCAGGATGGCTATGGCTGGAGCCCGCTGCAGGCCGGCATGGCCTTCCTGCTGCCGACGTTGGTGTGCACCTTCGGCATCCGTATTGCCGAACGCATGCTGCGGCGCCGTTCGCCAAGGCAGGTACTGGCCTGGGGCTTCGCCGCCGGTGCCATCGGCATTGCCGCGGTGGCGCTGGCGATGCCGCACGGTGCCAGCTACTGGCCGCTGCTGCCGGGCATCGTGGTGCTCAGCATCGGCCAGGGCATGAGCTGGACAGCGATGTGGATCGTGGCCGGGCAGGGCGTGCCGGGTCCGCAGCAAGGCGTCGCGTCCGGCATGGCGGCCACCGCCCAGCAGATCGGCGGCGCGTTGGGACTGGCGGTGCTGGTGATGGTGGCCAACGCCGCGCGCGGCACGCAGGCCGCAACCAGTGCCGACGCCCTGCAGGGCATGGTCAATGCACAGTACGGCGCCGCGTTGTTCGCCGCGCTCGGCGTGGTGATCGCGCTGGGCCTGCGCCCGGCGCCGGTCGAATCGGCCGCCACCGTCTGCCCGGTCAGCGATGCATGATTGAAGGCGCTGGCGTGGGTGGTGGATGTGCCACGCCTGCGGTAGTGCCGGCCGCTGGCCGGCAATGCAATGATCCAACTACCCTGAGGTTGCCGGCCAGCGGCCGGCACTACCGATCCGGAATGGATCCACGCGCGTTCAACCGAACGCCAGCAACTGCGGCTGCAATGCGCTGAAGATCCGCGCCAGCCGCTCCGCCCACGCCTGCTGCCCAGCCACATCGGCAATCAGGTCCTGGCGGATTTCCAGTTCCACGTGCACCAGCCCGCGGCCTTCGCCATGCACCGGCACTGCGTAGTCGCTGGTGCTGCTCACCGAATACGGTTCATTGTCACCCACCACCAGGTCGCCTTCCTCGCGCAGTGCCTGCAGCAAGGCATGGGCGAAGCGCGTGTCCTGGTGGTACAGCACGCCGGCATGCCACGGTCGCTGCGCGCCGTTCATCGCCGGAGTGAAGCTGTGCATCATCACCAGCAGGGTGGGGCGGCCGGCATCTCGGCGCGCATCCAGTTCCGCGTCGATGCGCGCGTGGTAGGGCGCGTGGATCGCATCGATACGCTGCTGCCGCTGTGCCGCCGACAACCCGGCATTGCCCGGCACCACGGTGTGGTCGCTCACCTCCGGAATCAGCGTCGGCGAGGCCAGCGGGCGGTTGCAGTCGATCAGCAGCCGCGAATAGGTCTGTTCGATGGCCCAGGCATCCAGCCGTTCGGCCAGTGCGCGGGTGGTGCCGGCAATGCCGATGTCCCAGCCGACATGGCGGTCCAGTTCGGCCTGCGGCAAGCCCAGGCCTGCGAGGGCACGCGGCACCTGCTGGCCGGCATGATCGGCCAGCAGCAGGTACGGCGAGGCACCCTGAGGCCGGTGGATCGTATGGATCGCCGGGTCGTCGGCGCCGAGCAGCGCCGGCAGCGCGTGCAGGTCGGCGTCAGCCACGCGGGCGTCCGTCCAGATGGTGCTCGATCATCCACAGCCCGGCCCAGAGCTTGGCGTCCAGCTCGTAGCCTTCGCCCATCTTCTGCACCAGCCAGGCCGCTGCCTCACTGCGCGGAATCTCGTGCACGATGATGTCTTCGCTGTCGTCACCACCGCCCTCGCCAACGCGGCGCAGGCCGGTAGCGCGCACGAAGGCGATCTTCTCGCTGCTGGCGCCGGAAGAGGTCGGGCCGATCAGCAGCACTTCGGCGTGATCGGCGGTCCAGCCGGTTTCTTCTTCCAGTTCGCGCACGGCCGAGACTTCGATCGATTCGCCGGCGTGGATGTCCCCGACCAGGCCGGCCGGCATCTCGATGGTGGGTGCCTGCAGCGGCACGCGGAACTGTTCCACGAACAGCACCTTGTCCTCCGGGGTGACGGCGATGATGATCGCGGCCAGGCCACCGGCATGGGTACGTTCGCTGTATTCCCAGGTGCCGCGCACCAGCATGCGCTGGTACTTGCCTTCATAGACGACACGCGGGGCTTCGGTGTTGCGCTGGCTCATGCGGGCTCGCTGTGGGTGGGAAGAATATCGGGCACGCCGGCGGCATCGAACAGCCGGCGACGGGTCATCGGGCCGAAGCGCAGGGTCTGGCACAGGCCGCCGAGCAGCTCCGGGTCGGCCGCCTGGCGCAGCAGGCCGGGCTGGCTGCCTTCCAGTGGCGCGTCCAGCGCGATGGTGGTCAGCTGGCGCCAGAGCTGGGCGTGCTCGCGCTGCTCGCGCAGGCGCACCGCCATCTGGGCGGCGCCGCGCAGGCGCAGGAACGGCACTTCGTCCAGGCGTTCGTACAGTGCATCCATGCTGCCGAAATGGGCCAGCAGCACGGCGGCGGACTTGCTGCCGACGCCACTGATGCCGGGAATGTTGTCCACCGCATCGCCGCACAGCGCCAGGTAGTCGGCGATCTGGTGCGCGTGCACGCCGTGCCGCGCCTTCACTCCGGCCACGTTCCAGCGCTGGTTGCGTGCGTAGTCCCACTGCTCGTCGTGATCCAGCAGCAGCTGCGACAGGTCCTTGTCGGCGGAGATGATCACGCCGCGGTGGCTGCCACGATGCACATGCAGGGCGCTTCCGATCAGGTCGTCAGCCTCGTATTCATGGTGGGCCAGAACGGCGAGGCCCAACGCTGCGCACAGCGCCTTGCAGTGCACGAACTGGCGCTTGAGCGCCTCCGGCGCCGGGTCGCGGTTGGCCTTGTAGGCGGGGTACAGGCGGTGGCGGAAGCCACTGTCCAGCGCTTCGTCGAAGGCGATGGCGATGTGACGCGGGCGTTCGCGCTCGAGCAGGTCCAGCAGGAAGCGGGCGAAGCCGTGCACGGCATTGGTCGGCCAGCCCTGCGCGTCCTGGAACTGGTCGGGCAGGGAGTGCCACGCGCGGAACACATAGATGCTGGCGTCGACCAGGTACAGCGACGGCGGTGGTACCGGCAGGGTCATGCCGGAGGCGTCCAGTCGCGCAGCAGGGTGGCAGGGTCCGGACGCTCGCGCTCGGGCACGGCGGCCTTCGGCGTGCCGATATGGATGAAACCGGCGATGCCTTCGCCCTCGGCCAGGCCCAGGTAGGCGTGCACGGCGGGGTCGAAGGCCATCCAGGCGGTCAGCCACTGCGCGCCGAAGCCCAGCGCCTGTGCGGCCTGCAGCAGGGCGAAGCAGACGCAGCCGGCGGTCATCAGCTGCTCCTGCTCGGGGACCTTCGGGTCCGGGCGCGGGCTGGCCACCACCACGATCACCAGCGGCGCATGGCTGAAACGCTGGCGATCCTTCTCGAACACGGCCTCGCCCGCATGCGGGTCGCGTTGGCGGCTGCGCTCGGCCAGGAAGTCGCCCAGAGTGTGACGTGCATCGCCGGCGATCTTCAGGAAGCGGAACGGTACGCGCTTGCCGTGATCGGGCACGCGCACTGCCGAAGCCAGCATCCGCTGCAGGGTGGCCGGGTCCGGGCCGGGCTCGGCCAGTTGCCGCGAAGGCACTGAGCGGCGGGCATCCAGGGCGAGCAGGGCGGCGGGGTCGGGCATGGAGTCTGAACCGGTCATCACGAAGGTTTGATTATAGTCGGGGTGGTCAAAGACACCGTCTGTGTCGCGTCTGGCCTTTGAATACCAAACTGTGATGAACGTCATGCCACTGGCGGGAAACGGGCGGCCGCTTCCCCTCGCCTCGCAGGCCTTGCACGGCTTACGATATCTACCTTGCCGGGCCGCCGGTCATGAGGTTTGAAGTGAGGACTGTTTCACTGTCCGTGACGGGCTGGCCGGCCTACCATCGACGTACCGGTACATGGGGTGTGCCGGTCGTCGCGATGTCCACGTTGTCTGTCGTACCAGAGAAGGTGGGGAGCCTTCCCGAATGATGAGCGCGCCCACACCGATGGGATCGCCGGGCCGTGACCCGGCCCAGCTCCAGCTTGCCCGGGACATGGTCCTGCCCGCGCTGTGCCAGGCCTTTGGCGCGGCACTGGCGCGCTTCGACGATGCCCTGTTCGACCGGGCCGGCAATGCCGGTTCGTCGCAGCTGCTGTTCCTGGATGCGATGCGCGAACTGCGCCGCCGCCGCGAGGACATTGCCGGTGCCTTCTCTGGCCACCTGCAGCGGGCCTGGGATGCGCTGGCCAGTGGTGAGC
Source organism: Stenotrophomonas sp. YJH_SMC_80 (assembly GCF_059372495.1). Taxonomy (NCBI): domain Bacteria; kingdom Pseudomonadati; phylum Pseudomonadota; class Gammaproteobacteria; order Lysobacterales; family Lysobacteraceae; genus Stenotrophomonas; species Stenotrophomonas sp. YJH_SMC_80. The sequence goes on from NZ_JCAFVP010000007.1 coordinate 171,895, forward strand.
CCATGTCGGCCGAATCGACGCTGTCCGGCCCAGCCGAGGATGGCCTGAGCCTGCTGGCCGAGCACGTGCTGGAGTCGCGGCTGGCGGTGCGCAATTTCGCCACGGTGCTGCTGCGTGACTTCAAGCCGGTGCTGGCGCGGCTCGACCGTCGCCTGGGCCGTCTGGTCGGCGGCGCCGAACTGGATGCCGACCATAATCCCATCAGCCCCGAACACCTGGGCGTGGCCATCCACGAAGCCTTTGCCGGCTGTGAACTGGCCCCGGAAGTACACCTGGTGCTGATCAAGCTGTGCGAGCGCGACCTGCGCGCGCCGGTGGGTCGCATCTACGAGAAGCTGGACGAGCAACTGGCCGCGGCCGGGGTGATGTCGCAGATGGGGGCGCCGCGGCGTCCGCCGTCGGCCGCGCCCGACACGCGCATGGCCTCGGGCCTGGATGACCTGGTGGAGCAGCGCCCGGGCTCGGGCCTGGACGGCGAATTCGGTGATGACGAGCAGGCCGCGCCGGCCTGGGCGCAGCGCTTTGCCGCACGCTGGTCCGAGCGGCGTGGCCACATGCAGCAGCACCTGGGCGCCGAAGGCAGCGGCACCGGCGAGGCCCATGCGGGCCAGCAGGGCATGCTGCTGGAGGCGCTGCACGAACTGCTGCAGCAGACCCGCCACGTGCGCGAGGACGCGACGTCGGCCGCACAGGTGGCGATCGGCCAGCAGCGTCCGCTCAGCCAGCGCGAGATGATGTCGGTGCTGTCGCTGCTGCAGGCCACGCCCAGTGCGACCCTGCGTGCAGCGATCGGCGAGGACGGCGAATCACTCGCGCAGCGGTTGAAGAGCGAAGTGCTGTCCAGCGCCACCCGTCTCGGTGTCGACCCGGGCCAGACCCGGCTGGACCCGCAGGACGAGGATGCGATCGACCTGGTGGGCATGCTGTTCGACGTGATGCTGGACGAGCGCGAACTGGAAGGCCGCTCGCGCGAGTTGATCGGCCGCCTGGTGGTGCCGTTCGTCAAGGTCGCCATGCTCGACCGCCGCATGTTCGTGCAGAAGACCCATCCGGCGCGCAAGCTGCTCAACTCGCTGGCCGAGGCCTGCGAAGGCAACACCGGCGAAAGCCAGGCCGAGCGCATGCTGATGGCCAAGGTCGAGGAGATCATCGAGCGCCTGGTCGCCGAGTTCAACGAGAACCTGGCGATCTTCCTGACCCTGGAAGAAGAATTCCGCGAGTTCCTCGTGCAGCATCGTCGCCGCGTGGAAATCGCCGAGCGTCGCGCCGCCGAAACGCAGCGTGGCCAGGAAAAGCTGGAAATGGCCCGTACCCGTGCCGGTGCCGAGCTGGACCGCCGCATTGGTGATGCCACCCTGCCGCCGGCCATCGCTGAATTCCTGCGCCAGCCATGGCAGCACCACCTGACCCTGGCGCTGCTGCGTGAGGGCGAGGAGGGCGCATCGGTGGCCGAGGCCCTGAGCCTGGGCGACGGGCTGCTGGAGGAAGTTGCCGAGGCCCGCCGCCAGATCGTCGGCAAACCGTGGCTGCAGGCCTGGCAGCCGGTGCTGGCCAAGGTGTTCGCCAGCGTGGGCGTGCATGGCGACGCCGCCACCGGTGCCATCGATGCCCTGCATGACACCCTGCAGGGCATTGCCGAATCGCGGCCGGAACTGCAACGCGCGCTGCCGGAACTGCCGCAGGTGGCACTACCGACCCCGCCGGTGGCCGAATCGCCGGCGGTCGAGTTGGGCGGGCAGATCGATGCCGATGATTTCGACAATGCCGACGCCGATCGCTTCCGCCGGATGGAGATCGGCAACTGGCTGGACTTCGTCGACAAGGACGGCAAGGTGCAGGCTGGCAAGCTGTCCTGGGTCAGCCCGATTTCCTCGCGCCTGCTGTTCGTCAACCGTCGCGGCGTGCGCTTCTGCGTGGCCTCGCCGGAAGAACTGGCGGTGATGGTGCGGCTGGGACGTCTGCGCGCCCATGTGGATGACGGTGCGTTCGACAGCGCGATGCAGGGTGTGATCGATCGGCTGGACCCGGGCAGCGCCACGCTGCACTGAGTGGAGCCGCCTGCTAGGATCGGGAAAACTCACCGATCAGCGGGGACCTGCATGGCCGTGGCGTTGCTGGGGATCAAGGAGACCGCGCCGGGCGAACGGCGCGTGGCGCTGACGCCGGAAACCGCGCGCAAGCTCGGCGCCCTCGGCATTACCGTCTGGTACGAGGCCGGCGCCGGTCTCGCGGCAGGTTTCACCGATGCAGCCTACGACGATGCCGGTGCCCGCGCATTCGACGCCGGCCGCTGGGCCGAAATCGACATCCTGTTGTGCGTGCAGGCGCCGCCAGCGGCGGTGCTTGAACAGCTCAAGCCGGGTGCCACCGTGGTTGGCCTGTTGACCCCGGCCAGTGATCCGGGCCTGGCGGCACTGGCTGCCGATGACCGCCTGCACCTGTTCCCGCTGCAGCAGCTGCCGCGCACCACCCGTGCGCAGGCGATGGACGTGCTCAGTTCGCAGGCCGGCATGGCCGGTTACAAGGCCGCGCTGATCGCCGCCGAACGCGCACCACGTTTCTTCCCGATGTTGACCACCGCTGCCGGCACCGTGCGTCCGGCCAAGGTGCTGGTGATCGGTGCCGGCGTGGCGGGGCTGCAGGCCATTGCCACTGCCCGGCGTCTCGGTGCACAGGTGGAAGGTTTCGACGTGCGTCCGGAAACCCGCGAGCAGATCCAGTCGCTGGGCGCGCGCTTCCTCGACCTGGGGGTGAGCGCGGCGGGCGAAGGCGGGTACGCGCGCGCGTTGACCGATGAAGAGCGTGCCGAGCAGCAGCGCCGCCTGGCCGACCACCTGCGCAGCGTGGATGTGGTGATCTGCACGGCGGCGGTACCGGGGCGCCCGGCGCCGACGATCGTGACTGCCGCGATGGTGGAAGGCATGGCCACCGGCAGCGTGATCGTGGACCTGGCCGCCGAGAGCGGCGGCAACTGCGCACTGACCCAGCCAGGGCAGTGCATCGAGCATCAGGGCGTGACCATCGACGGCCCGCTGGGCTTGGCCAGCCGGGGCGCGACCCAGGCCAGCGAGATGTATGCGCGCAACCTGCTCAACTTCGTCGCGCTGTTCGTGCGCGAGGGGCAGCTGGCGTTCGACTGGGACGACGAGCTGCTGGCGAAGACACGCTGGCAGGCATGAACGACATGGGGTCAGATCCCTTTGCCTCTGGCAAAGGGATCTGACCCTGGTTCCCGGAATCTGCCAGGGGGCGGATCCCTTTGCCTCAGCAAAGGGCTCTGACCCCGTTCCCCGCGGCGTTTCAGCGCGGCTTCGCCGGCGGTGGGTTGTCGCGCACCCAGTCCTTGCGTTGTTCCGGCGTCATCTGCGACCAGCGCTCGCGCAGTGCATCGCGCTGCGCGGGCGGCAGTTCCCGCATCTGGCCGAACAGGGCCCGGGCCTGCTCACGCTGTTCCGGGCTCATGTGCTCGAAGCGGCGCAGGCCACGGCGGGCCTTGTCGCGCTCCTCCGGGCTCATCGTCTGCCAGCGCTGGCCATGCGAGAGCATGCGCTGGCGCTGGCCGGCATCGGCGCTGTTCCAGCGGTCGCGCAGTGGCGCCAGCAGCGATTCCCGCTGCGCTTCGCTCAACTGTTCCCAGGCCGGCAGCGGCGTGGCCGGCGCAGGGCGTGCCGCAGGGGCGGGCGCGGCGCTCTGCGCCAGCGCCGGGAGGGCCGGCAGCAGCAACAGGGTCATCAGCAGGGGCAGGGTGTGCAGTCGGGACATGATTCACTCCATCGCCAGGTCGGTATCGCCCAGCCACAGGTACAGATCGGGATTTTCGTCGTAGAGCGCGCTGTTGTCTTCCACCGAGGCCAGCACAGGTGCCGGCGCGGGGCCCGTCAGCGTGCCATGGCCAGTGAACTGCAGGCCGATACCCAGCGCCACCACCAGTGAACAGGCGCTGGCCAGCCACCAGCGCAGGCGCCCGTGCCGGGTCGCGCTGGCGCCGTGTCGGGCCTGGCGCAGGCGTGCCAGTGTGGCCGGCGACAGCGCGTGCAGCGACTGCGCGTGCAGGCTGCGCAGGGTGTCATCGGAAGGCAGGGAGCGGTTCACGGGTGGATCTCCAGGTAGTCCTGCAGCGCCTGCCGGGCGCGTGCCAGATGGGTTTTTACCGCGCCTTCGCTGCAGCCCATGGCGCGGGCGGTGGTGGCCCCGTCCAGGTCCTGCAGCACGCGCAGGGTGAAGGCCTCGCGCTGGCGGGCGGGCAGGCGGCGCAACGCGTCCACCAGCTGCTGGTACTGCTGGCGCTGTTCATGCGCCTGTGCCGGGTCCGGGCCGGGATCGGCCCAGTCGATCTCGCCGCCTTCCGCGTCCTGGTTGTCGCGCCAGAACGGCAGGCGGAAGCGGCGCCGGCGCTGCACGTCGATCACGCGCCGGCGCAGGATGCTCCAGAACAGCGGCGCCCATTCGGCTGCCGGCTTGTCGGCGTAGTCCAGCATGCGCAGCAGCGCGTCCTGCACCGCGTCCATGGCGTCTTCGCGCTGGCGCAGGCCGGCCTCGGCGAAGCGGAACGCGCGCGGGCCGACGCTGGCCAGGAACGCTTCCAGCGATGCCGGCAGGGCATCGGTCTCGGCGCTCGGGGGGACGGGGCTGCTCACCAGCACAGGGTACGGTTCCTCGCTCGGGGTCACCATCGACAACGCGTGAGCGCCGCTTCGGTTGACGCCGGGTGCACGCCGGGTTCAGCCCATGGTTATGATGGGCCGACGAAGACAGAGCGGGAGCGTTGCCAGTGAGTGACGGGTTCGTAGCGCTGTACATCTTCATGCTGGCCGCCATCGCCGGCCACGTGATCATTTCGCGGGTGCCGGTGATCCTGCATACCCCGCTGATGTCGGGCTCCAATTTCATCCACGGCATCGTGCTGATCGGCGCGATGGTGGTGCTGGGGCACGCGCAGACACCGTTGGAGAAGGCCCTGGGCTTCCTCGCCGTGGTGCTGGGTGCCGGCAATGCCGCCGGTGGCTACGTGGTTACCGCGCGCATGCTGGAAATGTTCAAGCCGAGCGCGCCCAAGGGCGGCAAGGACGAGCCGAAGGAGCCGCAGGCTTGAACATCAGCACCGTCGAACTGCTCGACTGGCTGGTCAAGGCCAGCTACCTCGTCGCCGCCACGCTGTTCCTGCTGGGCCTGCAGCGCATGGCCTCGCCACTGACCGCGCGCAGCGGCATCCGCTGGGCCGGACTGGGCATGCTGCTGGCCACGGCGGCCACTTTCTTCCTTCCCGAACTGCACAACGTTCCGCTGATCCTGGTGGCGCTGCTGCTGGGCGCGGGCCTGGCCTGGTGGTCGGCCGGCAAGGTTGCCATCACCGACATGCCGCAGATGGTGGCGCTGTACAACGGCATGGGCGGTGGCTCGGCGGCGGCGATCGGCGCGGTGGAGCTGCTGCGCTACGCCTTCCTTGCCAACCGCGATACCAGCCACTGGAGCGCGCAGGCGCTGGCCGATCTGGCCGCGCGCCAGCCGTCGGGCACGGTGCTGCTGCTGGCGGTGGTCGGCGCAGCGATCGGCGCGGTGTCGCTGTCCGGCTCGGTGATCGCCTGGGCCAAGCTGGATGGACGCCTGGACAAGCGCGTGACCTGGCCGGGCCAGCAGGTGATGAACCTGCTGGTGGCGCTGGCGGTGGTGGTACTGGCGATCATCGCCGCCAGCACGCTCAGCACCTGGGCGATCGTCGCCTTCTTCGTACTTGCGCTGGCGCTGGGCGTGCTGATGACGCTGCCGATCGGTGGCGCCGACATGCCGGTGGTGATCTCGCTGTACAACGCGTTCACCGGCCTGGCGGTGTCGTTCGAAGGTTACGTGCTGGGCAACGAAGCATTGATCATCGCCGGCATGATGGTTGGCGCGGCGGGCATCCTGCTGACCCGGCTGATGGCCAAGGCGATGAACCGGCCGATCCGCAACGTGCTGTTCTCCAACTTCGGCGGCGGTGCTGGTGGCGAAGCGCAGGCGATCAGCGGCTCGCAGAAGCCGATCGAAGCGGCTGACGTCGCCGCGATGATGGCCTTCGCCGAGCGCGTGGTGATCGTGCCCGGCTACGGCATGGCCGTGGCGCAGGCGCAGCACAAGATATGGGAACTGGCGCAGCGGCTGGGCCAGCGCGGGGTCAAGGTGAAGTTCGCGATCCACCCGGTGGCGGGGCGCATGCCGGGGCACATGAACGTGCTGCTGGCCGAAGCGGGCGTGCCCTACGACCTGATCGCGGACATGGACGACATCAACCCGGAGTTCGCCAACACCGACGTGGTGCTGGTGATCGGCGCCAACGACGTGGTCAATCCGGTCGCACGAACCGATCCGGCCAGCCCGATCTACGGCATGCCGGTGCTGGACGTGGTCAATGCGCGCAACGTGGTGGTGATCAAGCGCGGCAAGGGCACCGGCTTCGCGGGCATCGAGAATGCGCTGTTCTACGCCGACAACACCCGCATGCTGTATGGCGACGGTGCCGAAGCGGCAGCCTCGCTGGTCAGCGAGTTGAAGGCGCTCGACGGCGGGCATTGAGGACCGGGGTCGGATCCCTTTCCGCAGGAATGGGCTCTGACCCCTTTGCCGACCAGCGGCCGGCACTACCGCATCCACGCGTGGCCGCTGCATCGGGTAGGTGCGGGCCCTGGTCCGCGCGCGTTTGCCGGCCAGCGGCCGGCACTACCATCCCATCCACGCATGCGTGGATCTACCTGCATATCCCCGGCGGGCGTGGCAACCGGCGCGCTCAGCGCGCCAGCCAGGCGCCCACGGCCAGGCCCAGCGCCAGCCACAGCCACTCCACCGCGCCATTGGCCAGGGTGATCAGGGTCCAGGCCAGGTGCGGGCCCATCCGCATCGTGGCGTCCCACAGGTCCAGCCCGATCGAGCCGCCCATCCAGGCGCTGGCGATGGTCCAGTTGGCCACGGCGGCCACCAGCAGGGTGCCCACCACGACCAGCACGATGCGCAGCCGGCCCGGGCCGAGCGTACCCATGCGCAGCATGAACACCAGTTCCAGGGCGGTCAGTACCGCCATCCAGCCGACCTGCCGGCCGGTCATCAGCGCCAGCACCATCCAGGCAAGGGGAGCAACAACCAGGCCCAGCAACAGCATGATGGGCCAGAGCCAGGTCACGGTCCTGGCACGCGCGGCATTGGAGGACATCGAAGCTCCCTGAAGATCACCCACAGGATACTGTGGTTTGCGGCGGTGCACCGGCGGTGCCGGAGCGGCTGGGCTAGAATGCCGTCTTGCGTGGCCCCGGCCACGGCCCCATATCGGTCCCCATGTATTCCCGTAGCAGCGAACCTGTCCACTTCGAGCGCGATTGCGAGGCCGTGATGGTCCCGCAGGGCGATACCGTGACCCTGCCCGCCGGCAGCTATGGGTACATCACCCAGGCGCTGGGCGGCAGTTATTCGGTGTTCGTCGAGGGCAACCTGTTCCGCATCGCCGGCAAGGACGGCGACGCCATCGGCAAGGAGGCACCGGCACCGCTGGAACTGCCGGCCGACGCCACTGATGAACAGGTGGAACAGCTGGTGTGGCAGCAGCTGCGCACCTGCTTCGACCCGGAAATTCCGGTGAACATCGTCGAACTGGGCCTGGTCTACGAGGTCGAGATCAAGCACCTGGACGAAGGCCAGCGCGAGATCGACGTGAAGATGACCCTGACCGCACCGGGCTGTGGGATGGGCGACATCCTGGTCGACGACGTGCGCAGCAAGCTTGAAATGATCCCGACGGTGGCCGAGGCCGACGTCGACCTGGTGTTCGACCCGCCGTGGAACCAGCACATGATGTCCGAGGCGGCCCGGCTCGAGACCGGCATGCTTTGACCCAGGGCCCGCAGTGACGCGGGCCCGGCACTACCCGCAACCAGAACAGGAATCCTCCGGTGTCCCAGTCCATCCCCAGCTTCGCCGTTACCCGTTCGGACCACCCTCGCAGCGCTGAAGAGCGCGCCAAGATCCTGGAGAAGCCGGGCTTCGGCCTGCACTTCACCGATCACATGGTGGAAGTGCGCTGGGACAAGGATGCCGGCTGGCACAACGCCAACGTGCGTGCCTACGGCCCGTTGCAGCTGGATCCGGCCGCGGCCGTGCTGCACTACGGCCAGGAAATCTTCGAAGGCATCAAGGCCTACCGCCATGCCGATGGCTCGATCTGGACTTTCCGTCCGGATGCCAACGGCCGTCGCCTGCAGCGTTCGGCGCAGCGCCTGGCGCTGCCGGAACTGCCGGTGGAGATCTTCGTCGAATCGCTGAAGCAGCTGATCGCCGTCGACAGTGACTGGGTGCCGTCGGCCGATGAGTCCAGCCTGTACTTCCGTCCGTTCATGATCGGCGACGAAGCCTTCCTCGGCGTGCGCGGCGCGCACAAGGCCGGCTACTACGTCATCGCCAGCCCGGCCGGCCCGTACTTCGCCAAGGGCGTTGCCCCGGTGTCGATCTGGCTGTCCACCGAATACGCGCGTGCGGCCAAGGGCGGCACCGGTGCCGCCAAGTGCGGTGGCAACTATGCTGCCTCGCTGCTGCCGCAGCAGAAGGCGCAGGCACAGGGCTGCTCGCAGGTGCTGTTCCTCGACCCGGTCGAAGGCAAGTACCTGGAAGAACTGGGTGGCATGAACGTGTTCCTGGTCTACAAGGACGGCACCCTGGTGACCCCGGAACTGTCGGGCAGCATCCTCGAAGGCATCACCCGCGAGAGCATCCTGCAGCTGGCCCGAGACCGTGGCATGAAGGTCGAAGAGCGCAAGGTCAGCATCGACGAGTGGAAGGACGGCGTGGCCTCCGGCGCGATCAGCGAAGTGTTCGCCTGCGGCACCGCGGCGGTGGTTACCCCGATCGGCCAGCTGAAGGGCGAGGGCTTCTCGGTGGGCGACATCAACGCGCCGGCCGGCGAAGTGACCATGTCGCTGCGCAAGGAACTGACCGACATCCAGTACGGCCGCCTGCCGGACCGCCACAACTGGCTGGTCAAGCTGGGCTGACCGCCCACGCTGAACTGTAGCGTCGAGCCACGCTCGACTGCGCTTCCGGAAAGCCCGTCCCCCGTGACGGGCTTTCTGCGTTGTGGGGCCGGACGCCAGACCGCAGTAGGCGATTGCTTGACGCAAATAGGTTTGCAATGCAAACTAAATTCAAGCGACCCCGATGGAGCGTGTCATGCAGCAGCCGTCCGTCATTGATCCTTCCTCGCGCCTGCAGGCGCTGACCCGTGAATACTCGCGGTACTCGCGAAGTGCCGGGGGCCTGTCGGCGATGGCTGGCGGCATCGCCTGCCTGGCCTCGTTCCTTGCCGGCGCCCTGTTGCCGACCACCCTGGCGCTGCGCATCGTGCTGATTGCCGTGCCGGTGCTGTGGATCGTCGGCAAGCAATGGCTGGCACGCCGTTATTACCAGCGGCTGGGCCAGGTCGAGGAGCAGGTCACGCCGGTCGAACGCAATTTCCAGCGCTTTTTCATCGCCTTCACGGCGCTGGTAAGCGTGCTGGTGATCGGCAGCGTGCTGGCCCGGCTGGCGCCGATCGGCCAACTTCCCTGGGACCTGCGCGCCATTGGCTACCTGGCCGTGGTGGCGCTGCTGCCCTGGGTGGTGTGGCGCTGGCTGCGTACGCCGCTGGAGTTCATCGTAGGTGTGTTCCTGTTGTGCCAGGCCGCGCTGGCCTTCACCGGGCAGGCGTATGGCTTCGGCCTGAGCACGGCCGTGTTTCCGCTGGCATCCGTCGCACTGATCGTGGTCGGCTGGCGTGACCACCAGCGCTTCCAGCGGCTGCAGGTGGAGATGCGCGCGTTCATGGCGGCGCGGACGAACCTCGAATGACCCAGCTGCCTGATTCCAGAGCGTTGCTTCAGCTCGACCGCTTGATCCACGAGCCGGCACGCCTGCTGATCCTGTCGATCCTGGCAGGTGCTGAATCCGCCGAGTTCGGATTTGTCGAGCATCTCAGCGGGTTGAGCAAGGGCAATCTCTCCAGCCATCTGAGCAAGCTTGAAGCGGCAGGGTTGGTCGCCATCAATAAGTCGTTCCGTGGCAAGCGCCCACTGACCACCCTGCAGTTGACGCCGATGGGCCGTACTGCCCTGGCCGAGTACCGCACGCAGCTGGCAGCGATCGTTGCCGGCATTCCCGATCCGGATCGAAAGGACGCCTGACATGACATTGCTTCCGCGCCTGTTTGCAGTTCTGGTTGTTTCCTTCTCTGCCCTCACCGGCGTGGCCGCGGCCGCAGATCCGCGCCAACAGGGAGCCACGCTGACCACGCAGTTCTACGAAGCGCACGTCGACGCCCTGTGGGAACGGATGACGCCGCAGATGCAGGCGGGGCTGAAGTCCCCGCAGAACCTGGTGGCGCTGCGCGAGCAGGTGCTCGCTGGCTGGGGCGCAGAAACCGAGCTGGTCAGTGAGAAGGTCGAGAAGGTTGATGGATTCGACACCTATCTGCGGCAGGCGCGCTTCGCCAGGAGCCCGGCCATCATCCAGGTGCTGTGGGCCATCGATGCCGACGGGCGGATCGGCGGCTTCTACATCCGCCCGCTACAGACCACGCCGCCGCAGGCTGCGGCGAGCGGGTTCCTCGACTACCAGACCCGCACACGGCTGCAACTGCCGTTCGACGATGAATACTTCGTGTTCTGGGGCGGGCGTACTGTCGAACAGAACTACCATGCGGCCCATGCCGGCCAGCGCTTCGCGCTGGATCTGCTGGTGGTACGCGATGGCCGCTCGCACCGTGGCGATGGGCTGCGCAACGATGACTACTACTGCTTCGGCCGCCCGATCCTCGCGCCGGCCGACGGCACGGTGGTGGACGTGGTCGAAGGGATCGCCGACAACGTGCCGGGGCAGATGAATGCTGCTCAGCTCACCGGCAATCGCGTCATCCTCGATCACGGCAATGAGGAGTACTCGGTGCTGGCGCACTTGCGCCAGGGCAGTGTGCGGGTCGCCCAGGGACAGGTTGTCCGCAGCGGCGCGCACCTCGGTGACTGTGGCAACAGCGGAAACTCCTCCGAACCGCACCTGCACTACCAGCTGCAGGACGGGCCCGTGTTCGGTGTCGGCGAAGCGTTGCCGGCACAGTTCTCCGGCTACGTGGCCGATGGCCAGCCGGTTGCACGCGGCGAGCCGGTCAAAGGGCAGCGCATCCGGCCAGCGAGCGTTCCGCAGGCAAAGTAGTCAGTGCGTCCGACGCGACGGGCAGGCGCACTGCGGGCACGCTGCGCGGTCGTTGGGGTCAGCAGCGAACGCCGATGTCGGCATAGTCATTCCAGGACACGTGACGGCCCAGTCAGGTCTGTGCAGGACACGAGAAAGTTCCTTCACCTTCACAAACCCTCGACCCGAAAAGTCTCAGAACGAACATTTCATCTTGCTGAAAAGACGCTGAAAATCTTGTGGTGTCCGGTTTCGGCCATTAGCGTCATGTGCACGGCGGATCGTTAGGGGGATCCGCTGACTCACCGGACTTCGAACCTCGCCAATGCAAGCCAGCCCCGGGTTCGGGCCGGTGCTTCTGCCGATTCCGGCATTCACACCACAAGAAAGGGAAATACGATGTCCCAGGTAACGCAACCGCGTGTGCGTCGAGTGTGGGTGGTCCTTGGTGCGTCCGTTCTGTCATCGCTGCTGCTGGCCACGCCTGCGCTGGCCGGTGATGTCCAGCTCAGCGGCCTGCAGTCCGCGCCGACGCACCAGCGCTTCATCGTCAAGTACCGCGACGGCAGCGCCGCCGTGGCCAACACTACTGCGCTGGCTTCGTCGCTGAAGACGGCCGCCGCCGGCCTGGCCAGCAGCCAGGGCCGCGCGCTGGGCCTGCAGCAGGTCCGCAAGCTGGCCGTCGGCCCGACCCTGGTCAAGACCGACCGTCCGCTCGACCAGGCCGAATCCGAACTGCTGATGCGCAAGCTGGCCGCCGACCCGAACGTGGAATACGTCGAAGTCGACCAGATCATGCGCGCGACGCTGACCCCGAACGACACCCGCTTCAGCGAGCAATGGGGCTTCGGCACCTCCAATGCCGGCATCAACATCCGGCCGGCCTGGGACAAGGCCACCGGCACCGGCGTGGTGGTGGCCGTGATCGATACCGGCATCACCAACCATGCCGATCTCAACGCCAACATCCTGCCGGGCTATGACTTCATCAGCGACGCCGCGATGGCGCGTGATGGCGGCGGCCGCGACAACAATCCGAACGACGAAGGCGACTGGTACGGCGCCAACGAGTGTGGCTCGGGCATCCCGGCCTCCAACTCCAGCTGGCACGGCACCCACGTTGCCGGCACCGTGGCGGCGGTGACCAACAACAGTACCGGTGTGGCAGGTACCGCGTTCAATGCCAAGGTCGTGCCGGTGCGCGTGCTCGGCAAGTGCGGCGGCTACACCTCCGACATCGCCGATGCGATCGTGTGGGCGTCCGGTGGCACCGTCAGCGGCGTACCGGCCAACGCCAATCCGGCCGAAGTCATCAACCTCTCGCTGGGCGGCGGTGGCAGCTGCTCGACCACCTACCAGAACGCGATCAACGGCGCGGTCGGCCGTGGCACCACCGTGGTGGTCGCCGCCGGCAACAGCAACACCAACGTGTCCTCGTCGGTGCCGGCCAACTGCCCGAACGTGATCGCGGTGGCGGCGACCACCTCAGCCGGTGCACGTGCCAGCTTCTCCAACTACGGTACCGGCATCGACATTTCGGCACCGGGCCAGAGCATCCTGTCCACCCTCAACACCGGCACCACCACGCCGGGCAGCGCGACCTACGCGTCGTACAACGGCACCTCGATGGCAGCGCCGCACGTGGCCGGCGTGGTCGCGCTGATGCAGTCGGTCGCTCCGAGCCCGCTGAGCCCGGCGCAGGTCGAGAGCATCATCAAGAGCACGGCACGCCCGCTGCCGGGCGCCTGCTCGGGTGGTTGCGGCGCCGGCATCATCGACGCCAATGCCGCCGTGGCCGCGGCGATCAACGGTGGCGGCAACCCGAACCCGGGTGGCAACGTGCTGCAGAACAACGTGCCGGTGACCGGCCTGGGCGCTGCGACCGGTGCCGAGCTGAACTACACCGTGGCTGTTCCGGCCGGCAGCACCCAGCTGCGCGTCGCGATCAGTGGCGGCAGCGGTGATGCCGACCTGTATGTGCGCCAGGGCAGTGCCCCGACCGATACCACCTACACCTGCCGTCCGTACCTGAGCGGCAACAGCGAGACCTGCACCATCAACAGTCCTGCCGCCGGCACCTGGTATGTGCGGGTGAAGGCCTACAGCACCTTCTCGGGCCTGGCCCTCAACGCCCAGTACTGAGCCCAAGCCCCTCTCCATGGGCACGCCCCGGCTCAGGCCGGGGCGTTTTTCTTTGGGTAGGCACCGGCCTTGCAAGGGCAGCGCTTTGGTGCGTGCCGACCTTGGTCGGCACGCTGTTCCTCAGACCGACTCGAAGCGGTTGGCGGCCACGTTCTTGCGCACGTGCTGCGGATCGAAGATACGACCGTTCATGGCGATGTATACGCCGCTCGGCAGCGACTGCACCGCACCGATCGCGCAGCCGATGTTGAACTCCGCATCCGACCCACGGAACCGCGCCGGGCTGAGCGCGCCGGTCATCACGATGGTCTTGTCCGGGATCGTCGCCAGCACCTTGCCGGTCTGCACCATCGAGTCGGTGCCGTGGGTCACCAGCACGTGGCGGGTCGGCTGCGCGGCGATGGTGGCGCGGATCAGTTCGCGGTCTTCATCGTTGATGTGCAGCGAATCCTTGCGCAGGATCGGAATCACGTTGAAGCGGAACGTCACGCCCAGCTCGCGCAGGATCATGCCGATCTGGGGGTCGCCGATCTGGTAGTCCGACTTGTCGTCGAAGTAGATCTTGTCGATCGTGCCACCGGTGGTGACGACCAGGAGCTCTTCCATCATGTGCATGCGCGAAACCAGGACAGGTACAGCGGCGCGGGGCCAGGGACACAGATGATACGGCCCGGCGGGCGCAGCGTCAGCGTCGCTTGCCGAAGCGGGCGCGCAGCCCCGGCAGGCTGGCGCTGAAGATCACCAGCAGGGCCAGGGCGATTTCGATCAGCGCCAGCCAGCGTGTTTCCGGGTGGCTCCAGGCGCTCATCACGCCGTGGCTGAACCAGCCCAGCGCCAGCACCGAGGCCCAGAACCCGGCCTTGCGCCAGCCCAGGCGCAGCGCAAAGGCCAGCGCCAGCGGCGGCGCGGTGAACACCAGCTGGGTGGCCAGCCAGTGCTTGTCATTGATGAACCAGCCTGCGAACAGCGCGGCCAGCCCCATCAGGGCCAGCAGCAGGACCGTGCGCGGCGGGCGGCTCATCGGGCCAACCGCTGCGCGATGTCGGCCACCCGGCGGCCCAGCGCGCGGGCCAGCACGGCCTCGTCGTCGGTCGGCTGCGGGTCATCGGCGGCACCGGCCACGTGGCTGGCGCCATAGGGCGTGCCGCCACTGGTGGTGTGGCTCAACGCCGGTTCGGTGAACGGGATGCCGACGATCACGCAGCCGTGGTGCAGCAGCGGCACCTGCATCGACAGCAGGGTCGATTCCTGGCCGCCGTGCATCGAGGCGGTGGAGGTGAACACGCCGGCCGGCTTGCCGGACAGGGTGCCATTGACCCATTCGGCGCCCAGTCCATCCAGGAAGTGCTTGACCGGCGCGGCCATGTTGCCGAAGCGGGTGGGGCTGCCGAGCAGCAGGCCCTGGCATTCCACCAGGTCCTGCACGCTCACGTAGGGGGCGCCGTCGTCGGGTACCGGCGGCTGCGCGGTCTGGGTCACGGCGGCCACTGGCGGCACCGTGCGCAGGCGCGCGCTCATGCCCGGCACTTCGCCGATGCCCCGCGCGATCTGGCGCGCCAGCCGTGCCACCGAACCGCCCCGGCTGTAGTACAGCACCAGAATCTCGCCCATCGTGCCCGCTTCTCCTCGTCGTGTGGTCGCCAGTATGGCTATCCTGCCAGCATTCCGCATCGGGTACCCTTCCACCGATGGAACCTTTGGATACGCTCAACCTGTGGATGGAGCGCGCGCGGGATCGCGCACGGGCCATCAGTTTCGGCCGCTTCCTGTGGCATCGCTTCCTCGACGACCGCCTGTTCCAGGCAGCGGCGGCGCTGGCCTACACCACGGTGTTCGCGCTGGTACCGCTGGCGATCGTGGTGTTCGGCGTGCTGTCGGCCTTCCCCGTCTTCGACCGCTGGAGCGACCAGCTCAGCGATTACGTCTTCTCCAACTTCGTTCCCAACGCCGCGCGCGCGGCCGAGGGCTACCTGCGGCAGTTCTCGGCCAGTGCCGGCCAGCTCACCGCCGCCGGCTTCATCGCGCTGGTGGTGTCGCTGCTGATCACGCTCAACAGTGTTGAAGAAACCTTCAACCAGATCTGGCGGGTCGGCTCGACCCGGCCCAAGCTGACCCGCTTCCTGGTGTACTGGACTGTACTGACGCTGGGCGCGATGCTCGCGGCGGCTTCGCTGGCGGTGTCGGCGCGGGTGTTCGCGATGCCGCTGTTCGGCACCCAGGAGGGCCGCTGGCTGGCCGAACTGGCACTGCGGCTGGCGCCGATCCTGATCGAGTTCGTCTGCATCACGCTGATGTTCCGGGTGGTGCCGCACCACACGGTGAAGTGGCGGCATGCAGTGCCTGGCGCGATCCTGGCCGCGGTGATCCTGGAGCTGGTGAAGTGGGGCATCGGCGCCTACCTGGGCAGCTTCCAGTCCTACCAGAAGCTCTATGGCACGGTGGCCTTCGTGCCGATCCTGCTGCTGTGGATCTACCTGTGCTGGGTGGCGGTGCTGCTGGGCGCATCGTTGTCTTCGTCGATGGCGGCCTTCCGCTACCAGCCGGTGGAACTGCGCCTGCCGCAGGGCTACGAGTTCTATGGCCTGCTGCGCCTGCTCGGCCGCTTCCACCACGCCCGTGCCAAGGGCAAGGGCCTGGCCGACGATGAAATCCTGCGGCTGGAGCCGATGCTGACCGATTCGCTGCTGCAGGACCTGGCCTGCAACCTGCAGGAGATCGGCCTGCTGCGCCGCGATGAACGTGGCGAATGGCTGCTCTCGCGCGACCTGGACCAGGTGAGCCTGGCCGATCTTTACGAATGTACCCAGTTGCGCATTCCGGTAGCCGAGCAGCACCTGCCGTACCGCGACGACAGCCTGGGCCGTGCCGCATTGGCGGCGCTGGATGATCTGCGACTGCCCCTGCGTGAACGCCTGAAGCGCAAGGTCAGCGATATCTATACCGACTCTGGAGACATGCCATGACCCGCAAGACCCCGTTGCTGCTCCCGCTGGCCCTGCTGCTGGCGCTGTCGGCCTGCAAGCCGGCCCAGGAGCCGACGCCGGCCAGCAGCCAACCGCCGGCGCAGGCACCGACGCCGACCGCACCGGCACCGGTCGAGGAAACCCCGGCCGAGCGCACCACCGCCGAGTTCCCGACGCTGAAGATGAAGGCGGTGGATGGCAGCGACTACGACCTGGCCGCGCACCGCGGCAAGTGGGTGGTGGTGAACTTCTGGGCGACCTGGTGTGCCCCGTGCCGCAAGGAGATGCCCGAGCTGTCGGCGCTGCATGCGATGCGCAGCAACATCGAAGTGGTCGGCCTGGCCTACGAGGACATCGAAGTGCCGGAAATGCAGTCGTTCCTGACCAAGCATCCGGTGACCTATCCGATCGTGATCGTGGACCCGTTCGATCCGCCGGCCGATTTCGCCACGCCGCGCGGCCTGCCGCTGACGCACCTGCTGGATCCACAGGGCAAGCTGGCGCACACCTTCCTCGGCCCGGTGACGGCCGCCGACATCGAAAAGCAGATCGCTGCTGCCAAGTAATGGGGTTGGGCGGCAGGGCCTGCGGCCCTGCACCCGCGGTAGTGCCGGCCGCTGGCCGGCAACCCCAGCAACAGCAAAAGCAACAGCAACAGCGGGCTATCCGTGGGATGGCGGGGCGGTGTCGGAGTGCGGGGACGCTGCAAGTACGTCCCTGTAGGCTTGGCAGCCGCATCCATGCGGCTGACACCCCGCACTCCGGTACCGCCCCACCTCTGACAGATTCCTCATGTCTGGTAGATCCACGCCATGCGTGGATGCTCTTCGTTCAATTGTCGAAATAATCGATTTCAATGGAGATTCATCCACGCATGGCGTGGATCTACCTCCGTCACCGGAAATCCGTCGGGGATGGGGCGGTGTGGGTTGGCAGGACCGTTGGCGCCATGGATGGCGCCATCGAGCCCCCATGGATGGGTTTACGGCGTGTCCTGCCAACCCACACCACCCCAGCCAACAAGCAAAACTCCCAGAGCCGGCTGTTGTCGTTGCCTCTGCAGGTGCAGGGCCGCAGGCCCTGCCGACCCACCCTAATCCTCGACCGGGAAGTCCTCGATCGGCTTCAGCACATCGTAGTGCTCGCGATGCAGCTTGCCCTTCAGCTTCGGCAGCTCCGGCAACGGCGCATCCACGCGCGTGTCCGGCAACCGGTCCAGCAGGTTGCGCACCAGCGTCAGCCGGCCCAGCCGCTGGTCGTTGAAATCCACCAGTGTCCACGGTGCCGCCTCGCGATGGGTCGCGCGCAGCATCGCCTCGCGCGCCTCGGTGTAGGCGCTGTACTTGCTGCGGGATTTCAGGTCCACCGGAGAGAGCTTCCAGCCCTTCAGCGGATCGAGATGGCGCTCGGCGAAGCGCTTCTCCTGCTGCTCCTGGTCCACGCACAGCCAGTACTTGAACAGCAGGATGCCGTCGTCCACCAGCAGCTGTTCGAACACCGGCGCCTGGCGCAGGAACTGCTGGTACTCGGTCTCGCTGCAGTAGCCCATCACCCGTTCGACGCCTGCGCGGTTGTACCAGCTGCGGTCCATCAGCACGATCTCGCCAGCGGCGGGCAAGTGCGAGGCGTAGCGCTGGAAGTACCACTGCGTGGCTTCGCGGTCGGTGGGCTTGGGCAGCGCCACCACCCGGCACTGGCGCGGGTTGAGGTGCTGGCTGATGGCCTGGATCGCGCCGCCTTTACCTGCGGTATCACGGCCTTCGAACAGCACCAGCAGGCGCTGTCCGCTGTGCTGCACCCAGCGCGCCATGGCGGTCAGTTCCAGCTGCAGCGGCAGCAGCAGTTCGTCGTAGTCCTTGCGCTTGAGCTTGGCCATCGTCACACCACGCGGGGAGGAAGCCCGAGCGTAGCGCAGGGGCTGCCCAGGCGATGTCGACGCCGGTAGAGTCGACGGTCAGTCGACTATCGCGCGCAGCGCGGGGTTTTCGGCTTCCTGCCGAGGGCAGTCGACCAGCAGTCGACTCTACCCAGTCGACGTCATCCAATCGACATTACCCAGCCGACATTACTCAGCCGACATTACCCAGTCGGTTCGGTTGTTCCCAGCCAGCCGTGTTCGCGCGCCAGCTGCTGCACCAACGCCGACAGATCGCGGGCAAACCCGCCCATGTCGAACAGCCCGCTGCGCTCGCGCGCCTGTGCCAGTTCAGCGCGCAACGCCACCAGTGCTGCAGGGTCGTTGCCCAGCGCGCTGGCGGTGGTGATGAACGCCGCATCGTCGGCGACATTCATCCGTGCCATTCCCAGATGGTGGTTGAGGCTGCCGGCCACGCGCGCGGCGAAGGTGTCACCCGGGCAGGTCAGCACCGGGCAGCCGGCCCATAGTGCGTCGGACGCGGTGGTGTGCGCGTTGTACGGATGGGTGTCGAGGAACAGGTCGGCCAGCGGGTAACGGGCCAGGTACTGCGGATGCGGCAGCTTGGCCATGAACACCAGGCGCGCCGGGTCCAGGCCGGCAGCCTGCGCGGCAGTGCGCAGGCGGGCGTCGGCCTGGCCCGGTCCGGACAGCAGCCACAGTACGCTGCCGGGCACTGCCTGCAGCACTGCGAAGGCACGGCCCATGCTGCGCGGGTTGAGCTTGTAGCTGTTGTTGAAACAGCAGAACACCACGCCCTGCGCGGGCAGGCCGCAGTCCGCACGGGTCGGCGCAGGCTCCAGCACGCGCGTACTGTCTGACGGCTGGAAGGCTCGTGGCAGGCGCAGCACGCGTTCGCTGTAGCACGGCTCCAGTGCCGGCGGCAGGGCGAAGGCATCGCCGACCACCGCGTCCATCCACGGCGCCCCCGACGTGCCCGGATAGGCCAGCCAGTTCAATTGCAGCGGGGCAGGGCGCATCGCCAACACTTCCGGCGTGCCGCCACCGCCCCAGCCGCGCAGGTCGAACAGCAGGTCGATGCCCTGTGCGCGGATGCGTGCGGCGGTATCGGTGTGTCGCAGGCCAGCCACATCATGCAGCTGCGCCGCTGCCTGCAGGCGCTGGCGAATGCGGCTGCCGTCGTCGCGGCTCAGCGCGAACAGATGCAGTTGCAGTGCGGGGTCGCGACGCAGCTGCTCGAACAGCGCCACGGTCAGCAATCCGGTCGGATGTGCGCCGAACCCATTGGAGAGGAAGCCGACGCGCAGCGGGCCGTGCGGGCGCACCGTTGCCGGCGGCAATGGCCGCACCGAGGCAGCCACGGCCAGCGCACGGGTGTGCGCGCAGGCCAACTGTTCGGCAGCGCTGGCGTCCTCGCTGAGGAAGGCGAACGGCTCGACCACGCCCTGGCCGCTGGCAACGGCGGCGCGCACCTGTGCCGCCAGCGTGTCCAGGTCCTGCCAATCGCACAGGCGACGCTGCCAGGCCAGGCGCTGGGCGGCGATGTACGGCTCGGCCGGCATCAGCCCATGCGCGCGTCGATAGGCCGCCGACGCGCCTTCGGCATCATCGGCATCTTCCAGTGCATGGCCCAGCCACAGCGCAATGCCGGGATGCTGCGGTGCCAATGCCGAGGCCTGGCCGAGCAGCTTGGCCGCATCGCCATGTGCACCGGCCATCCACGCCACGCGGCCCAGCCGTGCCAGCGCTTCGGGGTGATTCGGGCGCAGCTGCAGCGCACGTCGCGCGGCCTGTTCGCCGGCAGCGATGTCACCGGCTTCCAGTTCCACGTCGGCCAGCATCACCCAGGCGACGAAGTCGTCGGGCTGGCGGGCGATCGCTTGCTGCAGTTGCTGTCGCTGCTGCCAGGCCGACATCGTGCTCAGCCTGCCGACAGCTGGGCCAGGGCGTCGACCTGGTGTTCGTGGCTGAGCCGCTGCAGCAGCGGATCGAGGTCGCCGGCCAGGATGTTGGGCAGGTCGTACAGGGTCAGGCCCTCCACGCGGTGATCGGTGATGCGCCCCTGCGGGAAGTTGTAGGTGCGGATGCGCTGGCTGCGATCACCACTGCCGACCTGCAGGCGCCTCGACTCAGCCTGCGCCGCGTCCTGGCGTTGGCGCTCGGCGTCGAGCAGCTGCGCTTTCAGGCGCTTCATCGCCTTGTCGCGGTTGGCGTGCTGGCTGCGTTCGGTCTGGCATTCCACCACCACGCCGGTCGGTACGTGGGTGATGCGGATCGCCGACTCGGTCTTGTTGACGTGCTGGCCACCGGCGCCGGAGGAGCGGAACGTATCCACCTTCAGGTCGGCCGGGTTGATGACGATGTCATCGACTTCGTCGGCCTCCGGGATGATCGCCACGGTGGCCGCCGAGGTATGGATGCGGCCCTGCGATTCGGTGGCCGGCACGCGCTGCACACGGTGCGTGCCCGATTCGAACTTCAGGCGCGAGAACGCACCACGGCCGACCACCCGTGCCACCACTTCCTTGTAGCCACCGTGCTCGCCGGGATTGTCCGATTCGATCTCGACCTTCCAGCCCTGGCGCTCGGCATAGCGGGCGTACATGCGGAACAGGTCGCCGGCAAAGATCGCCGCTTCATCGCCGCCGGTACCCGCGCGCACTTCCAGGAACAGGTTGCCTTCGTCGCGCGGGTCGCGCGGTACCAGCAGCAGCGCCAGTTCCTGCTCCAGTTCCAGCAGGCGCGCCTGCGCGGCGGCGATTTCCTCGTCGGCCAGTTCGCGCAGGTCGGGATCGGCGCGCATGCCTTCCGCAGCGGCCAGATCAGCCTTGGCACGGGATTCATCGGCCAGGGCGATGGCGATCGGTTCAAGTTGGGCGAATTCGCGCGAAAGGTCGCGGAAACGGGTGTTGTCGGCGACCACGTCGGGTTCGGCGAGCAGGCGTTCCAGTTCTTCGCGGCGCTCGGCCAGCGCTTCCAGCTTACGGCGCAGGGTCGGCGTCATCGGGTCTCACGGGTGGGTGGCGGTAACCCGGCGTAGCCGGGAACAGGCGCTCGGCGGCGCGGGTCAGGTCGGCATCGCCGCTCAGTGCGGCAGCGCGCAGGGCAGCGGTAGGAGGATGCAGCAATCGATTGGTCAGGCCGTGGGCCAGTAGTTCCAGCACTTCGTCGGCCGGCTTGCCGTTGGCCAGCTGCTGGCGCGCGCGTTCCAGCAGTTCAGTGCGGGTGGCCTCGCCGAACGCACGCAGCTGTCGTAGCGGCGCCTGGTGGGCGCTGGCCTGCTGGGTCTCGATAAAACGCGATACCTGAAGGTCGATGATCGCCTCGGCCTCGGCGGCCGCCTCGCGGCGTCCGCGGCGGTTGTCTTCCACCGCGCGCTCCAGGTCGTCGACGGTGTAGAGGAAGGCGTCGTTGAGCGTGCCGACCTCCGCCTCGATGTCACGCGGCACGGCCAGGTCGAACAGCAGCATCGGCTTGTGCCGGCGCGCGCGCAGGGCCTTGGCCACCATCTCGCGGTGGATCACCGGTTCGCGCGCAGCGGTGGCCGAGAACACCACGTCGGCCTCGCCCAGGTGGCGGTCCAGTTCGGTCAGCGGCAGGGCTACGCCACCATGGCGGCTGGCAAGTTCCTGCGCGTGGGCGAGGGTGCGGTTGGCGATCAGCAGCCGGCGCACCTTGCCTTCGCTCAGGTGCCGTGCAGCCAGTTCGATGGTCTCGCCGGCACCGACCAGCAGCACGGTGGAATCGTCCAGCCGCGCGAACGCGTTCTGCGCCAGGCGCACCGCCGCCGACGCCACCGATACCGGGTTGGCGCCGACCTGGGTATCGGTGCGCGCACGCTTGGCCACCGAGAAGGTCTGCTGGAACAGGCGGTCCAGGCGCTGGCCGAGCAGGCCGTGGTCACGCGCGGTCGACCATGCGTCCTTCACCTGGCCGAGGATCTGCGGTTCGCCCAGCACCATCGAGTCCAGGCCGGTGGCGACCCGGAACAGGTGGCGTACGGCTTCTGCATCGGCATGCTGGTACAGGTAGCCCTGCAGGTCGCCGGCCTGGGCCTGCAGCCACTGGTCCAGTGCCTGTGCCGAATCGGCCACGGCATACAGCTCGGTGCGGTTGCAGGTGGACAGCAGCACCGCCTCGGCGATCTGCGGAGTGTCGCGCAGCGAACCGAGCGCGCGCGGCAACGCCTCACCGGCGAAGGCCGCGCGCTCGCGCAGCTCCACCGGTGCGGTCTGGTGATTCAGTCCGAGCACCCACAGGGTCATTGTTCAGTTGCTTGCGATAAGCTGCTGGCCATTGGACGACATTTTAAGGCCCCGATGCCGACGATGCCCGCATTGATTCGCATCCCCAGTGTTCTGCTGCTGTCCCTGGCCTGCAGCCAGGCCCTGGCGGCGGTGCCGGCCAAGGCCCCCGTTCGGGCCCCGGCCACTGAGGAACTGGCGCTGGAACCGGTGATGGCCGGTGAGTTCGCGCTGCAGGCTGGCAAGCTGGCCGAGGCCGCCCGCTGGTACCTGCAGGCCGCCCAGCAGACCGGCGGCGACGCCGGCCTGGCCGAGCGCGCGACCCGCATTTCCATGCTCGCCAACGATGACGCCAGCGCCGCCAAGGGCCTGGCCCTTTGGCAGCAGCGCGCGCCGAGCTCGTTGACCATGCGCAGTGCCGCTGCCGCGCTGGCCATGCGCCAGGGCGATGTGAAGGCAGCGCGTGGCGATCTGCAGGCCTTGCTGGCCGACCCGGATGAACGTGGCTGGAAGTTCGCCCTGGCCGCCCTGATCGGCGGCGGCCGCGACCCGGCAGTGCCGGCGCAGGTGCTGGGCGAGCTGGTCGACGCCAACGCCATTCCGCCGAAGATCGAGGCGTGGCAGGAGTTCGGACGCCTTGCCCTGCGCATGGACAAGCCCGAGCTGGCGCGGCGCATGATCGACGAAGTGGTCAAGCGCTTCCCCGAAGAACCGCGTGTGGCGCTGCTGCGCGCCAGCCAGCTGCAGCAGGCCGGGGAGACCGGCAAGGCGCTGTCGCTGCTGCACGATGTGGAGCCGAAGACCCGCCAGGACCCGGAACTGCGCAATGCAGTGGCCATTGCCTATGACAGCCTCGGCCAGCCAGCCGCCGCCGAGCGCGTGCTGGCGTTCGGCCCGCAGGACGTGCAGACCTGGGGCATGCGCGCCTCGCTGTTGGCCAAGCAGGGCGACAAGGCCGCGCTGTCCAACCTCTACAACGAACTGTCGCGGCAGGCGGCCAAGCCGGACCCGGCGCAGCGCCTGCTGCTGGGCAAGATCGCCGAATACCTGAAGCGTTATCCCGAGGCGGTGCAGTGGTACCACAGCGTGCCCGGTGGCGATGAACTGAGCGAGGCGCGCCTGCGCGCGGCCAACGCCCAGGCTCTGGCCGGGCGCCTGCCGCAGGCTTTGGATGAAGTGCACGCGATCCAGTCCGATGCGGTGGTCGACGACGATGTGCGCCGCGATGCCTACCTGCTGGAAGCCGAACTGCGCCAGCGTGCTGACGACAGTGCCGGGGAGCTGGATGCACTGGCCCGCGGCCTGGCCGCCTACCCGGATGACAACGGCCTGCTGTACGCCCGTGCGCTCACCTGGGAACGCCGCGACGACATCCCGCGCGCCGAGGCCGACCTCCGCAAGATCCTGGTGACCGACCCGGAGAACGTGCCGGCATTGAACGCGCTGGGTTACACCCTGGCCGATCGCACCGGTCGCCTGCAGGAAGCGCTGGAGCTGATCGACCGCGCCCGCGTGGCCGAACCGGACAACGCTGCCATCGTCGACAGCTATGGCTGGGTGCTGTATCGCCTGGGCCGCAAGGAAGAAGCACTGGTGCAGCTGCGCCGTGCCTGGACCCTGGCCAAGGACCCCGAGATCGCCGCCCATGTCGGCGAAGTGTTGTGGGTGCTGGGCAAGCATGACGAGGCCCGCCATTTCTTCGACGAAGCGGCCAAGCTCGACCCTGAAAACCGCGCGCTGCTGCGCGCCCGCGAGAAATTCAATCCATGAGTGTTTCCCTGATCCGGCCGCTGCTGTTGGCAACTGCGGCCCTGGCGCTGACCGCCTGTACCAGCGTGGGCACGCAGAAGATCCCGGCGCCGGCGGTGGTCGAGGTTGTTTCGGCCGAGGCGGCGCAGGCCGAGGCGGCGCGCGTGGCCGCGCTGCAGGCACAGCCGGACTGGACTTTCCAGGGCCGGGTCGCGGTCAGCAAGGGCAAGGACGGCGGCAGCGGACGCATCGACTGGAAGCAGGAAGGACGCCGCTATGTGGTTGAGCTGAGCGCGCCGGTGACCCGGCAGAGCTGGAAGCTGACCGGCGATACCCATTCCGGAGCCGGTCGGCTGGAAGGACTGGCCGGCGGGCCGCGTGACGGCGAAGACGCCCAGCAACTGCTGCTGGAGGCGACCGGCTGGGACATCCCGGTCAACCAGCTGCCGGCGTGGATTCGTGGCCTGGTGGCCGGTGATGCTGCCGGTCCGGAGAAGGTCGAGCGTGATGGTGAAGGCCGGCCGCGTCGCATGCAGCAGATGGGCTGGCAGGTGCAGTACCTGGACTGGTACCCGGCCGAGGCCGGGCGCCCGGCGCTGCCGCGCCGGATCGAGGCCGGCAATGGCGACGCCAAGGTGCGCCTGCTGGTCGACCAATGGGGGCAGGGCACCCCATGAGTGCCGGGCGCGATGACACGGGCTGGTCCTGGTGGCCGGCCCCGGCCAAGCTGAACCTGTTCCTGCACATCACCGGCCGCCGTGCCGATGGCTACCACGAGCTGCAGACCGTGTTCCGCCTGCTGGACTGGGGCGACCGCATCGGTCTGCGCCTGCGCGAAGACGGCCAGGTGCGCCGGCAGGGCGAGGGGCTGGCTGGCGTGGCCGAGGCGGATGACCTGGCGGTCCGCGCCGCGCGGCTTCTGAAAGATGCGGCCAACATCGTGCAAGGCGCAGACATCATCGTCGAAAAACACGTTCCTGCAGGTGGTGGCTTTGGCGGCGGTTCGTCTGACGCGGCCACCGTACTGGTGGTGCTGAACCGGCTCTGGCGTGCCGGTCTGGACGAGGACGCGCTTGCTGCGCTGGGACTGCGCCTGGGCGCTGACGTGCCGGTGTTCGTGCGCGGGCGCAATGCCTGGGCCGAAGGGGTGGGTGAGCGCCTGCAGCCGATCGTGCTGGAGCCGGCCTGGTATGTGGTGGTTGAACCGGGTGTTCATGTTCCCACCCCGGCTCTGTTCGCAGACCCGGATTTGACGCGCGGCAGCCCAGTGGCGAAAATAGAGGACTTCGCTTCCGGGACCCTGGTCGGGAACGCGTTCGAACCGGTGCTGCGCCGCCGTGAGCCTGCCGTCGAGGCAGCGTTCGCCGCGTTGAGCGATATCGGCACGGCGCGGCTGACCGGTTCGGGAAGTGGTTGTTTCGTCGAGTTCGCATCGCAGTCTGCCGCAGAGCAGGGACGGTCGAAGTTGCCGAAGGAGTTGCGGGCAAGGGTGGCAGCGGGCGTTGCGCGTTCGCCACTGCTGGATGCACTCGAGCAACACTGATTTATCAATGCAGGGGCGTCGCCAAGAGGCCCAAGGCACCAGGTTTTGATCCTGGCATTCGTAGGTTCGAATCCTACCGCCCCTGCCAATAGCGGCTGTGTCCGCGCCTTCCAGCGCATCGCCCGCGCGGGACGTGGAAACAACCGCGGTGTTGTCAGCAGCAAGGGTCCATCGGGGTCCTTGCCGACTCCGGATCCCCGCCACTCGTCCCCGCCCGAGACAATCATGATGCAAGAGTCCCCGAACCTGCTGGTCTTTTCCGGCAACGCCAACAAACGTCTGGCGCAGAACATCTGCAAGGAACTGGGGGTTCGCCCGGGCAAGGCGCTGGTCTCGCACTTCTCCGATGGTGAAGTGCAGGTGGAAATCGAAGAGAACGTCCGCAAGCAGGACGTGTTCGTGATCCAGCCGACCTGCGCGCCGAGCGCGGAAAACCTGATGGAACTGCTGGTGCTGATCGACGCGCTCAAGCGCGCATCGGTGGCCAGCGTGACCGCCGTGGTGCCGTACTTCGGCTACTCGCGGCAGGATCGCCGCATGCGTTCCTCGCGCGTGCCGATCACCGCCAAGCTGGCGGCGAAGATGTTCAGCACCGCTGGCGCTGATCGCGTGCTGACCGTCGACCTGCACGCCGACCAGATCCAGGGCTTCTTCGATATTCCGGTGGACAACGTGTATGCGTCCCCGCTGCTGCTGGCCGACATCTGGCGTGCCTACGGCACCGAGAACCTGATTGTTGTGTCGCCGGACGTGGGCGGCGTGGTCCGCGCCCGTGCGGTGGCCAAGCGCCTGGATGACGCCGACCTGGCTATCATCGACAAGCGCCGCCCGCGCGCCAACGTCTCCACCGTGATGAACATCATCGGTGACGTCGAAGGCAAGACCTGCGTGATGGTCGATGACATCGTCGACACCGCCGGCACCCTGTGCGCTGCTGCTGCTGCCCTGAAGGCGCGCGGTGCGCTCAAGGTCGCCGCCTACTGCACCCACGCGGTGCTGTCGGGCCCGGCGGTGGACAACATCACCAATTCCCAGCTCGACGAGCTGGTGGTGACCGACACCATCCCGCTGAAGGACGCGGCGCGGGTGTGCAGCAAGATCCGCCAGCTGAGCGTGGCGGAAATGCTGGCCGAAACGATGCGCCGCATCGCCTTCGGCGAGTCGGTCAGCTCGCTGTACGTCGACTGAGTTCTTCGCCCCTGCCGGCAACGGCGGGGGCATACCCGGATGCTTCTGGTCGCGGAAGCATCTTCAACCGCCACGCCGCAGGGCGCGGCAACAACCTGAGTAGTCGAAAATGTCGAAGACCCATGAAATCAAGGTCACCAAGCGTGAACTGCAGCGTAAGGGTGCGAGCCGCCGCCTGCGTCACGCCGGTGTGATCCCGGCCATCGTGTACGGCGGCAACGCCGAGCCGGTCGCCATCAGCCTGGACCACAACGAAATCTGGCTGGCCCAGCAGAACGAGTGGTTCTATGCCTCGATCCTGGACCTGAACCTGGATGGCCAGGTGCAGAAGGTCCTGCTGCGTGACATGCAGCGCCACCCGTACAAGCAGCTGATCATGCACCTGGACTTCCAGCGCGTGAACGAGAACGAAGCCCTGACCGCTTCGGTCCCGCTGCACTTCGTCAACGAAGACACCTCGCCGGCCGGCAAGGCTGCCGACGTCGTGGTCACCCACGAACTGAAGGAAGTGACCATCACCTGCCTGCCGAAGGACCTGCCGGAGTCGATCGAAGTCGACCTGGGCGAGCTGAAGGCCGGTGACGTGGTGTACCTGTCCGACATCAAGCTGCCGAAGGGCGTGGAAATCCCGGCCCTGGCGCTGGGCAAGGACCACGACGACGCCATCGTCACCGCCAAGGCCGGCAAGGCCGACGAGGCTGACGAAGAAGCGGCTGCCGCCGAGTAATACCGTTACGGTGCCTGCCTCCGGGCAGGCACCGTACTGGAAGGAACCATGGCAGGACTGCGACTGATCGTCGGTCTGGGCAATCCCGGATCGGAACACGCCCGGACCCGGCACAATGCCGGGTTTCATTTCGTTGAGGCCCTGGCGGAGAAGGCCGGTGCGCGATGGAATGTGGACAGCAAGCTGTTCGGTGAGACCGCCAAGGTCGAGATCGCCGGGCAGACGGTGTGGCTGCTCAAGCCCGCCACCTTCATGAACCTCAGCGGCAAGTCGGTCACCGCCGCACAGCGGTTCTGGAAGATCGAACCGGAAGAAACCCTGCTCGCACACGACGAACTGGACCTGGCGCCCGGCGTGGCGCGGCTGAAGTTCGACGGTGGCCACGGCGGCCAGAACGGCCTGCGCGACACCATCCGCCTGCTCGGCCACGGCAAGTTCCATCGCCTGCGCGTGGGCATCGGCCATCCCGGCCACAAGGACCGCGTGGTGGGTTGGGTGCTTGGCCGTCCGTCGAAGGACGATGACGTGCTGATCACACGCGCCATCGACGATGCGATCGACGTGATGCCGCTGGCAGTGCAGGGCGATTTCAGCGAAGCGATGAAGCGGCTGCACACCCCGAAATAAGCTGTAGGTACCGACCGTTGGTCGGTGTGGAACCATCCAATCCGCTAGGTACCGACCGTTGGTCGGTACGGAACCAACCAATCCGGTAGGTACCGACCGTTGGTCGGTACGGAGAATGATTGGAAAAGCAGCGCCCAGGCCGCTGTTTCCCCAATCACTTTCACCCCAGAGAGCTGTCACCCATGGGTATCAAATGCGGCATCGTCGGCCTGCCCAACGTCGGCAAGTCGACCCTGTTCAATGCGCTGACCAAGGCGGGTATCGCCGCGGCGAACTTCCCGTTCTGCACCATCGAGCCGAACGTCGGCATCGTGCCGGTGCCGGACCCGCGCCTGAACGAGCTGGCGGGCATCATCAATCCGCAGAAGGTCATCCCGACCGCGGTCGAGTTCGTCGACATCGCCGGCCTGGTGGCCGGTGCCGCCAGCGGTGAAGGCCTGGGCAACAAGTTCCTGGCGCACATCCGCGAAGTCGACGCGATCACCCACGTGGTGCGCTGCTTCGAGCACGGCGACATCGTGCACGTGGCCGGCAAGGTCGATCCGATCTCTGACATCGAAACCATCGACACCGAGCTGGCGCTGGCTGACCTGGACAGTGTCGAGAAGGCGCTGAACCGTGCCGAGCGTGCGGCCAAGGGCGGCGACAAGGACGCAGCGGCGCGCAAGCCGGTCCTGGCCAAGCTGCAGGCTGCGCTGTCGGACGGCAAGGCCGGTCGTTCGGTGGGCCTGGACGAGGAAGAGAAGGCGCTGGTGCGCGACCTGTTCCTGCTGACCCTGAAGCCGGTGATGTACATCGCCAACGTGCTGGAAGACGGCTTCGAGAACAACCCGCACCTGGAAGCCGTGCGCGCGCACGCCGCCGCCGAGGGCGCGCAGGTGGTGCCGGTGTCGGCCGCGATCGAGGAAGAGCTGTCCCAGCTTGACGACGAAGACCGCGACACCTTCCTGGCCGATCTGGGCCTGAGCGAGCCGGGCCTGAACCGCGTGATCAACGCGGCCTACAGCCTGCTCGGCCTGCAGACCTACTTCACCGCTGGCGTGAAGGAAGTCCGCGCGTGGACCGTACGCAAGGGCGCCACCGCCCCGCAGGCTGCCGCCGTCATCCACACCGACTTCGAGAAGGGCTTCATCCGCGCCGAAACCATCGCGTATGACGACTTCATCAAGTACAAGGGCGAAGCCGGCGCCAAGGAAGCCGGTCGCCTGCGCCTGGAAGGCAAGGAATACCGCGTGCAGGAAGGCGACATCCTGCACTTCCGCTTCAACGTCTGATCCAGCGGCATCGGATCGACCCCGGACGCCCCGCTCTGTGCGGGGCGTTCGCGTTTCCGGTAATGGACAAAAAAACACCACGCTGCGAAACGCTTGCGGTGTGACGTTCGCCGGTACTTGTCCACAGCAAACTCCCATCGCTTTCCACGTTGGGTGTGGAAAACCGGCGAACCTGATGCAGCGCCGAGCCGATGCACGGCTGCGATGGGCGTGAGCAGAGCGCGGGCTCGGCGCTACCTGCCTCGATCGTGCAGCGTGGACAAATTTTCACCACGCTTCGAAACGCCTGCGGTGCAATGCTCACAACTACTTGTCCACACCTAGTTCCCATCGCTTTCCACGGCGCATGTGGAAAACCCGGATTCTGTCTGGACAAAAAATTGCCACCCTTCGAAACCATTGCAATGCGTGGCTCGCAGGGACTTGTCCACACCAAACCCCCATCGCTTTCCACGTGCGGTGTGGAAAACCCCGGGCGGGTGCGCGGCAACGAATGCCCACCAAGGTGGGCATCTACCGGGTACGGTGTGCATGAACAACAAGGCCCGCCAGTGGCGGGCCTTGTTGTCCACGTTCTGCAATACGGTGTGCCTTACAGCGCGCTGCCACCGAACTTGTGGGTGTACTGCAGGTTGATGGTGCGGCCGACGCTGTCGAACCAGGACACGTCGTAGTACGGATACGCGGTGTAGGTGGCATCCTTCGGCGGCATCTTGTTGAACACGTTGACCACCGACAGCGACAGGCGCGAATGGTCGTCGAAGCGATACTGCACCGAGGCGTTGTAGCGGTAGGTCGCCTTCACGTAGGGGCTGTCACCGCTTTCCCAGTCGAATGACTGGTCGTAGTTGTCCGAGGTCGGCAGCTTGCCCAGGCGCGAACCGTAGATCGTGGCCGACCACGCGTCCTTCTCCCAGGTCACGCTCAGGCTGGTCTTGGTGCGCGGGATGTCGAATCCGCTGTTGACCGCGAACTGGTCCAGGGTCGGATCGCCGGGGTAGCGCTGGAAATCGTGCTTCTTCACCCAGGTGTGGGTGCCATTGAGGATGAAGTCGCCGATACCGGTCTGCAGGCGGTAGCGCAGGCCGACGTCGATGCCGGAGGTCGACTCGCGGGCGACGTTGATCGGCGCCACGCGCACGCCGTACAGGCGGCCGTCGCTGGTACGGGTGATGCGGTCGAGCGCGTCCACGCAGGTCGGCGAATTGATGTCGGCACTGCCGAGCCGGCAGTTCGCTTCGTTGGCCAGGAGGGTGCGCACATCCATGTCCTGCACCTGCTTGCGCATGTCGATGTCGAACCAGTCCACCGACAGGTCCAGGCCGATCGCCGGCGACCAGACCAAGCCTGCACTCCACGAGGTGCTGGTTTCCGGGTCGAGCTGGCGGTTGCCGGTGCGGCTGCGGATCAGGTTGCGCTCGTAGTCGGAACAGTCGCTGGCGCCATCGGCGCGGCAGCTGTACAGGTCTTCGGCGGTGGTCTCGTCGTTGCCCGGTCCGGCGAACACGTAGTGCAGGTCCGGCGCGCGGAACGCAGTGCCATACGAACCGCGCACCAGCAGCGTGTCGATCGGGCGCCATTCCAGACCGCCGCTCCAGGTCGCCTTGCCGATGGTGTGGCCGGAATAGCGGTACTGGTCGTAGCGGCCGGCCACGCTCAGGTTGATCGTCTCGTGCAGCGGCATGCGCAGCTCGGCGGCGGTCGCCCAGCGGTTGCGCGAGCCCTGGCCGTCCGAATCCTTCCAGCTGTAGTAGTAGTACTGGGTGGCCAGCGGATCGGGATTCAGCGCATAGGCCTGCTGGCCCACTTCCACGGTCGCGGCGAACCCGGCATCACCGCCCGGCAGGCCGAACAGCGCGGAATTGGTCAGCGTGAATGCAGCCGTCTCGGTGCGCGACTTCGGCGAATAGGTAGTGCGTGCGGCAATCGAATCGTACTCGGCGCGGGTCAGCGGCCGGTACAGCCGCGACGGGTCCGCGTTGTAGATCGGGAAACCGTCGTCGTCCACGCCCAGCTGCGGGCCCAGGAACAGGTCATTGGCCTTGGCGGCGATGATCTGCGCCCAGCTGATCCGCGACTGGTACTGAGAATGGCTCAGCGCCGCTTCGTAGTCCCAGTTGCCGGCCAGATTGCCCTTGAAGCCGGTGGTCACGCTGAAGGTCTTCTGCGTGCTGCGTACCATCGCATTGCGCAGGCCCCCCATTTCCTCGGGTGAGAACTGGCGCTGCCAGAACTCGATCTCGCCGGTGGCCTGGTTGTTGAAGTAGCCCGACTCATCGCCATTGGCGTCCATGCGGCCCCACTTGGTGACGTCGCGCATCAGCGACATCGTGTGGTAGCCCAGCTGCACATCGGCGAACCATTGCTGGCCGTTGTCGAAGTCGTAGCTCAGCGAGGCGTAGCCATTGGCGCCGCGGCGCTTGCTGAGGATGGTGCCGTAGCCGATCGAGCTGTCGCTGCCGCAGTAGTAACCGTAGCGCGGGCGGTAGGCGCGGTAGGTGCTGCCCTGGTTCTGCCCGGCCAGCGCTTCGCAGGTGGCCGCGCCCGGATCCAGGTAGTCGTCGTTGTAGTCCGTACGCAGGTAAGCGCGGCGGGCGATGCGCGAGCCCTCGGTGGGGCCGTCCTGGGTCGAATCCTGGATGTCGCGCTCATAGGCCCACAGCGGAGTCTGCGACTGCAGCTCGACGCTGTACACGGCGTTGAAGTTGCCGCGGCTGAAGCCGCTGGCCAGGCTCATGTCGAACGACTCGCCACCGCCTTCGCTGGTGGTGCCCATGCGCATGTCGATCGTGGTGCCGTCGGCCTTCTTCTTCAGGATGAAGTTGACCACGCCGGCGATCGCGTCCGAGCCGTAGATGGCCGAGGCGCTGCCGGTCAGCACTTCGATGCGCTCGATCATCCCCAGCGGGATGTTGGAGACATCGGTGAAGTTGCTGCGGCCCTTGAACGGCATCGGGAAGTCGGCGATGCGGCGGCCATTGACCAGCACCAGCGTGTGGTTCGGGCCCAGGCCGCGCAGGTCCACCTGCTGGGCGCCCGGCGAGAAGTCGGCGCCGCTGGAAGACTGCTGGCTCTGGGTCTCACCGCCGTTCTGGGTCATTGCACGCAACACGTCCGGCACGCTGGTGAAGCCGCTGGAGCGGATCTGTTCGGCGTTGATCACCGTGATCGGGGCGGGGCCTTCCACCTGGGCGCGCGGAATGCGCGAACCGGTGACCTGCACCGCATCCAGTTGTTGAACCGAGGAGGAAGCCGGTGCCTGGGCCGCCGCGGAAGCAGCCACGCCCATCAACGCCAGCTGGATCGACCACGCCATCGCCTTTCTACGCATGAGGAATTCTCGGAAATGAAGCCGGCCCGCAGAGGAGGGGCCCTGTCCCCCATTCAGATTTCCGGAACGGGCGCGCGCATTTAACGCCTTTTTCATGTCCTTGACTACTGGGTCCCTATCTGGCAAAGAGTGGAAACGCTTGCAAGTCGATTTTGTTCAGGGAGATCAAGATGCGACGCCTCCATCGGACCCTGCCTGCCCCCTTCGCCTGGCTGGCGCTGCTGGTCTTGGCCGTGCCGTTGGTCGCCCTTGCGCAGGACCTGCAGGGCCCGGGCTTCGCCTACTACGAAGCCGGCGATCTCGACGCGCCCCGGCCCGGTCCGCGCGCACCGGCCATGATGCTGATGGGCGGTGGCGAATGGGTGCCGGAGGCCTTCCACTGGTGGCTGAAGCAGGCTGGCAATGGCCGCGTGCTGATCCTGCGCGCTTCTGGCAGTGATGAGCTGCAGGACCGCCTGTACCGCGAGATCGGCGGTACCACCGCAGTGCAGACGCTGGTCTTCGACAGCCGCCGCGGCGCCGACGATCCGGCCGTGCTGCGCGTGGTTGCCGCAGCTGATGCCATCTTCATTGCCGGTGGTGACCAGTCGCGCTACATCCGCTTCTGGAAGGGCACTGCGCTCAACCGCGCGCTGAACGCCCATGTGCGCGCTGGCAAGCCGATTGCCGGTACCAGTGCGGGGCTCGCCATCCTCGGTGGCTATGCCTACGGCGCGATGGACGGCGGCAGCATCACCTCTGCCGGCGCCCTGGCGGACCCGATGGGCAGCGCGGTGACCATGGACAGCGGCTTCCTGCAGATGCCCTACCTGCAGCGCGTGGTCACCGACACCCACTTCGACAAGCGGGACCGGCTCGGTCGCCTGATCGTGTTCGTGGCGCGCGCTGCCCAGGACAGTGGCGACCCCGACATCGTCGGCATCGGCGTCGACGAGGACACCGCCCTGTGCGTGGAGCCCGATGGCCAGGCGCAGGTCTACAGCGCTGATGGCGAGGGCAAGGTCTGGGTGGTCAGCCCTGGCCGCGATGCCGACCGCCTGGTCGAGGGCGAGCCGCTACGCTTCCGCGCGGTGCCGGTAACGGTGGTCGCCAGCGGCAGCCGCATGCGCCTGGATGACGTCCAGGCCGAGGCCGACTACCAGGCCGTGGCCGACGTCAGCGATGGCGAGCTTGAGTTCACGCTTCGGTAGTGCCGGCCGCTCGCCGGCAACCCACCTTCCCTGATACGCCCCCCGCCGGCCAGCGGCCGGCACTACCCTGCAATCCATTCCCCGTTACTGCTGGAGACGTATCCGATGAAACTGCGCCTGGCGCTGTCTGCGCTGCTGTCCCTGCCCATGCTTGCCCAGGCCGCATCGGCCGCTTCACCGCTGCTGGTCATCCACGGCGGCGCCGGCGTCGAGCGCAAGGACCTGTCGCCGGCCGAGGAAAAGGCCGCACGTGACGCGCTGCGGGCGGCACTGCTGAAGGGTCATGCGGAACTGGCGGCGGGGCGCCCCGCGCTGGCCGCAGTCACCGCCGCGATCACCGTGCTGGAGGACGATCCCACCTTCAACGCCGGCAAGGGCGCAGTGTTCACCCACGACGGCCGCAACGAGCTGGATGCGGCGGTCATGGATGGCGCGAACCAGGCGGCGGGCGCGGTGGCGGGCGTGCAGCGGGTGCGCAACCCGATCCTGCTGGCGCAGACCGTGATGCAGAAATCCCGCCACGTGATGATGGTCGGGCAGGGCGCCGAAGCCTTCGCGGCCGAGCAGGGCATTCCTCTGGTCGATCCCTCCTACTTCCGTACAGAGAAGCGCTGGCAGCAGCTGCAGCGCGCGCTGAAGGAAGAGGCCAGCGGCCAGGCGCATGCCGACCTGGAGACTGCAAAGCACTTCGGTACCGTTGGTGCGGTCGCATTGGACGCGCAGGGGCATCTGGCCGCCGGTACCTCCACCGGGGGCATGACCAACAAGCGCTACGGCCGGGTGGGTGACTCGCCGATCATCGGTGCCGGCACCTGGGCCGACGCACGCTGCGCGGTGTCCGGCACCGGGTGGGGCGAGTACTACATCCGCACTGCGGCCGCGCACGAGATCTGCGCGCGCATGCGCTACCAGGGGCAGAGCCCGGAGCAGGCCGGCAAGGGCGTGATCAACGAGACGATTCCGCAGATGGGCGGCGACGGCGGTGCGATCGTGCTCGGCGCAGACGGAAAAATGGCCACGCCGTTCAACACCCAGGGCATGTATCGGGGCTGGATCGGCGGCGACGGCGTCCCTCATGTCGCAATTTTCGCCAACGAGACCCTGCCGGTCCCAGGGCAATAACCTTGCGTATCAATGGGTTTGCGACAGCGTGTGAAAAAAATGGAAAAAAGCGTTGACAGCCCCCCGTCCCATCAGCAGAATAAGCGGCTCACCACCACACACCGCAACGCTTCGGCGGCAACGGAATGGGGTGGTAAGGAGGGATACCCAAGCGGCCAACGGGGGCAGACTGTAAATCTGCTGGCTTACGCCTTCGGTGGTTCGAATCCACCTCCCTCCACCAGTTTCACGTTGTGACATTCCCGGCGCGGGAGTAGTTCAATGGTAGAACCTCAGCCTTCCAAGCTGATGGTGCGGGTTCGATTCCCGTCTCCCGCTCCATTGAATGAACTTTGAATATTATCGAGTTCATGTCATAATGCAAAACTCGGCTCACGTAGCTCAGTCGGTAGAGCACTTCCTTGGTAAGGAAGAGGTCGAAGGTTCGATTCCTTTCGTGAGCACCATCTTAAGCATCACCTCTCAGACGAATTCGAGATAAGCAGCCATGGCCAAGGGTAAGTTCGAGCGCACCAAGCCGCACGTCAACGTCGGCACCATCGGTCACGTCGACCACGGCAAGACCACGCTGACCGCCGCACTGACCAAGATCGGTGCCGAGCGCTTCGGTGGCGAGTTCAAGGACTACTCCTCGATCGACGCCGCTCCGGAAGAAAAGGCTCGTGGTATCACGATCTCGACCGCGCACGTCGAATACGAATCCCCGGTCCGTCACTACGCCCACGTCGATTGCCCGGGCCATGCTGACTACGTCAAGAACATGATC